>CAIMOX010000017.1 GCA_903843225.1 uncultured Actinomycetes bacterium | reverse complement strand
GAGAAAGATATCTCTGGTCAGCGCAGCTCAAATAAGGATCAAGCCCGGATGCCATCACGGCGTAAGAAGGCGGTCGATCCGATAGAACTCAAGCCTGGTGACTACGTGGTGCATGAGCAGCATGGTGTTGGTCGCTATGTCGAACTTGTGCAGCGCACTGTCGGTAAGAGTTCACGCGAATATGTCGTGATCGAGTATGCATCATCAAAGCGTGGTCAGCCCGGGGATCGACTCTTTGTCCCGACTGATTCACTCGAACAAGTAACGCGTTATGTCGGCGGTGAAGCACCGGCGGTCCACCGTATCGGTGGCGCAGATTGGCAGAACGCCAAGCGCCGCGCTCGTAAGGCTGTGAAGCAGATCGCAGCAGAGCTGATTCAGCTCTATGCGGCACGTATGGCAGCACCGGGCTACGCCTTCTCGGCAGATACGCCGTGGCAGCGAGAGCTTGAAGATGCTTTTCCGTATGTCGAGACCACTGACCAACTCTCGACGATCGAAGAAGTAAAGCGCGATATGGAAGCCTCGCACCCAATGGATCGCATCATCTGTGGCGATGTGGGTTATGGCAAGACTGAGATCGCTATCCGTGCAGCATTTAAGGCAGTGCAAGATGGCAAACAGGTAGCAGTACTTGTTCCGACGACTTTGCTTGTGCAGCAGCATCTATCAACATTCTTGAATCGTTACACCGGCTTCCCACTCAAGGTCGCTGGGTTATCTCGCTTTAATACACCGAAAGAGGGTAAAGAGATCATCTCGGGGCTCGCTGACGGTTCGATCGATATCGTGATCGGAACCCACAGATTGCTCTCAAAGGATGTGCAGTTCAGGGACCTTGGGCTTGTCATCGTCGATGAAGAACAGCGCTTTGGTGTCGAGCATAAAGAAGAGCTCAAGAAGGCTCGCACCAATATCGATGTCTTGTCGATGTCTGCGACGCCGATCCCACGCACACTTGAGATGGCGATTACCGGAATCCGCGAGATGTCGAACATCACGACGCCGCCGGAAGAACGCCATCCGGTACTGACCTATGTTGGCTTTTATGATGATAAGCAGGTGATGGCTGCGATCCACCGCGAGTTACTTCGTGATGGTCAGATCTTCTTTGTTCATAACCGAGTCGAAGATATCGATTTTGTGGCAGAGCGCCTTCGCATCTTGGTACCAGCAGCTCGTATCCGCGTCGCACACGGTCAGATGAGTGAGCGAGAGCTCGAAGATGTGATCCTTGGATTCTGGGAGAAGGATTTCGATGTCTTGGTATCTACCACGATTATCGAGAGCGGTATCGATATCCCGAATGCCAATACTCTCATCGTGGATCGCGCCGATAAATTTGGTCTCTCACAGTTGCACCAGTTACGAGGTCGTGTGGGTCGCGGGCGAGAGCGTGCCTATGCCTACTTCTTATATTCAGCAGATAAGCCACTGACCGAGATCGCACATGATCGCCTCACAACAATCGCTACAAATACTGATCTCGGGTCGGGTATGCAGGTTGCTTTAAAGGATCTTGAGATTCGCGGCGCCGGTAACTTGCTCGGTGGTGAGCAATCAGGACATATCGCTGAAGTTGGCTTTGATTTGTATATGCGCATGGTCGGTGAAGCGGTTGAAGAGTTTAAGACTGGCTATGTCGATGTCGAACCACGCGTAAAGGAGTGCAAGGTAGAGCTCCCGTTAATCGCGCATCTGCCGGTCGAATACCTACCATCAGAGCGGCTTCGTCTTGATCTCTATCGCCGGATGGCTGATGCAAGTGCAAATAAAGATCTCGATGCAATCGTTGAAGAACTTGTCGACAGGTTTGGTGAGCTCCCAGAACCTGCCAGCACGTTGATCGATGTCGCACGGCTTCGAGTCCGGGCGAAAGAGCTTGGGTTAACAGAAGTTGTCTTGCAAGGAAAGTTCTTGAAACTAGCGCCAGTGACCTTGCCGGAGTCGCTCCAAATCAGGCTAGCTCGAATGTATCCGGGGTCGCTCATCAAGAGTGCGGCCCAATCGCTCTTAGTCGCACGCTCTGCTGCGCCAAACTGGCAGGTAGGTGATGATCTAGGGGATACTTCGATCCTGCCGTGGGCGATGGAAGTTCTTAATTCGATTCTCAAGTAGTTAAAAATATTTCGGTTGTATCGGTGGCCAAGAGGGGAGATCAGATGTCAGAGCTCAATCGCTTACGCGAAACAATGGATCGACTCCGTTCACCCGGTGGCTGTCCGTGGGATGCCGAGCAGACCCACGAATCACTTCTGAAATATCTGCTTGAAGAGAGCTACGAATATGTTGAAGCGGTCGAATTAAATGATCGTGAGTCAATGCGCGAAGAGCTCGGAGATCTACTCCTTCAGGTCTACTTCCACGCCAGGGTGGCCGAAGATGATCCGACCGATCCCTTTGATGTTGAAGAGATTGCAGGCACAGTCGCCGATAAATTAATCAGGCGGCATCCACATGTCTTTAGTGACGCCGTGGCTGATACAAGTGAAGATGTGATGAAGAGTTGGGAAGCACAGAAAGTCGCCGAAAAGGGTCGAACTTCAGCCCTTGATGGGGTGCCAATTGCCCAGCCTGCGCTCATGTTGGCGAATAAACTGGCCTACAGAGTTGATAAATTTGGGTATGGGTTCAGCGCTGAACAACCGGTAAAGATCGATGCCGGAATAACTCAAGAAGGGCTTGGCGAGATTCTCTTTGGAA
Source organism: uncultured Actinomycetes bacterium (assembly GCA_903843225.1). Taxonomy (GTDB): domain Bacteria; phylum Actinomycetota; class Actinomycetes; order Nanopelagicales; family Nanopelagicaceae; genus PALSA-747. Next base: position 32,728 of record CAIMOX010000017.1, on the reverse strand, counting down.
TTGTCGAGCAGGCACAGAAGCAAGGTTTAGATGCCGAAGCAGCGTTGCGCGGTGCGGTAACGAAGTACATCCAAATGATCGAAGACTATGAAAGCAAGGAAAAGGAGAACGCCCGTGGCACTCATTGATGCAGTTCACGCCCGTGAAATTTTGGACTCTCGCGGAAATCCCACCGTTGAAGTTGAAGTAATTCTTGAAGATGGCACAACCTCTCGTGCTGGCGTCCCAAGTGGTGCCTCAACCGGCGCCTTTGAAGCGGTAGAGCTTCGCGATGGTGGCAAGCGCTACCTCGGTAAGGGCGTTGAGAAGGCTGTCTACTTTGTGAACGATGAACTCGCTCCAGCAGTGATCGGTTACGACGCACAAGATCAGCGCATGATCGATGCCGAGATGCTTGAGATTGATGGCACCAAGAACAAGGGCCGAGTTGGCGCGAACTCAATCCTCGGCGTATCACTTGCAGTCGCTCGCGCTGCTGCAGATTCTGCTGATCTCTCACTCTTCCGTTATATCGGCGGACCAACCGCTCGCACCTTGCCAGTACCGATGATGAATATCCTCAACGGTGGCGCACATGCTGATACCAACGTTGATATCCAAGAATTTATGGTCGCACCGATCGGTGCGGATTCATTTAAAGAGTCACTTCGCTGGGGCGCTGAGATCTATCACAGCCTCAAATCAGTATTGAAGCAGAAGGGCCTCGCTACATCGATCGGTGATGAAGGCGGCTTCGCACCAAACCTTGAGAGCAATCGCGCTGCACTTGATTTGATCCTCGTTGCGATCGAAGCTGCTGGCTTCAAGCCTGGCAAAGATATTGCACTTGCGATGGATGTTGCGGCAACTGAGTTCCATGAAAAGGGTAAGTACAAGTTTGAGGGCTCAGAGCGCTCATCAGATCAGATGATCGCCTACTACTCAGAGCTCGTAGCTTCTTATCCAATCGTTTCGATCGAAGATCCATTGGATGAAGATGATTGGGATGGCTGGGCAAAGATGACAGCTGACCTCGGTCAGAAGATCCAGATCGTCGGCGATGACCTCTTTGTGACTAACCCAGAGCGTCTTGCAAAGGGAATCTCGCTCAATACCGCTAACGCGCTGCTTGTAAAGGTCAACCAGATCGGCACACTCACCGAGACAATCGATGCAGTATCTATGGCACATCGTGCTGGCTATCGCTCGATGATGTCACACCGTTCAGGTGAGACTGAAGATACAACGATCGCAGATCTTGCAGTTGCGCTCGAATGTGGTCAGATCAAGACTGGTGCACCTGCTCGTTCAGAGCGCGTTGCTAAGTACAACCAACTCCTTCGTATTGAAGAAGAGCTTGCCGACAGCGCTTTCTATGCTGGTCGCAGCGCCTTCCCACGATTCAAGGCGTAATAACTCACAATCCTATGAAGTGGCTTCGGGGAGTATCTGGTCGCAACCTTGCGGTGGCATCAGTGCTCTTCGTTGTCGCAATCACTCTCGCACCACCGATGCAGCGATACTTTGCGCAGCGGGCACAGATCAATGCACTCAAAGTCCAGCTACATGATTCGCAGGCAACGTTAGATGCTGCGAGAAATGAGCTAGCCAAGTGGAACGACCCGGCCTATGTCGCATCACAAGCGCGCACCAGACTTCACTACATCTTTCCGGGGGAGCATCAATACATCGTGATCGGTGCGGCTACTGAGAATTCAAAGCAAGGTCAACCTGCTGGAGTGATCTCCACCGATATTCCATCAGGTCTACCGTGGTACTCCAAGGTGATCTCATCTATTACAAGTACGAATGTGAATCCCTAATTAATGTCTACTGATAAACCCACTGAAGCTGATCTTGATGCAATCGGCCGCCAGCTCGGTCGTACCCCGCGTGATGTCCATGCGATCGCCTATCGCTGTCCATGTGGCAAGCCAGCTGTAGTTGAGACGCCACCACGATTATCTGATGGCACACCCTTCCCAACTTTTTATTATGCAACCTGTCCAAAGCTCACTGGTGCAATCTCAACGCTCGAGACCACTGGCATGATGGCCGAGATGGAAGCACGACTTGGTACTGATCCTGAAGTCGCCGGTCAATACCTGGCTGCGCACGAGGATTACCTAGCAGCACGTGGCGCACTCGGAATGGATGTCCCTGAGGTAGAGGGAATCACCGCAGGTGGAATGCCAACGCGTGTGAAGTGTCTGCACTCATTAGTCGCACATTCATTAGGTGCTGGTCCTGGTGTCAACCCATTCGGCGATGAAGCACTTGCTGCGCTGCCTCAGTGGTGGGAAGGTGAGCCATGCGCGTAGCAGCGATCGATTGCGGGACTAACTCGATCAGACTTCTTGTCGCAGATATTCATGACGGATCCTTTAAAGAGGTAGATCGCCGCATGGAGGTCGTCAGACTTGGCCAAGGCGTAGATCAGAACAAGGCCTTTGATCCAGCTGCGATTGAGCGCACCCTCAAGGTGACTCAAGAGTATGCAGCCATTATTGCTTCGAAGGGTGTCGAACGAGTTCGTTTCTGCGCGACCAGCGCTACCCGTGATGCCACCAACCGTGATCTCTTCATCGATGGTGTGCGAGATATTCTTGGAATCGAACCAGAAGTAATTCCTGGGGTCGAAGAAGCAGCGCTCTCGTTCATGGGCGCAACGAAAGAGCTACAAGAAGCTGATGGACCATTCTTAGTCGTAGATATCGGTGGGGGATCAACTGAGTTTGTCTTAGGTCGCACCAGAGTTGAATCTGCGAAGTCAGTCAATATTGGATGCGTGCGCATGTCAGAGCGCCATTTGAATCTGCAGCCACCTACTGCAGATGCGATTGCTGCAGCGACATCAGATATCGATGCCGCGATTGCATCAGCGGCACAAGATGTCGCTATTACCAGCGCTAAGACGCTCGTCTGTGTTGCTGGTACCGCCACTACTGTTGCAGCGGCAGCGCTTGGCTTAGATGAATACGATCGTTACGCAATTCACTTGGCATATATTCCAGCAGCAAAGGTCCATGAAGTCGCCTTAATGTTCCAATCAATGACTCGTGATGAGATCGCTGCGCTTGGCTATATGCACCCAGGTCGAGTCGATGTCATTACTGCTGGTTCACTTGTTCTCTCACGAGTCTTGCATGCAACCGGCACCGCAGGATTCATCGCATCAGAGTCAGATATTCTCGATGGAATCGCATGGGGCTTATCCATCGATGCCCGCTAAATCGCTACCTCTTTTAGATAAGGCGATTATTCGCTGCACGCTCTGCCCACGATTAGTGGAGTGGCGTGAAGAGGTCGCAGTTGTGAAGCGCAAGGCATACGTAGATGAGAAGTATTGGGGTAAACCAGTCCCAGGCTTTGGGCCAGCAGATGCGAGTTTTATTGTGCTGGGGCTTGCTCCCGGTGCACATGGCGCTAATCGCACGGGTCGAGTATTTACCGGTGACTCATCAGGGGATTGGCTCTATCGCGCACTGCATAAGGCAGGGCTCGCAAAGCTACCAACAAGTGACTCCCGAGATGATGGCCAAGTGTTAATTAATACCCGCATCTTGTGCGCAGTTCGTTGCGCGCCACCGGATAACAAACCGACGACGGAGGAGAAGGCAGCGTGCGCACCCTTCTTCCACAATGAGATTGCTCTTCTTATGCCGACGGCAAGAACTTTCTTAGCACTCGGCAACCTCGCGTGGACCCAAATATATTTAACGCTTACTGAGATGGGTGAGGCGCTGCCGAAGCCTCGTCCAAAGTTTGGTCACGGCGCATCATTTACCTTTGTTGGCAGCGATGGCGTGAAGCGATTGGTGATCGGAAGTTATCACCCTAGCCAGCAGAATACCTTCACGGGTAAATTAACCGAGAAGATGCTCGATGTGGTGATCAAGAAAGGCGCTTCCTTTAGCGAGTAGCAAGGAGTAGCCTGCTGATATGTTTAATCGACGCATTCGAGTCTTAGCCCCGAGGGCTATCGATGCCAACAAATATACGCATGGGGTCGTGGGTGTTATCGCAGGTAGCGATGAATACCCAGGTGCTGGGCTTCTCTGCGTAGGTGGTGCTCGCCGCGGTGGGGCCGGCTACATTAATTACCTGTTCACTGAGAAGCGCGTTGCTGATCTAGTAATTGGTTCTTACCCGGATGTCGTTCTACTTGATTCGATCAGTGAGAGCAAGGCAAATGCCTGGGTCATTGGGCCTGGTGCGCCAAAGCTACCTAAGAGATTCTCATTACCCACTACTAAATTTGTAGTGCTCGATGCCGATGCAGTGAACATGGCATCGAAGAGCAAGGCAGAGTTCACGGTGATTACCCCACACGAAGGTGAATTTAAATCGATGGGGTATGTAGTCGAACATCCCAATGATCGAATTCCACTCGCGCTTAAGGCGGCACGTGAATTAGGCGTCTTTGTTGTCCTAAAAGGTTTCAATACTGTCATTGCAACACCAGGTGGGCTCACACTTGTCGAAAGCAGCGGTGGGTCAGAGCTTGCGACTGCTGGCACTGGCGACATTCTCGCGGGCTTTATTGGATCGATGTTAGCGTCGTGGAATCCAGATAACGAAGGTGCGGTTCTTGAAGTCCTCATTAAAGCTGCACGGGCACATGCCTTTGCCGGCAAACGTGCCTATCGCGCGAAGCGATCATTGGTTGCTACAGATTTACTCGACTCCTTAGCAAGAGTCGTTCTTTAAAGTTACTTCTTGCCAACTAGCTTGAGTCCTGTGGCAAAAGCAGTGAGTTGCTGCAAGGTAAAACCGCCTTGGGTTCCGAGTCGAATATAAGTTGCAGCAAGTGTCTTTGTCTTAGGAGTGGTCCACGTAATCTCGCCACCGTACTGTGAAAACTTACTTGCCGGACAACTCTTACTCGCACAATAAATACCGACCTGGGCCTTGATGCCGTTGATCATGGTTGTGCCTAGCGAGACCGGATTGTCTACCCCGGTGCAGTTGAAAGCAGCTGCGGTTTCGACGAGTGCGATACCGCGGTCCATTCCACCAAAGCCTGCGAGAAGGTACATATCTTTCTTGGGGAATAACCGACATGGCCGGACTTCAAAATTGAGCACTGGCAGCCCGAGAGTATTTGAAGGCTGATAGATCCCATAGGTCACGCCAGTCTGCAAGTCTGAATATTTATTGCCGCTACCCATCGCCTGTGATGCAGGTGCGCTCGAGATCAGGGAGAGCACAACAAGTGAAAGCGCGAGGACTCTTTTCATGGCTTCAGCGTAGTACGAGCTTCCAGTTGGTGCGCTGAGATAGCTCTGTGAGTAATAATTGAGCCATGTGCGGACGCTTTACTCTGACAGTGAGTGCTGATGAGCTCGCGCGCCAGTTCCGTACCGCAAAGCCAACCATCGACTCAGTGCCACCAAATTTCAATGTCTCACCCACTACACCGATCTATTTCATCAAAGGTGAAGATGAGAGTGGTACGCAACGCTGCTTGCAGATCGCAAAGTGGGGATTGATTCCTGCCTGGAGTAAAGATGCATCACGTGCCTCTAATGCGATCAATGCCCGGGTCGAATCGATTGCAGAGAAGCCAAGTTTCCGGGAAGCCTTTAAATCCCGCCGTGCTTTGATTCCAGTCACCGGATATTACGAATGGGCGACAGAGCTTGGCCCATATCCACCGAAGCAGCCGTTTTATATTCACAACGCCGATCAGAGCCCACTGGCAATTGCTGGGTTATATGAGCACTGGGTTAATCCAGCCAATGGTGAGTTCATTACGACTACAGCAATCATTACGCGCGAAGCGGTTGGTCAATTAGCAACGATCCATCACCGGATGCCGGTCTTCTTGCCAGAGGATCGATGGAGCCAATGGTTATCATCGAAATCTATTCAGAGTAGTGATGAAGAACGAACTCTTAAGCTCTTGGATCTACCGAACCCAGAAGCTGGGCTCACATTCCATCCAGTCTCATCACGAGTAAATAGCGCCCTGAACTCTGGCAGCGATCTGCCTGAACCGATCGTCTTAGGTGAGCCTGAGACCTTATTCTGAGTGAGAGATCACGGATAAAGACCACGGAGATGGTGCGCTTCAGCGACTCGTCCAACGCCGATCATCAACGCTGCATCACGCCACGTAACACTCTTGGTATTGGATACTGCTTCAACTTCGTGGAGAGCGCGCATCATGATTGATGAGAGATTCTCGCGGACTTCATCAGCTGACCAGAAGTAGTTCTGCTTATCTTGAACCCATTCGAAGTACGAGACGATTACACCGCCAGAGTTAGCCAAGATATCTGGGACCACGAGTACGCCTTTATCTTGCAGGATTGCATCCCCAAGAGGAGATGTCGGTCCATTCGCACCCTCGACAACGATCTTTGCCTTGATTCCAGGTGCGGTCGCACCAGTGATTGCATCTGCAAGAGCAGCAGGAATAAGCACATCTACGTCGAGATGAAGAAGTTCTTGGTTAGTGAGGCGATCAGAGCCGGGGATATCGAGGTTGCCATTAGCTAGGAAGTAACTCCATAGATCTGCAACTGAAGAGAATCCAGTGACGGCGCCATTGACATCAGATACTGCGACGACCTTCATGCCCATATTCTCGAGAGCAACAGCGGTCCAGTAACCAACTTTTCCGAATCCTTGAATCGCAACGGTAGCGCCATTGATATCGATGCCGCGTGCGCGAAGTGCTTCACGAGTTGCGATCGCAACTCCATCACCGGTCGCAGATGTGCGACCAAGCGATCCACCTAGAACGATTGGTTTACCTGTGACAACACTTGGGACTGAGAAGCCAGCATTAACAGAGTAGGTATCCATCATCCAGGCCATATTCCGTTCATCGGTTCCGACATCAGGAGCGGGGATGTCACGCTCTGGTCCGATGATCGGCAAGATTTCGGATGTGTAGCGACGAGTGAGGCGTTCATTTTCGCGGGCCGAAAGTTTGCTGGGATCGACTGCGATTCCACCCTTGGCGCCACCGTACGGAAGATTTGTGAGTGCGCACTTCCAGGTCATGAGCATTGCTAATGAGATTGTCTCGTCGAGGTCTACATCGGGGTGATAGCGAACGCCACCTTTTGATGGACCGCGGGTGGTCGAGTACTGCACCCGATAACCGTCATACATTTCAACATCGCCGTTATCACGGCGGAGCGGGACGGCGACTTGTAATACGCGCCGTGGGGTGGAGAGGGTCTGCCAATCGTTCTCTGAGAGGCCTAATTTGTCGACTGTGCCTCGAAGTTGTACCAAGGCGGTATTAAGTGGTGACTCCGTTGTCATAACTTCATCTTATATCTTTCAATCGACTCCGCAAGGCTCGTGATTGTGAGGTTATGCTCACAATATATTGATCCACATGAATATTAGGGAAACTTGGGATAGAGGGCGATTCATCGGTCTTGTTGAGGCTACCCACTGTGGTCCGACAGTTCTTGTCGTTGCTATAACTTTTTTGCTCTCGCTTACCCAGTTTTCAATTCTTGGTTCCCTCGAAGTCGCAGCCGCAATCTTTGCCGGGCAATGTGTGGTGGGTTGGAGTAACGATCTCATCGACTATCCACTCGATGCGCAAGCTACCCGGATGAATAAGCCTCTTGTAGCTGGCAAGGTCCTGCCGTCTCAACTCAAGCCTGCGATAGCTACAGCACTTGTTACTGCAATAGTGCTCTCACTTGCTGGCCCGTTAGGTTTTAAGGGGAGCGCGATCCACGCACTTGGATTACTGAGTGCAACTGCATATAACTTTAGATTGAAGAAGACTCGACTTTCAGTCGCACCTTATGTGATCTCCTTCGGTGCACTACCGTGGGCGATCTTTCTTGGTGCTGGAAAAGTTCCTTCAGTCTGGCTCTACTTGGCCTTCATCCTCTTTGCCTCGGCCTTTCATTTCCTTAATGTCATGAAAGATCTGGATTGGGATATCTCGCAAGGCATTCTTGGGCTACCTCAACTCTTGGGTCGAAAGCGCTCGATTACCGTAGCCGCAGTGCTTCTATTCTGTGGCGTTCTCGTCTTGATCCTCACGTGGCGAACCATGTTGGGCCAGCACATTTAACTGGTCATCGATGGGTTTGTCGGTACCGCAGCACCCCTTCAACTCAATAATTGGCGAATGCGTCGGTTTCTAGCTTCAGTTCTGTCATTGATCGCTCTTACGATCCTTAATCCATTTCCTTCGGTAGCACGGGCGGTTGAGCCATTACAAGCGGTCTTAGATTGTTCAACTGACAATTCAACTTTTTGCATTGAGGCTATTTATGCGTCGAAATCAGATGGAGCCAAAGTGAAAGGTCAACTAAACGGCAAAATCTCAACCGAAACTCGAGCATATGCTCCTCAATCAATTCTTACTGCAAAGTGGCAGGAGTATGTTTTTGATGGAATTACTTTCGATAATGGTTATGTGAAGACTGCCATGCCAAGAATTTTCTATTTTCCAATGGGTAATCAGGACTGTTTCTACACGCCTTGTGTGCAAGGGAACGAATATCTTGAAACGGTTCTAACCCCTGGCAGTCGAACCCCAGGTGGACCACAACCGAAAGTTTTCCCGCCTACTAGCGAAAGTTGTGTTGGAAAGACCTACTACCCAGGCAGTCCAGTCCCAACAGAATTTGGTCCTGGAGTGAAATTTGATGTCAGAGTTCGCGTACCAAACAATGTTATGCAGACCCTTGGATCCGGAGGATTGGGAAGAGGTCTTTCTAGCGCTGGTGTGACGTTTGAGTCGCCTAACTCTGATTACACCGTACTCAATATGGAGCTCGAACCATCAGAATATTCCGGATACGGCTGTAACGGCGCTGTATTGGCAACGCGGGGAGATTTCGAAAACGATCAAATCACTTATTGGATCTGGGGTCTTAGTGATTCTCGGATGCAGAACTTTGGTACGTGTAGATCCATTAAATCGGGCGTGAGTGTTGTATCGAATGCCTTCTGGGACAACTTCCCCGAGTGGGATTCCAAGAACGGTTCCCTTAACGTCGCTTTGTCCGGACCGCATTTGAAGTCTGATGGATCGATTAATTATGTGAATTTTCAGGCAAAGATTTCAACGGCTCTGGCCCAATGTTTGTGGGGAGTGGACTTAACAAAGCAGTCCAAGGCTCAAATATCCCTTCTGTACGATTCTGATGGCCAGTCTCAAACACAGACTTACACCGGTCAGTTGGTGAACGATCAGTACGTTGTAAACGTTGAGGGGATTCACCTCTCATCTCCGACAGTTAGCCTCAAGTTTGTTCAGAGCGAGGTCGCAACACCTGCACCCACGCCAACCGTAGTGGCTGTGCAAGCTAAAGCAGTTGGGCCAGTTTTACCAAATTCGAAAGTGACTCCTGGGGCGATCAATCCGGCGGTAACGCAAGAAAATATCGGGTCAACAATCTGTACGATTGGTTACACCAAGAAAATTAGGCCACCGTCTTCTTACACGACAAAACTGAAGATTCAACAGCTCAATTCACTTCCATACTCTGCATTTGGCAGCACCAAGACATCGCTCTTCGAAGAAGACCATCTCATCTCGTTAGAGCTAGGTGGTAGTCCGACTAGTCCTAAGAACTTATGGCCAGAGCCTTATGCTGGATCGACTGGTGCGAGAAAGAAGGATCAGTTAGAGAACAAGCTCCACCTACTAGTTTGCTCGCATCAGATCTCGTTAAAGAAAGCACAGGTTGCTATCGCAACGAATTGGTACGCCGCTTATCAAACCTATGTTCTTGGGATAGTGCCAACGCTTCCGTAAGGGTTACTTACCGGTCGTCATGATCCGACGCATCTGGGCGATCTCTGGACTCTGCTCTGCGATGATTTTGGCGGCAAGTTTCTTCGTTGCAGGATTACTGCCCTGCTTGAGAGCCCATTGAGAGATTAAGAGCGCCTGCTGATGGTGTGGAATCATCATTTGGGCGAAGTGAACCCCTTCGGCTGTATATGGACCAGCTGCATGAGCGCCAACTACTGGAATAAGTGCGGCGCTAACGAGTAACGAGACGAGGAAAGGGCGAAGTTTCATACTTTAAGTTTTGCACTATCCAATACGGATTTCTCGTTGAATCTAGCCATTTAATTCGTCTTGGGGAGAGCGTGTAGCGCTTGGGTGCGCGAGTCTCAGGTTACTATAAGGCAACCGTTAGAGAAAAGAGAATTTCATGGGCAGTTGCCAATGTGGTTACAGCACAGATCCAGAGAAAAATTGCAACGGAACACATAAAGTTGTTCAGGCTGTGAAGGCTGATATCGCTGAGAAGCTTGCAGCCAATGGCTTCCCGCATGCATCTGAATATGTGAAGAACAACTAGTCAATTCATCAAGGATTGAGTAGTTCGTGAACATTAATACTGCCGGTCGATCGCCTCTAGTAGGCTCCGCGCTACGCCAAATGCCTTCGCGAATATTCGCTCAACAGTCGTTATGCCTTGCGCCATGGATGAGAAGAAATGTAGCTTTTATTGGAGATGGCTATATGGCGCTCTCAACTAGCGCTCTACTCGAGCTCCGCCACCACGTGCAAGCTTCTCAACATCGGAGAGAGAAGCCATAGATGTATCACCAGGGGTCGTCATGGCGAGCGCTCCGTGAGCAACGCCAAGTTCGAGCGCTTCTTGAAGCGGACGTCCATCAAGAAGGCCAAAGATCAATCCCGATGCGAAACTATCTCCACTTCCAACGCGGTCGAGAACTTCTAGATTGTTGTACTGCTTTGAAAGCAGAAGACCGCTCTCTTTCGACCAGACGATTGCGCTCCAATCGTTATTTGATGCTGAATTTACTTTCCGCAGCGTTGTGCCTATCACTTCAAGATTTGGATAGCTCTTCACTACCTCAGCAACCATGTCACCAAATGCCGAATGATCAATTTCTTTAAAATCTGAAGATTGGCCAGCGACGTGGAATCCAAGTGATTGTGTGAAGTCTTCTTCGTTTCCGATCATTACATCTACATAAGGAGCGAGAGCCTTGTTGACTGCTTGAGCCTTTTCCTGGCCGCCGATCGCGCTCCAGAGACTTGGACGATAGTTGAGATCGTAAGAGATCTTTGTCCCATGTTTCTTTGCACTCATCATCGCTGCTTCAATCACATCGGGTGTCGTTGAAGATAATCCCGCAAAGATCCCGCCAGTATGGAGCCATCTGACTCCTTGTGAAAAAATTGCATCCCAATCAATTGATTCTGAACGCAGTTGAGAAGCAGCAGTATTTCCGCGATCTGATACGCCGATTGCACCTCGCAGGCCAAATCCTCGTTCTGTGAAGTTGAGACCATTTCTCACGCTTCTACCGATTCCATCGTATTTACTCCACTGGATGTAGCTTGTATCAACGCCACCTTGCAGAATGAAATCTTCGATCAATCGTCCTACTTCGTTATCAGCAAGGGCGGTTACGACGGATGTGCGCAAATTAAAACAACGTCGGAGTCCGCGAGCGACGTTGTACTCACCGCCGCCTTCCCATGCATTGAAACTTCTGGCGCTCTTTATCCGTCCTTCACCTGGATCGAGGCGAAGCATGACCTCACCGAGAGAGATCTCATCGAAGCGACATTTTTCTTTACTCAGAATATTCATCGTTCGCACACCTCTACTGCCTCACTCGCTAATCTAGAAATTGTTGAAAAGTCTCCATTATCAATCAGCTCTTTCGCAACCATCCATGTTCCGCCTACGGCAAGCACAGGAGAGAACTCTAAATACTTGGCGGCGTTGGCAAGAGTGATACCGCCAGTTGGCATGAATGCAACTCCCGGAAATGGTGCAGAGATTGCTTTAAGGGCGGCTAAGCCACCGAGAGTCTCAGCTGGAAAGAATTTCACAGTGGTGATTCCTGCTTCAAGTGCCTGCATGATCTCTGTCGGCGTAGCTACTCCTGGAAAATATTGAACATTATTCTTTATCGCTTCATTAGCAATGCCTTGGGAGAAACCAGCGGATACCAAGAAGCGTGCCCCTGCAGCTATTGCACCTTTTGCATCATCTGCGTTACGAAGAGATCCTGCTCCAACAAGAAGAGAGGAGTTGGTAGCCGCGAGTTCGATCGCCTTTATTCCTTCGGGAGTTCTGAGCGTTATTTCAGCGATAGGAAGCCCAGCTTCGACAAGGCAATCTGCTAGCTCTTTTGCTTTCGCAGAGTCATTGATTGTAATCACAGGAACAACTCGCTTTGCAGAGATAATCTCAATCATCGGGCCATCCAGCCACCATCGACGGTCAGAATCTCGCTGTTGATATACCCCGCTGCTTTAGATGCCAAGAAGACTGCAGCAGAGCTAATATCTTCTGGCTTGCCCCATCGGCCTACTGGAATTCTGGCGCTAATCGCCTTGTTTCGCTCGGGATCATCGCGTAGCGCTTGAGTGTTATCAGTCTCGATATAGCCAGGAGCGATTGCATTAACAGTTACACCTCGAGCACCAAGTTCATTTCCAAGAGCCTTTGTCAGGCCGGCGATGCCGTGCTTACTTGCTGTGTATGCCGAGACGTTGAGCCCTCCTTGGAAAGAGAGAAGGGAAGCGATATTAATGACTCGTCCATATCCTCGTTCAACCATCGATCTTGCGCATAGCTGAGTCAATTGAAATGCAGAGTTGAGATTAGTATCTAAGATGCGGCGCCACTCTGAGAGCGGGAGTTCAAGTGATGATCCGCGAATTATGGTTCCTGCATTATTAACAAGGATGTCGACCTCAAGAGAATCAACGTCAGAAAATACTCGGGCAATTTCATCTGTCTCTGAGAGATCGCAGATCATCTCTGTAGCTTTTCTGCCAAGTTTCTCTATTTCACCCTTTGTCTGCGCGAGTGATTCGGAGGTTCGACCCACAAGGATCAGATCAGCACCAGCGTTCGCCATCGCAACTGCGATTGCTGCGCCAATGCCTTTACTTGCACCAGTGACGAGGGCTCGTTTACCACTGAGCGAAAATTGATCTTCAATCCAATTCGACATCTATTTATCGTAAATCTTTGGTAGCTACTGCATCGAGATCTGAGTAGAGAATATTCTCTCCAGCAGTGGACCAGACAAATTTATAATTTGCGGTTCCAGAACCTGTATGAATTGACCAGGCTGGGCTGATTACAACTTCTTTATTACTCAATATGAGATTGCGAGTTGAATCTGGTCGACCAAAGAGGTGAACGACTTTCTCATTCTCATCAATATCAAAGTAAAGGTAGACCTCAGTTCTACGCTCATGCGTGTGACATGGCATGGTGTTCCAACTGCTGCCTTCGTGAATTGTTGTGATTCCCATAGCCATCGCACTTGAGGCGACACCTTGGTCGTGGATATATTTTCGAAGAGTTCGTTCATTGGAGTTTTTCTTCACTCCAAGGACCGTTGCGTTTGAATCTTCTTTTTTGATCAGAGTCGTTGGGAAGTCAATGTGACACATACTCGAGGTGAAGTAGATATCGCCAGTTCCTTCAATGGTTACCTCGCGAGTACCGCGACCGATATAGAGAATATCTTCTGCTTCTAGTCGATGCGTGGAGCCATCAGCGAGAACCTCAACAGAGCCTGAGAGACAGACAAGACCCAACTCACGACGTTCGAGAAGATAGGCAGCCCGTAACTCTTCTGGGCTTTGTAACAAAACTTTATAATTCTTAAGGGTCACCCCACCGATGAGTATGCGATCGTGGTGCGATAAGAGATATGTGACAGAATTTGTTACAAAGAGATTGCTGATTACCAGCTTCTCTCGTAGGTAATCCGCGCTCTTACTCTGCACATCATCTGGCGTAATGGGTGTTCTGATCTCCATAGCCAGCAGTCTAAGGGATATCTGGGTAATCCTAAAGGGCTAGTCAGTGGGCCTTATACCCTTGTTTTACATTAGGAATCAGGATTAAATATGCCCCAACTAGCGAAATAGATCGCTTGGTACCTCACCGATAGAAGGGTTCACGAGAATCACCATGAAAAATATTCGAAAGAAGATTGCGATCTCGAGCGCACTCGCACTTGTCGCCAGCCTTGTCGTGACTGGACTTCCAAGCGCGCACGCAGATACTTCAACTCTAAAACCAACTGCTGCTCAGTTAGCTGCGTGGAAGGGTAAGACAATTACTTACTACTTCTACCACGATAGTCAAGCCGAACTTGACACAACCAACGCGATGATCACAGACTTCCAAAATCTCACTGGTGCAACTGTCAAACTAGATGATGTCCCTTACACAACTCTTGATCAGCAACTCCAGGCACGCATCGCCGCTGGAAACACTCCAGATGTAGCCCGCCTCAACAACCCTGGTCTCTACCAGAATGTTGCTCTCGATCTCGAGACATACTTTGGTCGTACATATAAGTCTGAGTTCCTCAAGGGTTCAACTCTTCAGGTGCAGGATCCAAAGACTTCTCACCTTATTGGTCTTCCATATGATCTTTCAGTCAACGGTCCAATCATCAACGTTGATCTATTTAAGAAGGCCGGAATTGCAATCCCTACTTCTTGGAACTGGGCGACTTTAATTGCCGATGCTAAGAAGGCACAGGCTGCAGGCGGTACTGACTATGCATTTGCAATGGATAAGTCCGGTCACCGTTTCTCAACTGTTATGAGCCAATTCGGCGCATTCATGGTCGATAAGAACCAGAAGAACGTTCTTCCAACATCACAACACCGTGCAGCGAAGGCACTCAAGCTGATCACAGATCTCTATGCTGCTGATCTCGCACCACGTGATTTGTGGGTTGGTACTGGAACAAAATATTCCTCACCTGTAAACGTCTTTATCGCAGGTGCAGTCCCTGTCTTCTTCTCAGGTAACTTCAACCTTGCAACCATTAACGCCAGCGCAAAGTTCAACTTTGCAGTTGTTCCAAATCCAAAGGAACTCAATGGCGGAGGATGGCCAGGAGGAAAGTTCTTGATGGCCTTTAAGGCGAGCAAGAACGCTGACTTAGCTGCATACTTCACAAACTGGTTGGCACAACCAGCTCAAATGGAGCGTATGGACAAGGCCGCATTCTGGCTTCCTACTCGTAATGACCTTGTTGCTAAGGGAATTACATACTCTTCACGCCAAACAGATATGAACACTTACCTAGCAGATGCTGCAGCAACTCCTGCGGCTGCCTATGGAATCCAGTCAGTACCAACTTTGGCTGGCAACATCTACAACAATATCCGTGATTTGATGACACTCGTCATGACAAAGAAGATCACGGCAGATCAAGCTATCGCGCAGCAGATCACTTACATTGATACGCAGCTCGCGACGTTGAAGAAGTAATCGAGAGAAGAGATATCTTTCGAGAGTTTCTGTGTTAATTAAGAAGGCAAGCCGTCGTGGATCCAGCGTAAGCTGGTCCCGACGGCTTGTTCCATATCTATTTGTTGCACCCAATTTTGCAATTTTTTTAACCTTTATTATTTGGCCAGCGATCCGCGGTTTCTGGATTTCATTCTTTGACAGTACCGACGGAGTTCATTTTAAATATGTAGGCAATGCCAACTTTAAAGAGATTCTCCATGATCCAACGATCTCTCAGGTCGCTCGGAACACAATTACCTATGTCTTCTTCTACGTACTGCTTGCGATTACGATCTCAATAGCTCTCGCTTTGGTGGTCAATGAGCAGAAGTTTGCTAAGGGTTTCTTTAGGGCAATTCTCTTTATGCCAGTCATGCTCTCACCAGTCGTTGTTGGGCTAATCTGGAGCGATATCGTTGATCGCAAACACGGGCCTCTCAACGCGGCTATAAAAATGCTTGGTGGTGGCGCCCCGGGCTGGTTGGTGGATACCAATCTCGGCATGGTCACAGTGGTATTCGTTGGACTCTGGGTCCACGTTGGTTTCTACTCCATCATTTTGCTTGCTGGACTTCAAGGAATCGATCGAAGCGTTCTTGAGGCGGCTTCAATCGATGGCGCTTCGCGCATGCAAACAATTAGGCAAATTATTTTGCCACTGCTCAAGCCAACCACCTTGGTCATCATCATCCTGGCCACGATTCATGGTTTCCAATCCTTTGACTTTATCTACACACTGACAGGTGGCGGCCCGCTTGGAGCAACAACCTTGATCGTTCAATACATTTACGAACGAGCCTTCGGAGTACCAATTCGTTATGGATTGGGTAGTGCCGCCGGAGTTATCCTCTTCTTAGTCATTTTTGCCTTCACGGCGTTGAATTTCATCGTAGGAAGAAGGCGCAACGCAGTATGAAACTACTTCGAATCTTTGATGCAAATGCAAAAAATAATTGGACATCTACCTCAGGTCGACGTACGCCAGAGACAGCAGAAATCCTTCGTACTGCTCTCTTAATCGGTATGACCTTTGTGGTTTTAGCACCAGTCATTTGGTTCACGCTCTCTTCTTTCAAGGGCTTGGCTGAACTCGGTGGAAGACCTCACTTCTTACCGCAATCTTTCTCACTCGATAATTACTCAGAAGCGCTCAAGAGTTATAACTACAAGCGTTATTTTTTCAATAGCGTCTTTGTTACAACCGTTGCAACAATCCTCACTCTAGTTATCAATTCAATGGCAGCTTATGCCTTTGCTAAATATAACTTCCGAGGCCGCGACGGTTTATTTGTCCTTACCCTCGCGATGATTATGATCCCACTTCAAGTGATCTTGATTCCTATTTACTTGGTGGTCGCCCAACTTGGCATGGTAAATACCTATTGGGGATTGATCATTCCCGCGGCAGCAACCCCCACTGGGGTTTTCGTCATCAGGCAGTACATGCTAACGATTCCCGATGAGTTGATTGAATCTGCTCGCATTGATGGTGCGGGGGAGTTTAGGATTTATGCTCGAATAGTTCTTCCCTTAGCTCGCCCAGCGCTTGCTGTTGTCGCAATCTTCTCGATTCTGTGGCGCTGGAACGATTTCATTTGGCCGCTCTTAGTAGCCCAAGATGAGAAGTTTTATACTCTCCCAGTAGCTTTAGCTCAGTTAAATGGTCGTCTTGCAGTTCCTACCAACATCATTATCGCGATGTCTGTTATGTCGATCATCCCAGTTCTCTTTATGTTTGTATTTATGCAGAGACAGATTGTCCAAGGTATCTCCCAAACAGGTATGAAGTAATCACAATTAAGAATGAGGATTAAAAGATGACTGCCTTTACCGACAACTTTGATCGCACAATCCACCTACTTGATTCACACGGATTCATCCGAGATTGGTTGATTACCCGCGCGTGGATTTCACCTGCGAATGACCTCGGAAAGTTGCTAGAAGCATCGGGAGATCCATTCGGTGAAAATGGGCGATGGGTACTCACCAACGGCCCAGATATTGCCCCACTGAAGGGCCGGATCTATCAGCAACGCCCATTTATCAAAGATCAATTGATGCCAAAGGTAATTGAGGGTGGCCCAGTTGAATGGCGAACTCCTGGTACAGGCGAAGTTGTGAAGGATAGTTGGGTACGAATCCATACAGGACATGATGGATATGCTGACTGGAGCCATTTCTCCTACACACCTGAATATCGTCACTCTTTGATGGCAGCACAGATCGAAGTAGACCAACCAGAGTGGCGCAAACTTATTGTGCAAAGCCAAGGGCCAGTTCAGGTCTGGCTCAATGGAGAGTTGGTGCTTTCGACCGAGACTTTTGGTTATATGCAGCCACTCTCACATGAGATCGAGACGTTGCTCCCTTCAGGTGTTTCTACGCTGATCATCTCTCAATGGCAGATCTCACTTCGCGAAGTGCGTCACGCGGTTCGCGTGAAAGTTGAAGGACTACCAGTCCGAGTAGTCATTCCTACTCTTGGTGCAGATGAATACATCTCTGAGAGCGCCGAACGCGAATTAGAGAGCATCGCGCTTGAGCGATGGGCTAGAGATAACGACAAGATTACCTTTGCCGGATCACAAGGGCTAAAAATTCGGGTCAAGGAGAGAAACTCAATTGGCAATGGAGTTGCGCTTACTCTTGAAAAAAGTAAAGCAAGCACCACGATCACAAAGATTCGCGAAGCAGCAAAGGCTGCCATGAAAGGTTCCTCTGATTCAATCGAGGGGGATGTAACCGCAACAATGTTAGATACTGGAGAAGTCTTCCTTGAAGTTCGCGTGGATGATGAGCGCTCACCGGTATTTCGTACATTCCGCACCGCAAGAGTCCCAGAGCGAGTACGGACAACGGTTCCACGGAGTAAGCCAGAGGTATGGCGCAAAGAGGTTATTGACCATGTTGCGCAGAGTTATGCCTCATCAGCTCGCGCATTGGCACGTCTTGATCAGGACAGCACCTATACCGTGACTCGTGAGGATTTAGCCCCTGCGCTTTCCATGATTACATCGCGCGCAGACTGTGCCGATTTTGAAGCAGTTGGACTCGTTCATATCTTGCATAGATTCCCAGATCATCAATGGGAAGCGGGGCTCAAGGAAGAGGTAAAGCAGACACTTCTCTCATTTAAGTATTGGATCGAAGATCCTGGCCTAGATGCTATGTGTTACTTCACCGAGAATCACCAATTTGTATGGCATACCGCTGAACATTTGATTGGAAGTTACTTCAAGACAGAGCGATTCACTAATGCAGATCGCTCGGGATCTGATCACGCCGAACGCGGGCGCGCCATGGCACTTGAATGGTTGAAGCGAAAGTTAGAGGGTGGATTTAGCGAATATGATTCAAATGCATATTTAGCTATCGATACTCTGGCACTTGTCTCCCTCTTTGAGTACTCACCAGATAAAACAATCCGCGAATTCTCTGAGGCGCTTCTGGATAAGCTCATGTTCTCTTTGGCAAGTAATTCATGGCGAGGAATTCATGGAGCTGCGCATGGCCGCAGTTACACCACGACTCTTCGCTCATCGCGATTTGAAGAGACCGCGCCAATCATGTGGGCGCTGTGGGGAATGGGTGCACTCAATCTTGCAGTGCTACCTGTTACCACCCTTATCACTGCAAAGAAATATACCTTGCCTCCACTTGTTGTGAAGGTTGCTCATTCTCTCCAAAGTAAGTGGCAAAGTCGTCAGGTTTATAGAGGTAAATATCGATTTACAAGCGATCTCCTTGAACGTCCTTATGCATCAGATCTGCATATATGGCGAACTGAGAGTGGAATGCTCTCTTCTGTACAAGATTATCGAGCTGGACTTCCAGGTTTGCAGGAGCATGTCTGGGGTGCAACGCTATCGACTGAAGTGCAAGTCTTTGCGAGTTACCCAGCATCATTTGGCCACGCAACTTCGGTTAGACCAAATGCATGGGCGGGCCACCTCGTACTTCCAAGGGTTCGTCAGCATAAGAATGTTGTTCTTGCGATGTATCCATTGAAGGATGAGTTGCTCCCAAATTTCACGCATCTATGGTTCCCAACTCCATGGATGGATAAATTCGTGCAGAAGGGCTCTTGGATAGCAGGTCAAGTGGGAGATGGTTACGTCGCTGTAGCGACTGCAGGCGGATTCCGCCCATTAATTAAGGGCGATACAGCTATGCAGGAGTGGATTCCTCAAGGCCGTGGTGCGCTCTATGTTGCAATCCTTGGCGATAAAAAGGAGTACAAGGATTTCAATAGCTTTGTAAAGAAACTTGGTGAGCCTATCTTTGACGATAAGAGTCAGAGCATCACCTTCAAACAGAAGAGTGAATTCTCTCTCACCTGGGATGGTCCATTCTTCGTTGATGGTAAGAGCGTGACTCTCAGTAATGGATTGCCCGAAGTTCCACCTCGTTTGGCCAATCCTGCAACAGTTGTTAGTGCGACTGATTCGATTTTGAGTGCAGCGTTTGGGGGCGAGAAGTTAGTCATCGATTTAATTGAGGGCAAGCGAATCTCCCCAGATTCACAGGCTTGATCGATGGCGGGAGAAGATAACACCTCGAGTTGGTACGAGCCGAAGCCATTAGAGCCATTAACTCCTGAGCAGCTAACACCTGATTTTTTACGCGAGCGTGCTGATCGAATTATTGATGCGACCTGGCGTGCTGGGCTTCCTCAATGGTCGTGGGGAGAGGGCGTTTATCTCTTAGCGCAAGTGCGCTACCACGAGTTGTTAGGGGAGAAACCACCGCAACAGCTCATTGATTGGTATTCAAGTAGAGAACTTATTACGTCCGGGCACATTAACAACGTTGCACCTGGAGCCGCCGCTGCCAGACTCCATGCCCTTGGTTATTTAGATGCTAGTGAAGTCATCTCCACACTTGAAACCTGGGTCGTTGATCCACAATCTGCAACAAGATCGGCAAATGGTGCAGTGGAGCATTGGCCTGGCGGAGTGTGGGCGGATACGTGTTACATGATGGGGACTTTTCTGCTCAATCATGGCGTTGCAAATAGTCGCCCTGATTTTGTTCGCTTTATCGGTGAACAATTAGTCGCTCATATTGAGATTCTTCGCAATCCAGATACTTCCTTATTTGCCCACGGATCACATCGCGGTGAAGTCTTTTGGAACTATTGGGGTCGAGGTAATGCCTGGATGGCGTTATCGATGGTCGAATATTTGGAAGCATGTGATGCGCTAGAGATTTCACCAGATGAGCGAGCAAAGATTCTTGAGACGCTCAAAGACCATCTGCAAGCGCACATTCCATTGCTTCCTGAGTATGGGATTTGGGATGTTCTCGTGGATCACCAAGTAGAAAATGCTGGGATCTTAGAGACATCAGCAACTGCCGGAATCGGAGCGGCGATGATTCGAGCTCAGAAATATCTTCCTGAGATTGCACCTGCCTTACAAGCAACTGGCATGAAGGCTATCGCAGCTTCCCTTACATATGTAGATGCAGCAGGAACGCTCACGCGAACGAGCGCTGGAACTGTTCTGCAACTGATTCCATTTGGGTACAGCGTTATTCGTAACGACAGAATGCAGCTATGGGGGCAGGGGTTGGCGCTTAATGCAATCGCTGCGGCAATCTCACCGGATAGAAATATTCTCAGGGCTGTTCAGTCTGGAACTGGCCCCGCTCTGGGCGTGTAACCTAGGGCCTTCGGAGTATCAATGTAAAAACGCCCTGGTAACCCAATGGTAGAGGTAGAGGACTTAAAATCCTTTCAGTGTCGGTTCGAGTCCGACCCGGGGCACAACAAGTTAATAAATGTTAACGAAACGTTAACCATGGAATAGAAGAATTCTCACCTCCCTGTGTAACTATTTTATTACTTCCCTGGTGATCACGTATCTATACGCCTGTTCACGAAGGGAGGCAACCATGCAACAGGTTATTGATATCCCAGAATGCAGCTTCTGTCATTCCACTGAACTCGAGCTTTTCTACACAAAAGAGAGTGGTTTAAAGGTTCTATGTGTGGAATGTGGTTTCTCATTGACGGCAGCTAACGAACATCTTTCTTCGACCACGATCACACTTCTCGCGGGATAATTTACCTTCCCGCGCTAGAGTCTCGACATGATTGTTGATGTCGCTCTCTACCAAAATGGCCATCGGGTGGATGGCTCCGCTGAAATCTCTGATCTCGTCGATATTGCACGTCGAGATGGTGGATTTGTCTGGCTCGGATTAGCCGAACCTACTCAGCATGAGTTTGACATGATTGTCGGTGAACTCAACTTCCATCCCCTTGCAGTTGAAGATGCTATCAATGCAAAGCAGCGAGCAAAGATTGAAGACTATGACGGGTTAACGTTTTTTGTGATGAAGACCGTCTTTTTCGATCAAAGAGAGCAAGAGATCTCAACCGGAGAACTACTGTGCTTTATTGCAGATCACTTCATTGTGATTGTGAGACACGGTGAGGGCTCTGCCTTAGACACCGTTCGGCATGACCTTGAGCAACAAACTGAAATTCTTGCCCTTGGACCATTTGCGGTACTTCATGCTGTTGCAGACCGTGTAATCGATGGCTACACGAGTATTGGTGCCTCACTCGAACAAGAGGTTGTCTCTGTAGAGAACAAGGTCTTTAATGGAAAGCGTCAAACTTTTTCTCAAGAGATCTACTTCCTTAAGCGGGAGATCATCGAGTTCAAGCATTCCATCGAGCCACTTCTAGTTCCTATCAATAAGATATCTAGTGGCTTTGTCGCAACTGTTCCGGAAGGGATCAAGCCGTTCTTCCGAGATACATCAGATCATTTAATCCAAGCGATTGAACAATCATCCGGATTAGATTCACTCATCACGTCGGTATTGCAGGCTGATCTGGCGCATATTCAGGTTCAGCAAAATATCGATGTCCGCCGAATTTCAGCCTGGGTCGCTCTCGCATCAGGTCCAACAATGCTCGCTGGTATTTATGGAATGAACTTTCACCACATGCCTGAGTTGAGCACTAGATACGGATATTACGTAGTGCTAGGAGTAATGGTGAGCCTGACTGCCTTCCTATTTCGAAAGTTCAAGCAGTCAGGCTGGCTATAACGGGTGATTTAACCCGACTATGACTGTTGGTTAATAGACCACAAAGTCCAGATATGAGTACGGACTGAGCGAGGTTGCTTCAAAATGGTTGTGATCTGGAAGGCGATATCTTCAGAGCGGAGGTAGCTGGCAAGGATTGGTGTGCCTTCTGTGCGTCCTGCGCCAATCGCAAACTCAGTCTCGGTTCCTGCTGGGCAGACAAGTGCAACACGAACACCTTTCTCGCGAAGTTCACGATCGAGTCCTCCGGCAAGACCAACTTGTGCATGCTTTGTACCTGCATAGATCGATTCATCGCCACCACCACGGAATCCGGCAACAGATGAGACGATCACGATATCGCCAGCCTTCTTGGCAATCATGGTTGGTAAGCAGGCGCGAATAATGTGGACTGTACCTTCGTAGTTGGTACGCATCATACGATTCACTTCATCATCGCTGTAATCCAAGATTGATCCATACATTCCGATACCAGCGTTAGGGACAACGGCATCGATGGTTCCGAACTTATCGATTGCAGCCTTCGCAATGGCACGAGAAACATCTGGTTCGGAGCAGTCGCCAGCAACATAGGTAGCGTTTGCTTCACCTAATGATGCGACGATCTCTTTGAGGCGGGCCTCATTGCGAGCATTGAGGACGACCTTTGCGCCCTGCTCGACAAGCTCTTTAGCGGTGGCGGCGCCCATTCCGGCGGTAGCGCCGGTGATGACGATTACTTGGTCTTTTAAATCTCTGAGTTGATAAGTCATAGCGGGAGTATCGGCTATCGCCTGCGCTTATGCAATGCCGACTAGACCGCTGGCAGCTAAGACGGCTGGATTGGGGAAGCCCTACTTCTCGATATACTCAGCAAGTAGTTTCCGGGGTCGGTGTAATTCCGAACCGGCAGTAAAGTCTGCGACCCGTTGGCAGCCAGCGAACGGTGGATCTGGTGAGATTCCAGAACCGACGGTTAAAGTCCGGATGAGAGGGAGCTATCAAGGTACTTGCCGTACCTTTTTTCACCGTTCGTGCTTCTTGCTCGCGCCACGACGATGATCCCACCCCGGTTATATTCGAAACGGGGGGATAGATGAGTACTCACGATCACGAGGCGATGCGCCTCGCTCTCTCCCTTGCCTTGCGCGGTGAAGGTCGCACTGGCGCAAATCCAATCGTCGGTAGCGTAATTATTGATGCAACAGGAACCGTTCTTGCAGAAGGTTTTCATGCCGGCGGCGATCACGCTGAAGTTGTGGCGATTAAGAATGCGAAGAAGATCCCAGCTGGCGCCACGATTGTTGTGACACT
This sequence comes from uncultured Actinomycetes bacterium, assembly GCA_903843225.1. Taxonomy (GTDB): domain Bacteria; phylum Actinomycetota; class Actinomycetes; order Nanopelagicales; family Nanopelagicaceae; genus PALSA-747. Next base: position 9,122 of record CAIMOX010000017.1, on the reverse strand, counting down.
TGAGCCTTGCAACCACACAGGCAAGACCGGCCCGTGCACCCAAGCGATCATTGATGCTGGAATTTCTCGAGTTGTCTTTGCAACGAGTGACCCTAATCCAATCGCGTCAGGTGGTGCCGACCGATTGCGCACCGCCGGTATCGAAGTTGTCGATGGAGTCATGGGAGAAGAAGCACGTTTCTTCAATCGCGCATGGCTTAGCGTGATCGAAAAACAACGCCCGCTTTATATCTGGAAGGTTGCCACCACACTGGATGGTCGAATCGCTGCATCAGATGGAACCTCGAAATGGATTACCAGTGAAGCGGCGCGTGAATATGTCACCCTGCTCAGGCGTAAGAGTGATGCGATCTTGGTCGGGACCGGAACTGTGATTGCTGATAATCCTGAGCTTTTGCCTCACGATGATGAAGATAGCAAGAACCCACTTCGGGTTGTGATGGGGCTACGAGAGATTCCGGCAGAGTCGAACGTTCTCGATGATCGAGCTCTGCTCTTAAAGATTACAACTCATGATTTTGAAGAGCTCCATCGCGAGTTACTTGAGCGCGGTGTTAAGCAGGTGCTTGTTGAAGCCGGGAGTGAGCTTGGCTCAGCGATGCTTTCTGCCGGAATTATCGATGAGATTCTACTCTTTCAAGCTCCAACGATCTTGGGAGCAGGCCCTAGTTTTGTGAGTGATCTTGGAATCACGACCCTCTCTGATCGAATCGATCTTAAAGTTTTAGCTCATCGCCAGATTGGCAATGATCTCGTTACTCACCTTGCGATGGGACGCTAATGTTTACAGGACTTATTCAGGCAGTCGGTGATGTCTTATCTATCGAACGCGGGGCTGATAGCGCGATCTTTGAATTTCGAGTCACCGACTTCCTTGGCGATACCAAGATTGGCGACTCGATCGCAGTTAATGGCGCATGCCTCACGGCTATCTCAAAGACCGCTGAAACCTTTGAGGTCGATGTCATGGTGCAGACGCTCGCACTCACCGCCCTCGACTCACTGAAAGTGGGATCGCGCGTGAATTTGGAGCTGGCAGCGAAAGTCTCTGATCGACTCGGTGGCCATATCGTGCAAGGCCATGTCGATGGTGTTGGCGAGGTAAGCGGAATTGAACTCGGCGCGAAATGGCAGCGAATGGATTTCACAATCCCATCGCACCTCATGAAATATCTCCAGCCGCAAGGTTCGGTCTGTGTCAATGGCACATCTCTGACTGTCGGAGAACTCGATGATAAAGGCAATCAGATCTCAGTTTGGTTAATCCCTGAGACGCTACGGAAGACCAATCTAGGTGAGTTAGCAATAGGTGCCAAGGTAAATATTGAGGTCGATGTCCTAGCTAAGTATGTCGAGCGCCTCATGAAGCGAGGAGATGAATGAGTATCGAGAGATCGTTACAAGATTTCGCTAAGGGTAAGTTTGTCATCATTACCGATGATGAGTCGCGCGAAAATGAAGGCGATCTTATGTTGCTCGCTGGGAAGGCGACGACCGAAGCACTTGGATTTATGGTTCGACACACTTCAGGGGTAATTTGTGCAACCATTACTGAAGAGATCGCTCGAAAGCTCTCCTTGCCTGCGATGGTAAAGCGCAATCAAGATGAGAAGCGAACAGCATTTACCGTCTCTGTCGATCTTCTAGCGGGACAGACAACTGGGATCAGCGCACAAGAGCGTGCTAATACGATCCGTCATTTAGCGAACCCAACTGCCCGATCATCAGACTTCATGCGCCCAGGACATATCTTTCCGCTCGTCGCCCATCGTGAGCTCTTTAAGGCGCGCCAAGGCCACACCGAAGCCGGCGTGGTGATGGCAGAACTTGTCGGTGCCTATCCAGTCACGGCAATAAGTGAGATCGTCAATGACGATGGTTCGATGGCTCGAGGCGAAGCGCTCCGAAACTTTGCAGCGAAGTATCAGATCCCAATCCACACGATGCACGAGCTCCAAGAGTATGCCGACCAGCACTTGAAGCCACTGACGCAAAATCAGCTCTCATACACCTGGGCGAAGTTGCCGCGCGAGAGCGCTGATTGGGAGATTACAACCCATGTAGCAGCTGGTGGTGCTGAGCATGCAATTCTTCGATTTGGTACTCCGACTAACAATCCATGGATCAGGTTGCATTCAGAGTGCCTCACAGGTGATGCACTTGGTAGCAAGCGTTGTGATTGTGGAGATCAGTTACAAGCTGCCTTTGACGCAATTGAAGGAGCCGGCTCTGGTTACATCATTTACCTTCGTGACCACGAAGGTCGGGGTATTGGCCTCCATCAAAAGATCGCCGCCTATGTGTTGCAAGACCAAGGAATGGATACAGTTGATGCCAATATCGCACTTGGCCACGAGGCGGATGAGCGAGATTGGAGTGATTCTGTTGAGATCATCAGAAATCTTGGCATCACAGAACTTACACTCTTAACTAATAATCCAATTAAATCTGATGCACTTCGAAGTTCTGGGATCACAGTTCATCTAAAGGAGATTGAGACTGTATCTCACGAATCAAATCGCGAGTATTTATTAACAAAGAAGAAGCGTATGTCCCACACACTCGAGATCAAGTAAGGAAATCACTATGGCCGGTAGCGCACCTCAATTCACAGTCACTCCACCAGCGAATGCAAAGGTTGCGATCATTAGCGCCTCGTGGCACTCCGACATTTGTGCCTCACTCATCGCTGGCGCTGTTAAGGCTATGGCTGAATACCAGGTGGCTTATGAGATCTCTTATGTACCAGGATCATTCGAACTTCCACTAGCAGCCCAGAAGGCGCTTGATAATGGCTTTGATGCCGCTGTGATTCTCGGATTAGTACTGAAGGGGGAGACCCCACACTTTGAGTATGTCTGCAATGGCGTGACCCAGGGAGTGATGGATGTTCAACTGTCGCGGTCGAAGCCGGTTGGTTTCGGGGTTCTGATGTGCCTAGATCTTGATCAGGCGATCGCGCGCATTGGTGGGGCGGGCGCAAAGGAAGATAAGGGCTACGATGCTGGGATTGCAGCGCTCGCACTCTTATAGTGTGACTTTGTAAGAAGAGACGAGAAAGGCAGACCCTTGAAGCGAATACTTGTAACCGGAGCATCTGGTTATGTCGGGGGCAGACTTGTCCAAGAGCTCTTGATGAAAAAGTTCAAAGTCCGTGTGATGGTTCGCGATCCACGTAAGATCTCTACCCATCCCTGGTTCGACAAAGTTGAGGTTGTCATCGCAAGTGCTGAGAATCCAGCCGAGCTTGATGCCGCACTTAATGGCATAGATACCGCTTACTACCTCATCCACTCCATCAATACTGGCGCCTACTTCGATGTCACCGAGGCACGCATCGCACAGAATTTTGGCGAAGCCGCTGCTCGTCAAGATGTGAAACAAATTATCTACTTGGGTGGTATCGCTAATGATAAAAATATTAGCAAACACCTTAAATCACGTGAACAGACTGGCGTATCACTCGCATCCACCCATGTCTCCGTGATGGAGCTTCGCGCTGGAATTATTATTGGTTCAGGATCAGCAAGTTTTGAGATGCTGCGCCATCTGACCCATCGACTCCCAGTAATGACCACCCCAAAATGGGTATCGAACCTTACTCAGCCAATCGCAATCCGCGATGTCCTGTGGTACCTGGTTCAAGCTGGTTCACTCAAAAAACCAGTTCGCGGCATCTTTGATATTGGCGGACCAGAAGTCCTTACCTATGAAGAGATGATGCAGACCTTTGCACGCGTAGCTGGCCTTCCCAAGCGTCTCATCGTCAAGATTCCAGTCTTAACTCCGAACCTTTCCTCGAGGTGGATTGGCCTCGTGACACCGGTCCCAACCTCAATCGCTCGGCCATTAGTAAGTTCGTTAATCAGTGAAGTAGTTGCTGATCCCAAGAAGTCGATCGATGCCGTGATTCCAAAGCCAGAACACGGCCTCATTCCATTAGCGACTGCAATTGAATTAGCGCTCTCAAAAATTTCTGCACATACCGTTGAGACCAGGTGGTCGGATGCAAAGTCACTGACTGCGCCATGGGCAAAGGCACAGAGTGATCCTGATTGGTCTGGTGAGAAGACCTTTGAAGATCGCCGCGAGCTTGAAACCGATATCTCAGCAGCTTCAGTCTGGGCTGCGATTGAGAAGATCGGCGGTGAGCATGGTTGGTATGGCTCCGACTTCCTCTGGTTCCTACGCGGGCTCGGCGATCGAATGATCGGGGGTGTCGGACTCCGGCGCGGCCGGCGCGATCCGGATCACCTGCACGTCGGGGATGCCTTAGATTTTTGGCGGGTAGAAGAGTTGATTCCGAATCAGAAGCTACGACTCTATGCCGAGATGATTCTTCCCGGTAAGGCTTGGCTTGAATTTAGAGTCGAAGAGGCAGAGGGAAAGACAGTCGTAACCCAGATTGCAACTTTCTCACCCAAGGGCCTTGGTGGACAGCTGTACTGGTACTCGGTTGCTCCATTCCATACCTTTATCTTTCCAACGATGCTTCGAAATATTGTTAAAGAGGCAGAATCGGTTGAGAGAGAGCGAAGCTAGAAGTTAAAAACGGCGAGCAGCAACGAATTTTTCGCCACCAAAGTATGAAGAGAAGCTTTCAATACGCACGCGCGCACCAGAGTGTGGGGCGTCAAGCATTCTTCCGTTTCCATAATAAATACCGACATGAGAAATTGGCCGTCCAAAGAAGACTAAATCACCTGGTTGAAGCTTGTTGAGTGGGACATATTTTCCGTAACTCGACTGTGCTGCAGCAGAGTGGGGGAGAGCAACGCCCGCGGCAGCGAATGCTTGCATCGTTAGCCCTGAACAATCCCAATACACGATTCCGGCAGCGCCAAATCGATATCGTGAGCCTAGTTGCTTGAGGGCATAGCGAATCGCAATACCTGCACGTCCACTTATTTTTAATCCTTGGCTGGCAAGAGCGAGAGATGCTTGTTGGTCGGATGCATCTTGGCTGGCTTGAAGTTTTGCCAGGGCATCTCGTTGATCCTTAGTGAGTTTCGCTAGGAGCACCTCGGCTTGTGATAATTTCGCCGCTGCCAGCGCTTCTTGCTTGGCAAACTTCGCCTTAGCCGCAGCTACCTGTGCAAGTTGATCATTCAAAGTCAAGGATGTTGCACGTAATCGTTGCTCTGCAGTGGCATAGCGTGAGAGCTGAAGCGATTTCTTTGAGGTTACAACACTGAGAGTTCCGGCAGTTTGGAGATAGAGAGATGGGTCGGATGAGAAGAGCAGAGACATGCTCTCGCTTAGTCCATTGTTCTGGTATTGCTGATTTGCAATCTGTCCGAGTGCTTTTTTGAGGCCGGCTATGGATGTCGACTGTTGTTCATCTTGTTGCTGCACCGATTTCAGTGAGCGAGTAAGGCGACCAAGCTCTACCTGCGCTTGCTGGCCCGCTTCAGCGGCAGCAGAAGCTTGAATCTGTAATCGCGTGACTTGATCACGTACATCGGCAAGTGATTGTGCAGCTATTGCTGGGCTTGCGGCGGTGAGGATAGATCCACCCAACACAAGCGCAGTTAATAGCGCCTTGCTCTTTTTATGCACCTAGGAAGGTTAGCGGGTCTTCGTATATCGATTCAAATATTTCGATCTGCTCACGCTCAAAATAGATCTACTGAGCCTGCGTTGCGATAACTCTCACTATTCTTTAAAGGTGACACTAAATTCCGCGCGTGTCTCCTTGAGTTTGAAGGCTAGGAAGATTGCGTAGAGGAAGAGCACCGTGGATACTTCAAAAGCGATGCGATATGAAAATCGGTCAACGAGATAACCAACGATGATTGGACAGGCGATCATCCCAGCATCTCCAGCCATCTGATAGAGCGCGATCACACGGCCACCTCGACCGCCAAAGAGATCTCCAACTACTGAGACTGGCGCAGTACCCATAAATGCTCCACCTAGCCCAAAGAGAATCATGAGAACGAAATACGACCACTGATCGGTTGCAGTAATAAGTACAAGCATTCCTGATAAGAGGAAAGAAGAACCGACAAGTAATCCAAATTTACGCCCGCGAATATCAATAAGCCTTCCGGCTATGACTAAGAGTGATGCCTGCGCGATTGCGGCAAAGGTAAATCCAAAGCCAAGTAGTGATGTAGAAACGTGAAGTTTGCTAGTGACAAAGAGCGGCAAGATCGAAGATCGCAAGCCAAAGAGAATCCAGTTGGCGAGAAATGTTACGACAAGAGCGATTTGATATGGCTTAAGTTTTATCGCTTCCCGGAGCAAGATTCGATCCTCAGTACTTTGGTTATTTTTAATTGACTTTCCGAGTCGCTTCTCATGGAGGTAGAGAAGGGATGTAAGGGAAGCCAGGACAAGTGTTAGTGCGTAGACGAAGAATGGCGCCCGAAGTGAGATCGCCGAGAGGATGCCGCCAAAGGCAGGTCCAACCACTCCGCCAATGAGGAATCCAGAGTTATAGATCGATTGAGCATGGGCTCGCTGTGCATTATTAACTGAGCGCATCAGCAGAGCACTAGCTGATACCGAGAACATCGATGAACCTAAGCCGCCTGCTGCGCGAAATACGAGTAGTTGCCAATAGGAATGTGCCACGCCGCAGAGAAGTGAGGATACCGAGACCATCGCGAGGCCAAAACCTAGTGTGAGTCGCTCACCGATTGCGTCGACAAATTTTCCAGAGACTAACCCGGAGCCAAAGCGGGCCAATGCAAAGGTCGAGATGATGAGCCCAACTTGGGTTGCGTTTGCATGAAAGGTCTTGGCGAAGAGTGGAATCGCCGGAACTATGAGGCCGTAACCTATGGCAACAAAAAAGCCAACTGCCGAAAGAACAAATACTTCCTTCGGCAGTTGGCTTTTATTGATATTAATTAGGCGAGCGCTTCCCCTGCAGCTTCAGTCTTCGCTGCGTGGTGTTCGGCACTACTACGAAGAGGTGTCTCCTTCAACATAAAGGCGAAGAAGAGACCAACTGCAGTCACTGGTGCCGCTGCCAAGAAGACAACATGGAACGATTGCACAAATGCATGGAGCACATTGTGCTGGAGCGTTGGTGAGAAGGTCTTCAAAATTGCAGAGTTGTTCTGAATTTGAGCGAACTTCTGTGGCGTAGCTCCGACCATCGCAGCTGGATCAGTTGCCGCAGTCTTCTGGATTGCTTGTGGCAGGTAATGCGCCAAGCGGCTTGCATAGATTGAGCCAAAGATGGCAACTCCGATAGTTGAACCAACAGATCGGAAGAAGGTGTTGGAGGAAGTCGCAACTCCCATATCTTTGAAGTCGACCGCATTTTGCAGTGCGATAACGATTGTCTGCATTGAGAGGCCAAGTCCTGCGCCAATCAATATTGCAAAGATCGATAAGCGCCAGAAAGGCGTTGTCTCATTGAGAGTAGACATCAGCGCAATTCCGATAGTCATCAAGGTAAGACCCATGATTGGGTAGCGCTTGTAGTGACCATGCTTAGAGATGAGCTTTCCAGAGGTGATCGACATGAAGACGATACCGAGCATAAATGGAATCAACTTCAGCCCAGATGTCGTCGCAGAATTACCCTTAACGAGCTGGAGATAGAGCGGAAGCATCACGATCGCACCGAACATACCTGCACCGATAATGAAGCCCAAGATCGATGTAGTGCGGAAGGTGTGATTCTTGAAGAGATAGAGCGGAAGGATCGGCTCAGAAGCGCGATTCTCTTGCGCAAGGAAGGCAACGATGAAACCGAGAGCGGCTCCAAAGGCGATGAGCGTCTTCGTCGCAGTCCAACCCTTTTCAGGCCCATAGACCGAGATCGCTACCAGCAGCGCAGATACGCCTAGAACTAAGAGAACGGCACCGAGGTAATCGATCTTGTGCTTCTTCACGACCTTTGGAATATGAAGCGAAGCAGTTGTGATGACAAGTGCTGCTAAACCAAATGGAATATTGATGTAGAAGATCCAGCGCCAGCCGGCAACACCAAAGATGTGGTGGCGATCGGAGAAGAAGCCTCCAAGAAGCGGACCAGCAACAGAGGAGAGTCCCCAGACGCCGCCGAAGTATCCCTGATACTTGCCGCGATCGCGAGGGCTGACGACATCACCAATGATCACAAAGGTGAGGGCCATGAGGCCACCGGCACCAAGACCTTGAATTGCACGAAATGCAATGAGTTGGTTCATTGATGTTGCTGCGCCCGCTGCAATCGAACCAATTAAGAATGTAACGATCGCAAATTGAAATACTGGACGACGACCGTAGAGATCAGAGATCTTGCCGTAGAGCGGCGTCGAAGCGGTCGATGTCAGGAGATATGCGGTCACAACCCAGGTGTAGTGGGAGAGTCCGTTGAAATCTTCTACGATCTTTTTGAGAGCGGTTGAAACGATTGTCTGATCCAGAGCGGCAAGGAGCATGCCGACCATCAGGCCTGAGAGAACAAACATGATCTCTTTGTGAGTCAATTGACCCTTCGGTTGAGCAGGAGCTTTTTCAGCAGTCATGGGAACCCTTCGTAACGATACGGCATAAGAATCTGAAGTTCGCGGCAACTTGTTGAAGTGCCTGGAGCCGTTGTTGTAGGCCCGCGCGATCTTGGATATCTGAGCTAAGTTGTTGAACTTTCAATCGTAGGTTACTACGCAATTTTCCTTCGCGCTCGCATACACTGGGGATATGAAGTCGGTAATTGCTGAGAATCTGGTAAAGACCTACCGTAACGGTGCCGTTAAGGCCCTTGATGGGCTGAGCCTGGATGTGGAAGAGGGCACTGTCCTAGGCGTCTTAGGTCCCAATGGCGCTGGCAAGACCACAACTGTCCGAGTTCTCGCTACCTTGCTGAAGCCAGATTCTGGCCGGGCAATGGTCGGTGGAATCGATGTCATCAAGAACCCGAAGGCGGTCCGCGAGATTATCGGGCTCTCAGGCCAATATGCCGCAGTCGATGAGACGCTCACCGGCTGGGACAACTTGGTGATGTTTGGAAGGCTTTATCACCTCAGCTCTGCCGCTGCTAATACGCGAGCTCGCGAGCTCCTTGAGCAATTCTCGCTCACTGATTCAGCGAAACGGCCGATCAAAACATATTCAGGTGGAATGCGACGCCGATTAGATTTAGCGGCATCTCTCATTATCCGCCCGAAGGTTCTCTTCTT
>CAIMOX010000016.1 GCA_903843225.1 uncultured Actinomycetes bacterium | reverse complement strand
TTACGACGCTTTGGAGCTGCCTTCTTAGCTGCTGGAGCAGCCTTCTTTGCAGCGGCCTTCTTACGACGCTTTGGAGCTGCCTTCTTAGCTGCTGGAGCAGCCTTCTTTGCAGCGGCCTTCTTACGACGCTTTGGAGCTGCCTTCTTAGCTGCTGGAGCAGCCTTCTTTGCAGCGGCCTTGCGACGCTTTGGAGCAGTTTTCTTAGCTGCAGCCATGTGAGTCTCCTATCAGAATGATTCGATCCGTCACCGAATCTGTTCAAGGAGAAGCCTGACATCAAATAGAGAATTGCGCCACTATTTTCGGTAAAAAAGCGAGTGCGTGTCGCAACATTATTTTTTTATTTTTTTATGCATTTCGCAGATTTTGATAGCGATTTTTTATTTCATCGATTCACTTTTATAGAGTGAGGGAATCGCTAATTACTCGATCCTTGCGAATTTCGCTTCTCGACCGCGAATTTATTGCTCCGAACGTCATAATTGAGAAAATCAGGCATCAATTTCGCACTTAAAGCGACAAATCCCAGGCAAATAAGCCCGCCGCCAGCGATGGAGATCCGCAATGTCGTCCATGCCGCCATCGCGCCGGCGCGCAATTGACCACCCATGGGACCCACTGCATAGGAGAGGAGTTCGATTCCTGCCAACCGTCCCCGATATTCATCGGCGATCGATTGGTTCCAGATATTTGCTCGCATCATCGCCGAGACCTGATCAGATGCCCCCGCAAGTGAGAGGAAGAAGAGGATCACCCACAAATTATTGGTCGTCGCCGAGAGCGCAATGGCCGCGGCCCAGCCAAGTGCGGCATAGGTGACGGCTCGACCATGGAATGGATAGCTCTTCATCCAGCCACTCGTCAGAGTTACGACAATCGCCCCGATAATTCCGGCTGAGTAGAAGAGCCCGAGAGCCCACCGGGCGTGAATATGGTCAGCCCAAAAAGGGAAGAGGGCATTCGGCATTGCAAAGAACATGGCAGCGAAGTCGACGATGTATGTACCCAGCAAATCCTTACGCCGTGCCGCATATTTCACTCCATCGATCAGCGACGCCAGAGAAGCAGGAGTCGCCTTCTCACTTGGTGGTACTGGTTTCATCCGAGAAATCAATGAGAGTGAGAAGATAAAGGTTGCGACATCGAGGAAGTAAGCAGATTTAACGCCAAGGGTTGAGATCATGATTCCACCAATCGCCGGCGCGATTACTGCGCCAACCTGCCAACGGATACTCATGAGAGCGGTCACTGATGGCAAATCTTTATGGTCAACAATCCGCGGAACGATTGCGGAGAGACTTGGAGTTTGAAGACCATCGAGTGCGGTGACTCCGGCGGCGACGAAGTAAAGCAGTATTAAATGGGGTTTATGGAGCAAGGAGTTTGCAAGCAAAAGCGCTGATAACCCAAGTGACCCGAACTCGGTAATGAAGATCAGCTTCTTGCGGTCGAGCGAATCAGCGAGTACCCCGCCATAGAGGCTAAAGAGAATCAGGGGGATGATTTGGGCAGCGCCCATCAAACCAACGGCGATATAGGAGTTGGTGAGATCCTTGATCTGAAAGGGAAGCGCGACATAGGTGACCATCGAGCCAAGTCGGGTCACGAGCCCCGAGGTAAAGAGAAGCCGCAACTCTCGATATTTTTTTAGCGGGGTAAGGTCGATCGCAAACTTACTCATGGGAGAAACCTTAAGGCGCGAGAGTGCTTGTGTCAGTTAAGGGGCAAACCTTCAGACTTTAGTGAAAGGTCTGCTCAGGTCCAGGAAAGGCGCCATCTCGAACATCATCTGCCCAGCGCTTTGCTGCATCTGCGATCAGTGCTCGACCATCGAGGTAAGACTTGGCGAACTTTGGGGCTCCGACCGTGAGTCCCATGAGGTCGGTCCAGACCAGTACCTGGGCATCCACTAACTTGCCAGCGCCAATTCCGATGATGGGGATCGAGAGTTCAGCAGCGATTTCAGCGGCAAGCTCTTCTGGGACTAATTCGAGAACGATCGCAAAAACGCCGGCGGCCGCTAAGGCGCGGGCATCGGCCTTGATTCGCTCGCCATCGTCGCCGCGACCCTGAACTTTAAAACCCCCGAGTGCATGCACTGACTGGGGTGTTAAGCCAAGGTGGCCCATTACTGGGATTCCGGCGGCGATCAGTGTCTGAATCTGGGGCACAACCTTTGAGCCACCTTCAAGTTTTACCGCTTGAACCTTTGCTTCTTTGAAGAAGCGAATACCAGTAGCAAGCGCTGCCTCTGGTCCGCTCTCGTAGGAGCCAAAGGGAAAGTCAGCGACGACCATTGCGTTGCTTGATCCGCGGACGACTGCTCGTGAGAGCGCGATTAACTCATCGACTGTGACGGGGATGGTGTTCTCTTCGCCAAGGAAATTATTGCCGGCGGAGTCGCCCACTAAGAGAACCGGGATCCCGGCGCTATCGAGGATATTGGCGATCATCGAGTCGTAGGCGGTGAGCATTGCCCACTTCTCGCCGCGCTTTTTACGGAGGTTAAGTTCAGAGGTTGTGACGCGCATATGAAGACCTTTCCGGTCCACTCCTGCAATCAAAGCCATGAGGTCTCTGTTGCCGTGGATGGGTATCTGGGTACGAAAAGAGTAGTGCCTGTAGGCTGAGCATGTGAGCAGCCAAAGGTCGCAACTACGCGTAGGACTTGCTCAGATCAACCCTACGGTGGGCGATCTGATCAAGAATCGCGCTCTCATTCTTGAATATGCCGAGAAGGCTGCGCTCGCCGATGCCCATCTCTTGGTCTTTCCCGAGATGGTGCTTACCGGCTATCCAGTAGAAGATCTCGCGCTCCGTTCAACCTTCCGCAAGGCTTCTCGTAAGGTGATCGCCGAAGTGGCTGATTCAATCGGCGAGATCGCACCGAACCTCACGGCAGTGATCGGTTACCTTGATGAAGATCTCAACGGTGCCCCACAAAATTGTGTTGCAGTAGTACACCGCGGTCAGATCGTCGCTAAGTATGCCAAACGGCATCTCCCGAACTATGGCGTCTTTGACGAGTTCCGAAACTTTGTCTCTGGCAGTGGATCGCTCGTTTTTCGATTGCATGGCGTCGACGTCGGAGTCGCGATCTGTGAAGATATTTGGCACAGCGATGGTGTGGTCTCTGATCTCGCCGCGCGTAGACCCGGGCTTGTTGTAGTTCCGAATGGCAGCCCATTTGAGCGGGGAAAGAATGACGTGCGCGCGAGCCTCGTCGCTACCCGCGCGCGTGAAATCGCGGCCCCGTTGTGTTACGTCAATATGACTGGCGGCCAAGATGATCTCGTCTTTGATGGTGACTCAGTGGTTGTAGATGAGAACGGAGCGACTATCGCCCGAGCCCCTCAATTTGATGACGGCCTCATGATCGTCGACCTTGATCTTGTGGTGAATTCAGCTACCCCCGATCTCGTGCTGGCAGATACACCGATCGCTAAGTACAAGAAATCAACGCCAGGAATTGCAGTACGAGAAGTAGATGCCGCTCAAATCTGGCAGGCCTTAGTTGTAGGGCTTCGCGACTACGTTGAGAAGAATAATTTTAAAAGTATTTTGCTCGGACTCTCTGGCGGTATTGATTCTGCAGTCGTTGCAGCAATCGCCGCGGATGCAATTGGTGCCCGTCGAGTCTTTGGCGTCTCACTCCCAAGCCAATATTCAAGTGAGCATTCACTCAGCGATGCTGCCGATAGCGCTAGCCGCATCGGACTCAACTATTCAGTAATCCCGATTCAGCCAATGGTGAATAGCTTCTTAAGTGAACTCGGACTGACCGGAGTTGCTGAGGAGAATGTTCAGGCTCGAGTTCGCGGAACAACGTTGATGGGACTATCTAATCAAGATGGTCATCTTGTTTTGGCCACCGGAAATAAGTCAGAGCTCGCCGTTGGATACTCAACCTTGTATGGCGATGCCGTCGGAGGGTATGCGCCGATCAAAGATCTTTTGAAGATGGAAGTCTGGGCGATCGCCAAATGGCGTAATGCGCAGGCGCGCCAGAACGGCGAAGTTGAACCGATTCCCGAGAACTCCATCAATAAGGAGCCGTCAGCTGAGTTGCGCCCTGGGCAGGTAGATAGTGATTCACTCCCTGATTACCCAACCCTAGATCGCATGCTCTCGATCTATATTGATGAAGATGGTGGGCTCGAAGGGCTACTCGCCGCTGGCCTTGCGCCCGAGTTGGCGATGAAGACGATCCGTATGGTCGACCGCGCTGAATACAAGCGTCGCCAATATCCACCCGGCACCAAGATCTCATCCCGGGCCTTTGGCAAAGATCGCCGCCTACCGATCACCTCGCATTGGACGGAATCTAACTAAACCTTTAGTATTTCTATCGGTCACGAGTTCCAATGTTTAGCCCCGGCTTATTGGACGGCAACCCTCCACCACGGTGGGGTGCTCCGGGTGAAGACCAGGTCGCATGCACAGTGCATCGGCAAGCGTGGGTCTGATACAGCAATTCGCCGTAGGACCCTCCTTTTTAGCTAGAGGGAGATACAAATGTCATTTGATCTATCAACCGCATCCTTTGAAACTCGTCAGGTTCACGCCGGTCAAGTTCCGGATCCAACCACGGGTGCCCGTGCACTTCCGCTCTACCAAACAACTGCCTACCAATTCCGCGATACCAAGCATGCCGCAGATCTCTTCGGACTGGCCGAACTTGGAAATATTTACACCCGCATCATGAACCCAACACAAGATGCCGTCGAGCAGCGCATCGCATCACTTGAAGGTGGCGTAGCTTCATTACTCCTTGCCTCAGGGTCTGCTGCAACAACATATGCGATTCTCAATGTTGCGGAATCAGGTGATCACATCGTCTCGTCGCCGGCGCTCTATGGCGGTACTTATAACTTGTTCCACTACACCTTCAAAAAGTTTGGCATTGACGTTACCTTCGTTGATAATCCATCTGACCCAGAGTCATGGAAGGCTGCGATCCGCCCAAATACCAAGGCGCTCTTTGGTGAGACGATTTCAAATCCATCTAATGAAATTCTGGATATCGCTGCAGTAGCAAAGGTGGCGCACGATGCCGGAGTTCCACTGATCGTCGATAACACCGTCGCAACACCATTCTTAATCCGTCCGATTGAACATGGCGCAGATGTTGTTGTGCACTCGGCGACGAAGTTCCTTTCAGGTCACGGAAATGCAGTAGTCGGTGCGATCGTAGATGCTGGTCGCTTTGATTATGCAAAGCAGGCGACGAAGTTCCCGAGCTTTAATGAGCCAGATCCTTCTTATCATGGCCTCGTTTACGCACAAGCGCTCGGAGTTGGCTCGCCATTCGGTGCAAACCTCTCGTATATCTTCAAGATCCGCTTGACCTTACTTCGCGATACCGGTGCTGCCGTCAGCCCATTTAACGCCTGGTTGCTTGCTCAAGGACTTGAGACGCTCTCACTTCGCATGGAACGTCACGTCTCAAATGCTCAGACCCTTGCAGCCTGGCTAGAGACGCGACCTGAAGTTTTGAGCGTCAACTACTCTTCGTTGCCATCATCGAAGTACCACGCGCTTGCTACCAAGTACTCACCTCAGGGAAGTGGCTCAGTGCTCTCCTTTGAGATCAAGGGCGGAATTGCAGCGGGACAGAAATTTGTTGAAGCGCTCAAACTCCACTCCCATGTCGCAAATATCGGTGATGTTCGATCATTAGTAATTCACCCGGCATCAACAACTCACTCACAGCTCTCACCTGAAGAGTTAAGTGCTGCGGGAGTAACCCCAGGGCTAATCCGCCTCTCTGTTGGCATTGAAAATATCAATGACATCAAGGCAGACATTGCAGATGGGTTTGCCGCGATCTCATAATGGCTAAAGTCGATAGTCAGATCTCCGGGGCCTGGTTTGAAGACCACGATCCCGGCGATCGGCTATTCCACAAAATAGGTGATCTCGAACTTGAGTCTGGCGAAGTACTGCAGGATGTCACTATCGCCTATCAAAGTTGGGGAACTCTCAACGAAGAGCGCGATAATGCAATCCTGGTAAATCATGCGCTCACCGGTTGGTCTGATATTCCAGGGTGGTGGCCATCGATGGTTGGTCCTGGGGCGCCATTGGACTCGGATAAATATTTCATTATCTGCCCGAATGTCATCGGTGGATGCCAGGGGAGTACGGGGCCATCCTCGCTCGCACCTGATGGCAAGCGCTGGGGTTCACGCTTCCCGAGGATCACCATCCGAGACATGGTTGCAGCCGAGCTCGCACTCGCTGATCGGCTAGGAATTACCAAGTTTGTTCTCTCACTGGGTCCATCCCTCGGTGGCATGCGCGCTTTGGAATGGGCGATCACTCATCCGGATCGCGTTGGCGCGATCGCGACAATTGGCTCCAGCGCCGTAGCGACTGGCGATCAGATTGGCACCGCATCGATCCAGATTCGTGCGATTGAGACCGATCCGAACTTCTTCGCAGGGGATTACTACGAAGAATCGGCTGGGCCGATCAATGGCATGGGGCTAGCCCGCCGCATTGCTCACCTAACCTATCGCACTGAGTCTGAGATGGATGTTCGCTTCGGACGCGAGATTCAGGGAGATGAGACCGGCAGATGGGCGGTTGAGTCATACCTTGACCACCACGCAGATAAGCTCGCGAGCCGATTTGATGCCAATACATATATTTCGCTTACCGATGCGATGAACTCTCATGATGTCGGCCGAGGCCGCGGGGGAGTCGCTGCTGCGCTCGCTACCATCAC
This sequence comes from uncultured Actinomycetes bacterium, assembly GCA_903843225.1. Classification (GTDB taxonomy): domain Bacteria; phylum Actinomycetota; class Actinomycetes; order Nanopelagicales; family Nanopelagicaceae; genus PALSA-747. Next base: position 152,903 of record CAIMOX010000016.1, on the reverse strand, counting down.
AGTCCCGACCTATGTGATGGCGATCGAGACCGACCGCCTCTTTCCGCCACGGCTACAGGAGGAGATTGCTGAATTAACGCCGACAGCAGCCCCCATTGAGCGCCTGAACTCTCCATTTGGACATGATGGTTTCCTCATTGAGGTCGAAACGGTCGGAGATTTCCTCCGCAGAGCGGTTGTGGCAGGCTCAAAACACCTGCGATAAAGAGTGTAGATGTGCAATTTACCCTGTGGACAATTTATAATATAGCCAAGCAATTTTCCCTGACCCGACAGTGAGTCAGATAAACAAAAGGATGACCTGTGCCTGGAACAAGTGCGCCCAAAAACGGCGTGAAAGCAACAGCGAAGAAGGCAGCACCAGCCAAGAAGGCTGCTGTGAAGAGCGTTGCAAAGAAGGCAGCACCAGCGAAGCAGGCACCTGCGAAGAAAGCGGTAGCGAAAAAAGTTGCACCGGTAAAGAAAGTATCAACAGGCCCACGTAGATTCCCAACAAAGGCAGAACTTGAAGCGCTAAAGCTTGCAAAAGAGGCAGAGGCGCAAGCTGCAGCGGCGAAGAAAACTGCCGGTCGCAAACTCTTCCCAACAAAAGCAGAATTAGAAGCGAAGCGTCTTGCCGAACTCGCTGCACAGAACCCAGCTGCAGCGAAAGCTGATGCGCTATCAAAGGATCAAAAGGGCGCAAAGCCAGTTGTCACAAAGATTGATGGCGAAGAAGTAGAGCTCGAAGAAGTTGAGCTCGAAGACCTCGAGACGCTGGTTGAAGAAGTTACTGAGATTGTTGCAACGGAAGAGAAAGAGAATGAGATCCGCGTCGTTAACGTCGCTGAAGAGTCTCAGAACGAAGAGAACGCCTTTACGATCAAGGATTCCGAAGAAGATGATGCTCCAGTTCAGACAGTGCTTACCGCTGGTGCGACTGCAGACCCAGTAAAGGATTACTTGAAGTTAATTGGTCGCGTTCCACTTCTTAATGCTGAGATGGAAGTTGAGCTTTCACTCCAAGTAGAAGCTGGCCTCTTTGCTGAAGAGAAGCTCCTTCTTGATAAGAAGATGGATAAGAAGTTAAAGCGCGAGTATGGGCAGCTTGTTCTGCAAGGAAAGCGCGCGAAGAACCACCTCTTAGAAGCGAACCTACGTTTAGTTGTCTCACTTGCGAAGCGTTACACCGGTCGCGGAATGCTCTTCTTGGATCTTATTCAGGAGGGCAACCTTGGCTTAATTCGCGCAGTTGAGAAGTTCGATTACACAAAGGGTTACAAGTTCTCGACATATGCAACATGGTGGATTCGTCAGGCGATCACTCGTGCGATGGCGGACCAGGCCCGCACAATTCGTATTCCAGTACATATGGTTGAAGTAATCAATAAGTTGGCACGAGTACAGCGCCAGATGCTTCAGGATCTTGGTCGCGAACCGACCCCAGAAGAGCTTGCTAAAGAATTAGATATGACACCTGAGAAGGTTGTCGAAGTTCAGAAGTATGGCCGTGAGCCGATCTCACTCCACACTCCATTGGGCGAGGAAGGTGATTCGGAGTTTGGTGATTTGATCGAAGATTCTGAAGCGATCGTTCCTGCTGATGCCGTCTCCTTTACCCTTCTCCAAGAGCAACTCCACTCTGTCCTCGATACCTTGTCAGAGCGTGAAGCTGGCGTGGTCGCGATGCGATTTGGATTGACAGATGGCCAACCGAAGACGCTCGATGAGATTGGCAAGGTCTACGGAGTTACGCGTGAGCGTATCCGTCAGATTGAGAGCAAGACGATGTCGAAGCTTCGCCACCCATCTCGATCACAAGTTCTCCGCGATTACCTCGATTAAGAATTCGTCTTCTCTATGAGTGATAAGCCCACGATCTTCATCAACCCGAAATCTGGTTCAATCCGGATCTCGGGTGAAGTCGATTTCATCGACGCTGATGGCGTGGTGATTAAAAGCGAGAGCAATGTAAAACTCTGCGGTTGTGGACGATCGAAAGATAAGCCTTATTGTGATGGCTCGCATAAAGAAGTGACGACTCCTGCGGAGTCAGTCGAAAGAGTGTAAGAGTTACTCGTCTTGCGCTGAGGCGGTAGAACTCACCGAGAGCTTTGCACTCTCATCTTGAATCGCAGCAACAACTGGCTTAAGTCCTTCTGCATATTGCTTTGCGTGATGAGCGCAGAAGAGTAATTCGCCGCCATTGAGCAAGGTCGCACGAACATAGGCCTGAGCACCGCAACGATCACAACGATCGACAGCATTAAGTGGCGTTGGTTCGAGGATCAACTGCTCTGACATATCGGCTCCTTTAGCGTTCTGAGAATCTTATTGGTACTGGAACAGTAAAACATAGATGGATATTCCCACGCGCGTTAAAACCAGATCTTTCGCGCAATAATCTCCATTCTGGGAGATTTCTCACGTGGTTTCGGGAAAAAATGGCTCAGACGGCGCGTGAGAGGCTCCATTTGGCCTCGTGAGAGATAGCCTCTGCACCCGTGGCAACTAAAAGTAATAACGAGGTTTCGTCTGAGAACCAATATACGGCGAAAGACCTGGCTGTCCTTGAAGGATTAGATGCCGTTCGTAAACGCCCTGGAATGTATATCGGTACGACCGATTCACGCGGGCTCATGCATTGTCTCTGGGAGATCATTGATAACTCTGTAGATGAAGCGCTCGCTGGTTTCTGTACGAGTATTGAGATCAACCTCGAAGCTGATGGCTCCGTCGAAGTGCACGATAACGGTCGCGGTATTCCCGTAGATAAAGAGCCGAAGACTGGCCTTACCGGTGTTGAAGTTGTCTTTACCAAGTTGCACGCCGGTGGAAAATTTGGCGGTGGCTCCTATGCAGCCTCTGGCGGGTTACACGGTGTTGGCGCATCAGTTGTAAACGCGCTCGCCTCACGACTTGATGTTGAAGTTGATCGTAACGGCAAGATTTATTGGATGTCATTCCAACGTGGAAATGCTGGAATCTTCGATGGTGATGGACCAAAGGCAGCCTTTGAAGAATCCTCTGGACTTCGCCAGATTGGCAAGGTTGCAGCAAAGGTCACCGGAACTCGCGTCAAGTGGTGGTTTGATCGCCAGATCTTCTTGAAGGAGGCCGAGCTCTCGATCGAAGATATCTACGCTCGAGCTCGCCAGACTTCATACTTAGTCCCAGGACTTACCTTGATTGTTAATGACAATCGTACGAAGGCAAAGACATCTGAAACTTTTTATCACAAGGGTGGCATCTCTGAGTTCTGCTCATTCCTGCGTCCCGATGAACCTGTCGGAGATGTTATTCGTCTCTCAGGTAGTGGCGAATACACTGAAACCGTTCCAGTCCTCGATGAAAAGGGCCACATGATGCCGACAGAAGTCGAGCGGACCATGGGCGTTGATATTGCGATGCAATGGGGCAATGGATACGAGACCACAGGCTCATCCTTTGTAAATATTATTTCTACCCCAAAGGGTGGAACCCACACACTTGGTTTCGAACGAGCAATCACGAAGGTGATGAATGATGTACTTCGCTCAACCAAAACACTAAAGAACAACGAAGCGGATGTCATCAAGGACGATGTGCTCGAAGGTCTCACGGCCGTTGTCACTGTCCGCATGTCAGAGCCGCAATTTGAAGGCCAGACGAAGGAAGTTCTCGGAACTGCCGCTGCGACGAAGATCGTGGCCGCTGTTGTGACCGAAGAGATGGATAAATTCTTTAACACAACCAAGCGCATCGAGAAGGCCACCGGAAAGCTCATTCTAGAGAAGATCGCAAATGCTTCGCGCACACGCGTCTCTGCCCGAGCTCACAAAGATCTTCAGCGCCGTAAGAATGCGCTCGAATCTTCATCACTTCCAACAAAACTCTCCGATTGTCGCTCTGACGACACCGCCCGCACCGAACTCTTTATTGTTGAGGGAGACTCCGCGCTCGGGACCACAAAGGCCGCCCGTAACTCTGAGTTCCAGGCGATCTTGCCGATCCGTGGAAAGATTCTTAACGTCCAAAAAGCCTCGTTCTCTCAGATGCTTGAAAATACTGAGTGCGCATCGATTATCCAGGTAATCGGCGCAGGCTCCGGTAAATCTTTCTCACTTGAAGATGCACGCTACGGTCGCATCATCTTGATGTCTGATGCTGATGTCGACGGCGCCCATATCCGCTGCCTCTTGCTCACCCTGCTCTGTCGTTACATGCGCCCACTGATTGAAGATGGTCGCGTCTTTGCTGCAATCCCGCCGCTGCATCGCATTGATGTTGTCGGAGGAAAACGAGGCGAACTCCATTACACATATTCAGATGATGAGATGAAGCGAGTCCTCGCTGATCTCACGAAGAATGGTAAGCGTTGGAAAGAGCCGGTTCAGCGATACAAAGGTCTTGGCGAGATGGATGCAGATCAACTCCGTGAGACCACTATGGATCCAGAGAAGCGCACCTTGCGACGCATCACGATGAAGGATGCAGCGGCGGCAGAGGCGATGTTTGAGCTTCTCATGGGTAATGAGGTAGCGCCACGCAAAGAGTTCATCTCAACTGCAGAGATCGATCGCGATCGGATCGACGCTTAACTATTCTCACGAGGTACCCCACAAGATAGAGTTAAAGCCATGAAGCGCACTGATATCCAGGCACTTCGTGGCTTCTCTGTTTTAGCGGTCCTACTCTTTCATCTACAGCTGACCACCTTCAAAGGTGGCTACCTCGGTGTAGATATCTTTTTCGTGATCTCCGGTTTTGTGATCACCGAGGGGTTGGCTCGTGGCAATGGAAGCTTTAAAGAGCAGCTCACAGATTTTTACCGCCGCCGGGCGAAGCGAATTCTTCCCGCTTCACTCTTTGTCATCGTTCTGACAATAATCGTAGCTCGACTCTTACTCGCGCCTAATTCACTCAAACGGTTTGGCCTTGATGGTATCGCGAGCACTTTCTTCGCAGGAAATATGCGATTCGCAGCGCAAGGAAATAATTATCTGAACCAGTCGATGAGTCCGACGCCTTTCCTGCACTACTGGTCGCTCGGTGTAGAAGAGCAGTTCTACCTCATCTGGCCCATTCTCTTTCTTCTCTTTGTGAAGCGACGCAAGTTTCTTGTGATTCCACTCTTACTCGCCAGCACGATCTTCGCGCTCTGGTTCACGAATCACTCACCCGTGAGTTCGTTCTACCTCCCGACTTCACGTGCCTTTGAGTTCTTGGCGGGAATCGCAATCGCTTTATTTCCACTCAAGATAGGCAGGTATGCCAAGCTAATTTGCATCGCCGGCTGGCTTGCTCTTCTGCTCTCGGTTCTCTTGATCGGTAGCAATACCGCGGTACCAGGTCTTACGACCCTGATCCCCGTTACGGCAAGCATGGCGATTCTTGCTGCCAAAGGGCAGGTGCCGTGGGGGCGCGCACTCACCTGGTTCGGGGATTACTCATTTTCGATTTATCTCATCCATTGGCCACTCGTCGTTATTGCTCTTGATAGGTACCAGAACCTGAGTCGCACGGCTCAAGTCGGAATTGTGGCGCTCTCTTTGATAATTGGTTATCTGATTGTGCGATTTATCGAGTCACCGATCAGATTTAATAAACGGTTCGCCATCACCTTCCCGGTGTGGGGGATCGCTCTGGGTGTTGTGGGAGCACTCGTCTTCGGAGTTTCAAGTTTTGCGCCAGCGACTGCAAGCCCAGTCGGAGTATCGATCGATCTCTCTGAACCGATCATTTATAAGGATAAGTGTCATTTAGATTTTGGCATAGCCGCTCCCAGTTCGCCTTGCCTCTTCGGTGATCTCACATCTAAGACCGAGATTGTGCTTGTGGGGGATTCCCATGCAGCGCAATGGTTTAGCGCACTGAACAAGGTCGCGATTACTCGCCATTGGAAGTTGCTCTCACTGACAAAATCATCATGCCCAGCGGCGCTCATGCCAACGCTACGAAATGGTGTAGCTGACTCCTCGTGCAATGCATGGCAGAAATACACCATAGATCGAATAAAGTCCGAAGCACCGTCAAAAGTATTTATAACAGCTTTTAGTGAGTACGACTATCCACTTGTGCAGACCGGCGCATCGTACGCATCGACATATGCAGCAGCTCAGACTCGCTACTTCTCATCACTGGGAATTAACCCGTCGTCGATCTATTACATCGAAGATACGCCTCGGCCGACCCGATCCATTCCAGATTGTCTCTCCAAAAGCTCGGCGAAGATTTCACGTTGTGATTTTCCATTAAAGCGGAGCAAAGCCACGGTTGAGATCAATCACGCGATTGCAGGTAGTGGAGTGAATCTTCTGACCTTCAATCAGCTACTCTGTCCTCGAGGCATCTGCACCGCAACCTACAAAGGGCATAACACCTACCGAGATGCATCACATATCAGTGTCAGTACATCACTCGCGCTAGCACCCGCGCTATCCACACTTCTGCCTTAAAAGCCTCTTCGCTTGGTTAGATTCCGATACGACTGCGACGAGGCGTAGCGAAGTTCTTGGAGACTTCGGTGAGCTCTGCGGAGACTTGCTTACGAATTGCATCCTCTGATCCGAGCAGAGTAGTAAGAGCCTTGATTGTGGCACTTAACTCTTTCTGTTCTGTCTCAAGCTCTAGTTTGCTCATCTTCGTTAAGCGGCGAAGTGGCATATCCAGAATGTAGGTTGCTTGTTCTTCGGTCAGCTTAAAGGACTTGATCAGGTCAGCCTTAGCGCTCGTAGCATCCTCTGATGCTCGAATAATTTTAATGACCTTATCAATATCGATGATCGCCTTGAGGAGACCGTCAACGAGATTGAGGCGCGCTTGCGCCTTGCCTAGTCGATGGCTAGATCTGCGACGGACAACATCAATACGGTGATCGATAAATACCTGCAGAAGCTCTTTCAACCCTAGGGTCTGTGGGCGACCATTCACTAGTGCAACGGCGTTCACTGAGAATTGATCTTCCATTGGAGTGAGCTTGTAAAGCTTCTCGAGGATCTCTTCCGGCTCATAACCATTCTTGATCTCAACAACAACCTTGGTGCCTTGCTGACCATCCGAGAGATCGACGATATCTGAGATACCTTGAATCTTCTTCGCCTTCACAAGATCGGCGATCTTCTCAACAACCTTCTCAGGTCCGATATTGAATGGGAACTCGGTAATCACGATGCCTTGCTTGCGAGCAGTGACCTTTTCGATAACAGCTGTTGCGCGGACTTTAAATGAGCCGCGTCCAGTTGCGTAGGCTTCTTCCAGCCCAGAGAGCCCAACGATCTCCCCGCCAGTTGGGAAATCAGGTGCCGGGATAAATTTCATCAGCGCTTTAAGGGTTGCTTGAGGATTTTCGATCAGGTGCTTCGTCGCTGCAACAACTTCACCAAGGTTATGTGGAGCCATGTTGGTTGCCATACCGACCGCGATACCAGTTGCGCCATTTACCAGCAGGTTTGGAAATGCGGCAGGGAGTACGAGCGGTTCAAGGAGCTGACCGTCATAGTTGCCTCCGAAGTCGACCGTATCTTCATCAGATTCATTGACCATCGCGAGTGCTGCTGGTGCGAGCCTCGCTTCGGTGTAACGCATGGCAGCTGGGCCGGCATCAAGTGAACCAAAGTTTCCGTGACCATCGATCAGCGGTAGGCGAGTAGTAAATGGTTGAGCGAGACGAACTGCGGCATCATAAATTGCACCATCTCCGTGTGGGTGCAACTTACCCATGACTTCACCGACGACACGGGCACACTTCACATGGCCTTTATCGGGGCGTAGGCCCATATCAAACATCATGTGGAGAATTCGGCGTTGAACTGGCTTCAACCCATCTCGCGCATCAGGGAGTGCGCGCGAGTAGATCACTGAATATGCGTACTCAAGAAATGACTCAGACATCTCGGCAGAGACATCAATATCGACGATCTTTCCTGGGTTCTCACCTGGTTTAGGGAGAACGGCTTTAGGGGTCTTAGTTGCCATGAGTCGTATCTTGCCAACTGAAAGGGATAAATGAGCGTAGCGACTCGACTACGGGGCACTATTGAAGAATTAGAAGAGGAGCGAGCCCTCAGTAGGGTGCGTGAGCCCCACCACAGCATTCATGAGGATTCGCTTTCTCAATCGGCGCAAACTCTCCGTTGTACTGGCGCTCGACAAAGAGGGTGATCTTTCCTTCATAAAGAACCGGTCGCACGTACCCGTAAGTCTCAATCACCGCATCTGCGGGGAGTTCTTCGCCCACTGCGACAACTTGCTCGATTGCAGATCTCGATGTGATTTCCAGAGGCGTGTGCTTAGTAAAGACATTGATATCAGAGGGGAAGGAAATCAATCTCCCTTGCTCCTTGCCTGCAATAGCGGCAATGAGTTCATCCTCGAAGGGAGAGGTTTCGCTTTGTAATTCAGTGAGAACTTGCGCTTTCAGCGCTACGAGGTCATAGTCTGCCGCTATGAGAAAGCCATAGCGAGCATCGCCGGTAGCGAGGGGATTTGTTGCTAACCACTTTATGGTAATTCCCAATGCGGTCGCTCGTGATCGAATGACGCTTTCAATGTGGGCTGGGGACAGACGAGAATCTCCTGGGTCGATTGCGACCCAGGAGATCTCAGAGAGTGCAGCTGCAACCATGAACTACTTGAGAACGGTTACAAATACTGGGTTTGTATAGAACCAGAGGCTCTCCCATGGTGATGCATTACCCATAACATCCATCATTGGGTTACCAGTTGCATCAACCTTGTTACCGTCGCCACCACGGAACCGGAGATAGAAGTCTCCTTGTACGTTCTTCCAGGTGTGCGAGAAGGTTACCGTTCCACTTGTCTGGTTGACTGTATAACTTTCGGTGATAGTGGTTTGTGGGGCAAAGATCGTATCTTTATCAGTCACTGGGCCTGTGACAGCGCCAGAGATTAATTGAACGAGCTTGAGCTGTGGAATCACTCCATTTGAATTAACGACTGATGCTAGCTTGACAGTGATTGATGCAGTCACACTATCTCCGCGTGCAGCCACTGTACGTCCGCCGATTGTGACGCCTTGCTTGTCAGTATCAGTCGTGACACGAATATCAGCCCAATCAATGATTCCACCATGGGTCGTGATGATATTTCCTGACTTCAATGACTGCATAATGCCCAGGTAAGACTTCTCAGCTACACCAACAATGGTGCGACTATAGGCGCCTGGGGCAAAGTCACCGTACAAGTTGATAGGAGCACCAGAATCTACTGGGGCGCCATATGAACCCGTGGTGTTGTAATAAGCAGAATCTTGGTTTCCTGGAATTCCCCCGACAAGATGGGTTCCCTGAAGTGAACTTCCGAATATTGAGTGTGAGTCAGAGTTGGCAGTGATCCACCATGGCTTACCTTCGGCAAGGAGTGAATCCCAGAGTCCACCAACGCGCGCTGTGAACCAGTCGTATCCGCCGTAGGTACGGTAAGGATTCTCAGATGCAGTTGGTGCAAATCCTGCAAATGAATCTGCGCCTGGAGAATTGTCGTAGTAACCACGGCCGTTAATTGTCGTCGACCCGATTGCCTTTAACGCCGCTTGGACATCAGGATGAGCCGCCATTTGGTGACCAGGTGCGCCTTCCCAACCGACAGCAATTCCTGGCGCGGTATCACGCCATGCGCGAACTTCATGAGGTGAGTCCAAACCCTTACGAGCTGGGTGATTAGCAAACATCAGTGCCATTGGAATAGTTCCACTCTGCACCTGAGTCTGAAGCCACTTCAGACCTTCGACCGCCATTGGTTCTCCATCAGTTGACGTTGCGCGCGTAACCTTCTTGAGATCAGCGAGAACTGAACCGTCATACATTCCTTCAAACTTCTTCAGTACATCAACAGTGTTGCGCCCTGGTGGCACGATCACAGTGGCGTGCTCTGCCCCAGGAACGTTCCATTCAAGACCTTGGAAAACGTGAACTGAAGTCTGCTTACGTGCTGCAGCAATTTCCGGTGAGATCAAATCAATTGCATACTTTTGGTGGGCAGTTCCGCCATGATCGGTAATAACAAGCCAATCGAGACCATTATTTTCACCATTCTTAATTTGCTGGAGTGGTGTGTATGTCGCATCAGGAGAGTGCATTGTGTGGATGTGGTGATCACCTGCGAGAAGATAGCGATTTGGCTTCCACTTATTCGTGGTCTGCTTTGCGACTTCCACGCGAGTTGTTGCACCAGCAGGTGCTGCGCCAAGTGGAGCAATTGCTGCTGCGCCGGCCAGTGCTGAGACGGCCTTAACTACGCCACGGCGTGAGATTTCAAATTCTGGAGACATTTCAACAGACTCAGCTTGAGTCTGATCGTGATGATGTGAGTGACCTTCACACATAAGCTTGCCCTCCTCAGGGTTCGGTGAGGGGATACTTCTCTCGCTGGGTGAAATCAAGGTGTATTTTGCCAATGGTTGCTATTAATCCTTCAATAATTCCAGGTTAAATCAAGGTTAATTGCATGGCAGGATTCGGATATGTCCTCTGAGAGCCACCAAGCAAGCGCTCGTTCTGGCTTGGCCGAACTCTCGCAATCGATCTTCCACTCTCTTGGTCTGAATGAGACGACAAATTATTTAGCTTTCGATCAGAGCACAAGAACTGCGCTCGTGCTTATCGATGGTCTCGGCTTTAATGCACTGAAGAAATATCAATCAGAGTTTCCGATTTTTTCAACCTTCACCGATCGCTCCCCGCTCACCTCTGATTTTCCAAGCACCACGGCAACAAACCTCGTTTCTCTTGGAACCGGAGTAAATCCTGGAGTGCACGGAATGCTGGGCTACACGACTCGGGTTCCGCGATCAGGTGAGCCAGGTCGTTTGCTTAATGCGTTGAAATGGGATGAACGCGTTGACCCACTCTCATGGCAGAAAGTTCCAACACTCTATGAGCGAGCGATGTCAGAGGGTTTATCAGTTTCGCATATTGCTGAGAAGCGTTACGAGGGAAGTGGCTTTACCCGCGCAGGTATGCGCGGTGCCACATACTTAGGTGCCAACTACATTCCGGATATGGTTGATATGGCGGTATCGGCCCACAGCAATCATGGTTCATTCTCTTATCTTTATCTCAATGGAGTTGATGCTGCCGGACACAGTGACGGTGTTGGTTCGGAGAAATGGATCGCTGCACTCGAATCTGTCACGCAGTTACTTACGGGATTGGTCGAACGTCTACCCTCGGACACTCAGATTTACCTCACTGCGGATCATGGAATGCTCAATGTCGGGGAGAAAGAGATTTTGGGTGAGGGAAATACACTTCTCGAACAGGTGACGTTGATTGGTGGCGAGGCTCGTGCGCGACATATCTATCTTCGTGAAGGTTCTGAGATGGACGTTGCAGCGCAATGGCGAGAGCACTTTGCTGACCGGGTCGACATCTTCACAAAACAGGATGCGCACGAACTCTTTGGCAATGAAATCAGTGAGGATGCGCTCGATCGCATGGGGGATCTGATTGCAGTTCCGAAAAATGAATTGGTATTACTTGATCCAGCGATCGCATCGAAAGAGACGAAGATGGTCGGCCACCATGGCGGATTTACTCCGGACGAGGTTCTGATCCCTCTTCTTTCTTACCGAACATAATGTCATCCCAGGATGGGATACGGATTCGCTTCGTCACACCATCGCGTTTTGCTTCTGGCTCAACATCTTCGCGGGTGGGCTTTGCCTCTACAACTGGACGTTCTTCCTGAGTCGGAGTTGTTGAGATACGGATTAGCTCATCAGGCTTCACTGCGACTAGGCGAGGCGCAGGATTTGATGTCGCAGGAAATACCATTCCGTGTGAAGGGGTGGCAGGTCTGGCTGGCTTTTCTTCACCTGAAATCCAACGTGCGCCATCATCTTCACTGATAAGTGTTCGGTTGTTTGTATCAAATGCCCAGTTCGCTTCGCCAGATCCGGTTGAAATTGGATAGGAAAGAATAATGTTCCAGAGACCGTCGTCTCGGCGCCACGTGTTCCATTCAACGAGTTGCATATCAACCCCGCGTGGTGAGAGTTGAGCGATAGTTGCTGCCATCAAGGTTGGAGACTGTGGATCGCGACGAAGGAGCGCTGCGAGGGCTTGACCAATAACAAAGGCACGCTCTTGCATGATCGGCCCTGAGAATTTTTCGATCTTCTCAAGATCCCACTCAGTTGTGCGCGCGATCGACTCGGCAGTTTCGCCCGAGCGAAGGCGTGATTGAATCTCTTTCACAGGAGTAAATGCAGTCTCATCTGCAGATGTAACGGCGACAAGTCGTGGCTGATTAATAGTTGCGCGAAGCTGGTCGCTGATACGAAGGGTATATGTAGTTCCTTCTTGGTCAGTGAGCTCTAGTTCAGCACCATCTTCAGTCCGGCCAACGAGTCGCAGATCTTTCATAGGTGAAGGATAGCGATTGAGCGCTTCATAACCCTGCAACGCTTCGAAATTGGTAAGATCTCACTATGGATGAGATGGAAGTAGCTCGTCACTCCCTTCTCGAGCTAGCTATCGCGGTATCGCACGAAGCGGCGTCGCTGCTTTCATCGAGACCAACCAATTTCGAGATTAATCAAAAGAGCTCGGCGGTAGATTTTGCAACGCAGATGGACCACGCGAGTGAGAACTTAATTGTGGAGCGCTTACTCGCCGCCCGCCCGATGGATGGAATTATTGGCGAGGAGGGGTCGAGCCGTCCCAGTCAGTCTGGGATTACCTGGGTGATAGATCCTCTCGATGGCACGGTCAACTACTTCTATGACCTGCCTGGGTGGAATGTCTCGATCGCAGCAAAGGATGCAGATGGTGTGATCGTTGGAGTTGTCAATGCACCATCAATTAACTCACTGTGGAGCGCGACGCGTGGCGGTGGAGCTTTTCTCAATGGCGCTCCAATCCGATGCAACGATCCGGTCGCCATCGAGCTAGCGCTTCTAGGAACTGGTTTCTCCTATTCGGTCGAGAAGCGAGTCGGGCAGGCAGCCTTTGTGAATGACCTCATTCCACAGATCCGAGACCTTCGCCGCCAGGGTGCGGCCGCGGTCGATCTCTGCCACGTGGCGATGGGGGCCCTCGATGGCTACTTTGAGAGGGATTTGAAGGAGTGGGATCTGGCAGCAGGTGGCTTGATAGCGAGGGAAGCGGGAGCGCTCGTTACCGGGCGGCTCGGAGGAGCGCCTGGTGAAGAGATGGTGATCGCCGCTGGGCCGGCCCTACATGCAGCCCTTACCGCTCGAATTGGGTGATCAGGGCTGAATGTGGCAGGATTGGGCCTTCGCAGGCAGACCTGCGAGTAGAAATTTTCACAACGTTAGGACCTAAAGATGAACGTGTTAGATGCAGTCGATGCTGCCTCACTCCGCAGTGGTGTTATCAACTTCCGACCAGGCGATGAGATCAAGATCCACGTTCGTGTTATCGAAGGTACTAAGAGCCGTATCCAGCTCTTCCAGGGAGTAGTCATTCGTCGCCAGGGTTCTGGCATCCGCGAGACCTTCACTATCCGTAAGCTTGCTTATGGCGTCGGAGTAGAACGTACCTTCCCAGTACACACACCAGTAATCGAAAAGTACGAGATGGTTCGTCGTGGCGATGTCCGACGCGCAAAGCTTTACTACCTCCGCGATCTCCGCGGTAAGGCTGCAAAGATCAAAGAGAAGCGCGGCATCGGCGGTTCATTTATCGTTGAAGATGTTGTCGTAACCCAAGCCCCGGTTGATGTCCCAGCCGTTGAATCAATCAATGAGGCAGTGGTTCCTGCTGTTGAAGCGACTGTAGAAGAAACCTTGGTTGAAGCCGCAGTGGTTGAAACTCCTGCTGTTGAAACTCCAGCTCCAGAAGCAACTCCAGAAGCCTAAAAAACTTCCCTATGCGCCTTCCAAAGAAGGGCTCTCTGCTTCGCGAAGTCCCCATCATTGTTCTTTCGGCTCTTGTCGTGTCGATCTTTGTTAAAACCTTCCTGATCCATTTCTTCTATATCCCATCTGGATCGATGGAGAACACCTTAAAAGTTGGCGATCGAATCGCAGTGAACAAGCTTGCAAACTTCTTTACGGATATTAAGCGTGGAGAGGTTGTCGTCTTTAAAGATCCAGCTAATTGGCTTGGACAGGCACCAGGTGAGACTGGCTCAAAGCCGGTTGTCGCAATCAAGAATGCGCTTGTGACGGTTGGTATTTTGCCAGATCCAGCGAAGCAGTATCTTATTAAGCGCGTTATTGGCGTCGGAGGAGATACCGTAATTTGTTGCGATACTAAGGGACATCTGACCGTTGATGGCACTTCAATCACTGAGCCATATATCTTTGCCGGAAATACTCCGAGTGATTCAACCTTTAAAGTTACAGTACCAAAAGGATTTATTTGGGTGATGGGTGATCATCGCGGCGCCTCTGCAGATTCACGATTCCACACCGACGATATTCATCATGGAATGGTCCCTCTCTCAGATGTGGTGGGTCGAGCATTTGTCACAGTGTGGCCGCTGAACCATGCAAAATATCTATCGGTAGGTCACGATTTATCTAAGGTTGCAGTTAAGAAGTAGTTCAATGACGGCGATCGAGCAGACTCTCCGTGATGCCGGAATTAAAGATATCGCTGGCGTTGATGAAGCTGGCCGTGGCCCTTGTGCCGGTCCGCTAGTAGTTGCTGCGGTAATTCTCAAAGATCCGTTCTCGCCTCTGCTATCGCAAGTTCGGGACTCCAAAGCGCTGACAGCTGCGAAGCGAGAGCGTCTCTACGACCTCATTAGACACGAGTCACTTGCACTCTCAATTATCGAAATTTCTCACGAGGAGATTGATCAACGCGGACTTCATAAATCAAATCTTGAAGGTTTTCGTCGAGCAATAAGCGCTCTTGGTACTCAACCCGATTATGTTTTGACTGATGGCTATCCGATTGATGGCCTTGAAATGCCGGCTCTTGGAATCTGGAAGGGTGATCAAGTTGCTATCTCGATCAGCGCGGCCTCCATTATCGCCAAGGTGTACCGTGATCGCCTGATGATCGAGATGGATGCGCTATACCCAGGATATGGCTTTGCTGCACATAAAGGATATAGCTCGCCCGCACATACAGCAGCTATGAAGAAGCTTGGGATATCTCCAATTCATCGCAAGAGCTTTGCCAATGTAGCAGCGATTCTTAACGCTCACTAGGTTGTAAACAACCCCGCTTATTCCACAATGGAGTTAGCCTTCTGCACGATCGCAGAAGCGCAGTTCTACCCTGCGCACCATGATGAAGAACCAGATACTCGGGGCAAGTGGCGAAGATGCAGTAAAGAAATATGTCGAGGCAAAGGGATTCACGGTCGTAGATCGAAATTGGCGAATTAAGAGCGGTGAGATTGATCTGATTGCCCGAACTCCGCGAGGAGTTATCACCTTTATTGAAGTTAAAAGCAGGTCTTCGCGCTCTTTTGGTGACCCGCTCGAAGCCATAAATTCAGAGAAGGCGCTTCGCTTACAAAAACTCGCTCTGGCATGGCTTGTACTCAATGGCTTATGGGGAGCTGAGTATCGAATCGATTGCGCAGGAGTCATTTTTGCCAGAGATGGTCGGTGCGAGATTGATTACCGAGAAGGTATTCTGTAATGGCCCTTGCAAAAGTTCGAACTGTTGCTCTCCTAGGATTAATCGGGCACCAAGTCGATGTGGAAGTAGATATCTCCGACGGACTTCCCGGTTACACCTTGCTTGGACTCCCAGATGCCGCTCTCACTGAGTCTCGCGAGCGTGTGCGATCAGCCTTGCTCAACAGTGGCTTACCGTGGCCAAATAAGAAGGTAACGATCTCCCTATCGCCGGCATGGCTGCCAAAGAGTGGATCGCATTACGACCTTCCTATCGCAATCGGATTGCTGGTAGCTCAAGGTCTCATTCCACATCACATTCCAGAGTCAACTGTATTAATGGGTGAACTTGGCCTCGATGGCGGGATCAGGTTTATTCGCGGAGTTTTGCCTACCTTGATCGCATCACTCACTTTTGGCGCTAACTGCGCGATTGTGCCCATGAGCAATTACTACGAGGCACGGGCAGTGCCTTCTATCGAGATCCATGGGTTTGATCACTTATCCGATTTAGTTCAGTATTTAAATGAAGGTGGTGTGAGAAGTTACGAACTCCAAGCACAGAACACAGAGATAGCGCAGACGCTTGATCTGGTAGATGTCGTTGGGCAGTCAGCGGCACGTAAGGCGCTAGAGATAGCCGCTATTGGCGGTCATCACTTACTTTTAATCGGCCCACCCGGAACTGGAAAGACAATGTTGGCTGAGCGGATGCCATCAATCCTGCCTGCACTCGCGGCGCAGGAATCGCTTGAGGTAAGTGCTATTCACTCCGTTGCTGGATCACTTGCTCAACGTGGAGTTTTAACACATACCGCCCCATTCGTTGCGCCTCACCATACGACGACAACGGCTGCCATGGTTGGCGGAGGTTCACACGCGGTAAAACCCGGGGCGGTCTCGCTGGCACATGCAGGAGTCCTCTTTATTGATGAGGCACCAGAGTGTGCAAGTGGTGTGCTCGATGCTCTCCGGCAACCGCTCGAATCCGGGAGCGTGACGATCTCCAGAGCGGTCGGAACTGTCACCTACCCGGCAAGTTTTCTCTTGGTGCTCGCAGCAAATCCATGTCCCTGCGGGAAGTTCAACGGTCGCGGTCGGGGATGCACCTGTTCATCCCTACAAATTCGAAATTACCTCAAGAAGTTATCCGGTCCGCTCCTTGATCGAATAGATATTCGGGCCTTTGTTGAGGCGCCTACTCGCGTTGAGATGGCATCTGAGATCCATGGCGAATCAAGTCAAATCGTGCGGGATCGAGTCGTCACAGCTCGCACAATTGCTGCTACCAGATTCGCCGGAGAGTCCTGGAGTATTAACTCAAAAATTCCTTCGGCTCATTTGAGATCGCGCTTTAAAGCAGAGCGTGAAGGAATGTCCTTTCTCCACTCAGAACTTGATGCCGAGCGATTGAGTGCTCGTGGATTCCATAAGGTGCTTCGAGTCGCTTGGTCGATTGCAGATTTATCGGGCCACCTTCGCCCAACTCGTGATGATGTCGAACTGGCATACCTGATGCGAGAAGGAACTTTCCTATGATCGTGACAGAAGAGGAGAAGGCACGTTTACTTTTGATTGCAGCTATCGAAGGAAACTCCAAATATTGGAGTAGCGAGCTTTCCACACATGGCGCAGCTGAGCTTGTCGATCGCTTGAAATCCCTTCACTACGCGGGTGGTCGACATGCAGGGGAGAAGATCTCACAGAGACTCTCCGAGATCTCAGTTGAATCACTGATTGACCAACTTGAAGGCACATTCTTCTTAACCCCAGAATCGGAGGATTGGCCGCTGCAACTTAACGATTTAGGTGCGCCACCCTTTGGTTTAATAGGCCTTGGGAATAGAGAGATACTCCAGGGAGCCGATCGATCGATCGGAATTGTAGGTACGAGGAATCCGACTCAGTATGGATCGCGAGTAGCGAGTGAATTTGCAGCGACGCTCGTTGACCAAGGCTGGTTGATCACAAGTGGTGGCGCATTTGGTATAGATAGCGCAGCTCACCGTGGAGCTTTGGCAGTCGAAGGAGATACGATTGCAATTCTCGGCGGGGGAGTGCGTAGCATCTTTCCATCAGGTAACGATCGACTCTTCTCTGAGATCGCAACTCACGGTCTTCTGCTCTCAGAGGTGCTTCCAAGTGTCCCGGCCGCCCCACATCGATTTCTTATCCGCAATCGCTTAATCGCTGCACTCTCGCGTGGAGTACTCGTCGTTGAAGCTGCTCATCGAAGTGGTTCGCTGCGAACGGCACGAGATGCTGCTGAGTTAATGCGTCCGGTCATGGCGGTCCCGGGTCTGATTACTTCGCCTTCGAGTGAGGGTTGCCACCGCCTCATCAATGAGAGAAAGGCAGAACTCGTCTCGTCAGTCCAAGAGATTGTGGAGTTTCTCTCCCCGTTGTAGTGAGACAATTCTCGTATGAGTGAACATAAAGCTGGATTTGTTGCCGTCATTGGCCGCCCTAATGTGGGTAAGTCCACGCTTGTTAACGCCCTCGTTGGGACGAAGATTGTTATCACTTCGCATCATCCCAACACCACGCGAAATCCAATTCGCGGGATCGTGTCAAAACCCGATTATCAGATGATCCTCGTTGACACACCTGGTGTACATAAGCCAAAGACCTTGCTTGGCACCAGACTCAACGCGATGGTGGCGCAAAACCTTGAGTCTGTTGATGCTGCACTGATCTGCCTACCAGTTGATGAAGAAATTGGTGCTGGCGATGAATTCATCGTCAAGCAGTTGGGCCATATTAAAAATATTTTTATAGCGGTAACTAAAGTGGATAAGGCGACCAAACCAGAGATCTTGATTGCCAAGCTCGTTGAAGTCTCAGAATTTATGGAGCGCCTGAACCTCACTGTTCGTGAAGTAGTCCCGGTTTCAGCTAAGCGTGAGGAGCAGACGGAGCTACTCCTAGAGCTGCTCGCAGCAGCGCTGCCAGAATCGCCCTCCCTCTACCCAGAAGATATTTCAACCGACCAGGCGAGTGAGCTCACTATCACCGAATTAATTCGCGAGGCAGCGATTGAAGATCTCTACGAAGAACTTCCACACTCAGTCATGATCACAATCGATGAGTTCACAAAACGCGATGGTAAAAACTTCTACGATATACATGCGACCCTGCATGTAGAGCGCGACAGCCAGAAATCAATAATCATTGGACCACAAGGTTCGCGCTTGAAGGCGATCGGCACAGTTGCGCGCGCGAGTATCGAGACCTTTCTTGATGCAAAAATCTTCCTTGGGCTTCACGTTAAAGTATCAAAAGAGTGGCAGCGCGATCCAAAGGCGTTAGCACGGATGGGCTTTACTGAGTAACGCTCTTTCGGCCGGCAAAGTAAGAACCAATCAGCACTAACGGTAGCCCTATGAGGATTCCTGGCGTCAAAGGTTCTTTCAAGATTACTACTCCGAGCACAACTGCAAATGCCGTATTCAAGTAGGTCACCATGGATGCTCGCGCCTGTCCAACATCTCGAAGTAGTTCAAAGAAGAGGAAGAAGGCGAGCGCTGTAGGTAAGAGCCCTAAGGTAATTTGCGATAAGACTACGTGAGCGCTTGGTCTGTGTTTTGGAAGTGTAAGCAGAGCAAAGGGTAGATAAAAAATTGCAGTCGTGAGCATTGCTAGGCCGTTGATCGCGATTGGATCAATCTGAGGAATATTTCTAGTGACAGTAAATACCGCTAAGGCGTAGCTGAGTGAAGCGATCAGAATCATCGATATCGCGAGAGGATTTTGATTGGAGTGAATACTCTCAATGCCGACAACCAGTAATACGCCGACAAAACCAAGGATCATTCCGCCTAATCGCTTTGAATGCCAGACAGTCTTGTCGCCACTCAAGGAGGCGAGGATTGATGACCAGATAGGTACCGTGGCAACCAGTAAACCCGCTAGCCCTGAAGGAACTTTCTGCTCTGCAGATGTGATCAATACCCAGGGAAGGAAGAGCTCAAGTACTGCATAAAAAAGCACGAAGTGATATTTTTTTAGGGCTGGAATAATAGTGCGCTGATGAAGCGCAATGGGGACAAGTATTAGTGCGCCAATAAAAGTACGACTACATACAATCACAGGTACAGAAAGTTCACGCACGGAAACCTTCAGCAAAAGATAAGGCATTCCCCACAAGAGACCCACGGTGAGAAAGAGAAACCAGTTTTTTCTACTCATTTTCGGCCGTTACCAATGCGCAGTCTGATCGCGCAAACGGCGATATTTGTTCATGACTTCAGGTGTTGGCGCAGCACTTATGTGTACAACTTCACCTAAATTCCATTGCGGTGCGCTCCCTAAAAGGGCCCACGCAGCTTGCCGGGCAGCGCCATTTGCAACATATTCACCTGCAGGAGGTATCAAGACCTCGCGGCCAAAGAGAGCAGATGCAATCTCACCAATAGCGCGGTTCTTTGCCGCACCACCAATAATGAAGACACGATTGACTTGAACTCCGCGGTGGATCAATGAGTCAGCGGCATCAACTAAACCGGCGAGCATCCCTTCGACATAAGCGCGAGCAATATCGCGAGGATTTGAATTGGCCAATGTCAGTCCTGCTAAAACGCCGGTTGCAGTCGGACGGTTCGGGGTGCGCTCTCCCTCAAAGTATGGCAAGAGGCTGAGTCCATTGGCACCAGGCGCGGCAGAGAGGGCAAGTTCGCCAAGCTCATCATGAGTGCACTGTAAAATTTCCGCGGCCGCATCGAGTATTCGCGCCGCATTGAGTGTGCAGACAAGAGGCAAGAATCTCCCGGTCAGGTCTGCAAAGCCGGCAACCTCCCCAGTTTCCTCATGGGTTGGGGTATCTGAGACAGCAAAAGCGGTACCGCTAGTACCCAGTGAGATTATGAGATCACCGGGTTCTGCCTGTAAACCAAATGCCGCCCCGGCATTATCTCCGGCACCTGCAGCAATCTTTATGCCAGATGGAGTGGTTGCGCCAAATTCTTCACTCGAAATAATCTTTGGAAGATAGGTGGTCGACCTACTCTTGTGAGCAGCGTGAAATATTTCATTGTCGTACAAGTTTGTCACCGAGTTAAAGTAACCAGTTCCAGAGGCATCACTTCTATCGGTAAAGATATCTGCAACATCTTTACTTCCAGTGAGCTTCCAAGAGAGCCAATCGTGTGGGAGGCAGATTGCTGCAACCTGATCCGAATGAGCTGGTTCGTGTTCGGCAAGCCATCGAACCTTGCTTGCGGTGAAGGATGCAACGAGCACTGAACCTGTCCGCTGGGAGATATCTGGAAATTCTTCATTGAGAGCAGTGGCCTGCGGAGCAGATCTTGTATCGTTCCAGAGCAAGGCGGGTCTGATGACCTCTCCCTCCGCATTGAGTGCGACCATGCCATGTTGTTGCCCGCCGATAGAGATCGCATCCACATCGCTTAGTCCGCCAGCGGCGCATATTGCCTCCTCTAGCGCGTCCCACCACGCTGCTGGATCCACTTCAGTACCTGAGGGGTGATGAGCACGTCCTTCGCGGAGGAGCTCACCGGTCTTTGCATCGCGGATTACCACTTTGACGGATTGGGTCGAGCTATCGACACCGGCAACTATAGGCATAGGGGCAAGGGTAGACTTAAGGGGTCAACGTTGACCATTTGTGAATGAAAGAGCCACCGCTGGTGGCGACGTTATCATCGAGCTTATTTGGAGATTTACATGCGTATTGGTGTTCTTACAGGTGGCGGAGATTGCCCCGGCCTCAATGGAGTTATTCGCGCAGCAGTGACTAAGGGCGTTAAAGAGTACGGCTATGACTTAATTGGATTCCGTGATGGTTGGAAGGGCCCACTTGAGGGGCTCACCATGGAGCTCAACCTGGAGACGGTCCGCGATATCCTCCCTAAGGGTGGAACGATCCTCGGCTCATCCCGAACCAATCCATTTAAAATTGAGGGCGGCGTTGAGAAGATCAAAGATAATCTCGCCAAACACGGTATCGATGCACTCATCGCAATTGGAGGCGAAGATACTTTAGGCGTCGCCACAAAGCTTGATGCACTTGGCGTCAAAGTCGTCGGCGTTCCTAAAACAATTGATAATGATTTAAATAATACCGATTACACATTCGGATTTGATACTGCGGTCAACATCGCGGTGGAAGCAATTGATCGACTGCACACAACTGCCGAATCACATCACCGCCCAATCGTGGTTGAAGTGATGGGTCGCCATGCGGGTTGGATTGCGCTCCACTCGGGAATGGCGAGCAGTGCAGCAGCGGTACTGATTCCTGAAGTGAAATTCTCGGTCGAGAAGGTCTGTGAATATGTCCACGCCTCATTTGCAGCAAACCGTGCACCCATTATCGTGATCGCAGAAGGTGCAATCCCACAAGATGGCGATATGGTGATTAAAGATCAGAGCCTTGATGCCTTTGGCCATGTGAAGTTATCTGGTATCGGCGATTGGCTCGCAGCCGAGATCACCGAGAAGACGAAGTATGAGACCCGTTGTACTGTTCTTGGCCATATTCAACGTGGCGGAACACCAACCGCCTTTGACCGAGTCCTCTCAACACGATTTGGCCTGCAGGCGATTACCTCAATTCACGAAGGTGATTTTGGAAAGATGATGGCTCTTCACGGCACTGAGATTGCACGAGTGCCCCTTGCATCTGCTACCACTGAACTCAAGTTAGTTCAGCCTGCTCTCTATGCGGAAGCCGGGGTCTTCTTCGGATAATTACTCGGCGAGAGCCAGGTAACTATCTCTACGATTACATTATGACCACTTTAGATAACCTCTTCACTCCAGGCCTTGTCGCTGCTCAGCAACCCCAATGGCCTGGGGGAGTTGACGGCGATGCAGTTCAAGCAGCAGTCGCGACCCTTTCAAAGCTACCACCGCTTGTCTTCGCGGGTGAGTGCGATAATTTGAAAGCGCGTATTGCAGAGGCGCAAGAGGGGAGAGCTTTCTGGCTCCAAGGTGGCGATTGTGCTGAAACCTTCGCCGCGGCGAATGCGGATTCTATTCGTAATCGCATCAAGACAATCTTGCAGATGGCGGCAGTGCTTCAGTACTTTGCAAGCCTTCCTGTTATCAAAGTCGGCCGCATGGCTGGACAATTTGCAAAGCCCCGCAGCAACAACGACGAGACCCGAGACGGCGTGACACTTCCTGCCTATCGCGGTGATGCTGTCAATGATCTTGAATTTACACTTGAATCACGTACACCAAACCCAGAGCGATTGGTCCAGGTGTACAACACTTCCGCGGCAACCCTTAATTTAGTTCGCGCATTTACCCAAGGTGGTTTTGCAGATCTGCGCCAGGTTCATACCTGGAACAAGGGCTTTGCGAAGGATCCGCGTTTTGGTGCGCGTTATGAAGAGATGGCGAATGAGATTAGCCGAGCACTTGCCTTCATGGAATCTGCTGGCGTCGATCCCGAATCATTTAAGTCGGTCGATTTCTACTCAAGCCATGAAGCGCTGATCCTGGAATATGAGCGCCCACTGACGCGCATCGATTCCCGCACTGATCTTCCTTACGATGTCTCGGCTCATTTCCTATGGGTTGGTGAGCGCACCCGTCAGATGGATGGCGCACACATGGATTTCGCTTCGAAGATTCAAAATCCGATCGGTATCAAGCTTGGACCAAAGACGACACCAGAAGATGCTCTTGCCATGATTGCCAAGCTCAATCCAACAAATGAGCCTGGCCGACTCACCTTTATTACCCGCATGGGTGCAGGAGCAATACGCGAGAAGCTCCCACCTCTACTCAGAGCGGTACAAGAGTCAGGCGCGAAGGTGCTGTGGGTTTGCGACCCGATGCACGGAAATACTTTTGAGAGCACTACCGGGTACAAGACGAGAAAATTTGATGATGTTATGGATGAAGTACGTGGCTTCTTTGAAGCTCATAAGGCGGTTGGTACGCATCCGGGTGGAGTACATATTGAGCTTACTGGCGATGACGTTACCGAGTGCTTGGGTGGCGGGGAGCAGATCTCCGAGAGCGATCTTGCAACACGTTATGAGTCAGCCTGCGATCCTCGCTTGAACCATACTCAATCCCTAGAGCTTGCCTTCCTCGTAGCTGAGATGTTGCGCGACCGTTAATTCTCACCTTCTCTCTACCCTTACCGTTCAATCAGGTCTAGGGTTAGACGGTGCTTTGGCAATCTCAGATGAAGACTCCCGCAGGGACGCTCTTCCTGGTTGCGCGCGAACATCTCTTGTTAGCAGCTGGGTTTCGAAGTTTCGATGACCTCCATCAAAGAATGGATGATTCAGAGTTCAAAATTGGCGTGAAGGATGTTAAGGAGATTCCAATTATCACTGAACTCATCCAGAATTATTTTGATGGCGATTTAAGCGCTATCAATGGCATTCAAGTACGCCAACCTGGTACTGAATTCTCCCAAGATGTCTGGAAGATGATGCGCAAGATTCCGGTCGGCAAGACGTGGAGTTATGCAGATCTCGCAAAGAAGATTGGATCACCTGCTGCAGTACGAGCAGTCGGAACCGCCTGCGGAAAGAACTTAGTTGCGCCAATCATTCCGTGCCATCGAATTGTAAAAAGTGGTGGAGCACTAGGAAATTACGGGTTCGGCGTTGAAACGAAAGAGCTATTACTTCGCCACGAGGGCGCTCTTTAATAATTCTGGGACTATTGAGAGAACTTGTTCAAGCGCGTTATCATCAAAATCCATATGCGTGACAAGGCGGAGTAGGTGAGAGCCCATTGCGCCGGCAAGAATTCCGTGCTCCTTTAACTCGGCAACAAGTTGTGGCGCACTTTTACCTGTCTGACGCAGGTTAATCGCAACGATATTGGTATGAGCAAGAGATGGGTCTATGAGCTCTGGTGAAACCTCTGCACAAGCCAATGCAATCGCTTTGGCTCGAGCATGATCCTCTGATAACCGCTCCATATTATGCGTAATCGCGTAATCAGCAGCGGCAGCGAGGATTCCAATCTGACGCATGCCGGCTCCGTAGCGCTTACGCCATCTGGTAGCTTCGACAATACGCTCCTTTGTGCTGAGCATCATTGAACCAACTGGTGCACCAAGTCCCTTTGAGAAGCAGACGCTGATGGTGTCAAAGTATTGTCCGAATTCAGAGAACGATGTTCTGGTCGCAATATGTGCGTTCCAGATTCTCGCACCATCAAGGTGCATGGTGATTCCAAGTGCTTGGGACTCTTTTCGTAACTTCGCAATCTCATCGATGGATTGAACTGTGCCACCACCAAAATTGTGGGTGTTCTCAACTGCGATCGCAGTCGTGGATACCAAGTATGGGCCAGCATCTGGCGTGGCAATCTCAAGTGGTTGTGAAGCTTTAAGTATGCCATCTTGTGACGGCCAGGTTCGTGTCGTGATTCCGCTAAATACTGCGCCGGCACCAAGTTCTGCTCGAACAATATGGGATGCGGTCTCGGTCAGTAGTTCTTCCCCAGGCTTAACCAATGAACGTATGGCAAGTTGGTTGCTCAGTGAACCGGTCGGTGTGAAGAGTCCAGCCTCTTTACCAAAGAGTGCAGCTACTCGCTCCTGAAGAGCGTTGACGGTTGGATCATCACCATACACATCGTCGCCAACAGGTGCGTTCGCTATGACGCTACGCATCTCAGGCGAGGGAAGAGTGACGGTATCAGAGCGTAAATCAATCATTGGGATACCTTCTCTTCAGATGTGGTCACGACGATCATGGCAGAAATAACAAGTGAGCCACCAATAAGTGTCTTTAGGCCTAAGTGTTCGTGCGCAAAGATTACTCCGAAGATTGCAGCGAAGATATATTCCATTGTGAGCAAGATTCCCACGGAAGTTGGAGACATAAATGATTGAGTCCAGGTCTGGACGAGAAATGCAAAGGCGCTCGCCAGGATGGCGGTGAAGAGGACCGCTCTCCAAACCCCCCAATCATGCGGGGCTTCTATCTTGGTCGTAGCGGCGGCACCGAAACTGACCAACGAAACAACGGAGAGTTGAATGAGAGTTAAGGCGTAGGTATCCATACCCGAACTCCATTCGCCAAGCCCGAGTATGTGAGCTGCGAAGAGAATTGCGCTGACCAGAACTAGAAGTTCACCAATTCCAATGGATAGACCATTAAAGGAGAGGGCACAGAGTCCGGTGAAGGCGAGGGCCGTTGAAGCCCACTGCAGTTTATTGATCTTCTTCTTAAATAATCCAGCAGCCAACAAGGGTGTGAAGATCGCATAAAGCCCCGTTATGAATCCAGTCTTTGCTACTGAGGTCTGGGTGAGCCCAAAGGTCTGGAAGATATATCCGCCCCCGAGAAGTGTTCCTACGATCGCTCCTTTAAGAAGAAATTTTCCACGGATGAGAAGCAGAGCCTTCGGCCGTAGCGCTGCCATGATGACTGCAGCAATCAAGAAACGCCACCCCAAAAACGAATTCACATCGATGCGATGCAGTGCATCTTTCATGATGACGAAGGAACCACCCCAGATAGCGGTAACTGCGAGCAGAAGCGATGAGACTCCATACTTATTTCTGCCCAGAATCATTTAATCTTGGCTCTCATCTTTTTCAGGAGCGCGATTTCGGCTCCGTGTTCTGCTTCCATTCCTGGCGTCTCGAGAATAAGTGGTGAGTTGGCAACTGCGGGATGTGCCAATAATTCGGCGAAGGGTTTCTCGCCGATCTCACCTTGGCCGATATTTTGGTGGCGGTCTTTGAGTGCGCCGCAGACATCCATAGAGTCATTAGCGTGGATAAGTTGGATACGTTCGATGCCGACGAGTTCGACGAGTTCATCAAGCGTCTTTGTCATTCCACCTTTAGTTGCGATGTCATGACCGGCGGCAAATACGTGGCAGGTATCGAGACAGACACCAACCTTTGGGTGCCATTCGAGTGCATCAAAATATTGGGTGAGATCAGAGAGCTTTTTTACCAGCGACTGACCTTGACCCGCTGTTGGTTCGAGCAAGAGCCAGGGATCGTCATCGGTCAGTGCGTTGAGGACCGGCATCATGCCTTCATGAATCTGTTTCCATGCGGTTGGTAGATGTTTCTCGTCAACGGCGGAACCGGTATGAATGACAACACCTTTAGCGCCAACCTCGCGGCCGCGCTTAAGTGAGTAAGCCGTTGATGCCAAAGAGTTCTCGTAGGTTCCGACGGTGGGCGAACCTAGATTGATGAGGAATGGAGCGTGAACATAACTTTCAATATCAAGCTCGAGACATTTATCAATAAACTTTTGATCTGCTTCTGGGTTCGCTTCTGGCATCGCCCAACCTCGGGGATTGGATGCAAAGACTTGAACCGCCTCAGCCTCGGTTGTGATCGCATATTCGATCGAACGCTTCGCCATGCCCCCTGATGTAGGGGTATGAGCACCAATACGGGGACGAGTAGCCATTACGACACCCTATAGGAAGTTACCCCAAGGTGATCGTTACGGTCGATCCTCGCTTCACCTTCGTGCCCACCTTCGGCGAAATATTAGTAACAGTCTTGTTCTTCTTGCTACCGATCTTCCTCACCTTCACCTTGAGTTGAAGATTTTCAAGGGCGAGCGTCGCACGGCTTTGGGAGAGACTGTAAAGATTTGGAATGAAGACCGATTGCGGTCCCTGAGATACAACGATGGAGATACTTGCACCAAATGGAACAGTACCGGCACCATCAGGTTTCTGACTGATAACAGATCCAGCTGGCACGGTATCGCTATAACCAAAGGTCGAGATCACTTTAAAGCCGGCCGTGGTTAATTCATTGCTAGCTTGATCGCCACTGAGACCAACATAGGATGACAGTGTAACCTGTTGAATTCCCTTGCTGATGAGAAGATTAACGATGGAATTCCTACGAACTGGAGTACCTGCGACGGGATCACCATCGATCACCATTCCTGTTGTAATCGTGCTACTGAAACCTTGAGTTGTTGTACCAACTTTAAGTCCCGCTGCAGTTAAAGCAGCAGATGCGGCATCTGGTGTCATCCCGGCAATCGATGGAATTGCAATACGTTCTGGCCCCTTTGAAAGGGTCACCTTCACACTTTCGCCCTTACTGAGATGGCCTCCACCACCAGGATCAGAGGTAATGACTTTGCCGGCAGGTATATCTTCGCTGTACGCGCGCGCTATGACCACAAGATTGAGGCCAAGGGGAGCGAGTGAGCTTTGCGCTTCACTTTGAGAGAGGCCTGCGATTGAGGGAATCGAAATCTTTGAACCTATCAATTCATACCAGGCCGCGCCGCTTCCGATAGAGAGGAGAAGGATGAGTCCAACGAATCGATTACGTATTACTCGCCTTGAAGCACGACGACGAATCTGTGCAGTGCTCTCCACTGGCTCGGCATCTCTCATAATTGGCTCCGTCAGAGTTCTCACTCGATCTACGATGGAATTTCCGATTCGTACTTCGCCAGGCAGGCGCCTGGATTTTTTCTTGCTTGCGGCGATGGGAATATCTAATTCGAGTGTGAGTTGGCGCTTTTGAGGGTCTAGTTCAATCTGGACAGTGCGCAATTCTGAAAGCAGTACGCCGGCATCCTTATGTCGTTGATCTGGATTGGGCGAAGTTGCCTTAGAGATGATCGCATCAAGAGATGGTGGAAGATCTTTTCGCAGAGTAGAGGGCGCTGGGATTCGCTCATTCACATGCTTGTAAGCGATTTGAATCGGGGACTCACCCTCGTAAGGCTTTCGTCCAGTGAGGAGTTCGAAGAGAACCACGCCGACTGAATAAATGTCACTACGCTGATCTGAAATTCCGCGTTGGACCTGTTCGGGGGAGAGATATGAGACGCTTCCTAAAACAACACTTGATTCAACAGTCATCGTGGCGCCAAGTTGCGCACCCCGCGCGAGTCCAAAGTCCGCAAGTTTTACCCTGCCATCTTTTGAGATCAAAATGTTCTCTGGCTTAATATCGCGATGAACGATCCCGCTCTGGTGTGCCTGCGCAAGCGCGCTCACCACCGGGATCATATAGCGGAGTAATTCGTCAGGGGAGAGTGAGCCTCGCTCGTGGAGTAACTCACGCAGAGTAAAGCCGTCGATATATTCCATCACGATAAAGACTGCTGGACTGCCGCCTTCGTTCCACCCCTGATCTTGAATTGCAACAATATTTGGGTGGGAGAGTGCGGCAGCGGCTTTAGCTTCTCGGATAAATCGATTGACAAACTCTTCATCGTTGGCCAGATGAGGGTGCATAATCTTGACTGCAACGAGTCGATCCAGCCTTGTGTCCATCGCTACATAAATTGAGGCCATTCCACCTGAAGCGATCAAGCGTTCGAGTTGGTAACGCCCATCGATGAGTTCGCCGGTGAGATCTGACACGCTCGAAGTTTAAAGATGGCGACTGTGGATAGCCTGTTAAGGCGCGCTCTTTACCTGGTAATCCGCGGCACTTTTCGTCGATTCTCGGGTGAAATGTTCTTCCTCGCGTCGTTGCCAATCCAACATCTGAGAGCGCAACTCTGCGCCATCGCGATCAAGCACTCGCTGCAGTGCCACCTCTCGTGGTGCCTCAATCCAGATAGATAGCGGGGCAAAACCTCGGGTGATTGATTGGGAGCTACCGACACCTTCGAGAATCAGCGTCTGTGGAGTTGACGCGATAATCGGAAGAGTAAATGCATCATCGGTCCAGTTATATTGGGGAATCATGATTGCACCGCCACGATATGCATCACTGAGAAGAGAGTCGAGTTTGGCCGCGAGCTCTTCCCCAAGTGGCTCCTCCCAACCATCATAGAGATCGTCCATATGGACCGTCAGAACCGTCTCACCCGCGGCACTTAAATGATCATGAATTTGAGCGGCAAGCGTAGTTTTACCTGATCCCGCCGGTCCATCGATCGTGATGAGAAACATTTACTCTGCAACTACTCGACGGCCAGACTCTCGGCGCCAACGAATCCATCCAGCTATCGCTATCGCTACAAAGATGAGATAGAGAATTGAGGTCAGATATTGGCCACCGCGCCAGAATTGATAGGTATACACCGCGTCCACGACGAACCAGAGCGGCCAGGTCTCAAACTTCTCTTTTACCATTAACACCTGTGCGATACAGCTTCCGACAAAACCAAATGAGTCGGTAAGCGTCGCAGCAGCCCCAAGGTGGATGAGGAGTGGATTGAGTGCAAACCAACTAATGGCAAAGCCAGCAATCCAGAGCGAATTAACTTTGATCGAGAGTTTTGCAGGCTTGGCACCTTTTCGCCCCCAACCAAACCAACCCCAAAAGCCACCGGCGATAAAGATGAATTGTAGAAATCCACTTGCATAATATTTCTGCTCAAAGAAGAGAATGGCGTAGAGGAAGCTGCTGATGTTCCACCAGGGCCAGGTTGATCGTGGTCCTAAGACTCCAAGCCAGACCCCGACAACAGAGGTAATAAATGCAACAAACTCAAGGATAGTGAGATGGTAACCCCATGCCGTAAAGAGTGTTGTCATGATGATCGAATTAATGGAATGCACAATGAACCCCTTTCCAATTCGCATTACCGAACTGGTCATACGGTCGACTTGAATCTCAAGTCCTCTCAGCCAATCAGCGGCTCCCGTTAGTGAGAGGTTACCATTACTCCTATGGGAAATTGGGGCTACATCGCGATGCTGGCCTTCACTGTCGCTGGCTCATTTTGGCTCGAGATCGCATTTAAGGTCCGAGTCTTACGGCGAGTTCGCAGGTGGGTGCAGTCAATTCTTCCGATCGCCGCACTCTTTATTCTCTGGGATGCACTCGCAATCCACCACCACGATTGGTACTTTGATAAGCGTCAGATCCTCGGCATTTACGGCCCGTTCCAGATCCCACTTGAAGAGTATTTATTCTTCCTCGTTATCCCACTTGCTGGAATCATGACGCTAGAAGCGGTGCGTCGAGTTCGTAGCACCTGGT
This sequence comes from uncultured Actinomycetes bacterium, assembly GCA_903843225.1. GTDB lineage: Bacteria > Actinomycetota > Actinomycetes > Nanopelagicales > Nanopelagicaceae > PALSA-747. The sequence goes on along the minus strand of CAIMOX010000016.1, from coordinate 122,493 downwards.
TGATTGGCGATGAGAAATGAGTTACACAATCACAGCGGTTGTCGCCGTCTGCCTCAGCGTCCTCATCGATGCGAAAGTGACGAAAGTTCGACTCATCAGCCGAAAAGCCTTCTGGGTTTCGTACGCGATCATCCTTCCTTTTCAATTACTCACTAATTGGTGGCTTACCTCGCGCAATATCGTCATGTATCGCAGTGGCGCCATTATCGGGCTACGGATTGCAGCAGCACCGGTAGAGGATCTGCTCTTTGGATTTTCGCTCTTGCTGGGTGTACTCACCCTCTGGGTTAAGGCCGGTAAGCGCTGTTAGCGAGCGGCAATCGCACGAATAAGGGCAGGAGCGGCAACACTTGCTCTGCGCCACTGCGAAGTTTTCGCACGGTGAGTAAAGATTTGATAATCAATCTTCTCGACTTCATCGACGATTCCGCAGTAGAGCTCGCTTGCCGCTTCGATGCAAGGACGGCTTGATGGCTCTAGAAGATGGATACCAGCATCAGCTTCGCGCTTGAGCTGCCTGACACGGGCGATCTGTTCTTGAAGAGCTGCTCGAATTTGTGGTGTGAGAACGCGATCATGCAGCATCTCGTATGTGACGCTATGGCTTTCGAGTTCATTAATTGGTAGATAGATCCGGCCACGATCTAGGTCTTCGCCGACATCGCGAATAAAATTGGCTAGTTGAAATGCTGTGCCAAGTTTCTCCGCCAGCGGATACGCATCAGGGGAGAGTGGACCAAGAATTGGAACCATCTGGAGGCCGATAACGCTTGCGCTGCCGTAGACATACTCCATCAGATCGTCATAGCTCTGATACTCACTCACTGTGAGATCCATCGTCATCGAGTGAAGAAATGCTTCAAAGTATTCAATCGGAATTGAGAATCTGCGAACGGTATCTGCTAGCGCCATGCCAATTGCATCACGGCTTTGACCGGTAGCGAGATCGGCGAGCACGCCATCTCCCCAGTTCTTGAGGAGCTCGGCCTTCTCATTAATCGTGAGCGTTGACCCAAGGTCATCAACAATCTCATCGGCGTATCTGGCAAAGCCGTAGAGGGCGTGGACGAAAGGACGCTTAGCTTTTGGAAGGAGCAGGGTCGCTAGGTAATAAGTCTTGCCGTGGAGTGAGTTGAGCCGCTTGCACTCTGCATAAGAGGCTCGAAGCTCACTGCCTTCGATACCCGCCGCATCTAACTCTCTCATTTGGCAGATTCTAGTGAGAATATCCCGTCTATCGCGCTCAACTCTCAACCAAGTGTCGAGAGTGGCAGGCTCGGTAATCTCTCAGTTTTGGATTACCGTTACCCAACTCCCTCGGTCTGTGAGCCGTTATTTCACACGGGGTCGCAAACACCCCCGATAACAAAATCAGAAGGGCTCCTCATGCTTGATTCATTCTTCAAGATCACAGAGCGCGGTTCAACGATTAGTCGTGAGGTTCGTGGCGGATTCGTCACCTTCTTCACCATGGCTTACATCGTTGCGCTTAATCCGCTCATTATCGGACTCGCGAAAGATGGCGACGGAAAGTACCTGGGCGGAAGCGGTGATCATCCAAATCTAGCGATGGTTGCAGCGATGACTGCGCTCATGGCAGGACTGCTCACTATTTTGATGGGAACTGTTGCAAACTTTCCATTAGCTCTCGCAACTGGCCTCGGACTCAATACCTTCGTTGCTGTTGGTATCGCTTCGAAGATGACCTGGGCTGATGCAATGGGTCTTGTTATTATCGAAGGTCTCATCATCGTTGTGCTTGTTATTACTGGCGTCCGAGCTGCCGTGTTTCGCGCCGTCCCAGCCCAACTTAAGATCGCAATTGCCGTAGGTATCGGACTCTTCATTACCTTAATCGGACTCGTTGATTCTGGATTCGTTCGTCGCACAAGTGCTGGACCAGTTCCGGTTCAACTTGGCGATAATGGAAATCTTGTTGGATGGCCTGTCATTGTCTTCGCCTTCGGTCTCTTCCTAATGATCGCGCTCGTTGTTCGCAAGGTTAAGGGCGCATTGCTTATTGGCATTGTGACCACAACTGTGCTGGCAATCATTATTGAGAAGGCATTTAAGATTGGCCCTAACTTTGATGGGGCAACTGGCAAGGTCAATCCAAAGGGCTGGGGACTTAACGTTCCTACGATCCCTTCAAAGATCTTCGCTAAGCCAGATTTCAGCCTCTTTGGTCATATCAATCTCCACGGCGCTTTCAACCGGGTAACTGTTGTGACTGCAATCTTGCTGATCTTCTCTCTTCTTCTCTCTGACTTCTTCGACAATGTCGGAACCGTCACAGCGATTGCAACTGAAGGTGGATTGATTGATGCAGAGGGAAATATCCCTAATATCGACCGAATCCTCCTCGTTGATGGAATTGCAGCTGTAGCTGGTGGAGTTGGAAATATCTCCTCAAATACCAGCTACATCGAGTCAGCTTCTGGTGTTGGTGAAGGAGCCCGTACTGGTCTCGCATCAGTAGTTACCGGCCTGCTCTTCTTGCTCACCACCTTCCTTGCGCCACTTGTCGCCGTGATTCCTTACGAGGCAGCAACCCCAGCTTTGATCATCGTCGGATTCTTGATGATGACTCAGATCAAGAACCTTGATTGGGCAGATCTTGGAATTGCGATTCCAGCCTTCCTGACAATCATCTTGATGCCTTTCACCTACAGCATCTCAGTAGGTATCGGCGCAGGCTTCGTCTCGCACGTACTTGTTCGAGTTGTTCAAGGTCGCGCTAAGGAGATCCACGCCCTTCTTTACGTTGTTACAGGGTTGTTCGTGGTCTACTTCTTGCAGGCACCAATCAACGTTTGGACTGGTAAGTAATTAGCACCTCATCACATAGCGATCAGGCTCCGAAGAATCTTCTTCGGAGCCTGATTCGTGATGTCCCAAACTTCCCGAAAGAGGGGATCCTCTTTAAAGATATCACCCCACTTCTTGGTGATGCGCAGGCTTTTCAAGTATTGATTGGAGAGCTCGCTGATGTCAGTGATTCTTATAATGTAGTTGCCGGAGTAGAGGCTCGAGGATTTATTCTTGCGAGTGCGATTGCTTATGCAACCGGCAAAGGCCTTGTACCGATTCGCAAGAGCGGCAAATTACCCGCCGCGGCTTATTCAGAGAGCTTTGCCCTTGAATATGGCGAAGCCACTTTACAGATCCATCAAGATGCGATCCTGCCTGGTCAACGGGTCCTGCTGATTGATGATGTGCTCGCAACTGGTGGCACACTTATTGCGGCAGCTGCTTTGATTGAACGATGCGGTGGAATTGTTGATAGCACCGCCGTGATCATGGAGATCGATGGTTTAGGCGGAGGCGAGAATTATTCATCTCGTCGCGCTGGATCGGCTGTTCACGTACTTCTTTAAATCTCGTTTAAGCGATTGTCCCGACGATTCGCTCGGCAGCAAGGCGTCCTGAGATCAGAACCATCGGTACGCCAACGCCAGGTTGGGTTCCGGATCCAGCGAAGACGACATTCTCAAAACCCTCAGCGATATTGCGTGGGCGGAATGGCCCCGTCTGCATAAAGGTATGCGCGCTAGCAAAAGGTGCACCAGCCTCCATGCCCATATTCTTCCAATCAAGTGGGGTGGTCATCTTTTCGAATTCGATAGAGTCACCGAAGCCGTCATATCCACGTGATTCAAGGGTGCGAATCATCTCATCGCGATAGGAAGGACCGATCTTGGTCCAATCAATATCTGCCGTGAGGTTTGGGGTAGGGAATAGGACGTAATAAGAGTTCTTTCCCGCTGGAGCGAGCGAGGCATCATCCATACTTGGAACTGTCACCAAGATACTTGGGTCCGTCATCAAGATCTTCTTATTGATGAGTTCGTCGAAGACGCCATCCCATGACTTACCGAAGTGAATATTGTGGTGAGCTAGGCGGTCATATGACTTGGATGAGCCTAGGAGCAAAGTGACGCATGATGGTGAATATTTGAGCTTATTGATCTTCTTCGGTGTTCGTCCGAGTAATTCTCGGTAGGCAACAGGTAGATCAGGATTGAGAATGAGCGCATCACAGGTAATACGTTCACCGGTATCCGTGACGACAGCTGTTGCTCGACCATTGTGGTGTTCAACCGAGGTAACCGAGGTGCTGTACTTGAATTCAACTCCATGTTTTGCTGCAGCAGCAGCCATCGCTCGAGGTACTGCATGCATTCCACCCTTAGGGAAGAAGACGCCATTGACTGAGTCCATATAGGCGATCACGGCGTAGATTGCGAGCGCTTGCTGTGGGCTCACTCCGGCATACATCGCCTGAAATGAGTAAACGCGCTGAGTGCGAGGATCTTTGAGGAATTGCTCAACCTTTGGAGCTAATCTGCGGAATCCACCGAGGGCAACGAGCTTTGCGAGGTTTGGTGTGAGCAAATTGAGTGGACTATCGATATTGCGATCGATGAAGTCATTCATCTCATACTTATATAACTTCGTGACAAACTCAACATATTTTGCATAACCAGCTGCCTCATCTGGACCAATGACCGAGCGGATCTCTTCCTGCATTCGGGCGGTATCAGCGTGAACATCGAGCTGGGACCCATCAGCAAAGAAGGCGCGATAGAGCGGATCGACTGGCATGAGCTCAAGCCAATCCTTCATATCTTCACCAACGGCTGTAAAGGAATCTTGAATCAAGGATGGCATCGTCAGAACACTTGGTCCGGTATCGAATGAATAACCATCTTGTTGCAGGAGACCGTTACGACCACCTGGGACAGATTCACGCTCTACGACAGTGACCTTGCGACCTGCTCCAGCTAAACGGAGGGCGGCGCTTAAGCCAGCTAATCCCGCACCAACAATCACGACGTGGTCGGTGGGTCCTTTAATCTGCTTTGGCATGAATCTCCTATGAGCTTCGTTGGGTGGCGAGCTTCGCCATGGTGAGAAGTAGTGGACGTGCGGCACTATCGATCTCTGGGTGATCGATCACGGCGGTTGCTTCGGTATAGAGCTCGGAGATGAGTGACTCGAGATGATCACGAGCACCCGTCTCAATAATGATTGATTGAAGCGCAGCAATACCTGATTCATCGAGATCTGGGCGACCAAAAAGTTCTTTGATTGTTGCGCGTTGTGGAGCTGTTGCTCGCTCGTGCGTCATCGCCATCATCACAGTCCGCTTACCTTCGCGAAGATCATCACCGGTAGGTTTTCCGGTAGTGGCAAAGTCACCAAAGACTCCGAGGAGATCATCGCGAAGTTGGAAGGCTTCACCGAGTGGTAATCCATATGCAGAGTAGGCTGAGAAAAGTTCTGTTGGGTTCTGACGAGCGAGAGCGGCCCCGAAGTGAAGTGGACGTTCGATGCTGTACTTGCCAGATTTATAACGAGCGACTTTGAGCGATCGTTCGACGCTTTCGCTAGCAAGGGCTTGTTCGTAGATATCGAGATATTGCCCGCCCATGAGCTCAACCTGCATCTCATTGAAGACGGAGAGACTCGAAACCAGCGCATCGCTTGAAACCCTTGACTCATGCAACATCTTCGCAGCCCAGACCAAGGCGAGATCTCCGAGCAGGATTGCACTGGCAATACCGAATTGAGGAGCCGAGCCTGACAATTTTTGAGCGGTATGAATATTTTCAAAATGCTTGTGGATTGCTGGCGCACCGCGGCGAGTATCCGACGCATCCATGACATCGTCATGGATTAAAGCGCAGACATGGATGAGCTCAAGACTTGATAGCGCTGAAATATTTTCGGGGGAGAGCAGCGCACCTGATCCGAGATATCCAATAACGGCAAAGAGTGGGCGAAAGCGCTTGCCGCTATCTAAAAGGAAGGAGTGAAGTGCGCCGGCTACTGGGTCCAGCTCGGATCCGATCTCTGTGAGATAGCGATTCTCGCGCTCAATAAAGGTGGCTAGAGAGCCATTAATCGACTCACGAAGCGCCGAAAGCTCGAGGTGTTCGCCAGGCTTCATGCGGTAAAGGTACCCTGCCTCTCTATGGTTATGCCTCTTGAAAGCCCGCGTAAGGCGACTTTCTCCATCGAACTCTTCCCACCCAAGGATAGTGATGGTGAAGCCAGGCTCTGGCGCGCAGTTGAAGAGTTACGAGTGCTCGCCCCTGATTTTGTCTCTGTGACATATGGGGCTGGTGGCAGCACGCGCGACCGAACTGTTCGAATTGCCCAGGAGTTTACGACCCGTACTGGAGTCCCGACTCTTGCGCATCTCACATGCGTTGGGTCAACCCGCGATGAATTAATTGAGATCCTGCGTCAATATAAATCTGCTGGAATCTCTAGCGTGCTCGCGCTCCGCGGCGACCCAACCGGTGGCCCAACAACGCCATGGGTATCGACGCCCGGTGGTTTGGATTATGCCGATCAACTCGTAGAACTTGCAGCTAATGAGGGCGGACTCACCATTGGTGTTGCTGCATTTCCTGATGGCCATCCTGCATCACAAGGAGAGTTTGATACCGATATCGATGTTCTCTTGCGCAAACGCGAACTCGGAGCATCATTTGCGACAACTCAGTTCTTCTTTGAGATCTCAGCATATAAACGACTTGTGGAGGCATTGGCAGCACGTGGTGCTGATCTGCCGATCATCGCTGGCATCTTGCCGATTACCAATGTTAAGCAACTCACTCGCATGGCAGAGCTCTCGGGGACTCCAATACCGAAGCGAATCTCTGATGCCTTTGAACCAATCGCAGATGATCCAGAGGCGGTAACAGCGCTCGGCATTGAGATCGCCACAGAACTTTCCCAGGCGCTTTTAGATTACGGCGCTCCGGGGTTACATTTTTATACAATGAATTCGGCAGCGGCAACGCTTGCGATCGCACGAAATATTGGATTTGGCTCATATGAATCGCGATAAATTCTTTGGCCAGTGGAGTGAGTTGCACGGTGGCGCACAGGTCACTGGAATCGTGAAGGCTTGGCTCACTATTTCATTCGTGGCAGTCAAGCCTTTGCGAGCACTTCGCCTTTCACCATCGATGGTCTCACTCGCTGGATTGATCTTTGGGATTTTGACGTGGGTGCAAGGTCGAAACCCACTCGGAATAATCTTCCTCATCTTGTCGCTCTTTGCCGATGGCGTTGATGGCACGCTTGCGATTGTCACAAATCGCGTCTCACGCTGGGGAGCAGAGCTAGATTCAGTGATTGATCGATTGGTCGAATTCTTCTGGGCTCTTACCTTTATTCGAATCGGCGCACCTGTGGTCATCGTTGCAATCGCCTGGGTAGCCGCTCTCACACAAGAGTATTTACGTGCGCGCGCCGGTGGAGTGGGTTATCGCAATATCTCAGTCGTCACAATCTGCGAACGCCCTGTGCGAGCGAGCCTCTTATTTATTGCGTTGATTGCCTACCTAGTATCGATTCATCTCGTTGTTGCGATCGCTTCGCTCTGGTTAGTGATGCAGCTTTATTCGTTAGTGGTAGTCCTTCGCGACTCCTACGCCGCCCTGCAACGCGATAATTGATTCTGCGACAAGCTCACCACTGATTCCAACGAGTGGCAATCCGCCACCAGGATGGGCAGAACCACCAACGCTATACAGATTCGGAATATCACTTTTATTCTTCGCTCTCAAAAATGCTGCACGCTTTCCGTTGCTCGAAGTTCCGTAGATTGACCCCCCTGGCGCGCCAGTGAGGTGCTCGAGATCGTGAGGGGTTCGAAACTCCATAACATCTAATCGCTCTGAGACACGAAGACCAAGGGCATCCAGTTTTGCAATAATCTTCTTCGCATAACTCTCGGGATCTTTACTCCAATCCCAGCCTTGCTCTGGATCATGTCGCGGTGCATTGACGAGCACAAACCAAGCTTCTTGACCAGGATTCTTCACCATCGAGAGATCGTTCGGTGCGCAGATATAGATTGTTGGATCATCGACTGGCTCGCTCTGGTCAAAGACTTGATCGAACTCTCGATCATAATCTTCTGGGAAATAGACATTGTGATGATTCATCACAGGGGGAGTTCCGTCGATCTTCCGGTTATCTAATCCGAGGAGGAGCGAAAATCCCGAGAGTGATTTCTCAGCATGCCTTAACTTCTTGCGCTCCCGTTTTGCCCGGCGCTCTGACTGCGGCAGTAAGGCATTAAAGGTGAGCTCTGAGTCAGCATTAGAAATGATGTAGTCAGCTTCGATCGCTTCACCGTTCACCAAGATTCCAGTCGCGCCGTTCTCATCTGTCAGGATCTTCTCGACCGGAGTGTTAACGTGGAACTGCACTCCAAGTTCTAAGCAGCGATCGCGCAGTGCTTCGGCAAGAGTTCCAATTCCGCCACTCACATGCCAGGCACCAAAGGTAATTTCAACAAAGGCGATAGTCAGCAGTACTGCTGGCGCCTTTCGAGGATCTGAGCCCGTATATGTGGCATAGCGTTTGATGATTTTTTGGAGGTAAGGGTTATCTGAATATTTGTGAGTAATGGAATCCAGGGTTTGGAAAGGCGATATGAGTTTTAAATCCTTAAGGAATCCCTTACGGCGTAAAAGCTTTGGAATCGATTCGAGCTCGGATTCAATAAATGGAGTCCGAGATACATCCCACATCGCTTCAGCACGTTGCATGAGAGCGTGGAATTCATCCCCGGCTTTCTTGCCTAAGACCCGATCGATCTCTGTGCAGATCTTTGGCAATGAGAGGTTTGCAAAATCAAGCGAGGTGCCATCGGCGAAGTGATAAGCAAATGCTGGATCTACTGGTTGGATCTCCTTCACAAGCTCTAATCGCTTGCCAGTTTTTTTAAAGAGGTCGCGGTAGACCGCGGGGAGCGTCAGAAGTGAAGGCCCGGTATCAAAGGCATAATCACCGATCCACTCAGTCTGACATTTACCACCGGTGCGAGACGAAGCCTCATATATCTCAACCGATAGACCAGCGCGAGCCAATCGTGCAGCAGCGGACATCCCGCCCATTCCTGCTCCGACAATGATGACCTTACGCATTAGCTCACTCTACGGCCTCGCCACTCTAACTGCCCGCGCGATTTACGGCGCCATGATTCGCAGATTAAAGCGATGAGTGCGATAGCAGCTAGTGGGTGAGCGAGGATATTGATGAACGATGCGCGCGTTCGGTAAGAAGCTAAAGAATGAGTGATTGCCACTGCGAGAAAGGGCAATAGCGCTGCTGTATACCCGAGTAAGAAGAGCGTGATCGGTACTACCTGAGTGAGGAGCAATAGCGCCATTGTGAATACAGTGCCGACTGGTCCACCAAAAGCTTTCCATAATGATTTTGTATATCCCGCGATGAGCTGTTTGTCTGTTTCATACATCGCACATGTGACTATTGAACTCGCATCAGCGACTGATCCTCTAAACCCATGCGCACTGAGGACCCGCGCAAGTGATAAGTCCTCAAGGACTTCAGACTTCACCGCCTCATGTCCCTTCACCGCCTCATAGGCTTCTCGGCGAAGAATGAAGAATTGACCATTCGCAACAATCATGGAGTTGACCAGGCCTCGCTCAGCAAAGCGAAGCGGAACTGAAGTAAGCCACGACCATTGGAGTAGTGGCTGAATTAATTTCATGAGGAAGGTCTGGCCGAGTTGTTTTGGGTATGGCGAAAGAAAATCCCATTGATGTTTTTTCATGAAGGCAATTGCCGAAGATACTGCGGATGGGGAGAGTCTGACATCAGCATCAATAAAGACGAGGTAATCCGCGACGCTTGCCTTCGAGAGTTGATAACAGGCAAATGGCTTGCCAAGCCAGCCAGGTGCAAGCTCCTGACCTCGAAGGACTCTGATCTTCTCCCTAAACCGCTTGAGCAACTCAGATGTTTGATCAGCAGATGAGTCATCGAGTGCGATGACCTCAAAGTCTGTTAGACCGGTTGAAGCGAGGGCAGAGTTAATAACGCCATCGACGTTACTCTCCTCATTACGCATCGGAATCAAGATCGCAACGCGTTCGGGGATTACTGCCATTGACCTTGAGATCCGGCGCACGGTAAAGAAGTTGAGAATTGAGAGCAAGAGTGAGAGAGCTGTAAGCCCGCAGAGCACTGCGATAAGGAGATTCATGAGAAATTAGTAATTATCTGGTTGACCCAGGTACTGCGCAAAGAAGTATGGCGCCAAGATAAGTGCGAATATCACACCAGCAAAGAGAGCGAGCCCTGGTCGGTGGAAGAAGAAGAGGTTTCCGATAACTCCTGAGAACCAGGTCCAAGTTAGGAAAATATTTGGCACGGTGAGGTTTGCACCGCCCTTACGCCGATCTTTCGGTAACGCCCAATGGAGGAGTGCCATGAGGCCCATTCCAGAGAGCAACCACCCAAAGCTATTAGAGAGTGGAACCATGGGTGCAAAAGGAGTTGCATTTGCGTGGAACTCCCAGACCCAACGATGCGCACTCACCATTTGGGGATCAAGGAAGAGATCCCATGCCATAAGTCCTAATCCGCCATAGAGGAAGACCCAACTCTTTCCCACTTTACGTGCCGCAATCAACAGTGGGTAAGTGAGCATCATCCAAGCAAAGGGAACAAGAATCGGAACCCCTGCGATCGCAGCGCCTAGTGAGCTATCGTAATGATAGGTGCCAAATGGCCAACCGCTTTTACTTCCAAGAATTTCAACACCAAGTGCGTACCCAAAGGTGAGAATCGCAAAGGTGATCGCGAATCTTGCACCGAAAGCGAAGAATGAATGTGTAATCATTGCGACCGCCGCGCAGTAGACCGTGGCGATCGTGATCGTACGCAGCAGGTCGCCGTGAACGAGTGGGTAGGTCATCTGCAGCGCGATGGAGAGTGCGAGCAACCCGTAGAGAAGAAGATTTTTCTTGTTATCGATCTGCCGACGTCGACCACCTCGTGGTCGGTACTGCCGGATGCTCATAAGCTAATTCTGCCGTAGCTCAGGTAGATCCCTGTGCTCATTGGGCTCATAAATTGAACGCTGATGTTCGGTAATCAAGAACTGCGAAGCGGGCGAAGAGCTCTTCGGAGTACCAATTAAGCTCCGAGGTGAGCGCGATGGCACGCTGGTGGGCCTCACCTTTGTAGGCAAAGGCTCGCAGATCCTCAGATGAGCGCCAATGTGAGAAAGTTCCCTGAAGTCCGATAGGGGCCTCACCTATTCCGATCGCGCGAATTAAACCTGGAGAACTATGTAGTGCCTGCGTGACCGTAGGAGTTGCTCGCCAAAATTTCAGGTTGAGTCGCCATTTAATTCTTGCGCGCGTAATCGCAGCGATCTCACCCTTCCACTCAGTGAGAGGTTCGATCTGAAATGGCTCGATTCCACCCCATGCACCGTGGGAGGAGATGGGAGCAAGGGTGTAGCTCTCTTCCGCGAGAGCGAATTTTTGCCACGATATGAATGGTTTCATTGCAATGAGCGAATCAGCGGTCTGATTACTTGTCACCAGAATGGCCCACGTTTGGCTATCAGCATCGCGCGGAGTAAATCGTTCACCGCTGCCGGTCCCCAGTAATTTAAAGAATTTGATCGCTTCATTTCTACGAAGTGTTCGGCGATCTAAGCCCATATGTAGAATTGCTCTCCAGATATCGCTTCGCCTAATTTTCCAGATGAAAAGGTATGTGTTCATAACGATAGCGCTGTGTGTCTAATCTCAGCAATCACTTCTGCTGATCGATCCCACATTGGAGCATGCCCTGATTGAGAGAGTAAGACCCAGCGCGAGTGAAGCGGTGTAAGTGATCGTTCCTGGGAGTGTTTCGCAGGTAGCGTGTTATCACTATCACCGAAGATCACAGTCACTGGAATATCGTCACGAATATCTTTATCGAAGCGCAGACCGAGCATTGCATCCCATGCTGGGAAATATCCCGACGAACTGCCCATGGCGATAGCAGCATCAATACATAGTCCTAATGGCAGGGTCTCCCATTGTGGGCTCACCATTGCAAAACCAATCTTCTTCGCCCAACGGTATTTCATCAAATGCGGAACAAGCGGCCTGGTAGTTGTCGCCATATAACGTGAAACCGCTCCAAGAGATTCACGTTTTGTCTCTGGAACGAGCCATAACCCAGCAGGCGCCAGCGCAGTGACAGATCGAATCTGGCTCGGGAAGGCCGCCGCCATCTCTAAGCAGATCCAACCCCCTAAAGAGTTTCCGGCAACGTGAAAACTCTCATAACCCCAGCTGCCCATCTGCTGGACGAGAAGTTTCGCAAGTGAGAGCGCATCCATGCGAGTTCCGCCTGGAAGTTTGCTATTTCCATGGCCCGGAAGATCGACAATGATGACTTCAAATTCTTTGGCAAGCTCTGGAACGATGAGCTGCCAAGCGGTATGCGAAGAGCCCATGCCATGAATCAACAGCAGCGGCTCACCGCTACCAGTCTTTTCGTGCCATAACTCCATCATGTTCTTACTTTATCCCAGTCAACTAGTACTAATGAATGAAGTAGGTCTTGACGAGGGTGAATACGGAGAGAGCAAAGAGGAGATAGGCGAATGAGATCTTGAGTAACTTCGCATTGACCTTACCGCTTTGAAGCGAAGCGATTCTTGAGATCACAATAGCTACGATCGCGATTGTGATAGGCGTCTTCCAATCGACGAGATGCCAACTCTTATAACGCTCGAGGAATGAGGTTGTGCAGTTCATGGCGATAATCAATAGTGATGTACCGGCAGCCTTGCTCTGCGGACTGTTATAGAAGAGAACAAGAATAGGAATCGCAAGGAACCCACCCCCGATACCAAAGAGCCCGGTCAGGGTACCGATGATGAGGGAGACGAGAATGAGTATCGGTAACGGCATCCGACGTTCTGGATTTGCTGTGATTGGCCCGCGTAGCATCGAGGCGCCAGCGACTATGAGCACTAGTGAGAATCCAGTATGAAGAAGCTTTACATTGATATGTGATGCAACGGCTGTGAGTGGAATCGTCGTGAGTAATCCAATGCCCCAGATTGAGACCGCTTCGCGGACGAGCACTTCTTTACGCTTAAACTTAGGTAGCACTCCAGATGCTGCGGCAAGACCAACGATTACTAGCGCTGCGATCGTCGCCTGTTCATTGGTGAAGTGGAAGATGTAGAGCAGGATCGGCACGGAGACCATCGCTCCGCCAGCCCCGACAAAGCCAAGGACTGAGCCGATAAAGGTGCCGGCCAGGATCGCTTCGAGAAGAATCATGCGCTTATAGTCTCAGGGATCTGCCTCAGCCCTACCCATTAGGTCTACTGAGAGGAGCCACCTTGCCACTGTCAGTGGAGGAGGCTATCTTTCGAACATATGTTCGAATCATCAGATATCCCAGCCCTACCCGCCGCTCCAGCCGCCGGGGCGCTCCGCCCTGCCCCAGTTCTTGCACCAGAAGGGGAGCCGATTGAGTTCCTCTATCAAGGTAGACGTTTTCATATCCATGCGACTCTCTCTCGCTGGCGCGAATCGGGTGGGTGGTGGAACCGAATCGATGATGGGAGAAGGCTCCAGCACATCCAACAGTCAGCCCATTTAGAACAGACAATCTTTGATGATGGCGCTCGGGCAATCTGGCGAGTAGAGGCGGCTCCGGTCGGTGCGCTCGCTACCTTTGAGATTGAACTCGATGAGATCACTGGCAGTTGGCAGATCCGTCCAACATCTCGCCCAACCACAGGATCGGTTTAACGCAAGATGTTCACCCATCTGCGCCTTTCAAGTGGCTACTCCTTCAAATATGGAACTGCGCAACCTGATGCTCTCGTATCACGTGCCGCTGAATATGGAATGGACGCTATCGCTCTCACCGATCGTGACGGACTAGCTGGTGCAATTCGCTTTGCTCAGAGTTGTGAAGCGCATGGCATAGCTCCAATACTCGGTGTCAATCTAAGTTTTATTCAGAAGAAGTATCGAGTGACGCTCCTTGCTCAATCTGGAAAGTTGCCTGCTCTCTATCGCTTGATGACCGCCATCAACCGTGCAAATAATGAGAACCTTCTAACCTATGAGATTCTTGAAGAGGCGAGTGAGTACTCTTCACAGCTTCTCTTCATGCATGGCTACGATTCTCAACTTTCGCAGAGTATTGCCGCTCGTAAATACGATGCTGCGCTCTCTATCTATAACGCTGGCCGGGATCTCTTTGCGCAGCAGATTATTGAGTGCACATCTCATTTAATACGAGGCGATGGCCCACTCTCTACCCCCTATGCCGCACGAGCACTTGGCTTTGCTAGAGATCACAACCTTCCAGCTATTCTGACAAATGCTGCGCGGATGCTTGGTCCTAGTGATGGCCCACTCGCCGATGTCTTAGATGCCTCAAGACTTCTCGTTCCACTTCATCAGAGCCATGTCGAGCGGCGTAACAGCGAGGGGTACCTTAAGAGCGATAGCGAGATGCGCTATGTCGCTGATGAGATCTCGCGGATGGCGGGGGAGCGCAATGGAAACTCACTCTTGGCGAGTACTGCATTATTTGCTGAAAGCTGCCGACTCTCACCTCGCAGAGATATTGGGATTGGAGGAGTCCACCTTCCAGAGAGCAGCGTTGTAGGGGCAGATAGCCATGCGCAAATGAGTGTGCAGCTTCGCGACCGAGCCGAGGCTGGTCTATCCAGGCGTTACTCATCATCTCAATCTGTTGATGCAGCGCTGCGTCTTGAAGAAGAGCTTGCAACTATTCGCACCTTGGGCTTTGAGTCTTACTTTCTCACCGTCGCAGATATCGCTGAGATGGCGCGAGACCGGGGGATTCGAGTCGCAGCGCGCGGAAGTGGTGCAGGCTCATTGATCTGCTACCTCTTAGGTATATCCGGGGTTGAACCACTCAGCCAAGGACTTTTGATGGAGCGCTTCTGCTCCACTCTTCGTGGTGAGCTTCCTGATATTGATATCGATGTCGAATCGCATCGTCGATTAGAGATCTATGAAGCAATCTTTAAGCGCTATGGACCAGAGCGAACCGCGACCGTTGCAATGGTCGATACCTATCGAGCTCGCCATGCGATACGTGATGTTGGCGCCGCACTTGGCATATCCCAGATGGAGATCGACCTCATCGCAAAATCCATGCCCCATATTCGTGCTCGTAACATCAGCAAGGCTCTCACCAATCTCCCTGAGCTTAAAAGCCTCAAACTTGATTCGAAGATTATGAAGATGATGATCGAACTTGCGCAGCAAATCGATGGATTGCCTCGCCACTTGTCGATGCATCCCTGTGCGATTGTCCTCTCTGATGCCAAGCTCTTAGATGTTGCACCTATCCTGCGTAATTCAAGTGATTACCCCATGGTCTACTTTGATAAAGATGATGTGGAAGCGATTGGACTTCTGAAGCTCGATGTCCTTGGGGTACGTATGCAATCTGCGATCTCCTACGCGATCTCAGAGATCGAGCGGGTAGAAGAATCAACGATCGATATCGATGCGATCCCACTTGATGACAGGGATACCTTTGATCTTATTAAATCAACGCGCACACTTGGCATCTTCCAAGTCGAGAGTCCGGGGCAGCGTGAGTTAGTAGGAAAGTTCGCACCCGCCACGTTTACCGATCTCATTATCGATATCTCACTCTTTCGCCCAGGGCCAGTAAAGAGTGACATGATCACGCCCTTTATTAATACTCGGCATGGCCATCGCAGCAAGATCCTCCTCCATCCTCGCCTTGACCCGATCTTGAATGAGACTGAAGGCGTCGTTGTATTCCACGAGCAAGTGATTCGCCTGATCTCGGCAATGACTGGCTCATCTCTAGCTGAATCTGATGAGCGTCGCCGCCAACTCGGGTCAGATGATGGTCAAGAGTTAGTAAGCAAGTGGTTTTATCCCACTGCGCTTGCTCAAGGATTTGAGATGAAGGTGGTTGATAAGGTCTGGGAAGTGCTTCGAGCTTTCGCATCATTTGGTTTCTGTAAAGCGCATGCCGCTGCCTTTGCACTACCGACATATCAATCTGCTTGGTTAAAGGCTCACCACACTGCAGCATTTATTGCAGGAGCGCTCACACATGATCCAGGAATGTACCCCAAGCGCCTTATCCTCGATGAGGCGCGACAATGGGGTATCGAGATCACACCTATTGATATCAATCTCTCAGATCGCACCTATCGAGTTGAGAAGGTCGAAGCGAAACCCTCGCATCCTTTTAGAGCTCCTTACCGTGCACCAAATATCGCGAGTACTGGTTCACCGCTCACCCTGCCAGATGCGCGTGGCTATGCAATTCGTATGGCGCTGAGCGGTATCCAAGGAATAAGTGGAAACGAGATTTCAACAATTATTCAGGGTCGCCCATATATCGATTTAGCAGATTTCGTCGTGAGATCAGGCTCGGCATACCCCACAACGGAGTCATTGATCTTGGTTGGCGCCTTTGATCGCCTTCACCACTTACAAGCAGAACCAATAGATGGCGCTCTTAATAGGCGCGATCTTCTACTTCACGCACAAGATCTCTATAAGTTATCGGCAAGTAAAGGTTCGGTAAGTGGAAAGAGTGGCAAGCGCGGAGCACTCAGTAGCGATCAATTAACGCTCGGCTTAGCGCCACCGCTCCTTGAGTCATCTGGGCTACCCGATCTCACTCAATCAGAGAAGATTTATCACGAGGTTGATCTCACAGGGATGGATATCTCGCACCATATGCTGGAATTTTACGGAGAATTTCTTAACCATATCGGCGCAATAAAATCTTCTGATCTGATCCATCAACGCTCTGGCAGTACTGTGCTTATTGCTGGCGTAAAGGTCGCGCTTCAAACACCACCGATACGCTCTGGTCGACGCGTCATCTTCCTGACTCTCGACGATGGCAATGGTTGTAACGACATCACATTCTTTGAAGATGCCCAAGAGAGCTCTGCCGCGCTGCTCTACAGCTCATGGCTCTTCTTGGTTCGTGGTGAGGTGCGCAGAACCGGTCCCCGCGGAATTTCGATTCGAGCTACACGGGCGTGGGAGTTAAGTGCTTCTTACGCTAAATGGCGCGACCAATCGCGTAGCCTCAACTCTTATGAGCGAGTCAGTGGTGAGTGAGCAATACGAGCGAGAGCTCACCATTCTCCATGTCGATATGGATGCCTTCTATGCATCTGTGGCAGAGCGTGATGATCCGACCCTCAAAGGCAAGGCCGTTGTTGTTGGAATGGGCGCAAGGGGAGTTGTCTCTTCCGCGAACTACATTGCACGAAATCTTGGCGTGAGATCTGCGATGCCACTCGGCCAAGCGAGGCGGCTAGCGCCAGATGCGATCTTTGTTCCGGTGAATATGGAACGTAACGCTGAGATCTCTACACATATCATGGCGATCTTCCAGGCATTTACTCCACTCGTGGAGCCAATCTCACTTGATGAAGCATTTCTTGATGTCACGGGGAGCAAACGCTTGCACGGTAGCGGGCCAGAGATTGCGGCAAAGATTCGAGCACGAGTGGAATCTGAAGAAGGAATCACCTGCTCGGTTGGTATTGCCTCATCAAAATTTATCGCCAAGTTAGCCTCGACTTACGCAAAACCAAATGGAGTGCTACAGATTCATAAAGATCGCGTTTTAGAATTTCTCCACCCACTTCCTGTCGGTGCGATGTGGGGAGTCGGTCCTAAGACCGAAACTGAGTTACAAAAAATTGGATTACGAACTATCGGCGACATTGCAAAGACTCCGAGACAGACCCTCATCCGAGTCCTAGGGCAGGCGAGCGGTGAAACGCTGCACGAACTCTCATGGGGTCGCGATTATCGAACAATCACAATGGATGAACCCGATAAGAGTATTGGCGCCGAAGAAACCTTCCTCGTTGATCTCGATAACCATGATGAGATATTGAGGGAGCTACTTCGCATGGTAGAGCGATCGTCACATCGCTTGCGAGATCGAAGCCTTGTCACAAAGACAATCGCGATCAAAATTCGCTTCGCTGATTTCACGACCATTAGTCGATCAAAGACAGTCGCCCTTCCACTCAGTGGTGTGCAGGAGTGTTATGAGGTCGTCCGCGCTCTCTACCTCGCGCTGAAATTAGATCGGGCGCGAATTCGCCTCGTGGGGGTGAGCCTTGAGAATCTCAGTGAGGGCACGGGTTCTCCTCAGCAATTACTCCTGGGCGAGCGTGAAAAAGGTTGGCGAGAGGCTACAGAAGCGATCGATGCTGCAACCCGCCGCTTTGGCCAGGGGAGCGTTCGCCCCGCCCGTCTTATGGAGAATTCCGAGGCTGGCGATTCCTCTGAATAGAGATAATCTTCTCGTGTGGCCCTATCAGATCATGAACAGAAGCTCCTCGCCGAGATGGAAGCAGCGCTTGCCGCTGACGACCCTCGCCTCGTAGGCGCGCTCACCGGAAAGGTGCGCACGAGACAAGCCTCTCGAGTCCTCCTTGGTTTTGTATCGGTACTCATGGGCCTTGCAGTGATTCTTGCGGGGTTAGTCGCAAAGAGCACGCCAGTGGGAATTATCGGATTTGTCATCGCACTCGCTGGAGCATTTACTGCGATCTCTAATTTTTCTCTCCGCCAAATGCTGGGGAAGAACACCGGGACTAATTCAAGAAAGCAACGCGGCCCAGGAATCGGTGACCGCCTTGGTCAACGTTGGGATGATCGCAACAATCAGTAAGTAGTTTTTTTTATCGCATGAAGAGCACGCGAAGTCTGCGTGTTGTCAAAGTCAGTCCAATAGCGATCATCGCCACAAAATATGCAAAGTGCCAGAGAAGGCTCCACTGGATAATTCCTAGTGAGAGTGAGCGAACTATTTGAATTCCATGCCAGAGTGGAAGTGCTTCAATAATTACTCGAAGCCACTGTGGGTAGATAGATAGTGGATAGAGCGATCCCGAGAAGAGAAAGAGCGGGAGCATGATGACATTTACCCAATCCATCTGCGCAATTGATTTAGCAAAGGTTGTGTAAAGCATTCCGATCGATGCAAAGCCGAAGGCGATCACAACGGCAGCAGGGATGGCGAGCAGGCCATACCAACCCTTCATGATTCCCAGAGGGAAGACAATTGCGGTAAACCCAACGGCATAGATCAAGCCACGAAGGAGCGCCCAACCGATCTCGCCAAGTGCGACATCCAATGGTCCAAGAGAGGTTGCCAACATCGCCTTGTAGGTACCGTCATATTTCAGGCGGAAGAAGATATTCCACGTGGAGTCATAGATGGCACCGTTCATCGCCGAAGTCGCAAGAAGTGCTGGAGCGATGAATTGCGCATAGGTAACCCAGTGACCAGGCGTTACCTGGATCTTGCCCACTAGCTTCCCGACGCCATACCCAAATGAGAGCAGGTAGAGGACTGGCTCGACAAAGCCACTCAAAACTACGATCCAATGGCCTTGTCGGAAGGCAATTCTTCGGTGCTCAAGAATGACACGAGCGCGACGTGAATAAGTACCTTCGCCAAATCTACCCTTGAGTTTTTCGGCAATTGCGACGGCGCTACTTTCCCTCATTTCGCTAGCCGCTTTGTGAAGTGATGATGGGCAAATGTAAATCCAATGATCGCCATGATTGTCATGTAGCTAAAGTGGATGACGAGAGCTGTTGCACTCACATGATGGCCGTAGGAGATCCATCGTCCTACTTCTGTGGCATGCCAGAGCGGGGAAGCCCAGCCAATAATCTGTAAAAACTTCGGCATCGAAGCGAGTGAGTAAAAAGTCCCCGAGAAGAGAAAGAGCGGGACGATCAGAAAGCGCTGCACCATATTGAGGAAGAGATCGTCATTCTTGATTGCGGCACAGACACCCATCATTAATACTGCAAAAGAGGTAGCGGCGAAGAGCGTCACAGGAATTAACCACAGGGTATGTAGCCCGTGTAGTGCACCGAAGGTGTAGAGCGCTGCGTAATAGATGACACATCCGAATGCGGCGCGACTCATTGCTGCCAGGAGCACACCGTTAGCAATCTGCTTTCCAGATATTGGCGTGGCATTCATGGCAAAGAAACCCTTCTGCCATTTGAAACCTTCGAGCACGGGGAAGGTCGCGTCGCCTACCGCACCTTGAATACATGCAGCGGCAAGAAGAGCTGGCGCTAAGAAGGTGAGATATTTGACGCCATCAACGCCTGCGGCTTGATGGGAGTTCACAAATTTACCGATACCGATACCGATGGAGAGCAGGTAGAACATTGGTGTGGCAAAGGATTCACCAATGATCGACCACTTCCACTTCAACATACTACGGATACGTGCTTGCGCAATATAGATCGAGCCCCAGCGAAGAATCTTCGGAACGTCAATGAGAGTAAGGGAGCCTTTACGGCTTAGATCATTTGCCGACATCACTCAACCAGCGAACGGCCAGTAAGGCGCAAGAAGACATCTTCAAGTGAGCTTCTGCGTACTAGCGATGTTGTTGGGTGCATACCTTTACTGACTACTTCGTGCAGGAGCGCTTCGCAATCATGTGAGTACATCAACACTCGATCCGGTAATACTTCAATTCGTTCACACATGCCGCGAAGCTGATCTGCATATTGAGCATTGCGATCTGCGCCAAAGCGAACTTCTAAGACTTCCTTTGTTGAGTATTTCTTGATGAGGCCGGCAGGTGAATCCTCAGCCATGATCTTGCCCTTGTCCATCACCATGAGACGGTCGCAGAGTTGCTCAGCTTCATCCATATAGTGAGTTGTTATTAAAAGTGTTACGCCTTGTTCCTTTAAACGGAAGAGACGATCCCACAAGATATGTCTGGCCTGCGGATCAAGACCAGTTGTTGGCTCGTCAAGCATCAAGATCTCTGGTTCACTGACAAGTGCGCGTGCGATGGTGAGGCGACGTTTCATTCCACCCGAGAGAGCTTCTACTTTGACGCTGCGCTTCTCTTCAAGTTGTGCGAAGGCTAGGAGCTCTTCAATTTTGTTACGAATAAATTTCTTTGAGAGTCCAAAGTAGCGACCGTATACATAGAGATTATCTTCAACGGTAAGTGCGTTATCTAAATTATCTTGTTGTGGAACCACACCAAGGTGTGCACGGATCTCTGGTCCGCTGATTTCAGGATCTTTACCGAGAATGGTGATCTCGCCAGATGTACGAGTAAGGGTTGCGGCGATGATGCGCATCGTTGTTGATTTTCCTGCGCCATTTGGCCCGAGGAAGCCAAAAGATTCACTTCGGTTGACGCGAAAGTCGATCCCATCGACAGCTGTGAAGTCGCCGTATTCCTTACGGAGCCCCTTGGCGAGGATTAGAGCCTCGGGAGTGGCTTGGCTATCGGCTGCGCTCATTTGGCGAACTGTAGACCTAAGGGCCCCCTCGATTACCTCCTCGGAAAGGGCAGGAAGAGTGGGAGAAAGGGAGAAAGGGAGAAAAAAGTAAGAAAGTGGGCAAAGATGGTTGATAATGGAGAAAAGTGGAGTAAAGTGGTGCCACGAACGTAAATCGGGGGATTTAAGCGTAAATCTGGTTGAAGGTGGACCAGGACCGGGGCGAAGAGCCCGGGCTGAGCAAGGGGAAGGGGGTCCGATCGATGTTTCTCGGTACCCATGAACCCAAGCTTGATGAGAAGGGCCGGATTATCCTGCCTGCCAGATTCCGCGATGAACTCGCCAAAGGCCTCGTCATTACCAAAGGTCAAGAGCGCTGTCTCTATGTCTTCCCCGTCAATGAGTTCTCTGCCATTACCGACCGCCTGCGCCAAGCTCCCGTCACCGAGAAGGCTGCTCGCGACTATATGCGCGTCATGTTCGCTGGAGCTCACGATGAGGTTCCGGATAAGCAGGGACGCGTCACTATTCCAAGTGGTCTACGCACCTATGCGGGCCTTGAAAAAGAGTGCGTCGTGATCGGCGCAAATACTCGACTAGAAATTTGGGATCTCGCTGCATGGAACACCTACCTCGCAGATCGCGAGAAGGGTTTTGCAGATGTCTCAACGGAGGTGCTGCCCGGTCTCTTCTAGATCTCAACTTAGGCCACCGCCGATCTTCAAGTATCGACGCCACTTCCCCGGCGCCGATATCCCCCCAAGATCCGTCGGTCGGCGGTGACCTAAGTAAAGAAAGAGAAGGGCGGGCAGCCCAGATAAAGAAAGGGGAAGCAGATGCAACATATTCCAGTCGCACTCGATCGATGTATTGCCCTGCTTGCACCCGCAATTGAAAGCGCGATTTTAGATCATCAAAGCGCGATCATCATCGATGCAACTCTAGGACTTGCGGGACACACTAGTGAGCTACTTGAACGCTATCCAGAACTGACTGTTATCGGTTTCGATCGAGACTTATCAGCGATTGATATTGCAAAGCGTCGCGTCGAAAAGTTTGGATCACGCGCAATCATTGTGCACTCAGTTTATGATCGAATTGAAGAAGTTCTTGAAGAGAAAAATATCTCTAAGGTCGATGGCATTCTCTTTGATCTCGGAGTCTCATCAATGCAACTTGATGTAGCCGACCGTGGCTTTGCTTACTCTCAAGATGCACCACTCGATATGCGCATGGATCAGTCACAGGGGATCTCAGCTTTTGATGTGTTGATGACTTATGACCGGAACTCCTTGATCCGCATTCTTCGTAATTATGGCGAAGAGAAGTTTGCGCCTCGCATTGTCGACCGCATCATTGCCGCTCGTGACGGCGGGAAACTCAATAGCACTAAGAATTTAGCGGAGATAGTAAAGGAGAGCATTCCTGCTCCCGCTCGCCGTACTGGTGGTAACCCAGCCAAACGAACATTTCAAGCTTTGCGGATTGAAGTCAATCAGGAGCTCGAAGTACTTCAGAGAGCTATTCCATCCGCGTTACGAGCCCTCGCCGTTAATGGTCGCCTAGTTGTGATGTCATATCAATCTCTTGAAGACAAGATCGTCAAAGTTGAATTCACAAAGGTATGCACTTCAGGCACACCTCGAGGGTTACCAATTGATCTTCCGAACTCAGCGGCAAAGTATCGTCTCATTTTTAGTAGTAGTGAATCAGCTAGTCAGCAAGAAATTGATCTCAATCCGCGTGCGCAATCTATGCGGCTACGAGCAGTAGAGAGAGTGGCTGCATAATGGCGATTCCACTTCTCTCACCAACAATTGCGCGCTCACGCGCAGCGGTCATCAATCGCGGCACAAAAGTGGTTTTGCGGTTGGTTCCGGAATTAAAGGTTGAAGCAGGGGAGCAGGTTCAACTCCGCGCCTTTCTCACAGTTCTCGGTGCAATCTTTACGGCAAGTCTTATCGCTCTACTCTTTATTAATACCTCGCTCAATCAGGATGCCTTCACACTCTCGCATTTAAAGCATCAGATGAATATCGTCAATGATCAACGAGATTCAATACTCCGAGAAGCCGCAGTAAAATCCTCACCTGACACACTCTCCGTGGCGGCAACAAAGTTAGGCATGATTCCAAACACGGTTCCAACATTTATTAACCTGAGCGGGTCGATCCAGAAATGACTCCTTCGCAGATTACATCGAAGCGGATTCGTCAACTAGTGACTGTCTCCGCCGGTGTCTTTCTCCTATTTGGACTTCGCTTAATCGATGTTCAAGCTGTTCAAGCTGGCGGCTATACCGCGAGAGCAAATTCAGAGTTGCTCAACTCCTCAATCTTGTTGGCCCCTCGCGGAACCATTACAGATATCAATGGAGTGCAGCTCGCTCGCAGCGTTGCCGCCGTCAATATTGTTGTTGACCAAGTTCAAATTTCAGATCCTGCTAAGACAGCAGCCTTCGTGGCGCCATATCTCTCGACATCAGTGAGTGAGCTCTTGCCTTTACTTACTGGTACCAAGCGTTATCAGATTATCGCCAAGCAAGTCACTCCCGATATCTGGAATGCGCTCAATACTGCTCTCATAAACTATAACAATCAGATCGTGAAAGAACCTGGCGGCTTAGCCCAACGCCTTCTTGGATTTTACTCGGAGCGATCATATGTGCGTGATTACCCAACTGGCACTCTTGCGGCATCACTCATAGGAAAGATTAATGAGGCGGGCGTAGGTGCGGGTGGGCTTGAATCGAGTCTTGACTCCACCCTTACCGGTACTAATGGTCGGTATTTATTCGCTAATGGTGCCGGAACGATAATTCCGGGATCAAAGGAGGTTGTGATTGAGGCAAAGGCCGGGACAGGTGTTGAGCTCACGATTGATCGTGATGTCCAATGGGTTGCACAGGATGCGATCTCTGCCGCCGTCAAGCAAGCACATGCCGTGTCAGGGACAGTTGTCGTCATGGATCCTAAGACGGGACAAATTCTTGCTCAAGCTTCTGCACCAACATTTGATCCAACTAAACCAATTAAAGATATTTCAGTATTACGAAACCCAGCAGTAACAGATGCTTACGAGCCTGGCTCAGTGGGAAAGATCATTACCTATTCTGCGGCCATGGAAGAGGGAAAGATAACGCCGCTGACCACGCTGACGATTCCCTATACGCTCAAAGTTGGCGGAACCCCGTTTCACGATCACGAAGCACATGCCACGGAAGTGTTGACAACGACTGGCGCGCTTGCAATTTCAAGTAACACCGGTGCCATCCAAGTAGGCGAGATGCTCTCAAACGATACCCTTTACTCGTATCTACGAAAGTTTGGAATCGGTCAACTCACAGGTTCGCATCTTCCTGGAGAGACGCAGGGAATTCTTCATCCAGTTTCGACCTGGTCGGCGACATCTGCTCCTACTATCGCCTTCGGACAGGGATACTCAGTTACAGCGCTACAGGCAACGAGCGTCTTTGCAACGATTGCTAATGATGGCGTACGCGTCACTCCCAATGTTGTTGCGGGCTACTTTGATCCGAGTGGTAACTTCACCGCTTCAAAACCTGCCTCATCAGTGCGAGTCGTAAGTTCGGACACTGCAACAAAGATGCGCCTGATGATGGAGAGTGTTGTTACGGCTGATGGAACCGCACCTGAAGCTGCTATTCCTGGGTATCGCGTTGCTGGAAAAACAGGTACGGCGATGCGAGCAAATGGTAATGGTGGCTACAGCGGATACACCGCATCCTTCATTGGTTTTGCACCGGCCGATGCGCCGCGTTATGTAGTGAGTGTTGTTGTTCAGGCTCCACAAGGTGTCCACTTTGGTGGATTAGTTGCCGGTCCGGTTTTTAAGAAGGTCATGAGCTTTGTCTTACAGGCAAAACATATTGCGCCAACCGCGCCATCAACTATTGCATATCCATTAACAAGTGCCGCGTTAAAGGCTGCTGGCGGGGGCGTGATAACACATGCGGCCCATTAAATCCCACACCAAAGAGTTTCGGGATCTTGCTGCGTTTCTCGGGATCTCTGTCAACCACGAAGGAAGTTTCTCTGGGGTAACGAGCAATACCGCACATATTCAACCTGGTGATCTCTTCATTGCACTTGCTGGCGCTAAGACCCATGGCGCAACCTTGGCTCGTGATGCAGCTGCGAAGGGTGCAGTAGCTTTACTAACTGACGAAGTTGGATCACAACTTGCTGATAATTCCTTGCCAATCATTCTCACCCCGAATCCAAAAGAGGTGAGTGCAGATATCGCTTCATGGTTTTATGAACGCCCCTTCGCCGCGATGACGAGCGTTGGAATAACAGGTACAAATGGCAAGACGACTGTTGCTAGCTTGCTCTTTCAGCTCTGGCAAGGCCAGAATCGAAAGCCAGGGATGATCGGCACCACCGGCATCACTATTGGTAGCGATCACTACCCGACTACATTTACGACGCCAGAAGGAACTGAGTTGCAAGCAATTGGTGCAATGATGAGAGAGTCAACGCTTTCACACTGCGTCATGGAGGTAAGTAGTCACGCACTTGTTCAGCGCAGAATGGTTGGCACCCGCTTTGCAGTTGCAGCTTTTACAAACTTGAGCCAAGACCACTTAGATTTCCATTCAAGCATGGAAGAGTATTTCAAGGCCAAGGCCAAACTCTTCACTGTTGAATATGCAGATTCGGCAATTATTAATGTAGATAACGATTGGGGAGCAAGGCTCTTTTCTGAGGTCTACATACCGGCAGAGTCACTCTCTCGATTAAATCCAAAAGCGGATTGGCACTACACATCAATCGTTAATGATGGAGCTGGATATCAGATTGCAATTCGCGGCGTGGGCGGGATCTTGATCGAAGGTCACATCTCGTTAATCGGCGCACACAACCTCGACAATGTACTAATGGCAGTTGCTCTTGGCGTGAAGACGGGACTAGATCCACTTGCAATTGGTCGTGATTTCGTAGGTCTTATTGGTGCTCCGGGTAGGTTAGAGCGCATTAACGAGGGTCAGTCCTTTTCTGCACTCGTTGACTTTGCTCACACCCCAGATGCTGTGGAGAATGTATTGAGAGCTGTTCGTGAAATAACATCAGGGCGAGTTATTGCAGTACTAGGGTGCGGCGGGGATAGGGATGCGACTAAGCGCCCACTTATGGGAGCGGCGCTCATAGCAGGTAGCGATATCGCAGTATTCACCAGCGATAATCCGCGCAGTGAGGATCCAGCCACGATACTTCTTCAGATGGTAAATGGTGGTCAAGAATCTGATGTGCTTGTAATTGAGAGTGATCGCCGTGGCGCAATCGCAATCGCTGTCAGTGAAGCACAGGCCGGGGATTCTGTAATTATTCTAGGCAAAGGTCACGAGACTGGCCAAGAGATTGCAGGAGTGAAATACCCCTTTGACGATCGAATTGAATTGGCTCACGCAATCAAGGAGTTCTCATGATCGGGATCTCAGTGCGCGATATCGCCGAACGGATAAACGGATCCGTCCATCGACTAAATCTCGACCAGATTATTACCGAGTATCCAGTGATTGATTCTCGTGAAGCGAAGCCAGGTAGCTTCTTTGTCGCAATTCCCGGAGTGAACGTTGATGGTGCGGATTTCATTGAGATGGCGTTGGAAAACGGAGCAACCTTTGCTTTGACGATGCGTAGAGGTGAAAATCCATCAATTATTGTTAGCGACCCGCTCGCCGCTCTTGCCCAGCTTGCTGAGTTTGCTCGTGAGAGAGCTCAACACTGCACCTTTATCGGAATTACTGGCTCACAAGGAAAGACAACAACGAAGGAGTTGCTCGGTCATATCCTCATGAGTGCAGGCGAGACGGTTATTCCAGCCGGCTCATTTAACAATGAAATTGGATTACCACTCACTATTCTCAGATGTACTGACACCACAAAGTTCTGCGTGCTTGAGATGGGAGCGCGCCACGAGGGCGATATCGCAAAGTTGTGCAAGATTGCGAAACCGCAGGTTGGCGCTGTCTTAGTTGTCGGTAGCGCGCATCTAGGTGAATTTGGTGATCGCGCAGCGATCGGTCGAGCCAAGGGTGAGTTGATCGAAAATATCGCTCCGGGTGGCGTAGCCATACTTGGTAGTTATGATGAATTCACACCACTTATGGGAGAAGGTAGATCTGATATCACTCGAATGAGTTTTGGTGAAAGCTCAGGTTGCACTGTCAGAGCTGCCGATATTGAAATTCGTGAGGGTCGAGCCCACTTCGACGTGGTTACCCCAGCTGGGCGTGCCGCCGTTAGCTTGCGAATATTGGGAGCACATCAGATCGCAAATGCCCTTGCTGCATCAGCGATAGCAACCTCACTCGGGATTTCGCTTGAGACGATTGCCGCTACCTTGTCCACTGCCGATATTTCTAGCAAGTGGCGCATGGAACTCCACGATCTAGGTGACTTTGTGATCATTAATGACTCCTACAACGCCAACCCAGAAAGTACGAAAGCCGCACTCAAGACACTCGCACTCTTCGCACAGGAGCGGGGCGGAGCTTCCTGGGCCTTCCTTGGGAAGATGCACGAACTCGGCGAGTCAGAGACGCAATCTCATCAAGAGATTGGCAGACTTGCGATCTCATTGGGATTAGATCACTTAGTTGGCGTAGGAACGGATCTTTATAACGTGGAAAGCGAGAGCCTCACTCTACATTCGGCAACGGATATTGATGCTGCGATGCGAATTGCAGAGAATATTGAGCCAGGCGATTGCGTTCTGATTAAGGCTTCAAGAGCAGAGAAACTTAATCTGCTTGCTGAACGCATTATCACTGCCTGTTCATCTCGCTCCACTTCGATGCACGAGGGGGAGCAGAAGTGAAAGGCATTCTCTATGCAGGGGCGAGTGGATTATTCTTCTCACTCTTTTTAACACCTCTCTTTATTC
Organism: uncultured Actinomycetes bacterium; assembly: GCA_903843225.1. Lineage (GTDB taxonomy): Bacteria > Actinomycetota > Actinomycetes > Nanopelagicales > Nanopelagicaceae > PALSA-747. The sequence goes on along the minus strand of CAIMOX010000016.1, from coordinate 94,432 downwards.
GACTTCTGGCTAAGCGCGGTTATGGACAGCAAATTCGTGAGGATGGTCCAACTGCCCATCATGTAAAGCGTGGTACTCCGACGATGGGCGGGGTCGTGATCATTACCTCCGTCATCATTTCGTACCTGATTTCACATCTTCTCGCAGGCTCTGACATCAGTTCATCTGCCCTTCTCGTCTTCGCGCTTGTGATCGGACTTGGCGCCATTGGCCTCCTTGATGACTGGTTGAAGATCGTGAAGAAGCGATCTCTTGGTCTTACGGCGATTCAGAAACTAATCGGACAGGCCGTTGTATCGATCGCCTTTGGGTATGCTGGGCTGCATTTCGTTGATAAATATGGCTTGGCTCCAATCTCACACCATCTTTCAACGGTTCGAGATACCTCATTGATCTTGGGCGGAGTAGTTGTCATGATTTGGGTGACACTGCTCATTATGGGATCGAGCAACGCAGTAAATCTCACCGACGGACTAGATGGTTTAGCGAGCGGTACTGCGATTATGGCCTTCTTAGCTTTCACACTGATTGGCATTTGGGAGTTCCGCCAGAGCTGCGCATACTCACATGTGGCACGCTGTTATGCGGTTCGAGATCCACTCGATATGGCAGTTTTAGCAGCAGCATTTGCTGGTGCTTGTGCTGGCTTCCTGTGGTGGAACACCTCTCCAGCAAAGATATTCATGGGTGATGTTGGCTCACTATCTCTTGGTGGCGCGATTGCAGGAATGGCAATCACATTACGAACTGAATTACTCTTAATCGCACTGGGTGGACTCTTCATTATTATCACTATGTCGGTGATCATCCAAGTCCTCTACTTCAAAGCGAGTGGTGGAAAGCGCATCTTTAAGATGGCACCTTTACAACATCACTTTGAACTCTCTGGTTGGGGAGAAGTCACAATCGTTGTGCGTTTCTGGATCATCGCTGGAATCTGTGTCGCGTCAGGACTTGGGCTCTTCTACGCTCAATGGGTAGCCAGATAAGTGGAGAGCATCAGCGCGCTACTAGCCAGGCCAGTGGCAGTACTAGGTGGCGGCGTCACTGGTAAGGCGATCATCACTTTTTTAGAAAAATACCAGACCGAATTTGATCTCTTCGACGACAACGAAAGCGGAGCGCTTTCACCAACTGATGAAGTCAATCCTGAACACTATGGTTTGGCGATTGTCTCACCTGGTTGGCGGCAGGATCATCCGCTCATTAGGAGGCTGACTTCTTCAGGAGTTCGAATAATCTCCGAGATAGACCTCGCGTGGATCTATAAAGAGGAGATCGCCCCTACTCAGAAGTGGATTGCGCTCACAGGTACTAATGGCAAGACAACAACCATCATGATGGTCGAATCAATTCTGCGCGCTGCAGGAAAGTCCGCAATCGCCTGCGGAAATGTCGGAGAGCCAGTTCTTTCAGCGCTGATGGCGAGTAAACCTCATGAGATCCTGGCGCTCGAACTCTCCTCATTCCAGATCGCATGGAGCCACCTACCGCGATTTGAAGCCTGTGCGATCTTAAATATAGCCGAGGATCACATTGATTGGCATGGTTCATTTGATTCATATGCGAGTGAGAAGATGAGACTTCTTAGCATGTCAGATTGTGCGATCCTTAACGCCGACGATGTCGAAATTTCTCTGAGAAGTTCTGCCTTTGCAGGGGAGAAGATATTTTACTCACTCGAAACTCCAGCCCCTGGTGAACTTGGGTTGGTCGAAGAATTATTGATAGACAGGGCTTTCAGCTCCGACTCCACTTCCGCAGAAGTGATTGCAGAATTAATAGATATCACTCCACAAGTTCCGCACAATGTCTCAAATGCGTTGGCAGCAGCTGGCCTTGGGCTCGCACTTGGTATTACGCACTCACATATTAAAGCTGGATTAGCTGCCTTCCGCGTTGATCATCATCGACTTGAGCTAGTTCTTGACTTGGATGGAATCAGCTGGGTCAATGACTCCAAGGCGACTAATCCTCATGCGGCAATAGCCGGGATTTTGTCACACACCTCAGTAATTTGGATTGCTGGCGGATTGGCAAAAGGTGCCTCGATGACGAAACTTATTCAGCGCGCCGCTCCGCGATTGAAGGCCGTCATTTTGATCGGCAAAGACCGAGAACTGATCGCTGATGCGCTAGCTAACTATGCTCCTAAGATTCCCATCCACCGCTGTGATGGTGATGGAACCGCTGCTGGCTTAATGAATGAGGTGATCCAGAAGGCAGCGTCACTCGCCAGCTCCGGGGATGCTGTTCTTCTCGCCCCCGCGTGTGCATCGATGGATCAATTTAATTCTTACGCGCACCGCGGTGAGCTCTTTGCTTCGAGCGTGAAGGAGTTGATCTCATCATGAGTCAGATTCGCAATTCACGAGCTGCCTATCTCTCCTTCTTTCAAAGACCAACTGCGGCCTATATCTTAATTGTTACATCTACAGCGATCCTGACAGCCTTAGGTCTAGTAATGGGCCTCTCATCCTCTTCGGTAAAGGCCTACGAAACGACTGGCTCCACCTATTCAATATTTTATAAGCAACTTATCTTCATTGTGATAGGTGGCGGCGCAATCTACCTTGCGGTCCATTTGAAACAGATGCTCTGGGAAAAGATGGCGCGATTCGCCTTAGTTTTAGGCGGCATTGCTCTCATTCTTCCAAGAGCTCCGCTCATCGGTCGAGACATTAATGGTAACCAAGCTTGGATCGGTATCGGATCTTTCACTCTGCAACCAAGTGAGTTCGCAAAACTTTTGCTCGTGCTCTGGTGCGCGATGATGCTTCGGCGTTACCACGAACGAGAGAGCGAGAAGAGTCAATTCGATCACCTGAAGATCCTCGCGCCTGGTGCGATTCTCTTCGTTGGTTTAATCATGGTGGGTAAAGATTTGGGCAGCGCAATTATTGTCATGGGAATTGTCTTTGCCATGCTCTTCATCTCAGGGCTGGAAGGCATTTACCTTGCAGGCGCAACGCTCTTCGGTTTTGGTGGGCTCTCGTACTTTATCTTCACCTCGCCAAATCGCTTGGCAAGATTTTCGGCGGTGCTTCACCCCTTCGCACCTGGTGTGTACAAATCAGCAGGATGGCAGACTGCTCACTCGATTATGGGGCTGGCAAGCGGTGGATTCTTCGGAGTTGGATTAGGTGCCAGTCGCCAAAAGTGGGCGAATCTCTCGGAGGCAAATACCGACTTCATCTTCTCAGTCATTGGAGAAGAATTAGGTTTACTTGGAACTTTGATCGTTCTAATTTTGTATGCTGCCTTGATTTACGGAATTTTCAGAACAGCGCTGCATACCAAAGATTTAATGCATAGATATGTATGCGCTGGAATCGGAGCCTGGCTAATGCTCCAAGTGCTGGTCAACGTCGGCTCAGATATTGGCCTTCTACCAGTAGTAGGAGTCACCTTGCCATTCGTTTCATATGGGGGGTCATCGCTACTTGCCAATTTCATTGCGGTTGGCTTTGTGCTCTCGGTGATTCGAAGAGATCCGGAAGTACGCGCCGCGCTGCGCTCTAAACTCCAGCGAGAGGCAGAATAGGCTCTTATGAGAGTCGCGTTAGCTGCTGCTGGCACAGCTGGCCATATTGAGCCTGCACTCGCACTTGCGCGATGGTTGCAGGCGGATGACCCCTCCATTCACTGCGAATTTATCGGTACATCGGCTGGGTTAGATACTTCTATTCTGCAGTCGAGTGGCTTCACGCTTCACCCGGTAACGAAGGCTCCCTTTCCGCGCAGATCTACATTGACTGCGCTGGCGTGGCCATTTAAATTCGCACGCGCGATCTCACAGATATCGCGAGCGCTCAAGGGGTGCGATCTTGTAGTTGGATTTGGTGGTTATGTATGCGCTCCGACCTATCTTGTTGCGCGCGCGAAGAAGATTCCGATAGTGATCCATGAAGCGAATGCAAAACCAGGTATGGCAAATAACCTTGGTAGAGCACTTGGTGCACACCTTACTGTCGCATTTGAAAGCACAGGATTACGAGATTCAAAATGGGGCAAGGCCGAGATCGTAGGTATGCCACTTCGTAGTTCTATCATTGAAGGCGCGCAGCTCTCGCTCGAAGCACGAAACCAGATTCGAATAAAGAAAGCGAATGATTGGGGCTTTGATCCAAAACGTCCAATTGTTGTGGTCTTCGGAGGCTCACAGGGTTCGCAGGCAATCAATGCAGTCATCAGTGAAATCCTTCCGCATACCGCTCGGATCGGTATCCAAATTCTCCATGCAGTCGGGGCAGGAAATCGCCTTCCCGCACGGAGTGAAAATTATCTCCCGCTCCACTACATTGCAGATATGGCCGATACTCTTCTTGCGGCCGACCTATCGATTTCTCGCGCAGGCGCAGTAACCTGTGCGGAAATTGGCGTTCTCGGAACATTTGGCGTGTTTGTCCCGCTAGCTATCGGCAATGGTGAGCAATCTTTTAACGCACTCGAACTTTCAGATCGAGGCGCCGCCATCGTGTTGGATCAAACTCAATTGACAACTCGTCATCTCTCACAAAATCTCATCTCCTACGTGAAGCAGGCTCAGCAATATCGAGCCACTACGCATGCGCCGCTCTTTCCCATCGATGCACCAGCCAAGCTAGGTGGGATCGTGAAATCTCAACGAAATCATGGGCGCCAGCGATGATTCGGTACCAAAGCGTTGGTGATCTTGAAGGTAAAAAAATACATTTCATCGGTATCGGCGGATCAGGGATGAGTGGCATTGCTCGAATCATGCTCTCACTAGGTTTTCAGGTCTCCGGCTCTGATATGAAAGAGTCGAGTGTCACTGAAAATCTCCGAACCCTAGGCGCGAAAATATTTATAGGTCACAAATCTGAGAATATCAATGGCGCTGATTTAGTAGTTCTTTCGACTGCAATCTCCGATACCAACCCAGAGAAAGCTCAAGCGATGCAACTTTCGCTCCCAATGCTGGCACGGGCAGAGGCGCTGGCAATTCTTATGTCAGGTAAACGTTCGGTTGCTGTTGCCGGTACTCATGGAAAAACGACCACAACTTCAATGCTGACTGTTGCACTTCAATCCGCTGGAGTTAACCCATCTTTTGCTATTGGCGGGATGATCAATTCATCTGGAACAAATGCCTACTCTGGCAGTGGTGATATTTTTGTCGCAGAAGCCGATGAGAGCGATGGTTCGTTCGTTGCCTATCGTCCCTTGGGTGCAATCATCACAAATATCGAACTCGATCACGTCGATCACTTCAACGATCTTGAATCGGTTTATCGAATCTTCGAAGAATTTGTCGCTTCTATTCAAAGCGGAGGCTTTCTCGTTGCTTGCGGTGACGATCTAGGTGTTCAAGAGTTACTCCGACGCGTTACTAGGACTGATATTTCGATCAGTACATATGGACATAACCTCGATGGCGGAAACGATTGGCAGATCTCTAGGCTCTCACTAGGAAGCAGTTCTTCGGTAGCTCGTATTACTCATACCGGTAAAGTTATTGGAGAGCTCGAACTGGTAGTTCCGGGGGAGCACAACGTGCTCAATGCCCTCGCAGCGGTTGCGGCGGCTAGCGAGTTAAATATTTCAGAGTCTGCAATCATTGACGGCCTAGCGACTTTCACTGGCACCCGGCGACGATTTGAACTCAAAGGTGAGGTCGATGGGGTTCGCGTGATCGATGATTATGGTCACCATCCAACTGAGATCCGTGTAACCCTTGAAACAGCGAGGCGATCGGTCGGTGATGGAAAGATCTTCGTTCTCTTCCAGCCACATCGCTACTCAAGGACGGCTGCCTTCGCTACCGAATTTGCGCAAGCACTAACTCTTGCCGACTTTGTCTTCCTTCTTGAGGTCTATCCAGCAAGCGAGGAGCCAATCCCTGGAGTCTCCTCGTTGTTGATCTCTGGTCAGATGTCACCGCTCAAGGTGCGCTACGAGCCATCCATGATTGAGGTGGTAGAGGAGATCACTCGTCAGGTAAAGACCGGAGATCTGATTATTACCCTTGGGGCAGGTGATGTGAGTTCGCTCGCACCAGTGATCGTGAAGTCGTTACAGAGTCGATGAGGGTCCCTAGACGCCGCAGGAAGGTACTCCGACAAAGGACGATACGCTCCTTCCGACACTTCCCAGGAATATTCCTATCACTCCTCCTGCTCTCTCTCGTGACATTCCTTTTAGGATGGTCTTCATTACTTTCGGTCAAGGTAATTGCAATATCCGGAACTCAAGAGCGTGCGCTGATTCAACAATCTATCTCAGAGGTTAAACCTGCTATCCGAGTTGGGACACCATTAGCGCGCGTCGATGTCTCTGCGCTAGATCGATTAATAGCGAAGAATTCTTGGATTGATTCAGTCGAAATTGGCCGCAGCTGGATTCATGGCGCGCTCACCATTCATATCACGCAACGAATTCCAGTTGCCTCCTACCAGGGGTCAGATGGAGTGCTGCGATATTTTGACGCGAGTGGTATCGATTTTCAATCACCACTCCAGTATTCAAATCTTCCGATTATTCAAATGGGGTCCACTACTCCACAAAGTAAAAGTTCTATCGCCTCCTTTATTATCAATCTCCATCAAGTCGACCCAGTTCTCTTGCATTCAGCTCAAGGATTTGCCGTTTCTACTTCTGATGTGATCACCATGAAGGCTGCGATCTCTCCATCTCGTATTATTTCGATTCGATGGGGAGGTAGTAACGATCTGTCATTGAAATTAACTATTTATAGAAGATTGATTGCTCTTCAAGATAGCAAGAAAGCGACCTTCTTTGATCTCTCAGATCCGCTTTCACCCATTACAAAATAACTCCCGCTGCGCCGTGTCGGTCGTTGCAGGTTGTAGTCCTCACCCCTACTTTCTCCTCAGTAGATAGACCATAACTTTAAGTCTCAAGTAGAGATTTAGAGACCAGGAAGAGGCGCATCGTGGCAACACCACAAAATTATCTTGCAGTGATCAAAGTTGTCGGAATCGGTGGCGGCGGAGTTAATGCCGTCAATCGAATGATCGAAGCAGGATTAAAAGGTGTCGAGTTCATTGCTATTAATACTGATGCACAACAACTCATCATGTCAGATGCTGATGTGAAATTAGATATTGGTCGCAAATCAACTCGTGGCCTTGGCGCAGGTGCTGCACCTGAAGTTGGTCGTCAAGCAGCGCTTGATCATCTCGATGAAATTGAAGAAGTACTACGTGGTGCAGATATGGTCTTTGTTACTGCCGGTGAAGGTGGCGGTACTGGTACTGGCGGAGCGCCTGTTATTGCAAAGGCTGCAAAGGATCTTGGCGCACTTACTGTTGGTGTTGTTACCAAGCCTTTTAGCTTTGAAGCGAAGCACCGCACAGCGCAAGCTGAAGAAGGTATTGCAAACCTGCGTGCAGAGGTCGATACCCTGATTGTTATTCCTAATGATCGCCTCCTCGCTATTTCAGATCGCACGATCACAGCTGTTGAAGCTTTCCGAAGTGCAGATCAAGTTCTCCTCTCTGGAGTCCAAGGAATCACTGACTTGATCACAACTCCAGGGCTGATCAACCTTGACTTTGCAGATGTGAAGAGCGTGATGGCTGGCGCGGGCTCAGCGCTTATGGGAATTGGTTCTGCGCGTGGTGAAGCTCGTGCCATCCGTGCCGCCGAACTTGCTATCGCCAGTCCATTGCTTGAAGCATCAATCGATGGTGCGCGTGGCGTCTTAATGTCGATTGCAGGCGGATCTGACCTTGGCCTCTTTGAGCTCTCTGAAGCTGCAGAGCTCGTCGCAAAATTTGCTCATCCTGATGCAAATATCATCTTCGGAACTGTCATTGATGATGCTCTTGGTGATGAAGTACGTATCACTGTGATTGCAGCTGGCTTTGATGGCGGAGCGCCAAAGCGCGTCGAGATGCCAACTATTAGCGCGACAGCGCTCTCGGGCCAAGCAAATCCCATTGCAGCGAATGACCCATTGGCAGTAGCCCTTGATCTTGGTATCAATGAAAATACAGATGGTATTCCAATAGTCGCTGCGACTCGCCGCAAGATCACCTTTGAAGAGCTGGTTACTGAAGATGAGATTGATATCCCCGACTTCATGAAGTAATCGCATGCCAAAGATTCACTTCACCTCATCGCCGGATAATCTCGCCCTTCATACTGGAGATGATCGTTCGGTAGCTCTACAAAATCGTGAACGGCTGCGCAGCCAGTTGAAGCTGGAGTCATTGCAGTTCATGAGCCAGAGCCATAGCGATGTGGTGAAGTTAGTTCACACATTCTCTGATATTGATCCCGAGGCCGATGCGCTGGTGACCCAGAATCCGGGCCTCGGACTAGCTGTTCTTGTTGCGGATTGCATTCCGCTCTTGTTGAGTTCTCACACCTGTGTTGCTGCCGTTCATGTCGGGAGAATCGGCATGACACATGGAATTATTGATAAAACGCTGGATATCATGGAAGGACTCGGAGCTACCGGGATCTTTGCTTGGATTGGTCCTTCAATCTGCGGCGGATGTTATGAAGTCTCTCCTGAGATGTACGAAGAAGTCACCACATTCTTCCCGGCTAGCGCGACTTCAACCGCGCAACACTCACTCGATCTCCCGCGAGGGGCGATCGGAATTTTGCGTGAACGTGGCATAGATACTCACGCACTGGGTATCTGTACTCTCGAAAATTCTCAATTCTTCTCCTATCGCCGCGATAAAACGATTGGTCGCCAGGCGGGAGTTATCTCGCTATGACCAGCCGCAAAGAGGAAATCAAAGAGAATCTGGCACAGGTTGAAGCTCGAATCGATGCCGCTCTCGCTCAATCTGGTCGCACGCGCGATGAGATCACTTTGATCGCAGTGACAAAATTCTTCCCAGCAAGTGATGCCATGTATTTATACGATTTAGGGCTGCGCCACTTTGGTGAGAATCGCGATAGCGAGGGTGCGCAGAAATCAGCTGAGTTACCCGCGGATATTCGCTGGCACTTCCAAGGACAGATTCAATCTCGCAAGATCCCATCCATTCTTGGCTGGGCCCAGACGATCCATTCACTAGATTCACGAGATCATGCAGAGAAGAGCAGTCGATTCTTATCAGCAGGTAACTTAGAGCGGGAGTTCTTCATTCAAGTGAATTTGGAGCCGGACCGGAGTGATCGAGGTGGAGTAGCTAAGTCTGAGATCCGGGGCTTCTACGAATCGATTCGCAATCTTCCTGCAATTAAGGTCGTCGGATTGATGTGTGTTCTACCTATAGGGGTCGATCCACGTGGTGCCTTCGCGGATGTGGCAAATCTGGCAAGAGAATTAGAACTTCCATCACTCTCACTGGGGATGAGTGGGGATTTTGAAGCGGCGATCCTCGCCGGTGCGACACATATCCGGGTGGGTAGTTCAATCCTCGGTTCGCGGCCAGAGCCCGCCTAAACTTGGACTATGGCTAATGCATTTAAAAAGATGGCAGGGTATCTAGGACTCGTTGATGACGAGGCAGATTTCGAAACTACAGTAGCGATGGAGCTCCCACAGAAGAGCGTTCGCGTTACTCCACCTTCTGGTGCATCTCGTGCTGTCACTGCATCAGCGCCAATTCGTGAGCGTGTGACACCAGTGATGCCAGTGACACCGGTAGCAGCCCAGGCAGAACTTCCGATCTTGGATTCCATCTTCACTATCCATCCTCGTTTTTATAATGAGGCTCGTACTGTCGGCGAACATTTCCGCGAGGGGCAGCCAGTTCTGATGAACCTCAGCGATATGGAAGAGTCAGAGCGCAAGCGCCTGGTTGATTTTGCATCTGGACTTGTCTTTGGACACCACGGAAGTATTGAGCGAGTTACTTCGAAGGTATTTCTCTTAACTCCTGCCAATGTTCGAGTCTCATCGGAGCATAAGGCGGCGGCGGCAGAGGCTAGCTTCTTCAACCAGAGCTGATCCTCATGACTCTTCTGGTTTTTATCCTGAAGTTAATTCTTCAGATATTTGTCCTCGCCCTCTTTGGGCGTTTAATTCTCGACTATGTTCGTATCTTTGCGGCGCAATGGCGACCTCGTGGGTTAATTCTCATTATTGCTGAGGCGATTTACGCGATCACAGATCCAGTGATGAAATTTGTGAGACGTTTTATTCCGCCACTGCGTCTTGGGCCAGTTGCGATCGATCTCTCATTTATCTTGATCTTCATCGTTGTGCAGATGTTGCAACGCGTCGTCAACACACTCCACTAGTACCTACTAGTACCTAATCAGCCAGAGTAGTTCTTACTGCTTGGTGAGTGCGAGCGCTAAGCCAAGTTCTTCATCGATGGTAAGTCCGGAGTCTCGTTCAAAGGTGATCGCCAATACTTCAGCCCCGATGAGCGCTTGCTCAGCCTGCATTGCAGTTGCAATCTCAGATGAACCATTCCAGCGAACAATAATGCGATCTGAGATATCAAAATCTGAAGTTTTGCGCTCTTCTTGGATGGCACGAATGATCTCGCGTACCAGACCAGCCTGAATTAAGGTTGGGGTGAGTTCAAGATCTAAAGCAACGCTCTCACCACCATGTGAAGCAACTGACCAACCATTCTTTGGGGTCTCCGTAATAACGAGGTCATCAATACCTAGTACGACAGTTTTGCCATCGTAGGTGATCGTGAGTGAGTGATCTGCGCGGAGGGCTCGGACAGATTCGGCGTGATCTGTAGCCATCAATGCGCGAGCGATCGCCTGAACATCGGCTCCGAACTTTGCACCGATCGTTCGGAAGTTTGCTTTAATAGAGATATCCACCAAATCACCATCAGCGCTAGCGAGGTCATCGAGTGAGATGACATTGAGTTCATCGGCGATGTGAGCGCGGATCTCTGGATCCATCGCGTCGAAACCTTGCGCTGCGACGAGTGCGCGGCCGAGTGGCTGGCGAATCTTGATCTTTGACTCAGCGCGGGCAGCGCGGCCTAGCTCAACTAAGCGGCGAGAGAGTCGTACTGATGTCGTCAATGGTTGATCGATGAGAACTGGATCTGCAACTGGAAAATCGGTGAGGTGAACAGATTGCGCTGCCGATTTATCTGCGGTGCGAACGAGCTCTTGCCAGACATGCTCTGAAATAAATGGAATCATCGGTGAGAGTAGCTGGGTAAGAATTTTCAGTGCGTTGTATAAGGTCGCCAGCGCTGCGGCATCGCCATCCCAGAAACGTCGACGCGACCTACGAACATACCAATTTGAGAGATCATCGATAAATGTTGCAAGTAGCTTTCCAGCAAGCTGGGAATCAAATGCTGCGTAGGCGCTATCAACTTCTTGGATCAATTGGTTTAGCTCTGAAGTGATCCAGCGATCCATCGTGTCGGTAGATGGGGCGTGCGAGCCCGTCAGTGTGAAATCAGCGGCCTTCGCATAGAGGGCGAAGAAGGAGACGGTATTCCAATAGGTGAGGAGCGTTTTGCGCACAACATCAGAGAGCGCATCATGACCGACGCGGCGAGCAGACCACGGTGAACCAGCTGCAAGCATGTACCAGCGGACTGCATCTGCGCCATGTTGATCCATCAAGGCGATCGGTTCAAGCACATTTCCTAAATGCTTACTCATCTTTCGGCCATCTTTATCAAGGATGTGACCGAGGCAGAGGACAGTCTCATAAGAACTCTGGTCGAAGACCAAGGTGCCAATCGTCATCAGCGTGTAGAACCACCCGCGGGTCTGATCAATCGCTTCAGCAATGAAATCTGCAGGATAGGCCGCTTCAAACTTCTCAACTGACCCTTCCTTGTGCGGATAGCCCCATTGCGCAAAGGGCATCGCACCGGAGTCATACCAACAATCGATCACTTCAGAGACGCGTGTCATTCTCGCGTCACATTGAGTGCAATCAAAGGTGATGTCATCAACGAATGGTCGATGCGGATCGGTTCCAGCAATATCTCTTCCGCTCAACGTTGCTAGCTCAGCGAGTGAACCAACGCAGTAGAGATGGCCATCCGGGCAGCGCCAGATAGGTAGGGGAGTCCCCCAGTAACGATTACGCGAAACTGCCCAATCAATATTATTTTCTAGCCAATCACCGAATCTTCCACTCTTGATAGTTTCGGGATGCCAATCAGTCTTTGCATTCTCACGCAAGAGTGAATCTTTTATCGCAGTTGTGCGGATATACCAAGAAGGCTGTGCGTAATAAATAAGTACGGTGTGACAGCGCCAGCAGTGTGGGTAGGAGTGCTCATATTGGGTGTGCTTAAACATTAAGCCACGAGCCTTGAGATCTTTAATCAAAATCTTGTCGGCATCCTTGAAGAAGGTTCCGCCAACCATCTCGATCTCAGGCAAAAAAGTTCCATCTGGAGCGATTGGATTTACTACCGGTAGGCCATACTTTCGACAGACCTGAAGGTCATCTGCGCCGAAGGCAGGAGCCTGATGGACTAGACCAGTTCCATCTTCGACAGTGACGTAATCAGCGAGCACGATGAAATGCGACTCTGGAATCTCAAGGAGATCAAAGGGGCGCTGGTAGGTGCTTCGCTCAAGATCTGCACCAAGAAGATTTGCCAAGACCGTGACCTTCTCAGGCGCTGCAATCGATGCAACGAGGTTTTCCGCGACTACTAACCGTTCAGAGGAGTCCTCACTCTTCACTTCAATGACTTGGTAGTTGACGCCAGGATTGACTGCGATGGCGGTATTTGAAACGAGGGTCCAGGGCGTTGTTGTCCAGACCAAGAAGGCGGCGCCAAGGTCGCCAGCAATGCCTGAGGTAGCAGGAAAGCGCACATAAACAGATGGATCTTGAACAGTCTCATATCCTTGTGCGAGTTCGTGATCAGAGAGGCCTGTTCCGCAACGCGGACAATAAGGCGCAACGCGGTGATCTTGAACGAGCAGGCCCTTATTGAAAATTTGTTGGAGTGACCACCAGACGCTCTCGACATATTCTGGAGACATGGTCCAGTAAGCCTCTTCAAAATCAACCCAGAATCCCATGCGACGAGTCATGGTCGAGAATTCACCCACGTGGCGCTGCACTGACTCGCGGCACTTCTCGTTGAAGGCAGCGATACCAAATTTTTCTATATCTCCCTTGCCAGAGAAGCCAAGCTCCTTCTCAACTGCGATCTCGACCGGAAGGCCATGGCAATCCCAGCCAGCTTTACGGATTACCTGGTTGCCCTTCATCGTCTGGTAACGCGGGAAGAGATCCTTAAAGACTCGGGCTTCAATATGGTGAGTTCCAGGCTTACCGTTTGCGGTGGGCGGACCCTCATAGAAGGTCCAACGAGGGGCGCCTTCACGAGCAGCGATGCTTTTGGCGAAGATCGAGTTCTCCTCCCAGAAGGAGAGGATCTGATGTTCGGTGGCAGGCAGGTCGATCGCAGGAGCTAGGGCCTTGAAGCGGCCATCCTTCTCGTTGCTCACGCCACTACTCCTTTATCACGCGCTCTACCGGCACGTCAGATTGGTAAAGCGCTAGTCTAGCGCGGTGAAGTTGGTATTTAGCGCCTATCAGTTCTAGCCTGAGCACTCCTTTCACCCAAAAATTTAGCAAGGCCCTTTACATCAAAGCGTTGTAATCATCGATAGCAATATGAAGGTAGTGGATACGTGCCAACAGCGAAGAAGAGTCCGGTAAAGCCTCTGAAGGGCGTCGTCGCAAAGCTATTGAAGAAGGGTAAGCCCGCGCCAGCGAAGAAGGCAGCTCCAGCAAAGAAGGCAGCTCCCGCCAAAAAGGCAGCTCCAGCAAAGAAGGCAGCTCCCGCCAAAAAGGCAGCTCCAGCAAAGAAGGCAGCTCCCGCCAAAAAGGCAGCTCCAGTAAAGAAGGCTGCGCCAGTAAAGAAGGCTGCGCCAGTAAAGAAGGCTGCGCCAGTAAAGAAGGCGACCCCGGCGAAGAAGGCGACCCCCGTATTAAAGGAACTTCCAGCGAAGAAGGCGGCAGCAAAGCCAGTCGCGGCAAAGCTTCAAAGCACAACCACAGGAGATTCGACCACAATCTCCGTCGCTCCAAAAGAGGTGAAGGATGGCCCAGATGCGGTTGTTGAAGAGCGCCGCCTCGTCATGCCACCACCACCACGTCCGATCAAAGCTGGCAAAAAAGTTGCGCCGCTCAAGCCAATTAAGGGAGCGCCTGCACCCTTCGTTGTTGAAGATAGTGAGGCTAGTTGGAACGCCACAGAACTCAAGTCAATGCGTTCTGCGCTCGCTAAGGATCTCGTTCGACTCAAAGCGGAACTAGCTGAGGCTGAAGGTGAGATGGAAGATCTCATCGTCTCCGCTGGCGTAGGAGCTGGCGATGACCAGGCTGACGCCGGCACCAAGACCTTCGAGCGCGAACATGAGATGTCTCTTGTCTATAACGCGCGTGACATGGTGATGCAGACAGAGCGTGCAATCCAACGTATTGATACCAAGGTCTATGGTCGTTGTGAAGAGTGCGGCAGCCCAATCGGCAAGGCGCGTCTGCAAGTTTTCCCTCGCGCAACCCTCTGCATGAGTTGTAAGCAGAAGGAGGAGCGTCGCTGATTTTTTTAGGCGCTCTGCTGTGATGATGGCACGGCGCCGTCTTGCGCTGACAGTCTTAATCGTCGCTGGAATTGATTGCATCTCTAAGTCGATTGCACTCGTTGCCTTAGGCGCTAATCCTCACCGGATCATTGGGTCGCTACTCTCACTCCACCTTGTTCGTAACACTGGCGCTGCATTTAGCGTTGCTACGAATCGAACAATTCTGCTGAGCATCTTCTCCCTGCTGGTGGCTGCGTTGATAACTCGAAGAGCCTCGACCTTCTCTCATAGGGGGTGGCTCCTAGCGGCTGGCCTTGTAGTGGGCGGAATCTGTGGCAATCTGATTGACCGGATTCTGCGGGCGCCAGGCGCTTTCCGAGGCGCAGTCGTCGATTGGATCGAGGTCACGCATTGGCCGACATTTAACCTCGCCGATTCCTCTATTGTTATCGGAGCAGTTCTTGCGGCGGTCCTCGTCTTAAGAAATATCCCACCAGTGCAACCGCCAAAGGATGATCAGATGGATAACGAGAATGAGTGATCGCGAATTAAAGGTCTTATCAATACCCGAAGGCCTGGATCAAGAGCGCGTAGATGCGGCCCTTGCTCGGCTCTTAGGGCTATCTCGTTCAGTTGTTGTTGGGATGCTTGAAGCAGGTGAGGTATCCCGAAAAGGTAAACCTCTTGGTAAGTCCGAGAAAGTATTGAGTGGTGATCTCGTTGAAATTTTGATGCCGGCACCCAAGGGCGAACCAACCCTGACTCCTACTCCGATTGAAGGCCTCAACGTTGTCTACAACGATGATCACATCATTGTGATTGATAAGCCTGCCGGTGTTGCTGCTCATCCAAGTCCAGGATGGACTGGCCCCACTGTTATTGGTGCAATTATCGCCGCTGGCTACAACGTTTCGACGAGCGGCGCGGCAGAGCGTCAGGGGATTGTTCATCGTCTCGACGTTGGCACCACCGGGTTGATGGTTGTCGCTAAGGATGAAATTTCTTACTCCCATCTCAAGGATCAATTTAGAGATCGAACTGTGGGCAAGGTTTATCACTCCCTAGTGCAAGGCCATATGGATCCGACTGAAGGAACGATCGATGCACCGATTGATCGACATCCGAAAGAGGATTACCGCTTTGCCGTTGTCGCAGATGGCAAGCCAAGCATCACCCACTACAAGGCGCTCGAATATTTTCGTGCCGTAACACTCCTAGAGATTGAACTTGAGACCGGCCGCACGCATCAGATCCGAGTTCATTTCTCGGCGCTACACCATCCATTGGTGGGCGACCTCACCTATGGAGCAGATCACACGATCGCCGACCGACTTCAGATGAATCGACCATGGCTCCATGCGCGCGAACTCACATTGACACATCCAATTACCGGGGAGAGCCTTCACTTCACCTCGGAATACCCCGACGATCTAAGACGCGCCTTGGCCTTGCTTGAGTCCAATCAAGAGCGCGACTAGCCCACAGTAGTAATCTCACCAACCGTGTCAGATAATTTCGTACACCTCCACGTACATACCGAGTACTCGATGCTCGACGGAGCGGCACGCGTTGAGGAGCTCGTCAACGAAGTTGCCCGGCTTGAGATGCCGGCGATTGCGATTACTGATCACGGCAATGTCTTTGGTGCTTACGAATTTAATAAACAAGCTTTAAAGGCTGGTGTTAAACCGATTATTGGTATTGAAGCCTACGTCGCACCTGATTCACGGTTCAACAAGAGCCGTGTGAAATGGGCCGATGGCGGCGAAGATGATGTATCCGGTGGCGGTGCCTATACCCACATGACACTGCTTGCCGAAAATAATGAGGGCCTTGGAAATCTCTTCAAGTTATCTTCTCTTGCTTCCCTAGAAGGCTTCTATTACAAGCCTCGCATGGATCGCGAATTACTTTCGAAATACGCCAAAGGAATAATCGCAACAACTGGTTGCCCGGGTGGAGAAGTGCAGACTCGTCTTCGTATGGGCGCTTATAAGGAAGCCCGCCAGGCGGCGAGTGAACTTCGAGATATCTTCGGTAAGGAGAATTTCTTCCTTGAAGTGATGGACCACGGAATCGAAATCGAAACTCGTGTGAAGGCAGATCTTCTCAAGTTGGGTAAAGATCTTGGCCTACCATTGCTGGCAACGAACGATCTCCATTACACAAAACATGAAGATGCAGGAGCCCACGAAGCTCTCCTCTGTGTTCAATCTGGATCTACGATCGCCGATCCCAAGCGATTTAAATTTGATAACGATGAGTTCTATCTCAAGACCGCGGGGCAGATGCGATCAGCCTTTAGTGAACTTGAGGGTGCTTGCGACAACACACTACTAATCGCCGAGCGTTGCAACACGACGATGCGCGAGCACGAAAATCTCCTTCCGCAATTTACAGTTCCAGCTGGCGAGAGTGAAGATTCATGGCTTCGAAAACTCGCTACCCAAGGAATGAAGGCTCTTCTAGGCGGAGAACTACCGGCCGAGTACCAAGCGCGTCTTGATTACGAACTCGATACGATGATTTCGATGGGTTTTCCTGGCTACTTCCTTGTGGTGGCAGACCTCTGTGAACATGCGCGCGAGGTAGGAATTCGCGTCGGTCCAGGTCGTGGGTCAGCTGCAGGATCACTCGTCTCCTACGCACTCGGAATCACTCAACTCGATCCAATTCGTCACGGGCTACTCTTTGAGCGATTCTTAAATCCAGAACGTATCTCTATGCCAGATATCGATCTGGACTTCGATGAGCGTCGTCGAAGCGAGATGATCGCATATGCAACAGAGAAGTACGGTGAAGATCGTGTCGCTCAGATCATCACATATTCAAATATTAAATCGAAACAAGCGTTAAAAGATTCCACGAGAGTCTTAGGTTATCCCTATGCCCTAGGTGAACGTCTTACTAAGGCGCTACCGCCCACAGTTATGGGCAAGGACATCACCCTCTCTGGAATATTTAATCCTAAGGATGATCGCTATGGCGAAGCGGGGGAGTTCCGAACTCTCTACGAGACCGATCCCGATTCAAAGCGAATAGTTGATACCGCTCGTGGTCTTGAAGGTCTCAAGCGCCAATCTGGTGTTCATGCTGCCGGTGTGATCTTAAGTAAGTACCCGCTCCTTGACGTGATTCCAATCCATCGCCGTGAGAGTGATGGCGCAATTATTACTCAATTTGATATGGGTGCCTGTGAGGCCATTGGCCTACTCAAGATGGATTTCTTGGGGCTACGCAACCTCTCTGTTCTTGATGAAGCGCTCTTAAATATTAAAGCGAATCAAAATATCGATCTCACCCTCGAAGATTTAGAACTTTCAGATCAACGAACCTTTGAACTCCTTGGTCGCGGAGATACGCTCGGTGTCTTCCAGCTTGATGGTGGCCCTATGCGGGCACTGCTGCGGCAGATGGCCCCGGACTCATTTGAAGATATCTCTGCTGTGATTGCGCTTTATCGACCAGGTCCAATGGGCGTGAACGCACATAACGATTACGCCGATCGCAAAAATAAGCGTAAGCCAGTAGTCGCAATCCATCCCGAACTTTCTGAACCCCTCGCTGATATTTTAGGTAATACCTACGGCTTGATTGTCTATCAAGAGCAAGTAATGGCGATCGCGCAAAAAGTTGCCGGGTTCTCACTGGGTCGCGCAGACCTCTTGCGTAAGGCGATGGGTAAGAAGCAGAAGGAGATCCTTGATAAGGAGTTCGTTAATTTTGAAGCTGGCATGGTGGAGAACGGATTCTCAAAGGGTGCGATCTCAAAGCTTTGGGAGACTCTGATTCCCTTTGCGGACTATGCCTTCAACCGGGCACATAGTGCTGGGTATGGCGTGGTTTCATTCTGGACTGCTTACCTCAAAGCTAATTACCCCACCGAGTACATGGCCGCCCTTCTCACATCTGTACGCGATGACAAGGATAAGAGCGCGCTCTACCTCAGCGAATGTCGTCGGATGGGAATCAAGGTACTTGCTCCTGATGTCAATGAATCAGAATCTGATTACACACCACGTGGCGGTGATGTTCGATTTGGCCTCAGCGCGATCCGAAACGTCGGCGAGAATGTCACCGCCTCAATTGTTGCTGCTCGAAAAGAGAAGGGTCGATATACATCCTTTGGAGATTTTCTAGCAAAGGTAGATCAACAAGTATGCAATAAGAAGACGATTGAATCTCTTATTAAAGCTGGAGCTTTCGACTCGCTCGGCCACTCACGTCGCGGTCTCATGATGATCTACTTGAGCGCAATCGATTCCGTGATGGAGAGCAAGCGCGCAGAATCTATCGGTCAATACGACCTCTTCGGATCGTCTCCTGATTCTGGCTCCGCCGTCACCAATGTTGAAGTAGAAATTCCGCGTGAGGAGTGGGATAAGTCGCTCCTACTTACCTACGAGCGCGAGATGTTGGGGCTCTACGTTTCAGATCATCCACTCTTTGGAGTTGAGCACATTCTTCGCGCCGCAGTTGATATGCCGATCTCTGCACTCGCTGATGACTCGATTGGGCATGAAGCGATCGTTTCGATAGGTGGCCTCATTACCGGTGTGCAACGGAAAGTTTCCAAGCAGGGCAATTCATGGGCGATTGTTACCATTGAAGATCTCGAAGGCTCCGCTGATGTGATGTTCTTTGCCAACACCTACACAACTCATGCGCTCAATCTTGTAGAGGATCGCGTTGTTGTCATACGCGGCCGTATCGATCGCCGTGAAGAGAACGCCCGCATCACCGCTCTAGATATGTCGATGCCCGATGTCAGCGCCGCACCAACTGGCCCAGTAGTGATCACCATTGATTCAGTTCGTGTAACCCCGCCGCTGGTCGAGCGCATGAAAGAGATCCTGCGATCGCATCCCGGAAATCGCGAAGTGCACCTCAAGCTAGAGAATGGAAAAGGTGGAGTTATGATGAAGATCGATGATTCACTTAGGGTCACCTCATCGCCGAGCCTTTCAGCCGATCTCAAACAGATCTTAGGGGCCGACTGTTTAGTGAGTTAGGTGGGTCACTCTCGGGTATTCGAGAGCGAAGGTAGCGAGCCAACCTCTAGAATCATCTCATGGCGCCATTGATTCGCACGCTCGATCTGCGAGCAAGCACGCGCTCTCAATCTCAGTACCGGATGGAATTACCGCGCGCGGTCCTCGATATCACCACTGCAATGGCTGCGATCGAACCCATCCTTGAGCAGGTGAAGAATGGTGATGAGAGCGATCTCATAGCTCTAGGTGAACGTTTTGATGGAATCGCACCAGCTTCTATTCGAGTGCCAGCATCTGTTATTGAAGAAGCGTTGAATTCGCTTGACCCAAAGATTCGCAGCGCCTTAGAAGAGGCAATCCTTCGAGTTATTAAGGTTCACTCGGCCCAAGTGCGAGAGAGCATTGAGACCCACGTTGTTGATGGTGGAGTTGTTGAGCACCGATTGATTCCGGTTGACCGAGTCGGTCTCTATGTCCCCGGTGGACGCGCGGTCTATCCAAGTTCAGTCATGATGAATGTAATACCGGCACAGATCGCTCGAGTAGCGAGTATCGCGGTTGCATCGCCACCACAAAGAGAGAATGGCGGATATCCGCACCCAACGATTCTTGCAACCTGTGCGCTTCTTGGAGTAGATGAGGTCTATGCAATAGGCGGCGCTCAAGCAATTGCAATGTTTGCCTATGGAGTTGAGGGCCTCTGTGAAAGAGTCAACATTGTCACTGGTCCTGGGAATATTTACGTCGCTGCCGCAAAGCGCGCGCTTCGAGGTTTGATTGGTATCGACTCAGAGGCTGGTCCGACAGAGATCGCGATTCTTGCAGATGAGAGTGCGATTGCTAGCGAAGTAGCTGCCGACCTTATTAGCCAAGCAGAGCACGACACGATAGCCGCTGCAGTCTTAGTAACAACCTCGGAAGAGTTAGGTATTCAGGTAGAGCGCGAATTAGCGAATCAGATTGAGAGCGCAAAGCATTCTGAAAGAATTCGAACAGCGCTAAGTGGCGTGCAATCTGCAATTGTCTTGGTCGAATCACTCGAACAAGGAGTAGATGTTGTAAACGCATATGCAGCGGAGCACCTTGAATTAATGGTGAGGGATCCGAGAGCGATCGCGTCTGCGATTCGCAATGCAGGTGCGGTATTTTTAGGTAGATTCTCGCCAGTGTCGCTCGGTGACTACTCGGCCGGCTCAAACCATGTGCTACCTACTGGTGGCTGTGCGTGTCACTCAAGTGGATTATCGGTTCAGAGCTTTCTGCGCGGAGTTAGTTTTATTGAATATGGCGAAGTAGCTTTTCGCGAGATCGCAGCAAATGTCATCACCTTAGCTAACGCCGAGGACCTACCATCACATGGCGAGGCGATCGCCGTAAGGCTGACAAACCTTGAGAATGGATCGGGTGAGTAATGAGTAACGAGAATGATGCTGGCCGCACGTGGCCACAGTGGTTACCGCTGCGAGAGAATCTTCGTGGCTCATCGCCTTACGGAGCCCCACAAATTCCACATGTGATCTCCCTGAACACAAATGAAAACCCGCACCCATTGCCCTCTGAAGTTCGAGATCGGATCATGGATCGCATTGCAGAAATTTCAACTGATCTCAATCGCTATCCGGACCGAGATGCAATCCAACTGCGTACAAAACTTGCCGCGTACATCAATCAACTTTCTCACGAGCGTTTTGATAGCCGAAATATCTGGGCTGCCAATGGCAGTAACGAAATTCTACAGACCCTCTTCCTTGCCTTCGGAGGAAGTAATCGCACTGCAATTGGATTCACGCCTTCGTACTCCGTCCATCCGATGATCGCAAACATCACAGGTACCAGTTGGATTGCTGGTAGTCGCGATTCTGACTTTAAAATTCATAGCGAAGGCGCGGCTTCGGGTATTCGCGAAGTCAAGCCACGATTGGTTTTTCTGACAACTCCAAATAATCCATCGGGTACCTCAACGTCGATCGCAGATATCGAAGTTCTAGCGCGTGCGTCGGCAGAGGTTGGTGCTCTGCTCGTTGTAGACGAGGCCTATGGTGAATTCTCCTCAGAAGATTCTGCAGTCACCTTAATCGTACGCAACCCAAACGTTGTCGTAAGCAGAACCATGAGTAAGGCCTTCGCTTTTGCTGGCGCACGAGTTGGATATTTGGTAGCGCATCCCAGTGTCATTGATGCCATGCTTGTGACTCGATTGCCGTACCACTTGAGCGCTCTTACACAAGCAGCTGCCGAAACTGCGATTGAGTGCGCCGATCTTCTGCAATCTGGGCTCGATGAAATCAGGGAAGAACGCGAACGCGTAAGCGCTGCTATCAACCTCAATGGCTGGAAGGCAATCCCGAGTTCTGCGAATTTCATCCTCTTCACTGGATTTTCGGGAGTGAGCCAGGATCTTTGGCAAACCTTCCTAGACCGGGGAGTCCTGATCCGAGATATTTCGTTAGAGGGATACCTCCGTGTCACGGTAGGAACTCGCAACGAGAACGATGCATTTATCGCAGCGATGCACGAGATTGCGTCATACTAGATGTCTAGATCGAAGGTTACCGAGGGAGATAAATCGCGATGAATCCAAGAATAGCTAAGGTAGTCCGCGAGACTAAAGAGTCGCGTGTCAGTGTTGAGCTCAATCTCGATGGAACCGGCATCATTAATGTGGAAACAGGAGTCCCGTTCTTTGACCACATGCTCTCTCAACTTGGCAAGCACTCAGGATTTGACCTCACAGTTCTTACCGTGGGTGATGTCGATGTCGACTCTCACCATACCGTCGAAGATACCTCTCTCGCTTTTGGGCAAGCACTGAGGGAAGCGCTTGGGGACAAAGCAGGGATTCGCCGCTTTGGCGATGCGACCGTTCCGCTCGATGAAGTACTTGTCACCGCTGCAGTGGATCTTTCAGGCCGTCCATATTTGGTTCACCGCCAACCTGAGATCGTAGAGTTGATCGGAACATTCGATACGACCCTTGGTCGCCATATCTGGGAGTCAATTATTGCCGAGGCACGCATTGCATTACATATTCGAGTCCTCGAAGGGCGCAATGCACATCACGTCTTCGAAGCACAGTTCAAAGCGGTAGCACGCGCATTTCGTGATGCGGTTTCACGTGATGGGGTCGCAGGTATTCCATCAACTAAGGGAACTCTTTGATTGCGATTCTGGATTACGGTTCGGGGAATCTGCGCTCAGCCCAACGAGCTTTTGAATTAACCGACCATGAGGTTCTAGTAACCGACAAAATCGATGTTGCACTCGCTGCCGATGGGTTGGTGGTTCCAGGTGTCGGCGCATTTGCAGCGTGTATGGAGCAATTGGTTGCAATTAATGGTCATGAGATTATCCGCAGACGAGTCGAATCTGGAATGGCGATTTTAGGAATCTGTGTAGGTATGCAGATTCTCTTCGACTCTGGCACCGAAAAAGGTGATCACAAAGGTGTCGGCGTATTGGATGGACAGGTATCACGATTAAGAGCACCAGTGCTACCTCACATTGGTTGGAACTCCGTGGAGCCAGCCAAGGAGAGCAAACTCTTTGCGGGAATTGAAAAAGAGTCGTTTTATTTTGTGCACTCCTATGCCGTTACGCAGCGTCCTCATTCCGCTCAATCAGATGCGTCGCGAAACACCTACACCGAATATGGTGAGAGATTCCTCTCTGCGATTGAATCTGGTCATATCAGCGCTACGCAGTTTCACCCGGAGAAGAGCGGGAAGGCTGGCGAAAGACTTATCAAGAATTGGGTGGAGACCTTATGACTTCGGGAGGCGCAATGGGACTAGAACTTCTACCAGCGATTGACGTAAAGGATGGCAAAGCCGTCCGACTCGTACAAGGTGAATTGTCTGCGCAGAGCCAGTATGGCGATCCTCGTGAAGTTGCTCAAGAATTTTTGGCGGCAGGTGCTGAGTGGATCCATCTTGTCGATCTCGATGCAGCTTTTGGAACCGGAAGTAATGCTGCCCTCCTTGAAGTGGTGATCAAGAGTGTGAATCTACGTGTTGAGCTATCAGGTGGAATTCGCGATGATGAATCTCTTCGACGCGCACTCGCAACTGGCTGCGAACGTGTCAATCTCGGAACTGCAGCGCTCGAGAACCCAGAATGGACGGCTAAAGTCATCTCGGAGTTTGGTGAGCGAATCGCTGTCGGGTTAGATGTGCGCGGCCACACGTTAGCTGCACGCGGTTGGACGCGAGAAGGCGGAGATCTCTTCGAAACTATCGAACGTTTAGATCGAGATGGTTGTTCTCGTTATATCGTGACAGATGTAGCAAAGGACGGAACACTCACCGGGCCAAATTTATATTTGCTCAAAGAGGTATGCGCCGCAACTAAGAAACCGATCGTTGCAAGTGGTGGTGTTTCTACACTTGACGATTTAGTTGCCATCAAGTCGCTGCGCGATATTGGAGTTGAGGGTGCGATAGTCGGAAAGGCTCTCTATGCAGGTGCCTTTACTCTGGGTGAAGCGATCGAAGTGTGTAGATAATGCTTACAAAGCGAATAATTCCTTGCCTTGATGTCGCAGGTGGGCGAGTAGTTAAAGGCGTGAACTTTCAAAATTTGCGTGATGCTGGTGATCCGGTCGAACTTGCCAAACGCTACGGTGATGCCGGGGCGGATGAGTTAACATTCTTGGATATTTCTGCTTCGAATGAAGACCGATCGACAACGCTCACGATGGTTGAACGGACGGCTGATCAACTTTTTATCCCCTTAACCGTCGGAGGCGGTATTCGCCAGGTGGATGATGTAAATGCGCTCCTGAGAGCTGGTGCGGATAAAATTTCGATTAATACTGCCGCTATTCGCAACCCGACATTGATCAATGAGATTTCAGATCGATTCGGTAATCAGGTTTTGGTCATGAGCGTTGATGCCAAAAGAGCGGCGACACCGTCGGGGTACGAAGTTACAACGCATGGTGGCAAGACAAGTACTGGAATCGATGCATTGGCGTGGGTTGAAGAAGTGATCGCACGAGGCGCAGGCGAGATCCTCTTGAATTCAATGGATTTCGATGGAACAGCTTCTGGGTATGACCTTGAGATGATTAGAGACGTTCGGGATATCTGCGATATTCCTGTCATAGCAAGTGGAGGGGCCGGAAAGCTAGAAGATTTTGGACGAGCCCTTGAGGCTGGCGCCGATGCCCTGTTGGCGGCGAGCGTCTTTCATTTTGGGAGATTCACCATAGGTGAGGTTAAAGCTGAGCTGATCAACGAGGGATATTCGATTCGCCTCTAGCCTTCGGTACGGCAGAATAAGGGCATGGTCCACCAGATCCCTCTTGAGGTTGAAGCGATATTTAATCGTGGAGAGCTCGTCGCCGCGATCGCGCAGGATTGCGAGAGTTCGCAGGTATTGATGCTTGCGTGGATGAACCGCAATGCTTTGCAATTAACGCTTGACACTTTGCAAGTCACCTATTGGAGCCGCTCGCGCAATGAGTTATGGATGAAAGGCGCGAGCTCTGGACATACCCAGAGACTTTGCGATATTTCATACGACTGCGATGGCGATGCGCTACTGCTCAAAGTTGAGCAGACCGGGGCAGCGTGCCACACCGGTACTCGATCATGCTTCGCTCGCGAGATTAAGCTTTAACATGATGACTCTCGAAGAGTTTCGAATTCATGCAACCACCCACAATGTCATACCTGTGTGGCGAACCTTCATCGCAGATCATGAGACACCATTGACCGTGTACAGTAAATTAGCCAGAGATCGTGCCGGAACATTTCTTTTGGAATCGGCGGAGCATGGGGGAGTCTGGTCTCGATATTCATTTATTGGTGTCAATAATCTCGCCACATTAACTGAAGTAAATGGTCTTGCTACATGGGTTGGTCGCGCCCCTGCAGGAGTGCCATTTGGATTCGATCCGCTAGAGGCGCTCAAAATTACCGCTGCGCATTTAAAGAGTCCGAAGATTGCAGGTTTGCCGCCATTGACCGGTGGCCTCGTCGGCTATGCAAGTTATGAGATTGTTCGAAGGTTGGAGAAGATCCCTTCACTTGGTCGTGAAGATCTCAAGGTTCCAGAGATTGCTTATATGCTGACATCTGACCTAGCAATTCTCGATCACCTTAATGGATCTATCACCTTGATTGCTAATGCGATCAATTGGGATGGCTCAGCAGACCGAGTAGATGAGGCATACGTCGATTCTATGAATCGACTAGATGCCATGATGCATGCACTCTCAGTTCCGACGCCTTCAAAAATTATCGAACCGCTTTCAGCGTCAGAACCGGTTTTCGAAAGATCAATGAGCTCCGATTCTTATTGCGAAAAAGTTGAGGAGATACGGGAGGAGATTCGAAGTGGCGAAGCATTTCAAGTCGTACTCTCTCAAAGATTTGCTATGAAGGTCACAGCTGATGCTCTCGATATTTACCGCGCGCTTCGCATAAGAAACCCTAGCCCGTATATGTATCTCTTCCGATTTGACGATGGTTTAGAAATTGTTGGATCAAGCCCCGAAGCGCTCGTTAAGATCACTGGTGATGAGGTGATGGTTCACCCGATAGCTGGTACTCGCCCGCGCTCTCAAGATCCTGAAGTGGATCAACGAAATGGTGAAGAACTTCTCGCCGATCCCAAGGAGCGTGCGGAACATTTGATGCTTGTTGACCTTGGTCGTAATGACCTTGGCCGAGTGTGCGAGCCGGGGAGCGTTGAGGTCGTTGAATTTATGCACCTCGAACGATATTCACATGTGATGCATATCGTCTCAACAGTGATCGGCAAATTGGCTAAGGGTGCCAAACCGGCAGATGCGCTCTTTGCGGTATTTCCCGCAGGGACGCTCTCGGGTGCACCAAAGCCCCGCGCGATGGAGATAATCGAACGATTAGAACCACTCCGTCGAGGTATCTATGGCGGAACAATTGGATACTTTGATTTTCAAGGAAATATCGATTCATGTATTGCGATTCGCACCGCCGTGATTAAAGATGGAACTGCCTATGTCCAAGCCGGTGCTGGCATCGTTGCAGACTCGATTGCGACCTCTGAAGATCTAGAGTGTCAAAATAAGGCAGCCGCCGTACTCGGTGCGATTGCCGCGGCAAATTCGATGAAGAGTTTCTTATGAGTAAGGTCGTCTTGATCCTTGCAATGACTGGCATCGCTGGATTCTTATTGCGACTCTCGGTCAGGGGCGAGAAGAAACGTAAATATGATCGTAAACCCCAGACACCGTGGGCAAAACTTAACGATGATGTGGATCCGAGTCTATGAGCAGCGTTCTTGAATCCATCATCGAAGGTGTACTCGAAGACTTAGAGCGACGTTCGGTCCCACTTCGACAGCTCAAGGATCAACTGAGCGAAGCTTCGCCTCTACGCGGTGCGCTTTCAGCGCTCACTTCCACCCCGGATCTGACGAAGATCATTGCGGAAGTGAAGCGAGCCTCACCATCCAAGGGTGAGCTTGGTGCAATCACTCATCCAGCAGAGCTCGCTGAGAAGTATCAAGATGGCGGCGCCAGCATCGTCAGCGTTCTGACAGAACAACGTCGCTTCAAAGGTTCTATCGAAGATTTTGTGGCAGTGCGTAGTGAGATCACGATTCCGATGCTTCGCAAGGATTTCATCGTTACTGAGTATCAGGTAATTGAATCTCGGATCCTTGGGGCTGATCTCTTGCTCCTGATTGTCGCAGGTCTCACGCAATCGCAATTTATCGATTTTCATCAGATGGCGAACGAACTCGGAATGGATGTGCTCGTTGAAGTACACACGGAAGCGGAGTTAGAGCGCGCCTTAGAGGCGAGCCCGACCATTATTGGCATCAACTCACGCAACCTGAAGACACTGGATGTTGATCCGGCAGCCTTTCATCAGTTAATCCCATTGATACCTGCGGGAATAATTCGGGTGGCCGAGTCTGGAATCTCAGAACGGTCTGAGGTAATCGCAGTGGAGGAGTTGGGGGCCCATGCCATACTCGTGGGCGAGACCCTTGTTCGTGCTGGGGAGCCGCAAGCGGCAATTTCCAGACTGCTGGGGCGATAGTCCTACTGGTACTTTAAGCAGATGAGCCAAACTACCCCGATTGCAGAATCAGAGATTATTGGCCATTTCGGGCCTTACGGTGGTCGCTTCGTTCCAGAAGCGCTCATTGGTGCACTCGATCAATTAGCCGCTGCCCATCTCGCGGCAAAGAATGATCCAACTTTTCAGGCCGAACTCAGCGAACTTCATCGCACATATACCGGGCGACCAAGCATTATCACCGAGGCAAAGCGCTTTGCAGAACATGCCGGGGGAGCACGAATCTTTTTAAAGCGTGAAGACCTTAATCACACGGGAAGTCACAAAATTAATAACGTCCTTGGCCAAGCGCTCCTCACAAAGCGAATGGGCAAGAAGCGCATCATCGCTGAGACCGGAGCCGGACAACATGGGGTTGCCTCTGCTACTGCAGCTGCACTCATGGGTCTTGAGTGCGTTGTCTACATGGGAGAAGAAGATACAAAACGTCAATCACTCAATGTAGCTCGAATGAAGTTACTGGGTGCCGAAGTCATTCCAGTTACACAGGGATCAAAGACGCTCAAGGATGCAATCAACGAAGCGATGCGAGATTGGGTAACTAATGTTGAGACAACTCATTACCTCTTAGGTACCGTTGCTGGACCATATCCATTCCCAGAAATGGTGCGTGACTTTCACCGCATTATCGGTGTTGAAGCGCGAGAGCAGATGCTCTCCGAAGTTGGACGTCTCCCGGATGCCATTCTGGCGTGTGTAGGTGGTGGCTCCAACGCGATCGGAATTTTTCATCCATTTATTGAGGATGTGAACGTCAGACTCATCGGTCTTGAAGCTGGTGGTAGCGGAATTGATTCTGGTAAACACGCCGCAACTATTTCTGGTGGCACACCCGGCGTACTGCACGGAACCCGCACCTATGTACTACAAGATAAGAATGGCCAGACTGTTGAGTCACATTCCATCTCTGCTGGACTTGATTATCCCGGCGTTGGACCAGAGCATGCTTACCTTCACGATATTGGCCGCGCTGAATACCGCGCGATAAATGATGATCAGGCGATGGAGGCATTTTCACTGCTCTCAAAGACTGAGGGGATTATTCCTGCCATTGAAACTGCGCACGCCCTTGCTGGCGCAATGATTATTGGACGCGAGCTTGGCCCAGATGCCGTGCTTTTACTGAACTTGTCTGGACGTGGTGATAAAGATGTGCAAACTGCAGCGCAGTACTTTGGAATTCCGCTCTGATGGTTGAGTTCGATACGCCACTCGCACGCCTATTTTCTCGCACAAAGAGTGAGAAGCGTGCCGCACTCATTGGATATTTGCCTGCGGGTTTTCCCACCATCGAAGGTGCTCCTCGTGTTATCGCAGCGATGGTTGAAGGCGGAGTCGATGCAATCGAGATTGGTTTCCCTTATAGCGATCCGGTTATGGATGGCCCAATTATTCAAGATGCCGCCGATCAAGCGATTAAAAATGGTACTGGCGCTTCAGATGTCTTTGATTTGGTGAAATCGACTGCAGCCCTAGGTGTACCAACGGTCGTCATGACGTATTGGAATCCCATTGAAAGATACGGCGTTGATGAATTTGGTTCAGCCCTGATGGCGGCAGGCGGATCAGGGGTAATTACTCCAGATCTCACGATTGAAGAATCTGCTAGATGGGCGCAGGCCTCCGTGAAATCTCAATTCAATCGCATCTACGTCATTGCTCCCAGCACATCTGAATCTCGAATGCCACTTGTTACCTCGCAGTGCTCAGGTTTCATTTATGCCGCTTCGCTTATGGGAGTGACCGGAACACGCAATTCAGTATCAGGTGATGCGCGTTCACTGGTTGCGCGCATTCGCAGCGGCAGCGATTTGCCCGTGGCGGTTGGCTTGGGCGTCTCTACCGGAGATCAGGCCCGTGAAGTGGCCCAATATGCAGATGGCGTCATCGTGGGATCAGCATTTATACGCCTGATTCAGCAGAGTGCGACAATTGAAGAAGGTTGCGAGCGAGTTCGCGAGCTTGCTGCATCATTATCGGCAGGAGTTCGAGGATGAAGAATCTGAAGGTATTAACACCGTGGATCACACTCGCGGCACGATTGCTCCTGGGGACAGTCTTGCTCTTAGCTGGATACCTCAAGGCGAAGTCACCGGCAGAGGCTCAGATGGCGGTTCGAGCATACAAACTTCTTCCAGTCGGTCTGGCTAATATCTTTGGACTGGCTCTTCCGTGGTTTGAAATCGGTGCAGGAATTCTCTTGATTGTTGGAATCACCGTCCGATATGCCGCGATATTTGGCGGTCTCTCGATGCTTCTCTTTATAGGGGCTATCTCTCAGGCGTGGGCCCGAGGCCTCACCATAGATTGTGGTTGCTTTGGAGGCGGTGGCCAGGTTGCTGCCGGGCACACTAAGTACTGGCAGGAGATTCTGAGAGATTCTGGCTTGGCGCTGACCGCAATTTTTCTCATTATGAAGCCACAGGGTAAGTTCGCCCTCGAGAGAACGAGTGCCGAATAGAGATGCACCTGTCGGTAGCGATTAAAGGAGCGAGATATGAGTGATAAGAAAAACCCTAAGAAGGGCTCAGATAATACGACCCGCAACTTAGCAGTCGGCATGATCCTCTTCGTCGTGCTTATTGGAGTGATCTTCTCTGTCGTCTCCAATAAATCGAATAGCCATGTTGCAATTCCGACCTCAGTTTCGGCAGCAGATGGTTATGGCATAGTTATTAATAAGGATGCGAAGACCCGTGTCGATATCTGGGAAGATTTCCAATGTCCACACTGCCGTGAATTCGAAGTGGTAGCAGGTAACTACCTCAATGATCTCGTCCGTTCTGGCAAGGTCAAAGCGGTGTATCACCCAATGACATTTATTGGCCCAGAGTCGATCTTGGCCGCAGCTGCCGCTGCATGTACTGCCGATGACGGTAAATTCTTAGATATGCATGCCGCACTCTTTAACAATCAACCTGCAACTGAGAACTCAGGTAAATGGACCAACATGACTCTCAACCTCGTTGCAATTGGCGCAGGTGATACATCAAAGAGCATTTCAAACTGCATCACTAGCGGTAAATATCTCAATTGGACAAAGAACGTTGAAGCAGATGCTGCAAAGCAGAATGTCAATTCAACGCCAACTTTGTTCATCAACGGCAAGCAGTTGGTACAGAGTCACTACTTAGACCTCACTGCACTGAAGGCAGATTTTGCTGCTGCAGGGGTTAAGTAATCACAGTAGATAGCTCGATGAAATTTTTTATCCCAACCCCGTCGCATTCAGCGGTGGGGTTGGGGCCTTTAACCATCCATTACTACGCCCTTTGCATCATTCTGGGGGTTGTGGTGGCAATTTTTCTTGGGCGCAAGAGATATGCGATGCGCGGTGGTGATGTCGATGAGATTATCGATTGCGCCATTGTTGCGATTCCAGCGGGAATTATTGGCGGTCGGCTCTATCACGTTATTACTTCACCAGATCGTTACTTTGGCACTGGCGGCCACCCGATTGATGCTCTCAAAATTTGGGATGGGGGAATGGGTATTTGGGGCGCCGTAGCGCTCGGAACGCTCGCCTCTTGGTTCATCTTTAAACGAAAAGAACGCTCACTCACATTCGCAGAACTGCTCGATGCACTAGCACCGGGAATACTTATCGCCCAAGGAATTGGACGATTCGGAAATTGGTTTAATGGCGAATTATTTGGCAGACCAACGAATTTACCGTGGGCGCTTGAGATTCCACCGAATCTGCGACCAGCAGGTTTCGAGAATTTCAGAACCTTTCATCCGGCCTTTCTCTATGAAGCCCTTTGGTGTTTTGCGGCTGCGGCCTTACTCATATGGCTGGAGCCACAGCTTAAGGCGAGGAGTGGCACGATCTTCCTGGCTTACACCGCGACTTACTGCCTAGGCCGGAGCTGGATTGAGGCGCTTCGAATCGATCAGGCCCATCACTTCTTTGGCCTGCGCCTTAACGAATGGGTCAGTTTTGTGGGCTTAGTTCTCTCACTCTTCATATTGTTGCGCAGACACCGAAGATCTAGCGGAGTAGCATTGCATCATGATTGAAGATGTCTATCTAAGAAATCGCGAACACAAGAACGCTAGTTCCGGTTGGCTGCGCGCCGCAGTTCTTGGAGCAAATGATGGTCTTGTGGCAACTGCCTCTCTGATGATCGGAATTGCTACTGCCGCCCCTACTGCTAGCTTGACCGTCACTGGAATTGCAGCCATTGCGGCCGGCGCACTTTCGATGGCAGTTGGCGAGTACATCTCAGTGCAATCGCAGAGTGATATCGAAGAGGCGGACCGCCTTATTGAGATTGAGCACTTAGCCATTGATCCAGATGGCGAGGAGGCTGAACTCGCGCAAATTTATGTAGAACGCGGTCTTCCGCTTGAGATGGCGCGTGAGGTTGCTCGCATCATGCACGAGAAAGATGCGTTAGAAGCGCATCTCAGGGATGAGCTGGGTCAGTTAGAGCACACAAAGGCGAAGCCAGCTCAGGCAGCTGTGGCATCGGCGATCAGCTACACGGCCGGCGGGATTGTTCCGCTGATCGGCGCCTTGGCATGGGGCCCATCTCACAAGTCGATCGGAATAGTGATCGCCACCCTTATCGGTTTAGCTGGAACAGGTCTTCTCAGCGCACGCGTGGCCGGGTCTAAGCCTGTGATCACAGTACTCAGAGTGGTCGTGGGCGGGGGCATCGGCATGGGCCTCACCGCGGGGCTTGGTTCGCTTGTGCATCTTTCGGGAATTTAGGGCAGCCCTGAGGTATCTAGTACCCCCTTTTGACTTCCACTTGGTACCCTTCTCCACCCGGCGGCTATTGGCGACGCTAGGGGAGCAGGTTGTACTTCAAAGTTTTTCTTAACGTCTTACCGGGCCACCGATGTCCCGAATCTTTATCAGTTCATTACTGAAATCGGGAGCGATCGTGACACTATTTAGTACCTTGCCATCTCAACAGGGGCTTTATAACCCTGCCGATGAGCACGATGCCTGCGGCGTCGCGATGGTCGCTACTCTTAACAAAGTTGCAACACACGAGATTGTTGCCCAGGCGCTTGAAGCGCTACGTAATCTCGAACACCGTGGAGCAACAGGTGCAGAGCCAGATAGTGGTGACGGCGCCGGAATCTTGATACGTATCCCAGACGAGTTCTACCGTGAGGTTGCAGGTTTTTCACTTCCAGCAGTTGGCTCGTATGCAACTGGTATTGCTTTTATTGATCCGTCATTTGCAGATTACGATGGAATCCGTGAGATCGTCGAGTCAGAGAGCGCAACAGTTCTTGGTTGGCGTGAACTTCCAATTGATCCAGAAAGTCTTGGCAAGACCGCACTCTCCGTCATGCCAAAATTTATGCAAATCTTCATTGCGGGAGATAAGAACGAGAGTGGATTAGCTCTCGATCGCCTCGCCTTTGTGATTCGTAAGCGGATTGAGCACGCCTTCCCGATCTATTTCCCATCGCTTTCATCAGCGACAATAGTTTACAAAGGTATGCTCACAACAGGCCAGCTCGAGGAGTTCTTTCCAGATCTCTCTGATTCGCGAGTTCTCTCCCCACTTGCTGTAGTTCACTCGCGATTTTCAACAAACACTTTTCCGTCGTGGCCTCTAGCCCACCCATATCGTTTCATTGCTCACAATGGTGAGATCAATACTGTCAAGGGAAATCGCAACTGGATGCGTGCCCGCGAGGCGCTTCTGGAGAGTGATCTCATTCCTGGAGAGATAAGTCGAGTCTTCCCAATCATCGATGCGCAAGGTAGCGATACCGCCTCTTTCGACGAGGTTCTAGAACTTCTGTACCTTGGTGGACGTTCACTCCCACACGCGATGTTGATGATGATTCCGGAAGCGTGGGAGAACCATGCAACCATGTCGCAAGAGCGACGGGATTTTTATGCTTTCCACTCATCACTGATGGAGCCTTGGGACGGCCCAGCTTGCGTCACCTTTACCGATGGCAATCAAGTTGGAGCAGTACTAGACCGCAATGGCCTGCGTCCTTCTCGCTTCTGGGTAACTGACGATGGGCTTGTGGTCTTGGCCTCTGAGGTTGGCGTTCTTGATATCGCCCCCGAGCGCATCGTTCGCAAGGGTCGTTTGCAGCCAGGCCGGATGTTCCTTGTTGATATTGCTGAAGGCCGCATTATTGAAGATGATGAAATCAAATCTGAACTCGCAGCGGCGCAGCCCTACGGTGAATGGTTGCGCGATGGACTTGTAAAACTCTCTGATCTTCCAGCACGTGAGCACATTATCTATCCTCATTCATCTGTTGTGCGGCGCCAGAGAGCTTTTGGTTACACCGAAGAGGAACTCCGTATTATTTTGGCACCAATGGCGCGCAATGGCGCCGAGCCGCTTGGGTCAATGGGTACCGATACTCCAATTGCAGCGCTATCAGATAAGCCACGACTTCTCTTTGACTACTTCCAACAACTCTTTGCTCAGGTAACTAATCCGCCACTTGATGCGATTCGCGAAGAGTTAGTAACAAGCCTTGGCGCAACGATCGGAGCTGAGCAGAACCTACTCAATCCAGGGCCAGCATCATGTCGCCAAATACAACTCGACTTTCCAGTAATTGATAATGATGAACTTGCAAAGATCATCAATGTTAACGTCGATAACGAACGTCCAGAATTTCAATCCTATGTTGTGCGAGGGCTATTCCCGGTTTCTGGCGGGGGAGAGGCACTGCATCAGCGTATTGAAGAGATTCGCGCCGAAGTCTCACAAGCAATTGCTGATGGCGCACACATCATTGTTCTCTCTGACCGCGATGGCGACTCTGAAGATGCACCAATACCATCCCTGCTCTTAACGTCGGCAATTCATCATCACCTTATTCGAGAAAAGACTCGAACCCAGGTTGGTCTCATTGTGGAATCTGGTGAAGTTCGCGAAGTCCACCACATCGCGCTACTCATTGGTTTCGGCGCAGCTGCGGTAAACCCATACCTTGCAATGGAGTCTGCTGAAGATCTCGTTCGTCAGGGTGTTATCACAGGTATCACTCCAGAGAAGGCAGTCGCCAATCTCATTAAGTCACTCGGCAAGGGTGTACTTAAAGTGATGTCAAAGATGGGTATTTCCACAATTGCTTCATACACGGGTGCTCAAGTATTTGAAGCGATTGGTCTATCTAAGGCTG
This sequence comes from uncultured Actinomycetes bacterium, assembly GCA_903843225.1. GTDB lineage: Bacteria > Actinomycetota > Actinomycetes > Nanopelagicales > Nanopelagicaceae > PALSA-747. The sequence continues at coordinate 59,790 of CAIMOX010000016.1, read as the reverse complement.
TAGTCGATGAATATTTCTCCGGCCTCACCTCTCGTCTTGGTGGAATTTCACTCGATACGATCGCGGAAGAGACGATCAGACGCCACCACATTGCATATCCGCCCGGTGGAGAAATCCCCGGAACAAAGAAGTTGCCGATCGGTGGCGAATACCAGTGGCGTCGCGAAGGTGAACCTCATCTCTTTGATCCAGAGACGGTCTTTAGACTTCAGCACGCAACCCGCGCGAAGCGTTATGACATTTTTAAACAATACACCCAGCACATCGATGATCAGGCAAAGCGTCTGATGACCCTACGTGGGCTCTTCTCCTTTAAGGAAGGGATTCGCCCAGCGGTACCAGTGGAGGAAGTTGAGCCGATTTCTTCTATCATCAAGCGATTTGCAACAGGTGCGATGTCTTATGGTTCTATCTCGCAAGAGGCGCACGAGACTCTCGCAATTGCGATGAATCGCATCGGTGGAAAATCAAATACCGGTGAGGGCGGAGAGTCCCCGGACCGTTTCATTCAAGATGCGAACGGTGATTCACGTCGTTCAGCAGTCAAGCAGGTTGCCTCAGGTCGTTTTGGTGTGACATCAAACTATCTTGTGAATGCCGATGATATTCAGATCAAAATGGCGCAAGGTGCTAAGCCAGGCGAAGGCGGTCAGCTTCCAGGAAATAAGGTCTACCCATGGATTGCGCAAGTGCGTTATTCAACTCCGGGCGTTGGGCTCATTTCACCGCCTCCACACCACGATATCTACTCCATCGAAGATCTTGCTCAACTCATTCATGACCTCAAGAATGCAAACCGCAATGCGCGAGTGCATGTGAAGTTAGTTGCTGAAGTCGGTGTTGGAACAGTTGCTGCCGGTGTCTCGAAGGCTCATGCCGATGTGGTGTTGATCTCTGGTCACGATGGTGGAACTGGTGCATCTCCTTTAACATCACTGAAACATGCCGGCGCCCCATGGGAGTTAGGTCTGGCCGAAACTCAACAGACGCTGATGCTCAATGGGCTACGTGATCGCATTGTTGTCCAGGTAGATGGTCAGATGAAGACAGGTCGCGACGTTGTTATTGCTGCTTTGCTCGGAGCGGAGGAGTTTGGCTTCGCTACCGCACCGCTTGTTGTCTCTGGTTGCGTCATGATGCGCGTCTGTCATCTTGATACCTGTCCAGTAGGGGTAGCAACGCAGAATCCCGAACTTCGGGCACGCTTCTCTGGCAAGCCAGAGTTCGTTGAAACTTTCTTTGAATATATCGCTGAAGAGGTTCGTGAATGGCTTGCAAAACTTGGCTATCGCACACTCGAAGAGGCTATCGGGCAGGTCGAGCTACTCGATACTACGGCAGCCATTAATCACTGGAAGGCGAACGGTCTAGATCTTGCACCTCTACTGGCTGCCCCATCGAGCATGGCCTACCCAGATCGAAAGAATACAACTGTTCAAGAACATGGCCTGGAAGCTGCCCTCGATAATGAACTCATCGCACTTGCTGCTGATGCGCTTAACGATGCAAAGCCAGTGCGCCTTGCAGTCAATGTTCGTAATGTGAACAGAACTGTCGGAACCATGCTTGGCGCAGAGATCACTCGCAGATACGGCGGCGAGGGACTCCCCGAGAACACAATCGACATCACGCTACATGGCGCTGTTGGCCAATCCTTGGGTGCATTCATTCCTTCTGGACTAACTTTGCGACTATATGGCGATGCTAACGATCACGTTGGCAAAGGCTTGTCAGGTGGACGAGTAATTGTTCGCCAAGACGAGAGAGCAATTGTAAAGTCAGAAGAGAATGTAATCGCCGGTAACGTCATCGGTTACGGCGCTACTAGTGGTGAAATTTTTATTCGTGGCATGGTCGGGGAGCGCTTCTGCGTTCGTAACTCCGGCGCAACAGCGATTGTTGAAGGCGTTGGAGACCATGGCTGTGAATATATGACAGGCGGCATCGCAATCGTCTTGGGTAAGACTGGGCGAAACTTCGCTGCTGGCATGTCAGGTGGACGAGCATTTGTCTTAGATCTTGATCCACGCCTGGTGAATACCGATATGGTCGATGTTATGGCCCTACCTTCAGACCAGGATGAGATTGTTCGATCACTTCTTGAGCGATATTACGCAGAGACGAGCTCAGAGGTCGCACACACTCTCATCTCTGATTGGGAGAATGAGAAGAATCGAATCTCACTCGTTATGCCGCGCGATTTCGCACGCGTCTTGGCAGCGATGGAGCGAGCAAAACGTGAAGGACTTGATGTCGATAAAGTCGTAATGGAGGCGTTGTAACATGGCCGATCCAAAGGGTTTTCTTACTACTCCACGGGAGGTTCCCAAGCGTCGTCCTGTCGATGTTCGCATCAAGGACTGGAGAGAGGTCTACGAACCACAAGACTTTACCGACCTGCAGAAACAAGCTGGTCGCTGCATGGATTGCGGAATTCCTTTCTGCCATAACGGTTGCCCGCTCGGCAATTTAATCCCGGAGTGGAACGACCTTATTTGGCGGGGTGAGAAGGCAGAGGCGATCGATCGGTTGCATGCCACAAATAACTTCCCGGAATTCACCGGCAGACTCTGCCCAGCACCATGTGAGACTGCCTGCGTCGTCGGCATTAATGCTGATGCTGTCACTATCAAGCAGATCGAACTTCGTACCATTGAAGAAGCCTTCGACATGGGCACAGTAAAGCCACTGCCATCCGAACGCTTAACGGGCAAGACGGTCGCGGTGATTGGTTCCGGTCCAGCGGGACTGGCCGCAGCGCAGCAACTCACACGCGCAGGACATACGGTTGCGGTCTACGAGCGTGCAAACCGAATCGGTGGATTGCTTCGGTACGGAATTCCAGAATTCAAGATGGAGAAGTCGATCGTTGATCGTCGTCTTGCGCAGATGGAGGCCGAAGGAACTCGCTTCAGGTCGGGCGTGAATGTTGGTGTCGATATTACGGGCGAGCAGTTGCGATCAAAGTATGACGCAGTTGTTTTGGCAGTCGGCTCGACCAATTGGCGCGATCTCAACGCACCTGGTCGTGAGCTCAAGGGGATCTATCAGGCGATGGAATATTTGCCGTGGGGCAATAAGCAGGGTTTAGGCGAACTAGATTCAACTCCGCCGATTAACGCCGCTGGTAAGCATGTCGTGATTCTTGGCGGCGGAGATACTGGCGCTGATTGTCTCGGCACAGCGATACGCCAAGGCGCCGCGAGCGTTACTCAACTTGAGATTATGCCGCGACCAACGCAAGAACGTCCTTCATCACAACCATGGCCTACCTACCCAATGATCTATCGTGTGAGCTCAGCTCATGAAGAAGCGGGCGAACGTCTCTACGCGGTATCTACTGAGAAGTTCTTGGGGGATGGAGATGGAAATCTTCGTGCGCTACAACTCGTCGAAACCGAGTTCGTCAATGGAAAATTTGAGAAGATTGAAGGATCAGAGCGTGAGATTCCTGCCGATCTCGTCTTCCTTGCGATGGGATTCCTCGGACCTGAAAAGAGCGAACTCTTGATCCAACTCGAAGTCGATTTGGATGAGCGTGGCAACATTAAGCGCAATGGCGACTTTGCAACAAGCGTTGAAGGAGTCTTCGTTGCTGGCGATGCTGGCCGTGGACAATCGTTGATCGTCTGGGCAATCGCCGAAGGTCGAAGTTGTGCTGCCGCGGTGGATTCATACCTTGAAGGCGCAACTCAACTTCCTTCACCAATCGAACCCACTACTCGACCATTAATGGTCTAGATCTAGCGTTATCCCAGAGTTCAGAGAGATTCCATCTCACTGAATTGAAAAATGATAATTACCGCAAGGTAATGGATTAAGGTTGCACTATGCGAAGAGCGAAGATTGTATGCACGATGGGTCCTGCTGTTGAATCCTCAGAGAAGGTAGAGGAGCTCATTGCCGCAGGCATGAATATGGCTCGGCTCAACCTCTCCCATGGTGGCTACGAGGAGCATCAAGTTCGCCTTGATCGCGTCCGTGCGGCGGCCAAGAAGAGCGGTAAAGCGGTAGCAATCCTCGTTGACTTACAGGGTCCAAAGATTCGTCTCGCCAGATTTGCAGCGGGACCTCATGAACTAGCGCGTGGTGACATCTTCACAATCACCACAGATGAGGTCGAGGGAACAAAGGAGCGTTGCGGCACGACTTATAAAGGCCTACCAGGTGATTGCAAGCCCGGAGATCGAATCCTGATCGATGATGGCAAGGTCTCGGTAGAAGTTGTAGAAGTAAAGGGCAACGATGTTGTCACAAAGGTAATACAGCCAGGCTTTGTCTCAAACAACAAGGGAATTAATCTCCCAGGTGTTGCAGTCTCGGTGCCGGCCATGTCTGAAAAGGATATTGATGATCTTCGGTGGGGCCTACGTGCTGGCGCTGATTTCATCGCCCTCTCATTTGTACGAGATGCAAAAGATATCGACGATGTTCATGCGATTATGGATGAAGTTGGTATCCGTCGCCCCGTTATTGCAAAGATTGAAAAGCCGCAAGCAGTGGATAATCTTGAAGAGATTGTCGCAGCCTTCGATGGCATTATGGTTGCTCGCGGAGATCTTGGTGTCGAGATGCCAATTGAAGAAGTCCCACTGGTGCAGAAGCGTTGCATCACTCTTAGCCGCGAAGCAGCTAAGCCGGTGATTGTCGCTACTCAAATGTTAGATTCAATGATCTCAAACTCATCGCCAACGCGCGCCGAGGCAACAGATTGCGCCAACGCAGTTCTTGATGGTGCGGATGCCCTGATGCTCTCAGGGGAAACATCAGTAGGTGCTTTTGCTATCGAAGCTGTCACCACAATGGCTCGCATCATCGAACGCACCGAAGAGGCGATGCTCGACCGAATCCCAGCGATTCAACATGCACCAACCACCAAGGGCGGAGCCATTACAAAGGCGGCAACCGAAATCGGTGCCACCGTCGATGCAAAATACCTCATTGCATTTACGCAGAGTGGTGAGTCAGCCCGACGTATCGCACGTTTTCGTTCGCCAATCAGCCTCTTAGCTATGACCCCAGAGGAGCATGTATACAATCAGTTGGCCCTCACATGGGGAGTAGAGCCACTTATTACACCAATGGTCTCCCACACAGATGAGATGGTGAAGCAGGTCGACACATTCCTCTTGGATTCCCGCCGTTGCACAAAGGGGGAGACGGTTGTGATCGTAGCTGGGGCACCTCCGGGAATTCCAGGTTCAACGAATGCAGTGCGTGTCCACATCATCGGTGATGCAGTTGATGGGGTCGCACCGGCCTACCGCAGCTAACCTCCCTCTACGCAGATTCGGTATTTACCGTCCGGGAGTAATAAACTTCCGGACGTAGTTCGTAATTATCTGTAAAGAGTGAAGGCCTCGGTACTCCAACGGTAGAGAGGGCGGACTCAAAATCCGCACAGTGTCGGTTCAAATCCGACTCGAGGCACATGACAGATCACGACAACCCCGCTCTATCTGGCGCGCGAATTCTCGTCGCTGAAGATGAGGCGATCATTCGCCTTGACCTTGTTGAGATGCTCACTGAAGCCGGCTACACAGTGGTTGCCCAAGCAACCAATGGTCTCGAGGCGATCGCACTTGCTCAAGAACATCGCCCGGATTTAGCGATCCTTGATGTGAAGATGCCGGAGCTCGATGGAATTTCAGCGGCGGAGAAAATTATTGAGATCGCCCCTGTTTTGATGCTCACAGCCTTTAGTCAACGTGAATTGGTCGAACGCGCTCGTGACGCTGGCGTGATGGCATATGTCGTAAAACCATTTGGTATCTCTGATCTCATTCCGGCGATCGAGATCGCGATGAGTCGCCACACTCAGATGAAATCTCTGGCAGAGGAAGTTGCAGATCTCCATGAGCGACTTGAGACCCGCAAGGTGATCGATCGCGCTAAGGGTATTTTGATGAAGGCCCTCAATCTGAGCGAACCTGAGGCCTTCTCGTGGATTCAACGGGCAGCGATGGATCGTCGTATCTCCATGAAGGATGTCTCGCTCGCCGTGATCTCACCTGATGCCGTGCCAGATAGCGCACACTAAAATCCTACATAGCGAGACGATGGGGCTTGTGAGTGCGAGCCACTTGCCTGCCATCTACAGATAGCACTTCGCGTTCTTTGAGCGCAAAAGTAACGAAAATGATATCGAAAATGGGAGGAATATCCTCTTTCGAAGTTGTCTCACTTAGCCAGAACAAGTTACCCTTTCCTACTCCCTGTCCCGGGAAATAACAGGTTAGTAAGAAAGGTCCACATGAACAAGAAGCTAGTGAGCAGCATTGCAATTGCCGCAGCCGCAGCGCTCTCGTTTGGTGTTGTTACAACATCAGCAGATGCAGCAGGTACAAAGTCAGTTTCTCTCGTCTTCCAGGCTCCACTTACTGGTTCCGATGCCCTCACAGGTAGCGACCAGCTCAATGGTGCATTGACAGCTGTAGAGATGTACAACGAGACAAACCCAACCGTCAAGGTAAACATCATCAAGGCTGATGATCAGGGCGATCCAGCAGTTGCTGGTCCTGTCTCACAGGGTATTGCTACAAACAAGAACGTTGTCGGAATCGTTGGCCCTGCCTACTCAGGCGCGTCAATCGCTTCATTCCCTGCTTACAAGGCAGCGCACATTCCTATGGTCTCAATGTCTGCAACACGTGTGACATTGACAGATCCAAAGGCACGCGACAATGGATTCCCATTCTTCCACCGTATCGTTCCTCCAGATTCACTCCAGGGAACATCACTCGTCAAGTGGGCAACTGAGGGTGTTACATCACCTAAGGTCTATGTCCTTGATGATCTTCAGTCATACTCAACAGGTCTCGTTCAGTACTTGGCTCCACAGCTCAAGGTACAGAACATCACACCAGTTGCTTATAGCCACCAGCCAAAGGGAACAACTGATTACACCTCAGAAGTTTCAAAGATCAAGGCATCTGGCGCTAACGTAGTCATCTACGCTGGCTACTACCCAGAAGCTGCAGCGCTTGCAAAGGCACTTAAGCTTTCAGGTTACACAGGCGTTATCGCATCAGGCGATGGCACACTCAACACTGGTTTTATCACCGGTGCTGGTGCAGCTGCAGCTGAAGGCGTTCGTCTCACAGCTCCAGATCTACCATTCTCACTCGTTTCAAATGCTGCCCAGAAGGCTGCATATACAAAGGCAACAGGCGAAGCTGCAGCGAAGGCTGATTCACACGTTTACGTGGTCTCAACCTATGATGCAACAAATGTCTTCTTGACTTGTATTAAGGGCGGCGCAACAACTCGCGCAGCAATCCAGAACTGCATCAACAACCAGTCATTCTCAACTTTGGCTGGCGTAAATGTGAAGTTCGGTCGCTACGGTGACGTTGTCGGTGGAGCACCAATCGGTGGCTTCGTCGTCAAGGGTGGAGTTATCTCCTACGTAGGCGCTAAGTAAGGCCCATCTCTATTGTCCTTAGATGAATACTCTAGGCAGATAGATTGAAGTAAAGGGTCGGGGCCATATCGCTGCACTTCGCAGAGATATGGCCCCGATTCACTTCCATGAGGTTTGAGATACCGCCTCTGTGAAATAGTATTGTGCCCTGATAGCGCAGCAGCTTGCGTCAAGGTTGACCGAGGTGCAGCGAGCGAGAAGAGAAGAGTGAGATGAATTTTTCAGTCGTAACGAGCCAGTTCTGGCAGTTACTCCTCAATGGCCTGGCAGTGGGATTGATCTATGTCTTGATCTCCCTTGGTTACACCATGGTCTATGGCGTACTTCGCCTCATTAACTTCGCGAACTCCGAGATCTTTATGATCGGTACCTTTGGGACGGTAGTGGTGACTCAGCAGGTGCTTCACTACACAAGCGGTCACGAGGCACTTCATGGTCTCCACCTTGTACTTGTCTTACTCCTGATCCTCGTTGTCTCCATGATTTTCTCAGCTGTGACAGCGCTCTTCGTTGAATTGGTGGCCTACCGTCGCTTACGTGCCAAGGGAACGAACCGGCTTGCGAGCTTAATCTCGGCAATCGGCACCTCAATTGTTCTCTCTGAAGGAATTCGTATTGTCACAAAATCAGCGCCAGTGCCGACTCCACGTTTACTCACAAAATTTAATATCGCTACCTTTCATGGAGTTGCTCTCCGCGTAGATACGGTGATGGTCATTGTTGGAGCGCTCGTGCTCTATGTCGCTGTCGACCGTTTTGTCTCTAAAACTCTTCTGGGTAAGGCGATCCGCGCCGTATCGATGTCTGAAGATACTTCAAAGCTCATGGGTATTAATCTCAACCGAGTCATCTCTGCGACTTTCTTAATCGGCGGCCTAGTTACCGGCGCTGCAGCATTCTTTTATATGCAGGTCTATGAGACCACAGTCTTTAACGTTGGCTTTAACCTCGGTCTCGCTGCCTTCACCGCAGCGGTGCTGGGTGGCATTGGAAATATCCGTGGCGCTTTCTATGGGGGATTGACCCTTGGACTCTTTGAGGAATTTGCTTCAGCTGTAATCGGTGGGCAGTGGAAATCTGTCACCGTCTTTACAGTTCTCGTTCTTGTCCTTCTACTTCGCCCCAATGGTCTCTTTGGCGAAGCAATTACGCAGAGTAGGGTCTAACCGCGATGATTAATATACGAGATAAAGGTGCAGCGATCTGGGAGAACTGGGGTCGCCCGCAACGCGTTGCATTCGCAGTCATTCTCATTGCTGTCGTGGGACTTCTGCCTTTCGGAGGAAATTTCTCTTTCACCAGCTTTCTCAATACACCGGTAAGTTCATATCAAGCCGTCTTGGTTTATCCGGTCGGCATGTTTGTCTTGATGGCGCTAGGTCTCAATATTGTGGTCGGAAAGTCAGGACTTCTTGACCTCGGGTATGTCGCCTTCTTTGCAATCGGTGGTTATACCGCTGGACTTCTTGGCGAATACACCTCTCTCAATACGTGGGAGATTCTTCCCATCGGAATGGCAGCAGCGATGGTCGCCGGTGTGGCACTTGGCCTTCCAACGCTACGTCTGCGCGGTGACTACCTTGCAATCGTCACTCTCGGCTTTGGTGAGATCGTTCGAATCGTGGCGCTTAATACTCAATCACTTGGTGCATCAACCGGTATCGCTGCAATTCCAACCCCACCAAAAACTTTTGGCTTGATCTTTGATATCGAACACTCGAACTCGTACTTCTGGGTTGTTCTGATCATGATTCTTCTTGTGATCTGGATGGTCCGTCGATTCACGGTCCGTCGCCCTGGCCGTGCCTGGGAGGCGATTCGCCAAGATGAAGATGTTGCAATCTTGATGGGTGTGCCGATTTTGAAGTATAAAATCTGGTCATTCTCGATCGGCGCTGCTATCGGCGGAGCCGCTGGCGTGATCTTTGCATCGAAGACTCAGTATGTCGCTCCTAACGAATTTACCTTCAACGTCTCAGTATTGATTCTCGCCTGCGTAGTCTTTGGCGGAATGGGAAATATCTGGGGGGTAATTCTTGGTGGAGTTATTCTCGCTTACCTTCCAGAGCGCATCCGATTCATCTCAAATGCCCGCCAGCTCGTCTTCGGACTCACCCTTGTAGTCATTATGAATCTTCGCCCCGATGGAATCTTGCCGCGAAAGAAGCGTGAGAAATTGGGAGTGAAAAATAAGAGTGTAAAGGAGGGTAGCGATGTCTAAGCAGGAAGAACGCATCCTCGAGCTCAATAATGTCACGATGCAATTCGGTGGCGTCAAGGCGCTCAATAACGTCAACTTCCATGTCAATCGTGGTGAGATCTGTGCTTTGATCGGGCCTAACGGTGCCGGAAAGACAACGATCTTCAACGTCATCACCGGTGTCTACACACCAACATCAGGAGATATTACTTTCAAGGGCTCCTCAGTCGTCGGGCTTAAGCGCAATATCATCACCTCACGCGGCATCGCACGTACCTTTCAAAATGTTCGCCTCTTCGGCGAGATGACCGCGCTTGAAAATGTCATGACCGCTACCGATGTCCATAAGAAGTCTGGACTTGTAGGAGCGCTCTTTGGTACTCCACGCGCACGTCGTGAAGAGAAAGCTGGTCGCGCTCGCGCACATGAGCTCCTTGAATTTATGGGGATCGATCATCGCTCTGATCAGCTCGGTAAGAATCTGCCATACGGAGATCAGCGTCGACTCGAGATAGCTCGCGCGCTCGGTACTGAGCCAGAGATCGTTCTCTTGGATGAACCAGCCGCTGGATTTAACCCCGCTGAAAAGGTTGCGCTTGCGGAGACTATTCGCAAAATTCGCGATGCTGGGTACACAGTCCTCTTGATCGAACACGATATGTCACTGATCATGGGAATCTCTGACCGAGTATCGGTACTCGATTTCGGGCAGAAGATCGCCGATGGAACCCCAGCAGAAGTTCAGAATGATCCAAAGGTTATCGAAGCCTATTTAGGAGCGCCAACAGATGCGTCTTGAAGTTAAAGACCTACGGGTCCAATATGGAAAAATTGAAGCGATCAAAGGTATCTCTTTCGTCGTTGAAGAGGGCGAGATCGTCACACTCATCGGTGCGAATGGCGCCGGCAAGACGACGACTCTCAAAACAATCTCTGGTTTACGCCCAGTCGCCAGCGGTCAAATCATCTACAACGGTGAAGATATTTCGAAGATGCCAGCTCACGAGCGCGTGAATCTTGGAATCTCACAAGCCCCTGAGGGTCGCGGAATCTTTCCGGGGATGACAGTCCTTGAGAATCTTGAAATCGGAAAGTACTCTCGCAAAGATCGTAAGAATGAGATGCAAGAGGATCTCGAGAAGATCTACTCACTCTTCCCTCGTCTCAAGGAGCGCTCAAGCCAGGCTGGCGGAACCCTCTCTGGAGGCGAACAGCAGATGCTTGCTATTGGCCGCGCAATGATGGCTCGCCCAAAGGTTCTGCTCCTCGATGAGCCTTCGATGGGACTTGCGCCGATGATGATTCAAAATATCTTCAATATCATCACAGAAATTAATACTGTGCTTGGAACAACGATCTTGCTCGTAGAGCAGAATGCTCAGCAAGCTCTGCAACGTGCAAATCGCGCATATATTCTTGAGACTGGACATATTGTTAAAGGAGCTAAGGCTTCTGATCTTCTCAACGATCCAGCGGTCCGTGAGGCCTACCTCGGAACCGGCGCTCACTCCTAAGCTAGATTATTTTCGATCTGCCAAGATGAGGCAGGTGATGCGCGAGGTACATGTGCGCTCACCTGCCTCATTTGTTATTACAATCTCATAGACGCAGAGCGTCTTCCCCAGCGATATTGCCGTCGCGACGCCGGTTACGAAACCTTCTGTTGCAGATTTATGGTGGGTCGCGTTGATATCAACGCCGACGATGCGTCGTTCAGGACCCGCGTGAAGACTAGTACCGACTGAACCCAAACTCTCCGCTAAGACAACATTGGCGCCGCCATGTAGGAGTCCAAAAGGTTGGGTATTTCCTTCAACGGGCATGCGCGCGACGAGGCGCTGCGGCGAGGCCTCAAGGAATTCAATTCCCATCTTCTTATCTAAGGCCCCGCTGCCACGCTCACGAATAATCTCTAGATAGTCGGTCATGCTCATGAGTGTAACTAGACTCCACCCCGTGGGAGAAGAGAAACGCTTATTGCTGGTTGATGGCCACTCGCTGGCCTATCGTGCCTTCTACGCGCTACCCGTAGAGAACTTTTCAACCGCCTCTGGCCAAGCAACTAATGCTGTCTATGGCTTTACCTCGATGATGATCAATCTGATCAAGGAGGAGAAGCCGACACATATTGCGACCGCCTTCGATGTATCGCGCAAAACCTTCCGCTCTGAAAAGTTCCCGGAATATAAGGCCAATCGCAGTGCGACCCCCGATGAATTCAGGTCTCAGATGGGCTACATCTTTGAGGTGGTCACAGCTCTTGGTGTGCGCCATTTCGCGATGGAGGGATTTGAAGCAGATGACATCATCGCGACGATCTCAACCCATGCGGCGGAGCAAGGCTTCGAAGTATTAATTTGCACTGGCGACCGCGACTCATTCCAGTTAGTGAATGAAAACATCACAGTTCTCTACCCAAAGAAGGGGATGACCGATCTAGCGCGGATGACCCCTGCGGCGGTCGAAGCTAAGTACGGGCTGACAGCTTCTCAATATCCAGATTTTGCAGCGCTACGCGGAGACCCAAGCGATAATCTGCCATCAGTTCCGGGGGTCGGTGAGAAGACTGCAACAAAGTGGATTCAAGAATATGGATCCCTTGCCGATTTGATTGCTCGTGTAGATGAAGTACCGGGCAAGGCGGGGGCTTCACTTCGCGCTCACTTGGATGGCGTAAAACTTAACCGAGAGCTCACCCAACTTCGCCACGATCTCTCATTTGGTGCGAGCGTGAGCGAGCTCCATTGGGAGGGTGTCGATTATCCAAAGCTCAATGCTCTGATGGATTCACTCGAGATCAAGGCGCTGAAGGAGAAGGCGAAGATTCTCGGTGGCCACAGTGCGAGTACGAGTGAACCAATCTTGGTGCAGATGGATGCGGTCACTTCTCGAGAGATCACAAGTAAGGAGCTTGATCAACTTCTTAAGGGGCGCACTGAGCCCATCGCAATCTTCGCCGAAGTAATTGAGAAGAAGGTAACCGCATTTGCGGTGGCGCTATCTAGCTCCGAGGTCCTCACAGTGCAAGGCGCGCTCCAAGGGGAGTGGTTATTGAATGCAGATCTTCCTAAGTGGGTGCATGCCGGAAAAGAGGCGCTTCGCACCACAAAGATTTTGGGGATTACCTTCGATACAGAGCTTGCTGGCTACCTCATTAACCCTGGTGGTCGAAACCTCGCACTCTCTGATCTAGCTGAACGATTCTTAGAACTGACGCTCTTACCTGCGAGCGATGATCTCTTTGCTAGCTTTGATGGATCACTTGCTGGCGCCATCTACTCTCTGGTGCCGGTCCTCATGGAAGAGATCACCAAGCGAGAGATGCAATCGCTACTCACCGATTTAGAGATCCCCACAATGATCGAACTTGCCGCAATGGAGCGAGATGGGATCGCCGTCGATCGCGAGAAGCTTGGAAGCCTTGCCGCCTTCTTCCGTGGTGAAGTGGAGCGAGAGAGCGCGGCGGCTCACACACTTGCCGGGCATGAATTTAACGTTGGTTCACCGAAGCAGCTCCAAGTAGTACTCTTCGATGAGCTTGGTCTTCCGAAGACGAAGAAGATTAAGACCGGCTACACGACTGATGCGGAGAGCCTTGAGACCCTCTTCGCCAAGACTAAGCATCCGATTCTCGCTCATCTCTTGCGTATTCGTGAGACAAGTAAATTAATGACAACTATCGATGGCTTATTAAGTGCTGTTGCATCTGATGGTCGCATCCACACAACATTTGCCCAGACTGTCACTGCGACCGGCCGACTCTCATCTACTGATCCAAATTTGCAGAACATTCCAGTGCGCACTGAAGAAGGTCGCAAGATTCGTGACTGTTTCGTCGCTGCACACCCATATGTCGATCTGCTTACCGCAGATTACAGCCAGATCGAGATGCGCATCATGGCCCATCTCTCAAAAGATGTCGGTCTCATCGCAGCCTTTAAGAGTGGCGAAGATTTACACACCACTGTCGGGGCTCAAGTTTTTGGGGTACCAGCATCAGATGTTGATCCCGAGATGCGCCGACAGATCAAGGCGATGTCGTATGGCTTGGCTTATGGACTCTCAGCTTTTGGCCTCTCGCAGCAACTCAATCTCTCACCGACAGAAGCTGCGGCCTTAATGGGAAGTTACTTCGATCGCTTTGGTGGGATTCGTGATTACCTCAAGACCATCGTCATTCAAGCTCGAGAGCTCGGCTACACCGAGACGATTCTTGGGCGCAGACGTTATCTCCCGGATTTGAATTCTGAGAACCGCCAGCAGCGTGAAGTCGCAGAACGGATGGCGCTTAATGCGCCCATCCAAGGATCAGCTGCCGACATTATGAAGGTAGCGATGCTCAATGTCGCAAAGAGGATGACGAACGAAGGTCTGACCTCAAGGCTCCTGTTACAAGTCCACGACGAGTTAATTTTCGAGATCGCAGCGGGGGAGAGCGAAGCGCTCTCTACTTTGGTCCGAGAAGAGATGTCTAACGCGGTCGAGCTCTCACTACCGCTTGATGTCAATATCGGTATCGGAAAGAGTTGGGATCTCGCTGCGCACTAATCCGATTTAATCGGGTCGGACGCCAAATCGATCGGCTGCAGAGAGCAACGGTTTACCTGCACGCACCACAACTAAACCAAGAACAACGGTTGCACTTGTGATGGCAAGACAAAATTGCGGGGACACGGTTTGCGACAGTGAGCCACCAATCGCAGCACCAACAGAGGCAGCGCTTCCTTCAACGGTCCACATCCAACCAAGAGCGGATGCTGCAGTTCCATTCGGACGAACCGCTTCAATCACTTCGAGATAGAAAACTTGTTGCGCTCCCACGGTTAATCCGACTAAGCCAGAGACGACCATGAGCGAGTACCCCGGAGAGGTGAAGAAGAGCGGCAGAGCAAAGAGCGCCCAGAGGTAATAATTTCGAATGAAGGCGTTGAGTGGCGTGAGGTGTTTGCCGAAGATACCTGCCAGAAGTGCACCAATAATGCTTGCGCCACTGCTCACTGCAAAGATTGTTCCGGTCAGATGCTCTACATGTTTGATCGAGGTGAATGCTGGAACAGCGATTTCGTAGATACCAGCACCAAGCCCAATAAGAACTCCCTCAAGCATCAGGAGTCGAATTCCTGGCACTTTAAAGATTCCAAGATCTGAAGGTTGCTTCTTCTCTGGCGCCCATTGACGGGTGATAGATAGCGCCGAGAGTGAGAGCCCTCCAACGATGATCAAGATTGAGCAGGCGATGAGCGCTGATGCTGGATGCTTAGATAGCGAGAGGTATGTGACAAGCACTGGACCGATGACCGTTGCAGCGGTCATCACCGAGGTATCAACCGCGAGCGCCTTGCGCATATCTTCTGCTGGGACGATAAATCTCCAGAGCGGTCTAATCGAAAGATTGATCGGAGGAGCACAAATCCCGAGCAGCAGGCTGGCGACAATCAGGCCACTTCGATTGCCCACAAAGTTCAATACCAAGATCGCACTGCCGTATGCGGGAACAAAGAGGCGAAGCGGAGTCCTCATTCCGAATCGATCCAAGAGGCCAGATCGAATGCTTGTCGTGAGCGCGCCTGTAATGCCGTTCAAGCCAGCAACGAATCCGGCGAAGGCGATCGAATTGGTGGCGTGATAGGTCTTGAAGTAGAGGCCCAGCCCGATCATTCCGTAGGCCAGACGAGCAGGGAATGAGGCGAAGACCATCGAGTAGACCCCAGGAAACTTCAGAATCCGTAGATATTCGCGCACCAACCCATCGTATCCGTACGCGTGGTCTTGGTGAGCGCTGAAAGGAATTCAGCGGTTTGACCCCAATTTCGTAGGTGCGTACCCTTAGCAACTCACCCTGCAGCCAGCTGGGAAGAGAAAAAACGTCCTATCCCTACTACTTCTATTCACCTACGGAGCAACTTGAGCACTCACGCAATTAATGACATCGGTTCAGCAGAAGATTTCCTCGCCGCAATCGAAGGCACAATCAAGAATTTTAATGATGGCGACCTCGTTTCAGGCATCGTCGTACAAATTGACCGCGAAGAAGTACTTCTCGATATCGGTTACAAAACTGAAGGCGTTATCCCTTCACGTGAACTTTCAATCCGCCACGATGTTGATCCATCAGAACTTGTAAAAGTTGGCGATCGTATTGAAGCGCTCGTTCTCCAAAAGGAAGATAAAGAAGGTCGTCTCATCCTCTCCAAGAAGCGTGCTCAGTACGAGCGTGCGTGGGGCGAGATCGAAGGCAAGAAGGAGCGCGACGAAGTCGTCACCGGAACTGTCATCGAAGTCGTTAAGGGTGGACTCATCGTTGATATTGGTCTCCGTGGCTTCTTGCCAGCATCTCTCGTTGAAATGCGTCGCGTCCGCGACCTCACTCCTTACATCGGTAAGGAAGTTGAATGCCGCATTATCGAACTCGATAAGAATCGCAACAACGTTGTTCTCTCACGTCGCGCCTTCCTCGAGCAGACTCAATCGGAGTCACGCACAACCTTCCTCAACCAGCTCACAAAGGGTCAGGTCCGTACCGGAGTTGTCTCCTCAATCGTGAACTTCGGTGCCTTCGTTGATCTCGGCGGCGTTGATGGACTCGTCCACGTCTCTGAACTCTCATGGAAGCACATCGATCATCCAAGCGAGGTCGTTGAGGTTGGCGATGAAGTAACAGTAGAAGTTCTAGAAGTTGATTTCGAGCGCGAGCGCGTATCACTCTCACTCAAGGCAACACAGGAAGATCCATGGCAGGCATTTGCCCGCACACATGCGATCAACCAAGTTGTCCCAGGTGAAGTGACTAAGCTCGTTCCATTCGGCGCATTTATTCGCGTCTTTGAAGGAATCGAAGGCCTCGTTCACATCTCAGAGTTGGCCGAACGCCACGTTGAGATTCCTGAGCAGGTTGTCCAGGTCGGAGATTCACTCTTTGTGAAGATCATTGATATCGATCTCGAACGTCGTCGTATCTCGCTCTCATTGAAGCAAGCAAATGAAGGCCACGAAGTTGAGGTCGAAGCATTCGATCCAACTCAATATGGCATGGCTGCTCGCTACGATGCTCAAGGTAACTTCATCTATCCAGAAGGATTCGATGCAGAGACCCAAGAGTGGCGTCCAGGATTTGAAGCTGCTCGCGAAGAGTGGGAGCGTCAGTATGCTGAAGCTCAAACTCGCTTCCTTGCACACAAGAAGCAGAAGTCAGAGGCTCGCGCCGCTGATGCCGCTTCTGAAACCATCACATCCGAAACTCCTTCAGAAGAAGCGGCTCCAGCAGCCGAATAAGTACGAAGCTAGCGTTAGAGGCCCTGACTGGTATCCGGTCGGGGCCTATACCATTGTCATGAGCTCCGAGAGGTGAGGTTCTGAGGCGCGATCACCAACCGATCCTCGGTAGGCTAACGAGGTGCTACTCGTTGCGTTGACCGGTGGAATTGGATCCGGCAAATCCTTGGCCGGGGAGTATCTCGCCAATTTGGGCGCAACAGTCGTCGATGCTGACCAACTCGCTCGTAGCGTAGTTGAGCGCGGTGAGCCCGCCTTTAATGAGATCCTCACACGCTTTGGCGATGTTGTTCTCAAAGATGGTGCACTCGATCGTTCGAAATTAGCGGAAATTATCTTTGCAGATCCAGCCGCGAAGGCTGAGGTCGAGGCGATTACTCATCCTCGAATCCGAGAAGCCTTAGATCAGATCGCTACAAGCGCGGGTCACGATGAGATCGTGATCTATCAAATTCCCCTTCTCGTAGAGAGTAAAGGAGCCGAGCGATTTGATCGTGTTATCGCTGTCAGCGCTCCTGTCTCACTTCGGAAGGAACGTGCCATTGCACGCGGCATGGCTGGTTACGATTTCGATAAGCGGCTCTCACATCAAGCCACCGATCTGGAGCGTGAAGCTATCGCTGATTACATCATCGATAATTCAGGTGATCGCGAAGCTCTCCTAGCTCAGGTCGAGCAACTTTGGGAGTCCGAGCTCAAGCCGGCGGTGGCAAAGTCGTGAGAGCGATATCGGATTTACAGCGTAAGCCTCACCCATTTCAGGTAATCAGCGATTACATCCCATCGGGTGATCAACCAACTGCAATTGCAGAGATCGCGGCGCGGATTGAGCGCGGAGATAATGATGTTGTCTTACTTGGCGCAACTGGTACCGGAAAGTCCGCAACGACCGCCTGGCTAATTGAGAAGTTACAACGTCCAACCTTGGTGCTTGCTCCTAATAAGACCCTCGCCGCTCAGCTGGCGAATGAATTCCGTGAACTCATGCCAAATAATGCGGTTGAGTACTTTGTTTCGTACTACGACTACTACCAGCCAGAAGCATATGTACCGCAATCAGATACCTTTATTGAGAAGGATTCTTCTGTTAATGCAGAGGTCGAACGGCTGCGACATAGTGCGACGAACTCACTTCTCACAAGGCGCGATGTTATCGTCGTCGCCACTGTCTCCTGTATTTACGGCCTCGGAACCCCGCAAGAGTATGTCGATCGAATGATCCGGCTGCGTGTTGGGGAATCCATTCCCCGCAATACACTGCTTCGACAGTTTGTTGATATTCAATACAAGCGAAACGATATGGCCTTTGAGCGAGGCACGTTCAGAGTGCGTGGCGATACCGTTGAAATTATTCCTATGTACGAAGAGCTCGCAGTTCGAATCGAGATGTTTGGGGACGAGATTGAGAAGATTATGACGCTTCACCCTCTTACCGGCGAGATCGTGCGGGAAGAGACTGAGATGTATGTCTTCCCAGCCTCGCACTACGCCGCTGGGCCAGAGACGATGAAGCGTGCGGTGGGGGAGATCGAGGCAGAACTTGAGAAGGCGGTCGACACCTTTGAGCGCCAGAACAAACTCCTAGAGGCGCAACGAATTCGAATGCGTACCACCTTCGACATCGAGATGATCAATCAACTCGGATTCTGCTCAGGTATTGAAAATTACTCTCGTCATATCGATGGCCGCGATGCCGGAAGTGCGCCTAACTGTCTGCTGGACTACTTCCCTGAAGATTTCTTGGTAGTAATCGATGAATCACATGTCACTGTTCCACAGATTGGAGCGATGCATGAGGGAGATGCTTCTCGCAAGAGGACCTTGGTTGAGCATGGTTTCCGCTTGCCAAGTGCGATGGATAACCGGCCACTTCGATTTGATGAGTTCCTGACTCGCAAGGGTCAGACGATCTACCTCTCGGCTACACCGGGCAAGTATGAGTTGGAGAAGGTACAGGGCGATGTCGTAGAGCAAGTGATTCGTCCGACCGGGTTAATTGATCCGAAGGTCATTGTGAAACCGATTAAGGGTCAGATCGATGATCTGGTTGCTTCGATTAACGAGCGTTCGGCGAAGAACGAGCGAGTCTTAGTTACGACCTTAACGAAGAAGATGTCGGAAGATCTCACTGATTATCTCCAAGGTGTTGGAATTAGAGTGCGGTATCTGCACTCCGAGGTCGATACCCTCCGCCGTGTCGAACTCTTACGAGAGCTTCGCACCGGTGAATACGATGTCTTGATTGGTATCAATCTCTTGCGCGAAGGCCTCGATCTCCCAGAAGTTTCACTTGTTGCGATCCTGGATGCTGACAAGGAAGGCTTCCTACGATCGGCTACTTCGCTGATTCAGACGATTGGCCGCGCTGCTCGTAACGTCTCTGGTGAAGTACATATGTATGCCGACAATATGACAAAGTCGATGGTCCAGGCGATTGACGAGACGAATAGACGGCGAGAGAAGCAGGTCGCCTACAACACCGAACATGGAATTGAACCAACTGCGCTTCGGAAGAAGATTGCCGACATTACCGATCTCATCACCCAAGAGGTTGAAGATACTGAGGTCATGTCGAAGGAATCCTCTAAGAAGAAGGGCAAGAATGGCGGAGGTCTTGCGACGGGAGTTACTGTGGGCGTGCGCGCGACTCTGCCGGCCTCGCTACCGAGACAAGAACTCATAGCTCTCATAGAATCCCTCACGGATCAGATGAAGGCATCTGCCGCTGGTCTGCAATTTGAGGTCGCAGCACGGTTGCGTGATGAAATTAGAGAGCTCAAGCGCGAGCTTCGTGGAATGGAAGAGGCTGGCTCATGAATGCAGATCGGTTAGTAGTTCGTGGGGCGAGAGCGCACAATCTAAAGAACGTCTCACTCGACTTACCGCGTAACTCATTGATCGTCTTTACCGGACTCTCGGGATCAGGCAAGTCCTCCTTAGCTTTCGACACAATCTTCGCCGAGGGGCAGCGCCGTTACGTCGAATCGCTCTCAGCCTACGCGCGTCAATTCTTGGGACAGATGGATAAGCCTGATGTTGATTTCATTGAAGGGCTATCTCCGGCAGTTTCGATCGATCAGAAGTCAACGAACCGCAATCCCCGCTCGACTGTCGGAACGATCACAGAGGTGTACGACTACCTACGTCTGCTCTTCGCTCGAGCTGGTCGCCCTCACTGCCCGAACTGTGGCAAACCGATCGCTAAGCAGACACCCCAAAATATTGTTGATCAGATCCTAGAACTCAAGGAAGGGGCCCGGTTCCAAGTCCTAGCCCCGATTGTCCGAGAGCGTAAGGGTGAATTTGTCGACCTCTTTAAGGACTTAACCGTTCAAGGTTTCTCTCGAGCCCGGGTTGATGGTGTGGTCTACGCCTTAGCCGAGGTTCCTAAATTGAAGAAGCAAGAGAAGCACTCGATTGAAGTTGTCGTCGATCGGTTAGCGGTAAAGGCTGATGCGAAATCTCGCCTCACTGATTCGGTTGAGACGGCACTGAAACTTGCAAGCGGTTTAGTCATTCTTGATTTTGTCGATGCCAAGGAAAGTGATCCTGAAAAAGAGAAGATCTTCAGCGAGCACATGGCCTGCCACGATTGCGATCTCTCCTTTGGCGAACTCGAACCTCGATCATTCTCATTTAACTCACCTTTCGGAGCCTGCCCAGAGTGCACCGGGCTTGGCATCAAACTTGAAGTAGATGAAGAGCTCCTGATTCCCGATGACTCGATCTCGATCAGCGAAGGTGCGATCGCGCCTTGGCAAAACTCTGAATACTTCGATCGCCTCCTTGAAGGATTATCGCAAGAGTTGAAGTTTTCACTCGATAAGCCATGGAAATCTCTCTCCGTAAAGGCTCGGACCGCGATTTTGAATGGCTGGGACTATGAAGTTCATGTGAAGTACAAGAATCGGTATGGCCGCGAGCGCGCATACACGACTGGCTTTGAAGGCGTAACACCCTTCATCATCCGCAGACACTCAGAGAGTGAAGGCGAATATGGTCGCGATAAGTACGAGGCATATATGCGCGAAACTCCATGCCCGGCATGTAAAGGAACTCGTCTCAAGCCTGAAGTTCTTGCAGTAACGCTTGGCGGTAAGAGCATTGCGGCGATTTGTGAACTCTCGATTGCAGATTGCGCAGTATTTTTGAAGAAGATCTCGCTCAATGCTCGCGAGAAGAAGATTGCAGAGCGAGTCTTAAAAGAGGTTCATGCTCGCCTCGGTTTCTTGCTCGATGTCGGTCTTGATTACCTATCGCTGGAGCGCGCAGCTGGAACCCTCTCAGGTGGCGAGGCGCAACGAATTCGGTTAGCGACCCAGATTGGCTCTGGTTTAGTCGGAGTTCTCTATGTCCTTGATGAGCCAAGTATCGGTCTGCATCAACGCGATAATCATCGTCTGATCGAGACTCTTACTCGCCTTCGCGACATGGGTAACACCCTGATTGTTGTCGAACATGATGAAGATACGATTCGCGCCGCCGATTGGATCGTCGATATCGGTCCAGGAGCCGGCGAACATGGGGGAGAGGTCGTCTCTTCCGGCACATATGAAGAGCTGATCGCTGCACCTAAATCAATCACGGGTGCATATATGTCTGGGCGAACGAAGATCGAGGTTCCGACGCAGCGCCGCCCATTTGATAAGGCGCGATCGATTACGGTCAAAGATGCGAAAGAGAATAACCTAAAAAATATTTCAGTGACCTTCCCACTGGGTAGCTTTGTCGCTGTTACGGGAGTGAGTGGCTCTGGAAAATCCACGCTCGTCAACGATATTTTGTACTCCGTTCTTGCGAACAAGCTCAATGGCGCAAGGATTGTGCCGGGCCGTCACCGATCAATCACTGGATTAGATCAACTCGATAAGGTTGTTCACGTCGATCAATCACCAATCGGACGTACTCCGCGATCAAACCCTGCCACTTACACCGGAGTTTTCGACAAGATTCGTGGACTCTTCGCCGAGACAAGTGAGGCAAAGGTTCGTGGCTACCTCCAGGGTCGCTTCTCCTTTAACGTAAAAGGCGGACGCTGCGAAAACTGTGCCGGCGATGGCACGATCACGATCGAGATGAACTTCCTCCCCGATGTCTACGTTCCGTGCGAGGTCTGTCATGGCGCCAGATATAACCGCGAGACGCTTGAGGTTCATTACAAAGGAAAGACGATCGCTCAAGTCTTAGATATGCCGATTGAGGAGGCACATACTTTCTTCGAATCAGTTCCGGCGATCGCTCGATTCCTTAAAACACTCAATGATGTCGGCCTTGGTTATGTCCGTTTAGGTGAATCAGCGCCAACGCTCTCTGGCGGAGAAGCTCAACGCGTAAAGCTCGCAACAGAGCTCCAGCGTCGATCGACTGGTCGAACCATCTATGTTTTGGATGAACCAACGACTGGTCTGCACTTCGAAGATACTCGCAAGCTCTTAATAGTCCTCAATCGTCTCGTCGAGACTGGTAACACCGTGATCGTCATTGAGCATAATCTCGATGTTATCAAGTGTGCTGATTGGGTTATCGATATGGGACCTGAGGGTGGCGCTGGTGGTGGAACTGTGATTGCGGAAGGAACCCCCGAAGATTTAGCTAAGGCCAAGCAGAGTTACACCGGACAGTTCTTAGCATCAGTTCTGAAGTAGCGAGAGTGTCAGATGACGGATCCACAGAGTTATAGACCGAGCAATATCCCATTAGATCCTGGGGTCTATCGATTTTACGATGCGGCCGGAACTGTCATCTATGTTGGTAAGGCGAAGAATCTTAAAAATCGACTCAACTCATACTTTGGTAGCAATCTCACTGAGAAGACCTATCGCATGGTTCATAAGGCGAACCGGGTCGATTGGACGATTGTCAATACCGAGGTCGAGGCTCTTCAGTTGGAGTTCACCTGGATAAAAAGTTATAACCCAGAGTTCAATATCCGTTTTAAGGATGATAAGTCGTACCCATACTTAGCGGTCTCGATTGGCGCTGATTTCCCCAAGATCTATGTCTCTCGTCAGAAGAAGCTCAAAGGAACCAAATACTTTGGACCATTCGCTCACGCCTGGGCGCTGCGAAGCACGGTCGATACGCTCCAGAAGATTTATCCCATTCGTAGCTGTACGGATGGAAATTTTGACCGCGCGGTCAAGAGCAAGCGTCAATGCCTGCTGGGTGATATCGGCAAATGCGCCGCTCCGTGTGTTGGATGGATTAGCGAGAGTGAGCATAAAGAGTTAGCGCATAAGTTAGTGAAGTACCTTGAATCCAGCCCATCAGATATCGAGGCTGCGATCGAGAGTGAGATGAATGAGGCGGCGGAGAAGCAAGAGTACGAGCGAGCTGGCAAGCTGCGAGACCAACTCCACGCGATTACAAAGTCGAATGAGATCATGGGAAGCTCGCTGAGTCCCAACTTCTCGGCCGATGTGATTGGTATCCACGAAGAGATGACGCACTGCGCTGCCTCAATCTTCTCAGTTCGAAATGGTCGAATTGTAGGCTCAAGATCCTGGATCATTGAGATGGCAAATGTTCTAGAGGGTGAAGATCTTGTCAGCGCGACTTTGAGCAAGATTTATCTTGAGAACGAGATTCCAAGTGAGATCCTGATAGATCGATCAACTCCACATCATGACGAACTTGAAGCCTGGCTGGGGGAGATGAGTGGCCAGAATGTTGAGATCGCGGAGCCTCAACGAGGCGAGAAGGCAGAAGTCATCTCGGTTGTGAAACGAAATGCTCATCAAGCGCTTATCCAATACCTATCCAAGCGATCCAATGATGCGGCGGTAAGCGGTAAAGCTCTGGAAGAGATTGCCTCTGCGTTAGATCTACAGACCTTGCCACTGCGGATCGAGTGCTTCGATATCTCAAATATTCAAGGGAACCATATGGTTGCATCGATGGTCGTCTTCGAAGATGGGCAGGCGAAGAAGAGTGAGTATCGACGCTTTGCGATCGATGACGACGCCGGCTTTGACGATACGCGTGCGATGCATCATGTGATTACGCGCAGGCTTAAGCGCTATCTCGCTGAGAAGGATCTCGATCTCCATGAGTTGGCATCAGCAGGTGCAGCTCGTCCAAAGTTTGCCTATGCGCCACAACTCATTGTTGTTGATGGCGGTCAACCTCAAGTCGCAGCTGCTGCGAGGGCGCTAGAAGAGTTGGGCATCAGAGATATCGCTCTCGTTGGCCTGGCAAAGAGGCTCGAAGAAGTCTGGCTCCCCGGAAACCCAGATCCGGTGATCTTCCCTCGCCATAGTGAAGCGCTCTATCTCCTGCAACGCATCCGTGATGAGGCGCATCGATTCGCCATCACATTCCACCGAAGCAGACGCTCGAAGGTAATGCTCGAATCCCTACTCGACGAGATTCCTTCACTAGGGGAGTCCAGACGCAAATCGATTCTCGAACATTTTGGCTCGATTACCGCACTGCGCAAAGCTTCCAATGAGCAGATCGCGCAGGTACCGGGAATTGGCGAGAAGACGGCGCAGATCATCGAATCAACCTTGATTTCGCTCTCACCGCAAGCACAATCAGTGGATATGGCTACTGGTGAGATCCTTGACTCGTAAGGCAAGATACTGACATGAGCGCAGAAGTAGTACTTGTCACCGGGATGAGCGGCGCCGGTAGGTCTACCGTTGCCCATGCGATGGAGGATCTTGGTTGGTATGTCGTTGATAATTTACCGCCAGCGCTATTACCGAATCTCGTTGAACTACTTGGGGCAACTGTCACAAAGATTGCGGTAGTGGTCGATGTCCGTGGTGGCCAATTCTTCGATCATCTCAATAGCGCTCTGGCCTCACTTGAAGAGCGAAAAGTCGAGCGTCGGATTCTCTTCGTAGATGCATCTGATGAGGTTTTGGTCCGACGCTTTGAATCGACTCGTCGCCCACACCCGCTACAAGGTCCTGACCGCATCGTTGATGGAATCGCGAAGGAGCGCGATCGCTTACGCGAGGTTCGATCACTCGTTGATTTGATCATCGACTCATCTGCATTCAATATCCACCAGTTAGAGAAGAAGATTGAAGAGATCTTTCACGCCGATGGTGATGCGGATCTGCGGGTCAATGTCCTCTCCTTCGGGTACAAATATGGAATTCCAGTCGATGCTGATCTGGTCATGGATTGCCGATTTATTCCTAACCCTCACTGGATTCCAGAACTGCGCCCACTCAATGGGCTAGATGCTCCGGTTAGCGCCAATGTTCTCGGGGGAGTAAATACTCAAGAATTTCTTGAGCGCTACCAAGCGCTCTTCGAAACCATGGCGACTGGTTTCTTCGTTGAGGGTAGAAAGTATTTAACCTTGGCGATCGGATGTACTGGTGGAAAACATCGCAGCGTTGCAATTGCCGAAGAACTCACTAAACGGCTTAACGCCCGATCTCATATCGGTAACCGTTCGTTAAATGCACAATCGCTTCACCGAGATCTCGGTCGAGAGCTTTGATGCGCGGTCCGCGAGTTGTTGCGCTCGGCGGTGGACATGGTTTAGCCGCAACCCTTACAGCGCTTCGTTCCCTGACAGAGCACCTCACTGCGGTAGTTACCGTTGCAGATAATGGGGGATCGAGTGGTCGTTTGCGCGAAGAGTTTGGAATTCTGCCTCCAGGGGATCTGCGCATGGCTCTCGCTGCACTCTGCTCTGATGATGAACGCGGTAGAGAGTGGGCCGATATCCTCAAATACCGTTTCTCAAACGATGGTCTATCTCAGAGCCCCTTGCATGGACATGCGGTCGGTAACCTACTTTTAGCAGCGCTCTGGAATAGAGATGGCGATCCAGTGCAAGGGATTGCACGCGTTGGTGAATTATTGCAATTAACTGGAGAAGTTCTACCGATGGCGCTCGACCCACTCGATATTGAGGCAAGTTTTCAGACATCCTATGGAAGAAAAATTGTGCGCGGTCAGGTTGAGGTTGCTACTACTAAGGGGCGCATTGAATCCTTACATTTAATACCAGATGATCCAAGGGCTACTCCTGAAGCGCTCAAAGCTATTGCCGAGGCAGAATGGATCACGGTTGGTCCAGGCTCGTGGTTCTCAAGTGTGATGCCACACTTTCTTCTCCCTGCCCAGGCAGAGGCGATTGCGCGATCATCAGCAAAGAAGATCATGATCTTTAATCTTCCGGAACCTGATTCCATTGACGAATTTGCTGGCTACTCAGCAAAGGAGCATTTGGATCTGGTCATTAAACATCTTCCCAATCTTCACCTAGATTTTGCAATCGCAGATCAGAGCTCAATGGGAACTAGCGAGAGCCTTCAACTAGCGGTTGAGGGTTGTGGTGGCCAACTGATTCGGGCAGATCTTGCCAAGAGCCCCGGAAGTTTTCATCATGATCCCGCAAAATTGGCGATGACTTTGAGCCACATTTTCAATTGATCCCTGCTTAGATACTCACATGGCAATGACGGCAAGTGTGAAAGATGAGCTCAGCAGATTGAGCGTGACAAAACCTTGCTGCCGTAAAGCCGAAGTCTCTGCGCTTCTACGATTTGCCGGTGGATTACATATCTCGGCTGGACATATTGTGATTGAGGTCGAACTCGACACTGCACAGAGCGCACGTCGACTACGTAAAGATATCTCTGAAATCTTTGGTCATGATGCTGAACTTGCGGTTCTCTCTGCCGGTGGACTTCGCAAAGGATCTCGCTATCTCGTTCGCGTCATCTCTGATGGTGATGCACTGGCTCGTCAAACTGGTCTGATTGATGCTAACAACCGTCCAGTGCGCGGCCTTCCACCACAAGTTGTCTCTGCTGGAATCTGTGATGCGGAAGCGGCCTGGCGTGGAGCATTTCTCGCACATGGTTCATTGACTGAACCTGGTCGATCCTCTGCCCTTGAGATCACCTGTCCTGGTCCAGAGGCGGCGCTAGCTCTCGTCGGTTCTGCTCGTCGCCTCGGTATCACTGCTAAGGCGCGCGAAGTTCGAAATGTAGATCGCGTCGTCATTCGCGACGGAGATGCTATCGGCGCACTCTTGACCAGACTCGGAGCTCACGAATCAGTACTAGCCTGGGAAGAGCGCCGAATGCGCCGGGAAGTCCGCGCAACCGCAAATCGCCTTGCCAACTTTGATGATGCCAACCTTCGACGTTCAGCGCGAGCCGCAGTTGCAGCATCAGCTCGAGTAGCAAGAGCGATGGAGATTCTCGGTGAGGAGATTCCAGATCACCTCAAGGAGGCTGGCGAACTACGCATTACACATGGCCAAGCGAGTTTGGAAGAGCTCGGCTCACTCGCCCTTCCTCCGATGACCAAAGATGCGATCGCTGGCCGAATCCGACGTCTCTTGGCTATGGCAGATAAGCGTGCTCACGATCTTGGGATTCCGGATACTGAAGCGGGTTTGAGCCCCGAGATGCTCGAAAACGACTGATTCCGAACTGGTAAGGTTCACCCATCACAGTGTTGTGGATCTGAGCCCGCGTTTTTGTTGGGTAGCTCACATCAATCCGAGGAGATTTCCACTGGGAGACCTCACTTTTAAGAAGGCAGGATAATCATGGTTCGTGTTGGAATTAATGGCTTTGGACGTATCGGACGTAACTTCTTCCGTGCAGCGCTCGTATCAGGCGCCGAATTTGAAATTGTGGGTATCAACGACCTCACCGATAACGCTACTTTGGCTCATCTTCTGAAGTATGACTCAATCCTCGGACCTCTTGGACTTCCAGTCACATACGACGATACCTCGATCACCGTGAACGGTAAGAAGATCCGCGTCTTCGAGCAGCGCGATCCAGCAACTCTTCCATGGGGAGAGGTCAAGGCGGATATCGTTATTGAATCAACTGGTTTCTTCACCAAAGCAGCCGATGCACAGAAGCACATCGCAGCAGGAGCGAAGAAGGTCATCATCTCGGCGCCAGCGACCGATGAAGATATTACGATTGTTATGGGCGTTAACGAAGATAAGTACGATGCGAGCGCGCACACAATCATCTCGAATGCATCATGTACAACAAACTGCCTTGCACCAATGGCAAAGGTCCTTGAAGATAATTTTGGAATCGTTAAAGGTCTCATGACTACGATCCATGCTTACACAAATGATCAATCACTTCAGGATCAGCCTCACAAGGATCTGCGTCGCGCTCGCGCTGGCGCCTTGTCGATGATTCCAACCTCAACCGGTGCAGCGAAGGCGATCAGCCTCGTGCTCCCTTCTCTCAAGGGCAAGCTTGATGGCTACGCGATGCGCGTCCCAGTCCCAACAGGATCTGCAACCGATCTCACTGTAGAACTCGCGAAGGAAGCAACAGCAGCCGAGATTAATGCTGCGATGAAGAAGGCGGCCGAGGGCCCGCTCAAGGGTTATCTCGAATATACCGAAGATCAGATCGTCTCTGCCGATATCGTCACAAACCCTTCTTCATGCATTTTTGATGCTGGACTGACCAAGGTGATCGGTAATCAAGTAAAGATTGTTGGCTGGTACGACAACGAGTGGGGTTACTCAAATCGCCTCGTAGATCTCGTTGGTTTTGTTGGAGCAAAGCTCTAACGAGCAGACCGCATGAATACACTCGAGTCTTTTGATTATGCTGGAAAGAGAGTTCTTCTCCGTTGTGACCTCAATGTCCCAATCAAAGATGGCGTTATTACTGACGATGGTCGTATTCGTGCATCACTTCCAACAATTTCTTATTTGATCGATCAGGGTGCGGCGGTAGTTATCACCGCCCACCTCGGTCGACCAAAAGGGGAGCGCAATCCCGCCTTCACACTCGCTCCAGTCGCTGCCAGGCTCGGTGAGTTACTCGGAAGAGAAGTTACATTCTCGCCAGAGATTGTCGCTTCGCCATCAGCGCGTGCAGTGGCTCCTGGCGAAATCGTGCTCTTAGAAAATATTCGATATGAAGCTGCCGAAACAAGTAAAGACGAGGCAGAGCGAATCGCCTTGGCAAAAGAGCTTGCAAGCTATGGAGATATCTTTATTTCCGATGGCTTTGGCGCGCTCCATCGTAAGCATGCCTCGGTCTTTGATGTCGCAGCCTTGCTTCCTCACGCGCCAGGCTATCTCGTCGCAGCCGAGATCGAAGTACTGAAGAAATTGACTCAGAACCCCGATCGTCCATACGGTGTTGTTCTCGGTGGATCTAAAGTCTCTGACAAAATCGGTGTGATCGAGAACCTCTTGGACAAAGTTGATCTCATGGCTATCGGTGGAGGAATGCTCTTTACATTTCTCGCGGCCCGAGGATATGAAATCGGAAATTCACTTGTCGAGCGAGATCTCATTCCAACGGTAAAGGATTTGATTGAGAGAGCTGAAGCCTTAGGCGTCGAGTTACTTATACCCACCGATATCGTCGTCGCACCGGCTTTCGCCGCTGATGCAACGCCAACTATTGTCAATGCAGATGCGATCCCAGCTGATCAAATGGGCCTCGACATTGGTCCAGTAAGTGCTGCGAAATTCGCTTCTGCGATCGAAAGATGCAAGACCCTCTTCTGGAATGGTCCAATGGGAGTATTCGAGTTTGCAAACTTTGCCGCCGGAACAAAGGTGGTTGCGCAAGCGCTGACCAAAGTTACAGGGATCTCAGTCGTCGGTGGAGGAGACTCAGCGGCAGCGGTACGTGCTCTTGGATTTGCTGATTCACAATTTGGATATATCTCAACTGGTGGCGGAGCATCGCTTGAATATCTTGAGGGTAAAGAGTTACCTGGTCTAGTTGCACTCGCTTAAAATTGTTGAAAGTAATGCCCCAGTGTGGAACATATGAGAAGAAGGAGTAGTTATGCGCAAGCCACTGATCGCAGGTAATTGGAAGATGAATCTCAATCACCTCGAGGCGATAGCTGTCACCCAGAAACTCTCATACTCACTTGAGGAGAAGGATTACGAAGCGGTCGATATCACGGTGCTCCCACCATTTACGGATATCCGCTCTGTTCAGACGCTGGTCGATGGTGACCGCCTGCGTCTCACCTACGGTGCCCAAGATCTCTCTCCGGATAGCTCCGGCGCCTTTACCGGTGACATCTCTGGTGGAATGCTCAAGAAATTAGGATGTAGCTTTGTCGCAGTAGGTCACTCTGAACGTCGAGCTATTCATCACGAAGGTGATGAGCTCCTCAACCGCAAACTCAAAGCAGCGCTCGCCGCTGAGATTGCCCCGATCTTCTGTATCGGTGAAGAGCTTGCAATTCGTGAAGCGGGTACCCATGTTGAGCATGTTCTTAACCAACTCCGCGCAGGCCTCAAAGGAATACATAAGCCCGATCTCAAGAAGATGGTCTTCGCATACGAGCCAGTGTGGGCTATCGGCACCGGGAAGACTGCGACCCCTGAAGATGCGCAAGAGGTCTGTGCGGCGATCCGTGTTGAGCTGGCAAAGATTGGAAGCGATGAGATCGCAGAAGCTGCCCGAATCCTCTACGGCGGATCAGTAAAGTCGGCCAATATTGTGGAGATTATGCGTCAGGTTGATGTGGATGGTGTTCTAGTCGGCGGCGCGAGCCTAGACCCAGAAGAGTTTGCTCGAATTGCGAAGTTTTACCGGGTCGCTTAGGGCTATCATTAACCCTTGTACTCCTGGAGCGCTCCGGGATTAACCATTTCAGCACTACCGGCAATAAAGGAGATCACTCGTGGTTCTGGCTCTATCAATCTTGCTCGTCATAACGAGCGTACTCATGATTCTCCTCGTCCTCCTTCACAAGGGTAAGGGCTCGGGCCTCTCAGATCTCTTCGGTGGCGGAGTCTCTTCTAATTACGGCGGATCATCGGTCGTCGAACGAAACCTAGATCGGATCACGATCGTCGTTGGTGGACTCTGGTTCGCAGGCGTCGTTGCGCTCTCATTATTGTTGAAGAAGTAAAGGGGATCACTCATGGCGGGTAGCGCAATTCGTGGAAGTCGTGTCGGCGCTGGCCCAATGGGTGAAGCTGAACGCGGCGAGGCAATTGGTCGTTTCCGAGTCTCCTATTGGTGCGCCAATGGCCACGAGACCCGTCCCTCCTTCGCTGAAGATGGCACAGTACAGATTCCAGCCGAATGGGATTGCCCACGTTGTGGTTACCCAGCAGGACTCGATAAGAACAGCCCGCCACTTCCAGTAAAGAACGAGCCGTATAAGACTCACCTTGCTTACGTGAAAGAGCGTCGCTCCGAAGCTGAAGCGGTGAAGATCCTCGGTGATGCACTCGCTGCACTCCGCGGAGAAGATGAATAATTTACAGCATTAAAAAAACCCGCCTCAGATAGAGGCGGGTTTTTTTTTATTCTTATTAGTCGAGAGCGGCAAGAAGTTCGGCGATGCCTACACTTCGATTTTTGAGATGAATACGCATAAGTGGGAAGTGGCGATCTGCAAGCGCTTCGCCATCTCCAAGCGCTTGAGCCATTAAAAGTGTGTGGAATGAGAAATCGCGGCCTGGGATTTTGAGATCGTTGAGATTCTCACCAGTGATTTGGATAAAGGCGCCATTATGTTGACCACCTTTATGGAACTGACCTGTGGAGTGAAGGAATCGTGGACCCCAACCAAAGGTTGTGCCACGTCCACTCTTGCTTGCGATAAGTCGACGCGTCTCTGAGATCTCATCATCAATCCCGCGAGCAAGATAAGCCATGATCGCGATGTAGTGGGATTCAAGAGTGAGGAAATCATCGAGTTGACCTTGAAGTGATTGAGCGCTCGATGTGGAATAGATTGCGAAGTTCGTATCCTCGAAGGAAGGCGTGAGCTTTTCGTTCTCACCGCTTGACCACTTGGCAAGAATCGCGTTGGTTCGCTCCTTGGCTTCAGTCACATTTGGCTGGTTAAATGGATCAACTTCGAGCGCAACTCCAAGCAGGGCGGTTACCCACTCCCAGAGAATGAATTGCTCTCCGAGCGAACCAGTCACAACCGCATCGGCCGAATCAGCTGATGCGGTTGTGAGGTTCACCAGATAATGGCTACCAGCAACTGGTGCGTCAATCGATTCGATAGCAATAGGAAGTCGTCCGCGTTCATTCTTTCCAGTTGATTCAGCGATCAATTGCTCTATCCAATCGGAGAGCCCAGGTGTCGTCGAACCCTTATCGGAGAAGGCTACGTTCTGTTCTCCGGCTTCAAAGATCGCCGTTGCCAAATTTATCGCTGGTGAATCGGCGAGGGTGAAGTTTGAAGCAGCTGCGCGCGCATCAGCGAGCATTCCAGCCACGTCGACCCCCATTAAAGCCGCCGGAACTAAACCGAATGCGCTGAGTGCGCTGTAGCGACCCCCAACATTGGGATCGGCATTAATAGTTCGAAGACCTGCTGATCGCGAACTTTGATCGAGTGGTGAGCCCGGATCTGTGACAATAACGATGTGATCGCGGGGGAGAAGGCCGGCCTGCATGAAGAGCTCTTCAAAGAGCGCCTTATGTGAAGCAGTCTCAATCGTTGAACCCGATTTAGATCCAACCACTACGACGGTGTGCGCGAGGTTTGCGGGAATAGCCTTACGGATCTGGTCTGGATCTGTAGTATCCAAAACTGTAAGTTCTTTCGCATACGCCTTGCTGATGACTTCCGGTGCCAAGGAAGAGCCGCCCATTCCTGCGAGGACAATATGCGTTAAGTGATGAGCCTTTGCCCAGCTCACAAGTTCGTCGAGAATCGGCAAGAGCTTTTGCGAACTATCGGGAAGATCGATCCAATTGAGTCGCACCTGAGCTTCTGCCTGTGCATCGCTACCCCAAAGGGTCGAATCCTTTGCGGCAAGTCTTACGGCCGCTCCGTGCAGAGTGACCAATAGGGGTGAATTTTTATCAGCTAACCGTTTTCCGGAGATTGAGATAGTCATTACGCAACAGCTTCCACATTGAGAAGTAACTCTTCCCAGGCTTTTTGGAACTTCGCGACGCCATCTTCTTCAAGGTGCTTAACGATGGCAGATAGGTCGATTCCGGCCAGAGCAAGATCTGCAAGGTCGTGATGGGCCGCTGAAATATTTGGAGTGATGGTATCTCCGCGAACCACGCCGTGGTCGCGAACTGCATTGAGCGTGCCCTCTGGCATCGTGTTAACGCAATGCGCTGCGATTAACTCAATAACATAGCGAGTTGGGTCGTAAGCCTTATCTTTTACACCGGTAGAAGCCCAGAGCGGACGTTGAAGATTTGCGCCATTTGATGCGACGCTCTGCCAGCGATCGGAAGCGATGAAGGTGAGGAAGGCTTCGTAGGCGAGGTGTGCATTTGCGATCGCGGCCTTACCACGTAGGGTCGAGCCAGGTGAGCTGAGATCCAACTGCTTATCGATGTCAGCATCAATTCGGCTAATGAAAAATGATGCGACTGAATGGATTTCACTGATCGACTCATTTTTTGCAATGCGACGTTCGAGCCCGCGAAGGTATGACTCCATGACCATGGTGTAACGCTCCACGGAGAAGATGAGAGTCACATTGACCGAGATTCCTTGTGCAGTGAGCTCTTCGATCGCAGGAAGACCCTCCATTGTTGCCGGTACCTTCATGAGCAGGTTGGGACGATTCACTATCGTTGAAAGCTCAACACCGCGCTTGACCGTGCCAGCAGTGTCATAGGCTAGATCTGGATCTACTTCGATCGATACCCGTCCATCAATCCCGTGCGTTGATTGAAAGATTGGCGTAAAGAGATCGCAGGCGACGCGAACATCTGAGGTGGTGAGCTCCGTGACAATCTCAGATGAATTCTTGCCCTTCGCCTTTAGAGCGAGGATATCTTCGCGATAGAGGGTCGAGCCAGAGATTGCAGCGCTGAAGATACTGGGATTTGTGGTGACACCAACGACCGATGAGCCATCAATCAATTTCATGAGCGAACCGCTTTGTAGACGATCACGAGAGAGATCATCAAGCCAAATAGAGACTCCGGCTTGTGAGACCTGCGAAAGAGTATTCATCGTTACTTGGCCGCCTTCTTGATCGATTCGAGGGCAGATGCGACGACGTTCTCTGCTGTGAATCCGAATTTCTTGAAGAGCACTCCAGCTGCCGCAGACTCACCGTAATGCTCGATGGAGATAGCAACTCCTGCATCTCCAATCAACTCACGCCAGCCTTGTGCGATGCCAGCCTCAATGCTGACGCGAGCGCGCACTGCAGCAGGCATGACCGACTCTTTATAAGAATCACTCTGTTCGTTAAACCACTCAATGCATGGTGCGCTTACTACTCGAGCCTTAACGCCTTGCTCTCTCAGAAGCGCTTCCGCAGCAACTGCATATTGAACTTCAGAGCCGGTGCCGATGAGGATGACATCTGGGGTACCAGAACAATCCTTGAGGATGTAAGCACCTTGTGCGACGCCTTCGGCCGACCCGAAGAGAGTGCGATCAAAGACTGGCAAATTCTGACGGGAGAGTATGACTCCTGCTGGTTTCTGGCGAGTAATGATTTCACGCCAGGCGATCGCACTCTCATTCGCATCGGCTGGCCGTATGACTGCAAGATTTGGAATTGCTCGCAATGAGGCCACATGTTCAATCGGCTGATGGGTAGGGCCATCTTCGCCCACGCCAATCGAGTCATGGGTCCAGACGAAGGTTGAGGGAATATCCATGATTGCTGCGAGGCGAACTGAACCACGCATATAGTCGGAGAAGACGAGGAAAGTTCCACCGAATGCTTTGGTAAGACCATGAAGTGCAATTCCATTGAGGATTGCGCCCATTGCATGTTCACGAATTCCGAAGTGAATGATGCGGCCATACGGATCGGCATCTTTCATTGACGATGTTGCCGGAAGGAACGAGCGCCCTCCTTCAATCGTAGTGTTGTTCGATTCACCAAGGTCAGCTGAGCCACCCCAGAATTCAGGAAGAACCTTCGCGATCTCGTTAATAATCTTTCCGGAGGCAGCGCGCGTTGCAATCTCCTTCTCAGCGCTAAATGTCGGAATCGCATTCTCCCAGCCTGCTGGAAGTTGCTTATTAGAAAGTCTGGCAAGAAGTGCTGCTTCCTTTGGATGGGAATTACTCCAGCTGGAGAATTCAGCCTCCCACTCGGCTCGAGCTGCAGCTCCGCGAACAGCGACCGCTCGAGCATGAGCAAGCACATCGTCGGGAACAATAAAGCTCTCTTCGGGATTTAATCCGAGCTCTCTCTTTGTTGCCGCGACTTCATCTGCACCGAGGGCGGAGCCATGTGATTTTGATGTGCCGCGCGCTGTTGGCGCTGGCCAAGCAATGACAGTCTTCAAGCGAATAAGTGTCGGTGCATCCGTTGTGCTCTCAGCCTTCGCCATCGCAGCTTCTAGTCCAGCTCGATCGACATCTCCGTGAGCCAAAGCGTTCACCTCGATAACGTGCCAGCCGTACGCGCGGTAGCGAGCTGAGACATCTTCAGTGAAAGAGAGGTGTGTATCGCCTTCGATAGAGATTCGGTTATCGTCATAAATAACTTTGAGATTTCCAAGTGATTGGGTTCCGGCGAGCGATGAAGCTTCAGCACTTACACCCTCTTGTAAATCGCCATCAGAGGCGATGACCCAGATATTGTGATCAAAGAGTGTGGTTGAACCAGTCGGATCGAAGAGTCCCTTTTCATAGCGACCTGCCATTGCCATGCCAACGGCGGATGCGATACCAGAGCCCAATGGACCAGTGGTGATCTCTACACCCCTTGTATGGCCATATTCAGGGTGCGCTGGCGTGAGTGAGCCCGCGGTGCGAAATGCTTTGAGGTCATCAAGTGAGAGTCCATAGCCAGAGAGGAAGAGTTGAATGTAGAGCGTGAGAGAGGAGTGACCACATGAGAGGACAAAACGGTCACGGCCGAGCCATTCGGGATGAAGAGGATCATGTTTAAGGAATCGTTGGAAGAGTGTGTAGGCAACTGGTGCCAGCGCCATTGCAGTGCCTGGGTGGCCATTACCAACCTTCTGGACTGCATCAGATGCGAGTGCGCGCGCAATGGCGACCGCTCTATCATCAAGATCTACCCATGCCTGGCGTTGTACTGAGCTCATTGCGTATCCCGTGCTTTCTTCGTTGTTTACGTGATTGATTTCATCGTTGAAATTATGATCGAGAGAGTGATCGTCCGGTAAAGGCAAGGTTCCAAATCCCAAGCCAGACCAAGTCGGCTCCTAACAAATGCGCTGCTACAAGCGCCTCTGGAAGACCCGTAAAATATTGGATATAACCAATCAGCCCTTGGCCCAAGCATATGAGCAAGAAGAGGACTGCTTGCTTGACAACAAGTGAACGATGGGCGACATCTTCAGTTGCTCGCAGCAAGAGGATAAGTGCGAAGGTCAGCGCTATCAGCGCAATAACTGCATCTGCGTGAATCCACGAGATTACTTGTGGGTTGAGATGGTACCGACGTGCTTGGATATCACCCGCGTGTGGCCCAGTACCTGTTACAACCGTTCCAATAACTAAGACAACAGCGGTAAGAGCAAGCACTGTACGTACGAGGAGTGTTGAAGTTGCAGTGAGCGCGAAGCGTGGTTTCTCTAACATGCGCTGACGCAGAGAGAGGGATGCCCCAATAAGCACAATGGAAAGTAGGAAGTGAGCCCCGACCGTTGCGGGGTTGAGATGAGTCAGTACGGTAACTCCACCAAGAATAATCTGCGCAATGATGCCGAGAATTTGAGTGAGAGCTAGCCAATTCAACGCTCTCTTTTCAGAGTAACGATTGCGCAATCGAATAACACCTATGACTGCAGCGATGATGGCGATAAAGAGCAAGATCGTCAGTAATCGATTGCCGAACTCGATCCACGAGTGGAGGGTTCCTTGGGCCTGATGGGGGACTGGGGTGTATGAGCCGGGAGTGCAGCGCGGCCAGGTTGGGCAGCCGAGCCCCGACCCCGTGAGGCGCACGGCGCCTCCGGTGATCAAGATTCCAGCTTGGACCGCCACGAGTGCGGTATAGATGAAACGGGTCAATGGCGAGACTTTCACGCTCAATGGGCGCGCTTCAACTGTCATGAGTGAAGAGTAGTCTCGTTGCTCTGGCCGCGCCCCGATGACCCAGCGCTCCGAGTGGCGGAAAGAGGGGAATTACGCAACACTTCTGTTGTGAAAAAGGTAGAGCCAGATACGAGGACCCGCAACCAGGTTGCCAGGGCGATCCTCGAGGGCGGCCCAGCCACAGCGGCCGATCTAGCTCTCCGACTTTCGATCACCCCGGCCGGAATTAGGCGCCATCTCGATGCTCTCCTCGAGGAGGGGATCCTGACTTCGCGTGAGCCGTATCAAAGCGCAGCCAGCCTTGAGAGTCGCGGACGCGGGCGGCCCGCAAAAGTCTTCTTGATGACAGATCTAGGGAGAGAGACCTTTGAGCATTCCTACGATGATTTGGCGCTCTCAGCACTGAAATTTATCGCCAATCAAAATTCCGAGAACTCCGTGAAGGCCTTCGCTGATCAACGTGCACTCGATATAGAAAATCGAGGACGTGCGCTCGTCGAGAGCGCTCTCGGAATCACTGAGAAGGGTGCAGCACTTGCACACTTCCTTACTGACGAGGGTTTCGCTGCAACCGTGACTGATAGCCCAATGGGTTTGCAGCTCTGTCAAAACCATTGCCCCGTAGCACACGTCGCTGCACAGTTCCCAGAACTTTGTGAATCTGAGACGCAAGCGCTCTCTCGCCTCGTCGGCACCCACGTTCAGCGCTTGGCAACGATCGCCCATGGCGATGGCGTCTGCACAACATTTATTCCAAAACTTTCTCACAATCCTTCGCAGAAAAGCTCTGAGAATCTTTCATCAGAGAAAATAGAAATAGGAGCACACGCATGAGCAGTGACCTCACAGCACGTATCGAGGCAGCGAACCCAGAACTTGAGGGAATCGGCACCTACGAGTACGGATGGTCTGATAAGAATCTTGCTGCAGAAAACGCGAAGCGTGGTCTCAATGAAGATGTCGTTCGCGATATCTCAGCGAAGAAGAGTGAACCACAATGGATGCTCGACCTTCGCTTAAAGGGACTCTCACTCTTTGAGAAGAAGCCGATGCCTACGTGGGGTTCAGATCTCACCGGTATCTTCTTCGACACCATTAAGTACTTCGTTCGCTCAACTGAGAAGCAAGCTACCTCGTGGGAAGATCTTCCAGAAGATATTAAGAACACATACGATCGCTTAGGTATCCCTGATGCAGAGCGGAACCGACTCGTCGCAGGCGTTGCTGCGCAGTATGAATCTGAGGTTGTTTATCACTCAATTCGCGAAGATCTTGAGAATCTCGGCGTAATCTTCGTTGATACTGATTCAGGCTTGCGTGAGCACGAGGAGCTCTTCAAGGAGTACTTCGGCACTGTTATTCCAGTCGGTGATAACAAGTTCGCAGCGCTCAATACCTCTGTCTGGTCTGGTGGTTCATTTATCTATGTCCCTAAGGGTGTTCATGTAGATATCCCACTTCAGGCCTACTTCCGAATCAACACCGAGAATATGGGTCAATTCGAGCGCACACTCATCATTGCTGATGAAGGTTCGTATGTTCATTATGTCGAGGGCTGTACAGCTCCGATCTACTCTTCAGATTCATTGCACTCAGCCGTCGTCGAAATCATCGTGAAGAAGAATGCACGAGTTCGTTACACAACGATCCAGAACTGGTCGAACAACGTCTATAACTTGGTCACCAAGCGCGCAACCTGTGCTGAAGGCGCAACCATGGAGTGGATTGATGGGAATATCGGTTCGAAGGTCACCATGAAGTATCCAGCCGTCTTTTTGATGGGTGAGCATGCCAAGGGTGAGACCCTTTCGATCGCATTTGCTGGCGAAGGTCAGCATCAGGACGCTGGATCGAAGATGGTTCACGCAGCGCCATACACATCATCCACCATCATCTCGAAATCTGTCGCTCGCGGCGGTGGACGTACCTCATACCGTGGCTTAGTTCAGGTTCTCGAAGGTGCACACCATTCAAAGTCCACAGTGAAGTGCGATGCACTTCTTGTAGACACTATCTCTCGCTCTGATACATATCCGTATGTAGATATCCGTGAAGATGATGTATCAATGGGTCACGAGGCGACTGTCTCGAAAATCTCTGATGATCAACTCTTCTACCTCATGTCCCGCGGGCTCTCTGAAGATGAAGCGATGGCGATGATCGTTCGTGGCTTTATCGAGCCAATCGCTCGCGAACTTCCTATGGAGTATGCGCTAGAACTTAACCGTCTCATCGAGATGCAGATGGAAGGGGCCGTCGGATAGTGTCGACCCTTACAACAAATTACTTGACCCCAACCGGTCGCGAAGAGGCATGGCGCTTTACGCCTCTCAAGCGACTCAAGGGTTTGCACGAGACGCAGACGGATATCGCTGATCGCATCTCACTTACTGCAGGTGCGCTCCCACATGGCGTCACAGTTACGCATGTAGCTACTGGCGAGCAGAGCCCAATTTCAGCAACCGATGATGTTGTAGTGCAGAGGGTCCGAGCCATTGCGCATGTAGTCACTCTTGTAACTATCGCTGCTGATTCGGTCATCGATGCTCCAATTACGCTGATGAGAACTCCAAGTGGTTCTCCTGAAGCATCACGAACCGTTATCCGAGCTGGAAACCATTCAAAGGCGACCGTTGTCGTTGAGAACGTGGGGAGCGGCACCCTTGCTGAAGAGATCGAGATTATTCTCGAACCCGGAGCGCAATTAAAGTTCATCACCCTTCAAGAGTGGGCGAATGATGCAGTACACCTCGGTAAGCACCATGCGATTATCGGCCGAGATGCCTCCTTCACATCGGTTGTTATCACCGTCGGAGGTTCACTCGTTCGACTCCTCCCAACCGTGGAATATTCAGGACCCGGTGCATCAGCTGAGCTTTTCGGCCTCTACTTTGCAGGCAGTGGCCAATATCTCGAGCATCGCATCCACGTCGATCACAATGTTGGACAATCAAAGTCCCGCGTGAACTACAAGGGAGCGCTCTCAGGCGATGGCGCACATACCGTCTGGATCGGCGATGTCTTTATCCGCGCCGCCGCAGAAGGCACTGATACCTACGAACTCAACCGCAACCTATTGCTCTCTGATGGTGCACGTGCTGATTCAGTTCCTAACCTCGAAATTGAAACAGGTGAGATTGTTGGCGCTGGACATGCATCAACGACTGGCAGATTTGATGATGAACAACTCTTCTACCTTGAATCCCGTGGAATTCCAGCGACAGAGGCAAAGCGTTTAGTAATCCGAGGTTTCTTCCTTGAGATCCTCTCAAAGATCGGGATCGAAGCGATCGAAGAACGGATCATGAATCGTATTGATGGCGAACTCGCCTCAGTGGTGATCGCATGACAACGTTGAATTTTAGCGAGCTCACCCCAGGTAAGCCGAAGCGTATCGACGTTGATGGCGTTGGAGTCTGCGTTGCTCGAATTGGCGATGAAGTCTTCGCTATCGGCGACACCTGCTCCCATGCAGATGCATCTCTCTCCGAGGGGGATATCACAAGTTTTCGCATTGAATGCTGGCTTCATGGAGCTGAATTCGATATGCGCACAGGGGAAGCCATGACACCACCAGCAGTCACTGCAGTTGCATCGTATGAAGTCGTTCGCGATGGCGAATCTATTTCCATTCAGAGTAAAAAATAGAGAGCAAGGAAGAGAATCAATGAGCACATTAGAAATTAAGAATCTTCAAGTAGCGGTCGATACTGAAGAAGGATTGAAGCAGATTCTTCGTGGGGTTGATTTGACCATCAACTCAGGCGAGACACATGCGATCATGGGACCAAATGGCTCCGGAAAATCAACGCTTGCATACTCAATCGCCGGCCACCCGAAGTACAACATCACCGGAGGTTCAGTAACCCTCGATGGTCAGGATGTTCTTGCGATGAGCGTCGATGAGCGGGCACGTGCTGGTCTCTTCCTTGCGATGCAATATCCGGTCGAAGTTCCGGGAGTATCTGTCTCAAATTTCCTACGTACATCTGTGACCGCGATTCGTGGCGAAGCCCCAAAGGTTCGCAGCTGGGTTGGCGAAGTCAAAGAGGCGATGGCAGCCCTCAGCATGGATCCAGCTTTTGCCGAGCGAAATGTCAATGAAGGCTTCTCTGGCGGAGAGAAGAAGCGCCATGAGATCTTGCAGATGGAACTGTTGAAGCCAAAGATTGCAATCCTCGATGAGACCGATTCTGGTCTTGACGTTGATGCGCTTCGCGTTGTCTCTGAAGGTGTTAACCGAATCAAGGAGAATAGTGACCTCGGCGTTATGTTGATTACTCACTACACCCGCATCCTTCGCTACATCAAGCCTGATTTCGTACACGTTTTCTCGGCTGGCCGTATCGTCGAAGCTGGTGGGCCAGAACTCGCTAACAAGCTTGAAGAGAACGGTTACGCAGAGTACGTCACTGCCTAATAATGAGCTCCCTCGATGTCGCAGCGATAAAGGCTGATTTTCCCATCTTCCAGAAGAGGATGCGCAATGATGCTCGTTTGGTCTATCTCGATTCTGGGGCGACCAGCCAGAAACCTGCGCAGGTCCTAGAAGCAGAGCGCTTCTTTTACACGCACCACAACGCTGCCGCTCATCGTGGATCACATCTACTCGCCGAAGAAGCATCAACCGCGTATGAAGGTGCTCGTGCAACTATTGCCGCCTTTATTGGGGCCGATAGTGACGAAGTAATTTTCACAAAGAGTGCAACAGAGTCCATCAATCTGATCGCCTACTCATTTTCTAATACGCAAGTCGCGCCATTCGTACTGACTGCAGGGGATGAGATTCTCGTCTCCGAGATGGAGCATCACGCGAATCTGATTCCTTGGCAGCAGTTGGCCAAGCGCACAGGCGCCGTAATTCGTTGGTTCTCTGTGACTGCAGATGGTCGTCTCGATCTTTCTAATATTGATCAACTCATCAACGAGCGGACAAAGATTGTTGCGATTACCCATCAATCAAATGTTCTTGGAACGATCCCACCGGTTGCGCTCATAACGTCGAAGGCACACGCGGTCGGCGCGATCGTGGTTCTCGATGCCTGTCAATCTGCACCGCACTTCCCCATGAACGTAGTGGAGCTAGATGTAGATTTCGTAGCTTTTTCGGGTCACAAGATGCTCGGACCAACTGGTGTTGGGGTTCTCTGGGGGAGAGCTTCTCTACTTGCAAAGATGGAGCCATTCCTCTTCGGCGGATCGATGATTGAGACCGTAACGATGGAGGGTGCTACCTGGGCGTCCGCTCCACGTAAATTTGAAGCAGGCGTTCCAAATATGGCGCAGGCAGTAGGCCTAGCCGCAGCGATCGATTACTTAACAAATATTGGAATGTCGAAGATTCATCAGCACGAAACCGAACTCACTCAATACGCACTCGATACGCTGCAGACGATCAAAGGCCTCAACATCTTTGGTCCGCTAGACACGATCGATCGTGGTGGAGTGATCTCCTTTGCACTTGAAGGCATTCATCCTCATGATGCCGGCCAGGTTTTAGATCAATACGGAGTCGCAGTTCGCACGGGCCATCACTGTGCCTGGCCCTTGATGCGCAAGTATGGAGTCGCCGGCACCACTCGAGCTTCGCTCTACCTGTATAACGACCGATCCGATATTGATGCTCTCGCAGAAGCCATCACGGCGACGCAGAAATACTTTAAGGTCTCCTAATGGAACTCGACTCCTTGTATCAAGAGGTCATCCTTGACCACTACAAGCATCCATTGCATAAAGGGCTCTCGGATGAGAAGAGCGTCCAAGTTCATCACGTGAACCCAAGTTGTGGTGACGAGATCACGCTGAATCTGATTTTTGAAGGTGACGTAGTACAGGATGTCACCTGGGATGGCGTGGGCTGTT
Organism: uncultured Actinomycetes bacterium; assembly: GCA_903843225.1. Taxonomy (GTDB): domain Bacteria; phylum Actinomycetota; class Actinomycetes; order Nanopelagicales; family Nanopelagicaceae; genus PALSA-747. Next base: position 17,113 of record CAIMOX010000016.1, on the reverse strand, counting down.
CGATCTCTCAGGCGAGTGCGTCGATTATGAGCGATCTAGTCCACGGCAAGAGTGTCGAGCAAGCCTTTCTCGCCTTAGATGCTTTCTCAGAGTTGATGAGCAGTAAAGGCAGTATTAAGGGCGACGATGCAATTTTGGAGGATGGGGTCGCCTTAGCTGGCGTCTCAAAGTTCCCAGCGCGAGTAAAGTGTGCACTCTTAGGATGGATGGCATTTAAAGATGCAGCCCTACAGGCCAGAGAGAAGGAGCAGAAATGAGTCAGTTAGCATCTCTTGATGATGTTACCGAAGCGATGAAGGATGTCATTGATCCTGAGCTTGGTATCAACGTCGTTGATTTAGGGCTTGTCTACGATATGCAGATTGATGAAAGCAATGTAGCAATCTTAGATATGACACTGACCTCTGCAGCGTGCCCATTGCAAGATGTTATTGAGGACCAGACCCGGGCAGTTCTTGCGGACCTAACCTCTGATGTGAAGATAAATTGGGTATGGATGCCACCTTGGGGCCCAAATAAAATTTCTGATGATGGTCGCGAGCAGCTTCGCTCGATTGGATTTACTGTTTAGCTTCGAGGGGATACGCCATGACCATGCACGGTAATTGGATGGCGATGAGATCGCTTACCCAGGATCAATCTGTCAAGAATCAGAAGTTGAAACCAGGCACATTTAAGAGGATTCTCTCCTTCGCGACTCCGTACAAAGTAGAGCTCATTTTCTTCTTAATCGCAGTTGTGATTGATGCATCACTTGTGGTCGCAACCCCACTCTTACTCCGTACCCTCATCGACAAGGGAGTAGTTCCACACAATGGCGTGCTTGTGACAAAACTCGCGCTCATTGTTGGTCTCTTAGCCGTGGCGGATGCAGTTATCAATATGGTGAGCCGATATTTCTCCGCTCGAATTGGTGAAGGCTTAATCTACGATCTTCGGACCCAGGTCTTCCGTCATGTGCAGCGTCAATCGATCGCATTCTTCACTCGTTCACAGACTGGCGCGCTGATCTCACGTATTAACTCTGATGTCATAGGAGCTCAGCAAGCTTTTACTTCGACGCTCTCTGGTGTTGTGAGCAATGTCCTCAGCCTGATCTTGGTTGCTGGCGCAATGTTTACGCTCTCTTGGCAAATTACGACGGTATCACTCTGCCTCTTGCCGCTCTTCTTGATTCCAACGAAATGGCTTGGTCGTAGGTTGCAGGAATACACACGCAAATCATTTAATCTCAATGCGGAAATGTCGTCGACCATGACAGAGCGTTTCAATGTCTCTGGCGCGCTTCTGGTTCTGCTCTACGGAAAGAGTAATGAGGAAGGATCAAATTTCTCTGAGAAAGCCGCTCGGGTCCGGGATATGGGAGTTCAGATCGCGGTTCTCAATCGAATCTTCTTTATCGCCATTACTTCGATCGCCGCTATCGCCACTGCCTTCGCGTATGGGATTGGGGGACACCTCGCGATCAGGGGTGCGATCTCAGTCGGAACTCTTCTTGCGATAACAGCCCTCCTTGCCCGCCTGTATGGTCCACTCACGGGGCTCTCAAATATTCGAGTCGACATCATGACCGCTCTTGTCTCTTTTGAACGCGTCTTTGAAGTGCTAGATCTTGAGCCTATGGTGAAAGATGGTCCGGATGCAATAATTCTCACGACCACAAAACCAGAGATTACCTTCTCAGGGGTGAGCTTTTCCTACCCCAAGGCCACCGATATCTCACTCGCATCCCTTGAAAGCGTTGCAAAGAATGAGATCGTTGAATCCGGAACGATTCTCGATGGCATCTCCTTCACGGTCAAGCCCGGGACTCTCACTGCGCTCGTTGGCCCATCTGGTGCAGGGAAGAGCACAATCTCTGGTTTATTACCAAGACTTTACGATGTTACCGAAGGATCGATCGCAATTGACCAGGTTGATATTCGAAACTTCACACTTGAATCTCTGCGAGGAGCTATTGGAGTGGTCACGCAGGACTCACATATGTTCCACGACTCAATCCGTAAAAATCTTCTCTACGCACGAGCAGATGCCACAGATCTAGAGATGCAGAGCGCTTGTGAATCTGCCCAAATTTGGGAGTTCATTGAATCACTTCCCAATGGTTTAGAGACGGTAGTGGGCGAGCGAGGACACCGCCTCTCTGGCGGCGAGCGTCAACGGTTAGCGATTGCCCGGTTGCTTCTTAAGGAGCCTTCAATCGTTATGCTCGATGAAGCAACAGCGCACCTTGACTCTGAGAATGAAGCGCTCGTTCAGTCAGCCCTACATATTGCGCTAGCAGGACGCACCAGCATTGTGATTGCGCACCGACTGTCAACGATCATCCATGCCGATCAGATTCTGGTTCTTGATGGCGGAAAAATAGTTGAGCGTGGCACGCATGAAGAACTCATTGCTAAGCCTGGTCTCTATTTTGATCTTTACGAACTTCAATCGCTCGGGAGTTAAATCGAATTGGTTGTCCGGTGATGGTCTCTCGACCGGCATTGGCAACGACTACTGCAATATAGGGAAGCACTACGGCCCCAAAGAGTGCGATCCAACGGTATGGGCTGGGGAGCAGAACAGTCAGAATAAAGCAGGCAGTGCGAATCATCATGCTGATGAAGTACCTGCGAGCCCGTGAAGATTGATCGACAGTGAGTCCAGTTTGAGCGGATGTAATGGACTGAACTTTTGAGTCACTTCTCTTTTTGCGCATAGTGTGAAGAATAATCTGTATATCCGCTCATTGCCTGTCGAGTGGCGATCTTGGGAGTACGCACCAGTAACAGGTACGTTTGGGATGTGAGCAACGAGACTGGACGCCTAGTCCTTGTGACTGGCGGAAACCGAGGAATCGGTCTGGCAATCGCTCGTGCCTTCCAAGAATCGGGCGATCGAGTAGTTATCACCCACCGCTCTGGCATTGCACCAGAGGGTCTCGACGCGGTAATCATGGATGTCACTGATCCTTCGAGCGTTGACCGCGCTTTTACTGATATCGAAACTCGTTTTGGCGGAGTGGAAGTTCTTGTTGCCAATGCTGGCATTACAAAAGATGGGCTCGCACTCCGCATGAGCGAGGAGGATTTTCAGGCAGTGATCGATACCAATCTCACTGGCTCATTTCGCGTGACGCAGAAAGTACTAAGCGGCATGGTGAAACGGCGCTCTGGTCGAGTGGTATTTATTGGTTCAGTGGTCGCAGCTTTGGGCTCAGCAGGTCAGGTAAATTATGCGGCGACGAAATCAGCACTCGTTGGTATGGCCCGCTCGTTTGCTCGCGAATATGGCAGTCGAGGAATTACCTTCAACGTCGTCGCGCCAGGTTTTGTTGAGACAGATATGACTGCCGTCTTGGAAGATTCGCTGCGTGAGAAATATGTAGCGCAGATTCCGTTGGCTAGGTTTGCCTCTGCCAGTGAAGTTGCAGATGTTGTTCGATTTATCGCATCACCCGATGCGGGGTATATCACCGGAGCCGTCATTCCAGTTGACGGTGGATTAGGAATGGGTCACTAATGGCTTTACTTGAAGGAAAGAAGATTCTCGTTACTGGCGTCTTAACAGAGGCGTCGATCGCTTTTCATATCGCCAAGCTTGCACAGGAAGAGGGTGCAACTGTTCTGCTCACCTCTTTCGGCCGCGCTATGAGTATCACCCAGCGAATCGCTAACCGCCTTCCTACGCCAGCTCCTGTAATCGAACTCGATGTGACCAATGAGGAGCACCTCGCTGGGCTCGAAGCCGAGCTTCGTCTCCATGTTGATCGCATTGATGGGGTTGTCCACTCGATTGGTTTTGCGCCTGAGGCAGCTCTGGGTGGTAATTTTCTTAATACTCAATGGGCGGATGTCTCAACTGCAGTTCACGTCTCGGCCTATTCATTGAAATCTCTTACGATGGCGGCGCGGCCACTTTTTGATAAGGACACTGGTGCAAGCGTTGTTGGACTCACCTTCGATGCTCGAGTTGCCTGGCCGAAATACGATTGGATGGGCGTTGCAAAATCTGCCCTCGAATCAACCGCCCGTTATTTGGCACGCGATCTCGGTAAGGAGAACGTTCGAGTCAATATGGTCGCAGCAGGCCCGATTCGCACTATGGCAGCGAAATCGATTCCTGGCTTTGACGAATTTGAGACGGTATGGAACGCGCGGGCGCCTTTGGCGTGGGATACCTCAGATCCAGTTCCAGCAGCGAAGGGAGCAGTCGCTCTCCTCTCTGATTGGTTCCCTAAGACGACTGGGGAGATGGTTCACGTGGATGGTGGCGTTCACGCTATCGGCGGCTAGTCGAGCCCCATTAGGCCACTTCTCGCACTTATAACCTTCGGATTTCACCTTTAGCCCGGACGCAGGTACCCTTAGAGCATCAAGTGGAGCTTGCCGCTCCCACCTCACTGACTTCGGTTAGTTGGTCAAGAATGGAATCCCGCAATGTGGGGTCTTCGAGCGTTTGCGCGCTCTCCTTGTGCGGCATCTTTCACGTGATAACTACCAAGTAGCTACGAGGTAGTCATCAGTACTAAGCCGTAAAGAATGGAGCTAGTTATCAGCGCTGATCTACGAATCAATGATCGAATTCGCGTTCCGCAGGTGCGACTCATTGGACATGAAGGTGATCAAGTTGGCATTGTCGATATCGACAAGGCGCTTGCGATGGCAGATGAAGTCGGTCTCGACCTCGTCGAAATCTCTCCTGATGCCCAACCTCCAGTCTGCAAGGTGATGGATTTCGGAAAGTACAAGTACGAAATCGCACAGAAGGCACGTGAAGCTCGTCAGAACCAGACCCACATTGTGGTGAAGGAGATGAGACTTGGTTTAAAGATTGAACCACACGATTATGAGACAAAGCGAAACCACATCGAAAAGTTTCTTCGTGCAGGTGACAAGGTGAAGGTAACGGTTCAGTTCCGCGGACGTGAGCAGACGAGACCAGAAATGGGATATCGGATGTTGATGAAACTTTCGGAGGAGTTGGTCGGAGTAGCACTCGTTGAGTTCGCCCCTAAGAAAGAGGGACGTTCGATGACGATGGTTCTTGGACCGCTTGTGAAGAAGGGTGCGATCAAGAAGGCAGCTCCTGCGAAGGCAGAGAAGAAGCCGGAAGCAGTAATCGAAGCACCAGCAGTTGGGGCAGTCGAGTAAGCACAGAGAATTTTTTGTAAGCCAGTTGTATACGTTCTACAAGAATCGAGGAAGCAATGCCAAAGATGAAGACCCACAGTGGGGCGAAGAAGACCTTCCGCCTTACCGGGACCGGAAAAGTCATGCACGAGCGTGCTGGCAAGCGCCACCTTTTGGAGCATAAATCTTCACGCGTCACTCGTCGGTTGAGTAATGACGCAACCGGCAAGAAGACCGTCACAGTCACCGCCAAGCGCATGCTCGGTTTGAAGTAAAGGGGAGTAGAGAATGGCAAGAGTAAAACGCGGAGTACATGCAGCGAAGAAGCGTCGCACAACACTTGAGCGCGCAGCTGGATATCGCGGCCAACGTTCACGCCTTTTCAGCAAGGCGAAGGAGCAGGTCACTCACTCGCTCGTCTATGCCTTCAACGATCGCAAGGATAAGAAGGGCGACTTTCGTCGTCTTTGGATCCAGCGCATCAACGCCGGTGCACGAGCAAACGGCCTCACCTATAACCGCTTCATCCAGGGACTTCACGGTGCCGGGATCGAAGTAGATCGTCGCGTTCTTTCAGAGCTCGCAACAAACGACCCAGCTGCGTTTGCAGCGCTCGTCGAAGTTGCACGCAAGCATGTTGTCGTCGCGTAACGCGAACTGACAACTACTGCATCTCTCAATAATCGTTGACACTATGACCCACCAAGTAATCAAGAGCCTCCACTCGCCGCATGTCGAGCGAGTGAAGGCTCTTTTGGGTTCTCGTGGAAAAAAGATCCGCAGAGAAGAGTCACTCTTCATCGCAGATGGAGTGCAATCGATCCGAAGTGCCTTGATGCCAAAGATTGCATCCGCGCCTTTGATTGAGAAGATTTATCTCACTGAGAGTGGTGAGGCTAAATTACGCTCGGAATTTTCAGACCAGATCGTCGATGCGCATGAGATTATCCCGGTGACAGATGAGGTCATGGCAGCGATGGCAGATACGCAAGCACCGCAAGGCATCCTTACCCTCTGTCGTTTTAAGGAACTTTCACTCACACAGATCCTTGCCGCAGCTCCGAAACGAATCGCCTTCTTCTGGCAGATTCAAGATCCCGGCAACGCTGGCACTGCAATCCGAACAGCCGATGCATGTGGCTTCGATGCTATTTTATTCTCAGAGGGAAGCGTTGATATTTACTCACCGAAGGTTGTCCGCTCGACGGCAGGATCGCTCTGGCATATCCCGGTCGCTCAAGAACTCACTCTCTCGGAGGTTAGCGAGCTATCTGTCAGTGACCAGTACTCGGTCGTTGCCTTCGACGGAACCGGTGATCGAACTCTTGAAGAGCTCCCTTCAGATCGGCCAACCATTGCGGTCTTTGGTAATGAGGCGCGCGGGTTACCCACGCTGCCGGATTCGATCGAGAAGATTCGTATCCCTATGAGCGGATTCGCTGAGAGTTTAAATGTCGCGAGTGCAGCTGCAATCGCGTTATATCACTTAGGCAATCCAGAGAATCGCTAGAATATCGTCCCTTATGACTCTTACATCTGCTCAGATCGATGAGATTACATCGGCGGCCCTAGTCGCGATTGGCTCGGCAACCGATCTTGAGGCCCTCAAAGAGGTTCGCATAGGACATGTAGGCGATCGGTCTCCTATCGCTCGCGCAAATCAAGCGCTCGGCTCAATGGAAGTATCTGAACGCGCTGAGTTCGGAAAAGTAATTGGCAAGGGAAGATCGACAATCAACACCGCCTTCGAAGCGCGCCAGAAGGAATTGGAAGTAGAGCGAGATGCACGAGTATTGATCGAAGAGCGTGTTGATGTCTCGATCGCCGCCCGTCGTACTCCGCAAGGTGGATTACACCCACTCACACTCCTCACCAATGAGATCTGTGATTTATTTATTGGACTCGGGTACCGCGTCGCTGAAGGCCCAGAGCTTGAATCAGAGTGGCTTAATTTCGATTCACTCAACATCCCAGCCGATCATCCGGCACGAACAATGCAAGATACCTTCTTCATCGAACCGCTTGATTCACGGCTGGTACTTCGCACGCACACCTCACCGGTTCAGATGCGAACGATGCTCGAAGAGCAGCCACCGATCTATGTGATCTGCCCAGGACGCACCTATCGCGCTGATGAACTCGATGCCACCCATACTCCAGTATTTAGTCAGGTTGAAGGTCTCGTTGTAGATCGGGGCATCACGATGGCCGATCTCAAGGGAACCCTCGATTACTTCGCACGAGCCATCTTTGGTCCTGATGTAAAGACTCGCCTGCGTCCGTCGTTCTTCCCATTTACTGAGCCAAGCGCCGAAGTTGATTTCTTCTTCAACGGCCGTTGGATTGAGTGGGGCGGCTGTGGCATGGTCAATCCCAAAGTTCTGCGCGCTGCGGGAATTGATCCGCAAGAGTTCTCTGGCTTTGCTTTTGGCATGGGGCTGGAGCGCACCTTGATGGTCAAGCATGGAATCACAGATATGCACGATATCGTCGAGGGCGATATTCGCTTCTCTCAGAACTTCGGAAGTGGTCTGCGATGAAGATTCCATTGTCGTGGTTGCGCGAATTTGCCGATATTCCATCTAACATCACTCCCGATCAGATCGAGAACGCTTTCGTCAAGGTCGGGTTTGAAGTCGAAGATATTTACATCTCAGGCGCAGACCTCACGGGCCCACTCGTTGTCGCCCGCGTCGCGGCAATCGAAGAACTTGCCGAACATAAGAAGCCGATTCGCTATGTCTCGCTAGATTGTGGCGAGGGTTCAATTCGTTACGTGATCTGCGGAGCGCGAAACTTCACCGTCGGAGATCTTGTCGTAGCAGCGCTTCCTGGCGCGGTACTTCCAGGTAATTTTGCGATTTCAGCTCGAGAGACATATGGAAAGACAAGTAACGGAATGATCTGTTCTGCCCGCGAACTCGGGATCAGTGACGATCACGAAGGAATCATCGTTCTTCCAACAACTTCGCAGATCGGTGCGGATGCGATTGCTCTGCTCGAGATAAAAGATGCGATTATTGATGTTGCTGTTAATCCAGATCGTGGTTACGCGTTATCAGCTCGTGGCCTTGCGCGAGAGATTGCCACCTCACTCGGTGTGACCTTCCGTGATCCAGCTCTCGTGGATTACTTGGCTGGGGAGAAAATCTCCTCAAGTAATTGCGTGCAGGTTCGAATCGATGATCCGAGCGGTGCCGACTACATCCAGATTCGCACTCTTGAAGGTGTCAATGTTCGAAACGAAACTCCACTATGGATGAGTCGTCGACTTGAGAAGTGTGGCATGCGATCGATCTCTCTCGCTGTTGATATTACCAACTACGTCATGCTCGAACTCGGTCAGCCTCTACATGCATTCGATGCCGACAAAATCGATGGCACAGTTGTAGTGACGCGAACAAAGTCGTCATCGGAATTTACGACCCTAGATAATCAGAAGCGCACGCTCGTAGCTGGAACGCTCATGATTGGTGACGATAAGAAGCACCTATCTATCGCCGGCACAATGGGTGGTCTCGACTCGGAAGTTACGGATTCCACATCGCGGATCGCTCTCGAGGCCGCCCACTTCGATCCGATCTCGATCGCAAAGAATTCACGTAGCCAACGTCTTTCATCTGAAGCTTCGCGTCGACTTGAGCGAAACGTTGATCCAGCAGTTGCATCCGTAGCATCAGCCCGAGCGAGCGCCCTGCTTCTTGAGTTGACTGGCGCCAGGTTGGTTGGCGAATCCTCAGCAGGCGCCGTTGGCACGCCACGCACGATCACATTTGATCCCAATGCAATTTCACAACTCATGGGTTACGACTATTCATCCGATCAGATTCACTCCGCGCTCACTGCTATCGGTGGGGCAGTAGAGATTAAATCTCCGGGCTCTTGGCTCTTCACCGCACCCACGTGGCGCGCAGATCTTGAGGTTCTGTCAGATCTCGCTGAAGAAGTTGGGCGCGTAAACGGCCTCGACCTGATCCCGTCACGTTTACCGATAGGCAAGCAAGGTTCGACTCTAACTCCTATGCAATATCGCAAGCGTGGCGTAGGGTCGCTACTCGCACATCTTGGTTTCAGCGAGACCTACAACTATCCCTTTGTCTCACCAGAAATGGTGAAGACCCTTGGATTTGTTGGTCCTCGTGCCGCATCTTTCCGGATTGCAAATCCGATGTCAGAAGAGGCACCTCTCTTACGCACGCATTTGCTTCCTGGTCTGCTCTCCACGCTCTCACGAAATCTCTCTCGTGGCGCGAAAGATGTTGCCCTCTTTGAAATTGGTACAGTGTTTCGAGATTTATCAGCTCGTCCCCGCGTTGAAGATATTTCAACGGCTACCCGCCCATCTGATGCGACGATTGCTCAGATTTATGCAAGCGTTCCGGCCCAATCGCTATTTGTCGGTGCAGTTGTCTCTGGTTCGTTAGATCGCAAGGGCTGGTGGGGAAGTGGACGTACCTTTGATTGGAGCGATGCCATCGCTCTCGCCGAACGTATCGTCACCGAGACTGGCAACCGCGCAGAGATTGTGCAATCAGATCTAGCGCCATGGCATCCTGGCCGTTGTGCAGAGATTCAGATTGATGGCAAGGCAGTCGCCCATGCTGGCGAGTTACATCCACGCGTCCTCGAAGAGCTCAACCTTCCTCCTCGCACGGTTGCCTTCGCAGTCATCCTCTCTGAGCTGCCAATAGTCCCCGCTGCAACGGCCACACCGATTCGAACAATGCCTGCCGCAATTCAGGATATTTCACTCTTTGTTGATCGCCAGATGCCTTCGGCAAAGGTGGAGGCGGCTCTGCGTGAGGGCGCAGGCGAACTTCTGGAGTCGATTGCACTCTTTGATCGTTATGAGCAATCTGGCGCCACTGATGAGGGAAAGGTCTCTCTCGCCTTTACGATGACCTTCCGCGCACCGGATCGCACCCTCACCGCCGACGAAGTCAGCGGCTTTAGAGCAAGTGCCGCAGCCGTAGCCGTGAGTACCTGCGGAGCCACGATTCGCGAATAGTGTTTGCATAAATACCCATATATATGAATATTTATGCATCTTGTGAGTTTTAGTGTTACATTGAGCTCATGAAGATAGGGATCATCGGAGCCAGCGGGTATTCGGGTGGAGAGCTTTTACGCCTCTTATCGGGACATCCCACATTTAAGGTTTCATACATCGCCGCTGGATCAAATGCTGGGGAGCTGATTACGACAATTCACCCTCATCTCACCGATTTCGCTGGACAGGTTTTTGAATCGACTCAGGTTGATCGAATCAACCAATGTGATCTCATCTTCCTCGCACTCCCTCATGGGGAGTCGGCAAAGTTACTTCCATCAATCAATGAAGGTATTCGCATCGTTGATCTCGGTGCAGATTTCCGTCTGACATCAGCTACAAGTTGGTCTCACTATTACGGCGGAGATCATGCCGGAACCTGGGTCTACGGGATGCCTGAACTACCTGGGCAGCGCGCTCTGATCATGACAGCGACTCGCGTGGCAAACCCTGGATGTTATGCCACTGCAATCAGCTTGGCGGCATCTCCAGCGGTACGCAATAATTTGATCGACTCGTCAGATCTCGTTGTTGTCGCATCCTCTGGCACAACAGGTGCTGGGCGAAGTGCCAAAATCAATTTGATCGGCAGCGAAGTAATGAATTCTTTAACCTCCTATAAATTCGGCGGCGTCCATCAACATACCCCGGAAATCGAAGAAGCGCTATCAAAGGCAAGCACTGGGCCAGTAAAGATCTCCTTCACTCCAATACTAGCCCCGATGCCACGAGGCATACTGGCCACAGTCACGGCAAAGCTTCAACCAGGCGTCAACTACGAGCGGATACGTGATTTCTACAGCAAAGCCTACGATGATGAAAAGTTCGTCACTCTACTTCCTGAAGGCCAGTTACCTCGAACTTCCGCGCTCCTTGGATCAAACTCAGTTCATCTCCAGATCGCAGTGGATCTTCATACCAATCGACTCGTTATTTCGGCTGCGCTTGATAATTTAGGCAAGGGTGCCGCCTCTCAAGCGATACAGAATGCAAATCTGATCTGCGGCTTTGATGAAGCGCTCTCCTTGCCCAGCATGGGTGGTGTCGCATGATTGTCGTTAAATATGGTGGCCATGCACTTCCTACGGCATCAGTGAGTGATGAAAATCTTCAAGTGATTGCCAGCTATCACCAAAGCGGGAGAGAGATTGTGCTTGTGCACGGGGGAGGCCCACAGGTTGATGCTGAACTCGCGATCCACAATATTTCTACGGAAATGGTCGCCGGCTACCGGTCGACAACGCCATCCGTTATGGAGATTGTCCACGGAGTGCTCGCTGGACAAGTGTGTAGAACTCTCGTCAATCAATTGATCGGGTTCGGTGTGAACGCTGTGGGAATCTCGGCTGGCGATGGATCAACGATCCGCGCGAAGAAATTTAGACCAACCGTAAATGGTGAAGAGATCGATATTGGGCTCGTGGGCGAGATTGACCAGGTTGATCCTCGATTGCTCTCACATCTTCTTGAAGAGAGATATCTTCCCGTCATGTCACCAGTGGCCGTGACTTCTTCTGGCCAGGCCCTCAATCTCAACGGAGATATCGCAGCTGGCGCTATAGGTGGCGCTCTGAAGGCTGATGAAGTTATCTTTATGACTGACGTCGCAGGGATTTACCGTAACAACCCTGATACGTCTTCGCTCATCTCGAAATGTACGTCGAGTGAGTTGCGCGAACTGCTACCAACTTTCAGCGCTGGCATGCTCCCAAAGTCGAAGGCAGCTCTCTACGCCCTTGACCATGGAGCGAAACGAGTCCGAGTGATTGATGGCCGCGATGCAAAGAACTTGATCTCTGCCTTAGACGGAGTCGGTGGAACGGTGATTACCCCATGAAGAAGAATGCATTTGCACAAAATCGTTGGGAATCTGCCCTCCAGAATAACTACGGAACGCCAGCGATAGCCCTCGCTCACGGAAAGGGTTCGGTGGTCTGGGATATCGAAGGCAATCGCTACCTTGATTTTCTCGGAGGAATCGCGACAACTGTTGTGGGTCATGCAAATCCAGCTGTTGTCTCGGCAGTCAGTAAGCAGATTAAAGAACTCTCACACGTTAGTAATTACTACATGCACGAACCAGCGCTTCGATTAGCGGAGAAGTTAAAGGACTTTACGGGTCAGAGCGGGGCTCAGGTTTTCTTCTGCAACTCTGGTGCCGAGGCGAATGAGGCAGCTTTAAAATTGTCTCGCTTAACTGGTCGCCCAAAGATCATTTCAACAATTGGTTCCTTCCACGGAAGGACTATCGGAGCCTTATCGCTCACTGGCCAACCTGGAAAGCGATTACCATTCCTGCCGCTCCTTAAAGGCGTGAAGTATGTACCTTATGGCGATCTCGCTGCGATGGAGAGAGCGCTCTCGAGGAGAGTGGCGATGGTAATTCTCGAGCCAATCCAAGGCGAGAATGGTGTTGTAGTGCCTCCAAAAGAGTATCTCAGAGGCGTTCGTGAGCTTTGTGACCGTTACGGCACCCTACTCTGCATTGATTCAGTACAGACCGGTATGGGTCGCACCGGTAGTTGGTTTGGTTATGAATATTCCGGCATCGTTCCAGACATTATTACTCTGGCAAAGGGCTTAGGTGGCGGCTTGCCACTCGGTGCGATGATTGCGGTCAGTGATGTAGCGCCACGATTCTCACCTGGAGATCACGGAAGTACTTTTGGTGGTAATCCGATCTCGTGTGCAGCGGGATTGGCTGCAATCTCAGTGATTGAGAAGCAAGGCCTCCTAGAACGGGTAACAGAGGCAGAGGCGCGGATCAAAGATCACCTGGCGAAACTTCCTGGAGTTCGAGAGGTACGAGGTTCAGGTCTGTTGATCGGGATTGTGCTTGAAGACGACATTGCAGCCGAGCTTGTTGAAGCCGCGCGCCGATCGGGTCTGCTCATCAACGCACCTGCCAAGAACGTCATCCGCATCGCACCGGCGCTTACCGTCACGGCGGTACAAGTCAATGAGTTCATCAAGAAGTTCTCTCGGATCTTGAGCAACGTTTATCAACCTACGAAGAGGAAGTAAGCGATGAACCCCCTAGCCCGCAAACAGATGATTGCAGACCTTATTAATTCAACTCGTCTTGCTTCGCAGGATGAACTCTTGAAAGCCCTCAAGAAGCGGGGGATTGGCGTCACTCAAACAACGATTAGCCGCGACCTCTTGGACCTCGGTGCGATGCGGGGCAAAGATGAGTCTGGCCGCTTTCGTTACATTCTGGGAGGCTCAATCAGTAAAAAGATCTCTGGACCGCGCCACCTCTTACTCAGCGTTGCTGTCAGTGGGAATTTAGTCGTCGCCAAGACCCCTCCCGGGGGAGCGCAGTTACTTGCAGGTCAGATTGATGCGGCGATTGAGAGTGGCGAACTTAGCTCTGGAATTGGTTCGATCGCTGGCGATGACACGGTCATGATCGTCGCACGAACGCCGGCTGCGGGGAATACGCTTGCGAAGGAGATTACGGCTCTAGCGGATGGTGAATCGAAAGAATCGTCATCGCGGGCAGTGAAGTCGAAGAGTTCGTCACCTAAGCAGAAGCGGAGCAGATAGATGGCGCTATGGGGTGGCAGGTTTGCCCAAGGCCCCGCCGACTCGGTTGCCGCACTCTCTCGAAGTACCCATTTTGACTGGGTTCTCGCGCCATACGATATTCGCGTCAACATCGCTCATGTCCGATCACTTCGCGCGAGCTCCATCTTGAGTGAAGGCGATGCCGAGAAGATTCAGGTTACTCTTGTCGCTCTCGGTGAAGAGATTTCCGCTGGAAGCTTTGCTCCCATCGAATCGGATGAAGATGTCCATGCTGCGATCGAACGAGGATTAACAGAACGGCTGGGGGCGCTGGGTGGAGCCTTTCGAGCTGGTCGTTCCCGTAACGATCTCGTTGTTACAGACTTTAAGCTCTATCTCCTCGATCACCTCATTGAGATCGGTGCAGCGCTCACGTTATTAATCGAAGAATTTAATGCGAAGGCTGATGAGTACAAGGATGCAATTGCTCCTGGTTTTACGCACCTGCAACATGCACAGCCGATTAACTTTGGACTCGAGCTCGCGAAGCACTCTCAGGCGCTCCTGCGAGATCAGAGTCGCATTCGTGACTGGATTGCTCGAAACTCGATCTCACCACTTGGCGCAGGCGCTCTGGCAGGATCAGCGTTGGTTCCACAACCACAGAACTCCGCATCAGAACTTGGTTTTGAATCCGTTCACGCAAACAGTATTGATGCAGTGAGCGATCGTGATTTTGTCACAGAGGCGCTCTTTATCCTGGCCAGTATTGGAATTCATCTCTCTCGAATTGGTGAGGAGTACACACTGTGGAGCACCACAGAATTTGGTTGGGCGAGGCTCGATGATGCTTTTTCTACCGGCTCTTCGATCATGCCGCAGAAGAAGAACCCAGATATTGCAGAGTTGGCTCGCGGCAAGAGCGGACGTTTGGTAGGAAATCTTACGAGCGTCCTAACGATGCTCAAAGGCCTCCCATTCGCTTACAACCGTGATCTACAAGAGGATAAAGAACCGACCTTTGATTCAGTACGAACTCTTTTGACGCTTTTACCAGCACTCACAGGCATGGTAAGTACGACCTCCTTTAATCGCGAGGTAATGGCGAGCGGCTCGATTAAAGGTCACGCACTTGCTACTGAGATTGCGGATTTCTTGGCACGAGGTGGCACGCCATTTGCGCGAGCCCACGAGATCTCGGGGGAGTGCGTCCGTCTAGCTGAATCGCTCGGAAAAGATGTTCATGAATTGAGCGATCAGGAGCTGCAATCAATAGACCCTGGGCTTACTCCCGATATCCGATTGACCCTTTCCGCGTCAGGTGCGGTGAGCTCTCGCACCTCAATCGGAGGGACTTCTACAGAGAGTTTGATTAAGCAGATCCACCTCCTTAATCAACGCAACCAAGCTGATATCGAGTTTTTCGATAGAAAAAGGTCCGACTTTTTGGAGATGATTCACGTATGACAAAGGCACTCATTGAAGATCTGGAATGGCGAGGCTTAATCGCGCAGTCAACGGATCGTGAGGCACTACTGAAGGATCTAGAGGCTGGACCAATCTCCTTCTATATCGGCTTTGATCCCACTGCTCCGAGCCTGCATGTCGGAAACCTTGTAGTGCTTTTGGTGATGCGCAGATTCCAACTTGCTGGCCATAAGCCGCTACCGCTGGTCGGTGGCGCTACTGGACTCGTCGGGGATCCAAGTGGTCGCAATGAAGAACGCTCTCTCAATAGCGATGAGATTGTTGCCGAGTGGGTCTCACGTATTCGCCTGCAATTAGAACGTTTTCTTACCTTTCAAGGAGAGAACGCAGCAATTCTCGTTAACAATCTTGACTGGACTAAGAACGTTACTGCGATTGAGTTCTTACGCGATATCGGAAAGCACTTTAGTGTGAATCAAATGTTGACTAAGGATTCTGTCTCGTCACGCCTTGAAGGCGGTGGAATTTCTTACACTGAATTCTCTTATCAAGTGCTTCAATCATTCGATTATCTTGAGTTGTATCGACGCTACAACTGCATCTTGCAACTGGGCGGAAGTGATCAGTGGGGAAATATCACAGCGGGACTTGATTTGATTCGACGCGCTGCTTCTGGATCTGCGCATGCTTTGACGATCCCGTTACTGCAAAAGGCCGATGGAACTAAATTTGGTAAGACCGCTGGAGGAAGTGTCTGGCTTGATCCAGTGATGACTTCTCCTTATGCGTTCTACCAATATTGGATTGGAACGGATGATGCGGATGTCGAACGTTTCCTAAAAACTTTCTCATTCAAATCACGAGAAGAGTTAGAAATCCTCTTTACCGAGTTAAAAGAAAATCCTGGCGCTCGCAGCGCTCATCGTGCACTTGCGCAAGAGTTAACAACGCTAGTTCATGGTGAGACAGAATGTCGTAACGCAGAAGCCGCAGCGAAAGCGCTCTTCGGCCAAGGCGAAATCAGTGAATTAGATCCGCAGACACTTGCATCTGCGCTCTCACAACTTCCACGCACAACAATTGTGCGCGGTGATGTGATTCCAACTTGGGTAGATCTCTTAACTGCTACGGGTGTTGTTGATTCAAAATCAGCTGCGCGCAGAATTGTGAAAGAGGGTGGCGCCTACCTGAATAATGTGAAGATTTCAGGGGAGGAGTTCACCCCTACTCAGAGTGATCTAATTCATGGTCGCTTCCTGCTGCTCCGTAAGGGCAAGCGGGAGCTAGCGGCGGTCGAAATTATCGAGAAATGATGAAATAACAGCTGTGTAACTCTCATGTGAAAATATTCGAAAAGCTCTGAAACCCCTATAGAACAAGGGTTTCAGAGCTTTTTTCTTCTCAGAAGCGTAAAAATCATCAGAAATCCTCATTCAATGGGCTCCCTCAAATGGGCGAGTTTTGCCCCGATTAGCCCGATTTGACCCTATGACCACTCTCGGGTTATCTTTCTCCCTCGCTCGCGAAACGGACTGCTAAAGGCCGTGTGACGAAATCTGAATAATTTAGGGATTTTTTCACTGGTGAACGCGAGTTGACCGGGAGATGGAATCTGGACTAGGTTACGCAGTCTGCCCCAGTGATGATCGGTAACGATTACAGCTGGTGCGCGTACGTACCTTGAGAACTCAACAATGTGCACAATCAATGCCAATCGGCTTGTTTTACGCTGCCTTCAGTCAAATGAGAGCAACGTACTTCAGGCCAAAATTCCTTTGTATTTTCTCTTTTTGAGATCATTACAAAACAGAAACAATTGGTAAAACAAAAAATAGCAATAGCTAGTTTTGTTTTTTGCCAGATCAAATACTTTCTATGGAGAGTTTGATCCTGGCTCAGGACGAACGCTGGCGGCGTGCTTAACACATGCAAGTCGAACGATGAAGTTCCTTCGGGGATGGATTAGTGGCGAACGGGTGAGGAACACGTGAAGAATCTGCCCTCCACT
>CAIMOX010000015.1 GCA_903843225.1 uncultured Actinomycetes bacterium | reverse complement strand
TGTCGCAAATGGCTTTGTTCGTTTGAAAATATCACACGACCAGGGAGCTTCCTTCCAGAATCTGGCTGAACAGTTTTTAGGCTCGGATCGTGCCCTATACGGCGAGGTTCTCGTTGAATTCTTTGCACAGTCACAGGCGCGACTAAAAAGAGAATACGACCTGGATTAATCTTTGAGGGTTCGGCTCAGCCATCCGGCGAGTATGAGCGTTGCAACCGGGAAGAACATTGCGACGGGCAAGTTAATCCATTGAGCTAGACCACCAGTGATTGTTGGGCCTATAAAGAATGCGCCCATACCAATGATTCCAATACGTGCCATTGCAACTGAAGGCGCGATCCCAGGAAGAGCCGCTGCACCTAACATCATCGCCGGAACCATTGGGCCGATTCCCAGCCCAGCGATGATAAAACCAAGATTGACGATAAGAAGCGCTATCAATGGGTGGCTATGTGAGAGTGGAACACCGATCGCGATACCGAGACCCATTCCGATACCTCCGAGGTAACCACCGAGTCTGACCGTCTTTACTGGCCCAAGTGCAGCTAATACTCTGTCGCCAAATAGACGTGCCACAATCATGGCGAGTGCAAAAGATCCAAATCCCGTTGCGTTAAGTCCCTTTGCAATTCCCATATTCTCTTTGAGAAGAATTGCGCTCCAATCACTGACAGCCCCTTCGGGTAGGAGGGCTCCGATAAAAGCGATACCGATGAGCCAGAGACTCATGTATTTCTTATCAAAGAGCGGGATCTTTCCCGTTGCCTCACCGCCGCCTTCATGACCATCGTCTCGATTACTCAAGACGTACTGCAATGCGACAAAGTTGATGATCGCTCCAGCAATACCCACTGATAGGAGATTGATTTGCGGCGATATGTAGTGCGAAACAATGCCACCAAAAAGTGTGGCAGCAAATGCACCCACTGACCATAACCCGTGAAAACTCGACATGTACCGACGGTTGAGGTGTTTTTCGATCGCTACCGCTTGGGTATTCACACAGACATCGATACCAACATAGCCAAAGGCCATAAAGAAGAGCGAGAAGAAGATCGATACCACGCTGTGGGTCGAAAGTGAGATGAAAATGACCCCAAGTGGCATCTGTAGAGTCACAAAGCGCAGAATCGTCTTTGAGCCGTATCGATGGACAAGACGACCACAGATCTGAGTACCAGAGATCGCCCCAATAGTGGATCCCAATAAGACCAGACCAAATTGACCGTTATTAATCCCCAACGACCTCTTAATTTCAGGAATTCTTGGCACCCAGGCCATCGAGAGAATTCCCATCACAAAGAAGAGTATCCAGATGGAATTACGAGCCTTAGTGGCGCTTACCGCCCTCATTTCAATCTGAGATATGCCAGTTTCGCGCTCCATGGGGTAAGCATATGGGCCGCCTAGTAGATAAAATAGGAATCTAGATATTTTCCTTCTACTCGATAAACAAGAGGTTCAACAAGTGCCGCAATCATGGAGCGATGAAGCAAATGCACCGCAAGCTTTAAAAGAGGTCGCACACCTCAAAGATCCGCTCTCGTATCGGATGAAGAAAGCGTTTCTCGGCAATCCATTGAACCGCCACTCGCTCGATCATCAACGTCTTGCGAAACGTTATGCGCTCGGCATTCTCTCATCTGACTGCATCTCTTCTTCTGCATACGGATCTGAGCAAATTCTGATCGCACTGGTTCCGGCGTTTGGACTCATGGCATTTAATCTCTTAATTCCGATGACTATCGTCATCCTCGCAATTTTGGTTTTACTCACTCTCTCTTACAACAACGTGATTGCTAAGTACACGTCATCTGGTGGCGCATACATTGTTGCGCGAGAAAACCTCGGAACGTTTTGGTCAATCGTCGCTGCCGTTGCGCTGATTCTTGATTACATCGTTACGGTTGCAGTCCAGAGTGCTTCAGGTGTTGTTGCTCTCGTCTCTTACTTCACATCACTGACTCCTTATATTGTGCCAATCACGATCGGCGTGATCGTTCTGCTGACCTACGGAAACTTACGTGGTGTCAAAGAAGCGGGTAAGTCCTTTGCTGCGCCTACATACCTCTTCGTAGTTGCCATGTTCGTTGTATTCGGTTTTGGCGTTTACCACGCAATAAAGGGAAATATTCCTCACCTAGCAACGACTGGTGAAGGTCTATTCACGCTTGGTCACTCACAGGGCCTATTAACAATTGCCTCTGTCTTTATCTTGTTACGTGCCTTCGCAAATGGCGGATCGTCACTTACTGGTCTTGAAGCGATTTCCAATGGCGTATCGCTCTTCAAATCTCCTGAGGGTCGTAATGCACGCCGCACTATGAATATCATGTCAGGCCTACTTGGAACCCTCGTCTTTGGTGTCTCGTGGTTTGCTCACAGCATGCACGCAGTGCCCTATACCGCTGGAGCGCCATCGGTTATCTCTGTCATCGCTCAGAATCTTGTTGGAGCTGGATTATTTGGAAAGATCTGGTTCGCATTCACTCAATTTGCAACGATGCTGATCTTGATCGCTGGCGCAAACACTGTCTACAACGCCTTCCCAATCCTTGCCGCAAACATTGCGAGTGATGGCTTCTTGCCCCGGCAGCTATCCAAGCGTGGACACAAACTTGTCTTCTCAAACGGCATCATTCTCGCCAGCCTCTTCGCGATTGGACTGATCCTCTTTACCAACGGGTCAGTAAATGCTCTCGTAGCTCTCTACGCGATCGGCGTATTCACTGCATTCACAATCACGGGCATCGGTATGGTTGTGCAGACTCGTCGAGAGAAAGGTAAGTTCTGGCGAATCAAGGGCCTGATAAGTGGGCTCGCTGCTGCGACATCATTAGTTGTTGTCATTATCTTTGCAACAGTAAAATTCACCGAAGGTGCCTGGTTGATCGTCGTTACGGGTCCGACTCTTGTAGTGCTGATGTATAGATTCTCAATCAAATATCGTGAAGAGCGCGAAGTACTTGCGGTCTCTCGACAAGATGACCGCGCAACCTCAATTTCACGTCACGATGTCACGGTCCTAGTTGACTCAGTCGACGTAGCCACCTTGGCAACGATTCGCTACGCACGAAGCCTTAAGCCTCGTCACTTATATGCCGTTCACTTTGTGATTGATGATGAACGAGCAGAACGAATCAAAAAGGCTTGGGATTCAAGTCCTGCGGTGGAAGATATCTCACTCGAATTTATCGATTGCCCAGATCGCCGGATCTCTAACGCTGCTGTCGACTATGCCATTCGTGCTACAGCTCAGCAAGATGTTGAACTTACTTTGATTTTGCCACGCCGCTCATATTCTCGCTTCCTTGGTCGTTTACTTCATGACCAAACTGCTGAAGATATCGCGGGGTCGGTCTCTCAGCTCTCTCGTGTTGTCGCAACGATCGTGCCATTCGATGTTGAAAAGATCATTCACGCTCAGAAGCATCATCTTGAGCCGATAGAGCAAAAGTCGTTAGTGATGGATCAGCCTGCTAAGGCAACCACTCGTCGCGTTAGTGAGACCCCAGCAGAACAACATGGCGAAATATCCCATTACGCCGAGAATCAAATCAATATCAACCAGGCAACCTGGCGTGAACGTGCGCATATTCGGGGCACCGTCTCTGCCATTCGTACTGCGCCATCTGGTGGTGCTCCTCGAATCGATGTCGAAGTCTGGGATGAAACCGGCGGAATCACGCTCCAATTCATCGGCAGACGCTCAATCGTTGGACTCGATGTCGGGGCGACAATCTGCGCTGAAGGCATGGTCGGTGAAGATGAGGGCGCTCTCACGATCCTCAATCCTTCCTACGAACTCATAATTTAATTACTTCACTTTAGGAGTACCCTGAAAGTAGTAAACCTAGAGAAACGAGTGGGTTATGACCCAACGTCAGAAATTTCAGATACTTCAAGAATTTGATGGTTTTGAGCTCCGCGGATACGAGCCCTGTGTAACTGCAGAGATGACGGTTCACTCAGATTACAGCTCGGCGAGCAACCGTGCCTTCGGATCGCTCTTCAATATATCTCTAAAGAAAATAGCGCGTCCTCAAAAATAGCTATGACGGCGCCAGTGATCGCCTCCACCGAATCAAGTATTGATGCCATGGAATGGAAAGTCTCTTTCGTGATGCCTGCTGGATCGCAACGAAAAGATCTCCCGGATCCCGACAATCTCGGTGTCGTACTTCACGAACTAGGTCCAGAGAAGTGCGTGGCCCTGCACTTCAAAGGCAGCGCATCAAAAAATAAGTGGAAGAGTAAGGAAGATGAATTAAGACTTTTAGCGAAGAATCAGGGCCTTGAACTAAGCGACGAAACTCGGATCTGTCGCTTTGATCCGCCGTTTAAACCCGGGTTCCTGCATTACAACGAGGTTGTGATTCCTCTTGGCTAGTCATTATTAAGTGCGCTTGAAGGGATTCGAACCCCTAACCTTCTGATCCGTAGTCGTAGACCCCCTGTTTCCTAGGGTTTCAGGTGGTCTCTGACTGTTCGGTTTTACGCTCAAATGACTGGTTCTTGTTTCCTCAAGTACCTCAAAGTTT
>CAIMOX010000014.1 GCA_903843225.1 uncultured Actinomycetes bacterium | reverse complement strand
GCTTGCCCGCAGATTTGCCCTTAAATAAACCTTAAATCACTCTAACTCTTGCAAAGACTTCGACATAAAAGTTATGCGTACCTCGCATAGTTTCATGCGAGGCTTGCATATTAATAAGAAGAGTCGCCCTATAAGCCGGATTCTGTCCTCTTGCGAGGGATCACCATCCATCTAGATCTGCCATTGCTGACAGATTCAAGCAACCTACCTGATGAATTAAGCGAGCAGCTCTTCATCTATTTGGTCTTGCTCCAGGTGGGGTTTACCTTGCCATCTACATCACTGCAGATGCGGTGGTCTCTTACACCGCCGTTTCACCCTTACCTCATCGAAATGAGGCGGTTATTTTCTGTGGCACTTTCCTGCGGATCTCTCCGAGTGGCCGTTAGCCATCACCTTGCTCTATGGAGTCCGGACTTTCCTCGGTACTTTCGTAACGCGGTGATCCAGGCGACTCTTCAGTAAGTAAAGGATACGACGGGTACCCCCATCATCCAAATAAAAACTTTTGCCTTAGGCTTCACGCATGAATCGAACCAGCACCCACCGCGGAATCGTCTACGCCAAGAAGGGCGGTGCTGCAGCATCGCAGCCGCTCGCAGTATCTGCTGCGCTCAAGATCCTTGAAGCAGGTGGCTCCTTTATCGATGCTGGTATCGCACTCTCTGCCGTCATCTCAGTTATCGAGCCCGGTGCATCCGGACTTGGTGGCGATCTCTTCCTCGTGACTCACCATGCTGCGACGAAAGAGAACCTGGCCTTCAACGGATCCGGTGAAGCACCACACGGTGCAACTCGTGAAGCATTCGATATAGAAATTCCGATCCATGGATATAAATCAGCGACAGTTCCTGGCGTTGTCTCTGGTTGGTACGCCACCCACGAGCGCTACGGAAAGCTTTCGATGGCGCAGATCTTGGCACCAGCGATCGCTTATGCTGAAGAAGGATTCCCGGCCAATGAAGGATTCATCGGTCGCATCAAGTGGCACCTCGAGCAGTACCCAAGTACTGAGCTCTTTGAAGAGTTAGGTCTCTCGCGAGAACTCAAGCTTGGCGAGATTGTGAAGAATCCAGAGATGGGTTGGGTCTTACGCGAAATTATTAAAGGTGGACGCGATGCGTTCTACACTGGATCGATCGCCGAGAAGATTATCGAAGGAACCGACGGTTGGTTTAACGCAGCCGATCTCACCGCTCACACCACTCGCGTTTCGGCACCCTTAAGTATTAAGTATCGTGATTACACGGTTAACGGTAATCCACCTCCGACTCAAGGAATGATCTTGATGGAGCAGCTACTCATCGCTAATACCTTTGATAAATCAAAGATGAGCCAAGCAGATTGGCTTCACATGCAGGTTGAGGCGAAGAAGATCGCCTTTACTGATCGCAACTCGATCATCGCAGATCCTGAGACCACTCCTGTCGATGTTAATTCAGTTCTCAATGCCTCTCATATCGCGGCTCGCGCTGCTGGAATCAATATGGCCGCGGCGGATAACCGAAGCGAGAGCCCAGCTGAAGGTAGCGATACAACCTACTTCTTAGTCGCTGATGGCGAAGGAAATGCAGTCTCATGGATTCAGTCGGTCTTCCATGGCTTTGGTTCATCATGGACTGTTCCTAGAACTGGCATGATCCTCAATAACCGTTTAACCGGATTTAATTTGGATCCTGCATCACCGAACTACATCGCCCCAGGTAAGCGTCCAGCCCACACCTTGCAGGCATTTACGATCACTAACCCTGATGGTTCTCTCAAATATGTAGGTGGCACACCAGGTGCGAATGTTCAGGTCCAAACAAACTTCCAACTCGTCACAGGACTCATCGATGAGAAGATGTCGGTGCAAGAAGTCGCAGAAGCACCACGATGGATGCACCTCTCTGATCCATCGACTTCAGCGGTCAATGAAGAGATCAAGGGTGTGCTCTCGATCGAATCCCGCTTTGGCGAAGAAGTGATTGCTGATCTGAAATCCCGTGGCCATGAGGTTGTCGTTCTCCCAGAGTATGGGCATGCCTCTTCGGTTCAGGTTCTAGAGATCTTGCCGACCGGGACTCTGGCCTTTGGTTCGGACCCTCGCTCCGAAGGTCACGCCGCCGGCATCTGATCTACCCTTGTAATCGCACCACCTATAAGTAAAGGTATGCCCATGGTTATTTCACAACAGGTTGATGGCGATTTTCTCGCTCTTCCACTCGATGCAGTCACAGATAGCGCAATCTCAACAGCGAAAGCTTTAGGTGCTTCCCACGTTGATGTTCGCATCGAACGCATCCGAACTGGAATCCTTTCTATTCGTAACACCGCTACCGAGACCCAGAGCGATGACTCGATTTCTGGTGTCGGAGTCCGAGTAATCGTTGATGGTTGTTGGGGCTTCGCCTCTTCCCCCGAGGTTGGTCCTGATGTAGCCGCTTCACTTGCGCGCAGCGCGGTCGCGATGGCAAAGACGAGTAAGCCACTCTCGACTGAAGAGATCGCACTCGCGCCAGAACCAATCTATCCAAATAAGACCTGGGTAAGCGCCTACGAGATCGATCCATTCTCAGTCAGTGGTGATGAGCGCATTGCCCGTCTCACCGGATTGAACGAGAAGCTCTTAAAAGCTGATGGTGTGAACTTCGCCGAGGCTTTCTCAATGTTTGTGAAAGAGCAGAAGCACTACGCAGATTCTTATGGCACATCTACGACCCAACAGCGCGTTCGCATGCAGACGCAGATCGACGCGGTCAATGTTGGCGACGATGGTTTCGTATCAATGCGCACTTTGGCTCAGCCTGCAGGTTTTGGCTGGGAGTGGATGAATAACAAACATTGGGATTGGGATTCCGAGATCGATGAACTCCCAACACTTCTCGCCGAGAAGGTGGCAGCACCTTCGGTTGAAGCTGGTCGCTATGACCTATTGATTCACCCATCAAATCTCTGGCTCACAATCCACGAGTCGATCGGCCATGCAACAGAGCTCGATCGCGCGCTCGGTTATGAAGCGAACTATGCGGGTACCTCATTTGCAACAGTCGACAAGCTCGGCATCCTTAAGTACGGATCAGAGCTCATGAATATCACCGGTGACCGCGTAACTCCTCATGGCCTCTCCACTGTTGGCTGGGATGATGAAGGTGTCGAAGCGCAGGGCTGGGATATCGTCAAAGATGGCACGCTCGTTGGTTACCAACTTGATCGGCGAATCGCCGCACGCGGTGGACGAGATCGTTCGAATGGCTGTGCCTTCGCTGACTCCCCTGCACACGTCCCAATTCAACGTATGCCTAACGTTTCACTCAAGGCTAATCCGAATGGACCTGATCTTGCTGGACTCATCGAATCTGTCGACGATGGAATCATGATTAAGGGCGATAACTCTTGGTCAATTGATATGCAGCGTTATAACTTCCAGTTCACTGGACAACAGTTCCATCGCATTAAGAATGGAAAGATCGTTGGCCAGGTGAAAGATCTCGCCTACCAAGCAACCACCACAGATTTCTGGGGCTCAATGAAGCGCGTTGGTAACGAGAGCACCTGGGTTCTAGGCGGCGCATTTAACTGCGGCAAGGCTCAACCTGGCCAAGTAGCAGCGGTAAGCCATGGCTGCCCTGCGGCGGTCTTCGACAAAGTGAATGTTCTTAATACCCGCGCGGAGGCTGGCAAATGATCACACCACAAGAGCTCATTGAGAAAATTACGGCTGCAGCTGATTACGAAGATTGCATCGTTATCGTTGAAGGAAAGACACAAGCAAATCTTCGCTGGGCAAATAGCACTCTCACAACCAATGGCGTGATCGCCACACAACGCATCACTGTTATCGCATTCGTTGCGATGGATGGTGGCATGGCAACTGGTTCAGTCACCCGTGCAAGTGTTGATCCATCAGAGGTTGCAGAGATTGCTAAAGCTGCAGGTATCGCTGCCCGCGCCGCTGGTAAGGCTGACGATGCCGCCGAACTCCGTCGTGACTTCGCCTTTGGAGATTGGGCATCACCACACAACCCAACTGGCCCTGAAGTCTTTGCCGGAATCGCACCAGAACTTGGCGAAACCTTCCGCAAATCTCAGGCAGATTCCATCGAACTCTTCGGTTATGCCGAACACACTCATGACACAACCTGGGTCGGATCAAAGGGCGGATTGCGTCTTCGCTTTGATCAACCCGATGGCCGTGTTGAGATGACTGGTAAGTCCCACAATCGCTCTCGCTCTACTTGGGAGGGTCGCGCTACTCGTGATTTTAAAAATCTCTCAATCGGTGAGATCGATCGTGAGATCCGCACCCGGTTGGAATGGCAGGGTCGCAGGTTAGATCTCGCCGCTGGTCACTACGACACCGTTGCACCAGCTGGTTCGGTTGCAGATCTCTATGCCTACCTCGGTTGGTTTACTGGTGCGAAGGATGCCTTCGAAGGTCGCTCAGTATTTTCAAAGCGTGGCGAAGCAGGAAAGACTCGTGTTGGTGAGACATTCGCCAAGCTTCCGATCAATATCTACTCAGATCCACACTTCAAAGGGCTCGAGTGCTCGCCTTTTGTCACAGCAGCAGCAAGCGGTCCGATGAGTTCGGTCTTTGATAACGGTCAAGAATCCCCGCGCAATGATGTCTTCAAGGATGGCAAGCTCGTCTCGCTCACCCAGACACGTGCAACATCAGCACTTACTGGACTTCCTTACACACCATATGGCCGCAACATCATCATCGATCTACCTGGTGCGACTGGCGATCTCTCATCACTCATCTCACAGGTAAAGCATGGACTGCTTCTCACAACGCTTTGGTATATCCGTACCGTCGATCCAACAACGCTCTTACTCACTGGCTTAACTCGCGATGGCGTCTATCAGATCAAAGATGGTGAAGTAATTGGTGCCGTCAATAACTTCCGTTGGAATGAATCACCAGTTGAGTTGCTCAATCGCATTAAGGCAGTTGGAGCTTCTTCGATTACTCAGCCTCGCGAATGGGCTGGCGATGTCGAACGCGCTAGCGCTCCTGCCGTGATCTTCGAACAATTCAATATGTCGACGGTAAGTCCGGGCTCTTAAAACTTAGGATTGTGGCCGCTCTGACATAGACATCAGAGCGGTGAGACCATCTGACGGCCAGATCTTGATCGTTGTAATACTGCATGGCGCGATATCAACATGATAAATACTTTCAATGGGTGTCTGTAGCGCAACGCAGACGGCACCTTTCACAACAACGTTATGAGTAACAATCGCGACTGTTTTACCAGCATGCTCGGCCGCAATTTTAGCCAGAGCTGTGCCCACTCGCTCTGCAACGGCTGCATACGCTTCACCGCCACCTTGGGCATACCAAGGATCAGAGACCCACATCGCAAACTCTTCTGGGTACTGCGCTTCAACTTCATGCGGAGTAAGACCATCCCAATGTCCAAAGGATGCTTCGATCCACTCTTCTTCAAAGACGGGTGCGATCTCCACAAATTGTGCGATCTCTTCCGCGGTATCGCGGGTGCGTTGCATCGGTGAAACCAGAAGCACATCAGGCTTACGTGCTGCCAGCTCCTTGCCAACCGCACGAGCTTGAGCACGACCCTTCTCAGTAAGACCAGGATTCGAGCCTCCCGAGCCACTAAAGCGACGCTCTGGAGTAAGCGGGGTCTCGCCGTGCCGGATCAAAATGATGGTTGTTGGAACTTCATCCGAAATCAATCTTTGGTGAAGGAAGTTCTTCTGGACCATCGGACTCTGCGCAACTTCACCATCGAGCGCCTTGTTGGCTAGGCGATCAGCATGTGAGTTCTGATCACGCGGAATCCATGTAAATGTGATGAGTGAGAGCGCGTGAATATCGCGAGCTTTCTTGGCCAGCTCACGCATATCAGGGTGCTTAATCTGCCAGCGACCTGACATCTGCTCCACGACCAGCTTGGAATCCATCTTTACTTCAATAGTCGCTTCGACATCGAGTGAGTGAGCATGCTCAAGTCCCGCGATTAACCCTGAATATTCAGCGACGTTATTGGATGCAATACCGATTGTTGCGTAGAGCTCTGCGAGAATCTTTCCGTTTTCGGAAACTACCGCTCCATATGCTGCAGGTCCAGGATTGCCGCGTGAACCACCATCCGCGGTGATCTGAAAATGGCGTGCCATTAAATACGAACCAAGATTCGGCGACACTCTTCACAGCGGAGGATTTCATCAGCAGCTAAACCCTTAATACGTTCAATCTCAATCGCGTTAATCTCTAAATGACAGCCATCGCACTTATTTCCGATCAAGAGCGCGGCTCCAACTCCATTGGCTGATCCGCGGACCTTTTCATAGAGATCATAAAGCGGTGTATCAATCTGTGGAACTAAAGCGGCTCGATCACTCTTCGCACGGTCTAGCTCTGCGGCGATTGAAGTATTGGAATTCTCGAGACGAACATTGAGTTCGAGCTCTAATTGCTTGAGACCGACTTCATCGCTCGCGAGCTCATCGAGGCGCTTTTTGACTAAGTCATGGCGCATCATGATTTCGAGTTCGGCATCTTCAAGTTCTGCCTTGCGCTTGGTCAAGGTAGCGAGCTCGTGTTGTGTCTGCTCAAGCTCTTTAGGAGATGCAGTACCGGCGCTGAGGCGGGCTTCATCTTTCTTGATGCGATCTACAACTGACTCAACATCTACTTCAGATCGTCGTAAATCAATCGAGACATCTTCGAGCTCGGTCTCAACAACCTTGAGCTCTATCGCAGCATCTTCGAGGCGCTTGTGGATCGCTTTGATCTGCTCGTGCTCAGGAAGGTTTGCCAGCTTTACTCCGCAGGCGAGAATTGTGGTGTCGATCTTCTGAAGATCAATGAGCAAGTTCTGATGGGCTACAGATGCCTTCATGAGTTGCTCCTTTGTGAATTCGCTAGGAATTCCAAGATATGTATTTGTGTGACGTGTGGGCGGTGAGGGTTTCGAACCCCCGACATCCTCGGTGTAAACGAGGCGCTCTACCACTGAGCTAACCACCCATTCAAACTTCATTCGCGGTGGCGTGTAGAAGCTTGAGCCCCGAACTCTACTAGTGAGCCCGGGGATAGTGAAATTCTGGAGCGTGCCGCTTAGAGGCTTGCGAGTGCAGCCTTGTAATCGGCAGCGTTACGCGCATCTCCTGGGCCATTGACTACCTGCCAGCGCAGGATGCCTTCCATATCGACGATGAAGGTTCCGCGAATTGCGAAGCCGCGATCTTCATTGAAGAGGCCATAGGCCTTGGTGACTTCACCATGTGGCCAGAAATCTGCAAGGAGGTTGAACTTGTAGCCTTCGGCTTCAGCGAAAGCCTTGAGCGAATACATCGGATCGCATGAGATCGCGAGGAGTTCGGTTCCTTCATTTTGATATGCACCGAGGTCATCGCGCAATGCGCAGAGCTCACCAGTGCAGATACCTGAGAAGGCGAATGGGTAGAAGACGATGACAACGTTCTTCTTTCCCCTAAATGATGAGAGCTCAACAGCCTCGCCAAATTGATTGGTGAGTGTGAAGTTTGGAGCGGCTTGGCCGATGGTGAGTGACATGATTCCTCTTCTTGATGATGGTGAGTAGTTACTTCTTTGCTTGGCTAGATTTGCGTGCAACTAAACGAGTAGCGCTCCACTCAGGAGCGGCTAAGAATGACACAGTTTGAGATAAACCCGCAGTCGGCACCGCATCTTGAATATCGGCGGCATCGACGTGGCCTGGTTGCCCGACCTTGGGAGTCATCAGCCAGATGCGGCCACTCTCACTTAAATAGGTGAGGGCATCAACGAGATGATCAACGAGATCTCCATCATCTTCACGGAACCATAAGAGAACGGCATCGACGACTTCATCTGAGTCATCATTGAGAAGTGGGGTGGTGGCGCGATCTGAGATCGCCTGCCTCAGGTCGAAATCACAATCGTCATCGAGCCCAACCTCAAGGATCAACTCCCCGGGTGCGATCCCCATGCGATCTGCGCTTTCTGCTGCATTCACAGGCTAAGTGCACTCCGATTGGGCCGATAGTGCAAGCCCTCGGGGCTGCGCCATCGACATTTCAAGGTGAATATTTACCTTTAAGATATGGCCATGAGTTCACATTACGAAACCCCTGACCACCTCATCGACCAGCTCGTGGATACCGATCCAGCCGAGACCGCTGAATGGCAGGAGTCCTTCGATGCACTCCTTAAGAGCTCAGGGCCAGTTCGTGCCCGATATATCGCCCTGCAGATGATGCAGCGTGCGCAAGAGAAGAATGTCGGAATTTCACAACTTCGCACCACCGATTACATCAATACGATCCCATCTGCCCGCGAACCACAATTCCCTGGCGATGAAGCTATGGAGCGCAGAATCCGCGCATTCATCCGTTGGAATGCAGCAGTTATGGTTCACCGTGCCCAGCGCCCTGGCGTTGGAGTCGGTGGACATATCTCTACCTTTGCATCCTCTGCCTCACTCTATGAAGTTGGCTTCAACCATTTCTTCAAGGGTAAGAACCATCCGGGCGGCGGAGATCAGATCTTCTTCCAAGGTCACGCAAGTCCTGGCATGTATGCCCGCGCATTTGTTGAAGGTCGCTTCACCGAACATCAGATGGATGGCTTCCGTCAAGAAGTTTCACATTCAGGTGGCGGACTCTCCTCTTATCCGCATCCACGTTTGATGCCAGAGTTTTGGGAGTTCCCAACAGTCTCCATGGGCCTTGGCCCGATCAATGCAATTTATCAAGCGCGCTTTAATCGCTACCTCCAAGGTCGCGGAATTAAAGATACTTCGCAGCAACATGTCTGGGCATTCCTTGGTGATGGCGAGACTGATGAGCCTGAATCACTTGGCGCAATTGGTATTGCAGCGCGCGAGGGCCTCGATAACCTCACCTTTGTTATTAACTGCAACCTCCAACGCCTCGATGGTCCAGTTCGCGGTAACGGCAAGATCATCCAAGAGCTTGAATCAATCTTCGGTGGCGCCGGTTGGAACGTTATTAAGGTTGTCTGGGGTCGCGGTTGGGATGCACTCCTTGCTGCCGATCGTGAGGGCGCACTCGTTGAATTAATGAATAAGACTCCTGATGGTGATTACCAGACCTACAAGGGTGAATCTGGTGCATATATCCGTGAGCACTTCTTCGGTCGCGATCCTCGCTGCGCAGCACTTGTTGCACACATGAGCGATGATGAGATCTGGGCGCTCCAACGTGGTGGCCACGATTACCGCAAGCTTTATGCTGCTTACCAAGCTGCAACTTCACATAATGGTCGTCCAACAGTAATCCTTGCAAAGACTGTAAAGGGCTGGACCCTTGGTTCAACTTTTGAAGCGCGTAACTCAACCCACCAGATGAAGAAGATGACCGCAGAAGATCTCGTCGCCTTCAAGAACCGTCTTGAGATTCCGATTCCTGATGAAGCGATCGACGCGAAGTTACCTCCGTATTTTCGCCCAGCTGAAGATTCAGCAGAATATAAGTACTTGATGGATCGTCGCAACGCTCTCGGTGGTTCTATTCCTTCTCGTCAGAAGGTATCTCGTCCGCTACCAATGCCTGAAGAGAAGGCATACGATGCAGTCCGACGCGGCTCTGGCGCTCAAGGCGTTGCCACAACGATGGCCTTTGTCCGTCTCTTTAAGGATCTCGTGAAGGCTGAAGGAATCGGTCCACGCTTTGTTCCGATCATTCCTGATGAGGCTCGTACCTTCGGTATGGATTCACTCTTCCCAACTCTCAAGATTTATTCACCGCATGGTCAGACCTATACCTCGGTCGATCGTGAATTGATGCTCTCCTACAAGGAATCAACATCAGGTGTGATTCTGCATGAAGGTATTAACGAAGCTGGATCTGTTGCATCCTTCACTGCTGTCGGTAGCTCTTACTCGACACACGATGAGCCAATGATCCCGGTCTATATCTTCTATTCAATGTTTGGTTTCCAACGTACCGGTGATGCCTTCTGGGCTGCAGCGGATCAGATGGTTCGTGGCTTTGTTCTCGGAGCTACCGCTGGTCGCACAACTTTGAATGGTGAAGGTCTTCAACACGAAGATGGCCACTCATTACTTCTTGCCGCTACCAACCCTGCCGTCGTCTCATACGACCCAGCATTTGGTTTCGAACTTGGCCAGATCATGAAGGATGGCCTCAAGCGCATGTACGGCGAGAAGAGTGAGAATATTTATTACTATCTCACCGTCTATAACGAACCGATCTTGCAACCGGCAGAGCCAGAGAATCTCGACGTCGAAGGTTTGCTGAAGGGTATCTATCTCTACTCTCCTGCCCCACGTGGCCATAAGCGCACTGTCCAGCTCTTGGCTTCAGGCATCTCTATGCAGTGGGCACTTGCGGCGCAGCAAAAGCTCGCCGATGAGTGGGGTATTGCAGCGAACGTCTGGTCAGTTACTTCCTGGAATGAACTTCGTCGTGATGGCTTAGCGGTTGATCGCCACAATCTTCTCAATCCAGATGATCGCCAGAGCGCCTACATCACCAAGAAACTACAAGGCCAAGAGGGTCCTGTTGTCGCAGTCTCTGACTTCATGCGCGCAGTCCAAGATCAGATCCAGCCGTGGGTAAAGCAACCGTTCTATTCACTTGGTACCGATGGCTTTGGGTTATCAGATACTCGTGGCGCACTCCGCAGACACTTTAATGTCGATGCCGAATCAATCACTGTTGCTGCGATCGCGCAGCTCGTTGAGATGGGCGAGGTTAAGGCGAAGGTCTTGCGTGAGGCGATGGATAAGTATCAGATCCACGATGTGAGCGCCGCTGACGCTGGTAATACTGAAGGCTCTGGCTGATCTAATTTTCGCGAGACTCTGAAAGTTCTACCTGATCGCTTCCAAGATTTGCAAAGATTGCGGTAACTAAGAGCACAGAGCCTGGAATCATCAACGCAGTCGTAATCGATGTCGCTTGAGCCACCCATGCGATGACAAGTTTGGCGAAGAAGAAGATAGCTGTGTTCACTAGCGCCATTTGTGCGACGACAAAGCCTGCCGGGAATCTTGAGTGCCGGGTCGCGATTGTTGTCATTCCTGGGGACATAAAGGCCGAACCGAGTCCACCACATAAGAAACCAAGGACAGCACAGAGCAAGCCGATTGTGTGGTGATGTGGCGCGATATGGGATGCGATCTGGATCAAGAGAATAAAGAGCCCACCACCAAAGATTGCACTCGTCCGTAACAAGAACTTCTCTGAGTAGAAGCGATAGACGGTGTGAAGATTGAGCCGGCCAATAATCATTCCTGAGCCATACGCGATGTAACTCAAAATACTCAGGGATGATGAGGCCTTGATATCTTCCTTGGTAAAGAGTGAGGCCCAGTCATTGGTCGACATCTCGAGCATGATTCCCATCGTCACAGCGATGACGATGATCCACTCCTCCTTGAGGTAGGTGATGATGGATTTCACACTTGGTCGCGAATCTTCTTCAATATGGTCAGTTGATCCAGGCAAAAGAACACCGTCGAGCTTAAAGATGCTCACCATTGTTGCAATCCAGATTATCGAGAGACCTACACCCACATGTACCGCCAGCGTCACATGCGAGGTGATTCCGACAGCAATGATCGCAGTCAGAAGAGCGCCGGCGCTCCATGTGCCATGAAGTCTTGGGAGAATCGGAATGCCACTTAACTTCTGGCGATAGAGGGCTTGCGAGTTTACGGTGATGTGATATCCCGCCCACCCGATGCCGCAGGCAATCTGATCGAGCGCGAAGAGCAAGGGCCTGTGAAGATGAGGTTGAATAATCATTGCGGTATACAGCCAGGTAGATGATGCAATGAGTACAGGTTTTGCGCCAAAGCGATGGACGATCTGTCCCATATAGACGAGAGCGACGAACGCTCCGATAGTCCCGATTGATATTAACGTTCCAAGTGTGCCGTTATCGACTCGAAGGTTTGCTTTGAGATCAGGGGTACGTGGAGCGATCATGATGACGCCGACACCGAAGAGGAAGAAGATCGCCTTTGTGTAAAAGGACTCTTGCTTGGAGATAGTGACCATCAGAACAGTGCGCTCGCTAACTGGGTACGGGCCTTGGCAAGGCGAGGATCATCAGAGTCAATCAAGGTAAAGAGCGTCAAGAGATGCTCGCGTACCGCTTTACGTTCATCACCAGCGGTGAGCTTCACCGTTGTAATAAGTCTGGCTGCTGCAGCATCAAAGTCTCCTTCGGCGAGATCGCAATCAGCTGCCTGCATCGCAAGTTTAATATTTGTGGGTTCACCATCAGCGCTAGCTTTCACAGCGACCGGATCTAACCCGTCAATTCTTAGTAAGAGTTCTACTTGTGCAAGGCCCAATACCGCCATCTTATTTGACGGAGATTTTGCAATCCAGCTCTGGTAAGCGATCTTTGCTGCGTTGAAGTCACCAGTTTCCAAGGCAGCCATCGCCGCTTCTTCTTCAGGTTCAATGGTTAGCTCAGATGGTTCGCCTACCTCGGGTGCAACACCAACCCCCTTCTGTGCGGCAAGTTCTAAAACCTTATTGATCACGGCGCGCACTTGCTCCGGTGGTGGGACTGATTCGAAGAGCGGAACCAGTTGTTCTTGAATAATTGCAATGGCGAGAGGTACTGACTGAACGTGAAGCGCCTTGGCGACAGATGGCTCGGTGTCGACATTGACTGTTCCAAAGATCCACGTTGGATCTCCTTCAGGAGACTCGTCATCACGATTAAATCCACGCATGATGGGGATTAGCGATTGAGCACCCGGACTACGCGCTGACCAGCACAAGATAATCGCGACCGCATCGTGGGATGCAGGTAAGAGTTCGGAGACAAGATTCGCCGCTGTGACAACATAACCAAGTTCTTCTGGATCAAGTGCAACCGCGGGTTGGCGCAGCGAGCTCAAATCAAATGCCCCACCCAGGTTTCCGAGACCGCCGTTCTTGCCGAATCCTCGGGGTAACTGTGGCGTGCTCATGCCCCTATCCTGCCAAACTTTTGAGCGCTCTCGTCACAGTTCGCAAAGGTTCTGGGTAAATTACTGGGAGACAACTACAGGTGCTACCCGGGTATTAGTTCCTGAATCAGTCCGGAAGGGCAGAATTTTGGAGACATACTCTTGCGTTGCAAAGCTGAGCCCTGGATCTGTTCCTGCCTGCTCACCCAAGAAATAACGATGCTCAAGAATTTCATGGAACATCTGGGCAGGCTCGACTCGTCCCCGAAGTTCAACGGGCACTTGGCTCATCACGTGATCAAAGACTTCAGTCAACCAACGTCGTGCAAGTTGTTCATCAGTTGCACCTGTCGCAGCTTCACGTCCTCTGAATCGGTCAAAGGATGCCAGCAAGCGCTTGGCTTGGAGTTCTTCTGCATCAAGGCCAAGGATCGCTTTGAGTCGTTGCTGGTGATATCCAGCTGCTACAAGACGAGGTGAGAACTTTAGCTTTCCGAGTTCGCCATCCATCGTTACTTCAACTTCTTCAACAGCAAAGCCAAGATCTTGGAGCGAGCGCATCGCCTTCTCCACAGAGTGGCGATCCTTGGGATCTAAAATCTGAGGTTCTTTAAGTGATGCCCAGAGCCTTCGATACCTAGAGATAACGCCTTGGCTGGCACGAATAGGATCCATTCCTGGGTGTAAGACTCCAGCAACCGCAAGATCTTCAAGCTCTGCCGCAACGTTAAAGAGTGCAATCTCTAAATCATGCTCCCGTTGTCCCTCTGAGAGAACGTTTT
Organism: uncultured Actinomycetes bacterium; assembly: GCA_903843225.1. GTDB lineage: Bacteria > Actinomycetota > Actinomycetes > Nanopelagicales > Nanopelagicaceae > PALSA-747. The sequence continues at coordinate 19,456 of CAIMOX010000014.1, read as the reverse complement.
GGAACTCGCCAGTTTCGGCATCCACGAGGTATGCCGAGTATTCATTCCCGTCACGGCGAAAGAGTGCATTTGAGAGCGAGCAATCACCCCACCAAAATCCAAGGAGATGTAATTTCACAAGTAAGAGAGCGAGCGCATTTGCCATCGTTGTAATCTCATGAGGAGTGATACTCGAACTTAAGATGACGCGATATGGAAGTGAATATGGCAGATAGCGGGTCACGAGTGCAGTCGGAAGCTCATTGCCTCGCAGATCTAGGCGTCCAGTCACCACGGCAAGTGGCTCAACGCAGGGGGCGCCGCGAGTTGCGAGCTCTCGTAGGACCGCATATTCCTTCGTTGAAAACTCTTCGACCGTCTCTTTCACGGCATACACATCTTCATCACGTTCGCCGGTACGGACCAGGCGGACTACGTGGCGCGAGATACCCCGCATCGAGGTGAGCCCTGGATCTTCTGGCCAATCCTCAAGCATCTTCTCCCAGGGCAGGTCGTAGAGCGAGATGATCTCGGTTCCACTTCCCTTGATGCTTAAGTCACCCATAGGGCCATTCTCCCCCATAAACCCCCTAAGGAGTTAAAATCAGAATATGGCACACCTATTTCCCAAGATTCCTGGCATGAAGGCCCGTTCCGCCAAATCACAGGCGAAGGTAAAGGCTGATTACGGAACGATGGGCGAGCCACTCAATCAGGCCCACCCGTTCTACTTCGGCTTTCTTGTGGCATCAGGTGCCGTAGTTGCGATCACATTATTGCGAGCCTTCGCCAGCGCCTCTCAAGTCTTTGTCTTGATACTTATCTCACTCTTCTTAGCTGCTGGCCTTAATCCCGCAGTGAACTTCTTTGCCCGCCGTGGGTTAAGCCGCGGCGCATCAGTGAGCGTCATTGTCGCTATCGTGCTTGGCTTTGCCGTCCTCTTCGCCTTTGTAGCCATCCCACCGATCATCGAACAGATCAATCTCCTTGTAAAAAATGCCCCAACGCTTGTTGCACATTTAAAGAATAATCACACGATCGATCAACTCAATAAACATTACGGTGTCATCAATTCATTGCAGAGCAAGGTGACCGCTTCAATCCATAACGGACAGTTCGTGATCAGTGCCTTTGGTGGCGTTTTGGGTGTTGGCAAGGCAGTCATCTCAGGCGTATTTGCCGTGCTTACAATCCTGGTTCTTACTCTCTATTTCTTGGCCTCTCTCCCATCCGTAACTAATGTGGCCTACCGATTCGTGCCAGCCTCTCGTCGTCAGCGCGTCATGCGTCTGAGTGATGCCATTATCGAACGCATCGGAATCTTTATTGGGGGCCAGGCAACGGTTGCACTCATCGCATCGCTCTACATTCTCTTCGTTGGTTTCATCATTAGAATGCCTTATACCCCGGCGCTCGCCTTACTCGTCTTTATCTGTGGTTTGATCCCGCTGGTGGGTCACATCCTTGGAGCATCGGTCGTCACTTTAATTGCGCTGACAAAGTCACCAGGGACAGCCCTCATTGCCTTCATCGCATACGTGCTCTATATCCAAATAGAGAACTATTTCATCATGCCGCGCATCATGCGTAAATCACTTGAGCTGCCGGGATTAGTCACGATTATTGCAGCGCTCATTGGTACGAGCTTGCTCGGACTTATCGGTGGATTATTAGCTGTCCCTATTGCAGCGGCGATACTTCTCATCATCGACGAAGTAATCTTTCCAAAAGCAGATTTAAATTAATTCCACTCGGTTGGAAGCGGTAACGCTGCCGGCGCAAGAATTTTAACAATCTCGGTGAGTACTCGATAGACAGAAGGCTCTCCCACCCATAAGTGCTTGGCTTCGTCAACGTTAATGAGATCAATCTGCCTCAATGGTGCAAAGCGAAGTTTCGCTTGCTCTGGATTTAAGTACTCATCAAATTCTGGGATAAGCGCAGTGACTGGGCGACCATCGCGCGCCCACCAGTCAAGGTCGCTCTCTTGAGTTGTGATGAGAGGTGGACTCAATAAGATCAAACCTTCAATCCGAGGATCGCGTGCGTGCCGCAGAGCTAGATCGGTACCGAAGGACCAACCAATCACCCAGAGATTCTTCGCGCCACATTCATCAAAGGCGAAGTTAATTGCCGCTTCGACATCATGTACTTCAAGTCCACCATTGTCGTGGGCGCCTTCTGACTTACCCGCTGCGCTCTCTGTTCCGCGGGTGTTAAATCGAATCACTTCAATCCCGGCCATCGCGGGTAGCCGATTGCTCGCCTTCTTGTAGATGTGGCTATCCATCATTCCCCCACCCGTTGGGTTGGGGTGAAGGCATAGCAGCGTGGCTGTGATTTCACCCAGTGGTGAGGCGACTTCGCCCACCAGGGTGAAGCCATCGCGCGTAACGAAGGAGATCGCCTTGCGATTGGCCGGCAAAATACTGCTCGGGCGTATTAACTCTGGCACCGAATAAGTTTACAGTTATGGGATGAGCACACAGGCACTTTTAGAGTTTCCTAGTCATAACCCTGCAACCGGTGAGGTTCTCACTAGCTACCCGAATGCGAACCAAGCAGATGTTGATGCCGCAGTCGCAAGAGCGCATGCCAGCAAGCAGGCCTGGCAGGCACTTGGCTTTAAGGGTCGAAAGAAGGTTCTTGATAAGTGGACCTCACTGATCTCAGAGCGGATGGGTGAACTTGCAGACCTTGTGGCTCTTGAAACAGGTAAGCCCCATAGCGATGCTGCGCTAGAGATCTCTCTTGCGATCGGTCACCTCGCATGGGCAGCAAAGCACGCTGAGAAATATCTCGCACCTGTCAACCGCAACCCAGGTCTACTCATGGCCAATATGAAGGCTCGCGTTGAACGTGCACCTTACGGTGTCGTCGGAGTCATCGGGCCATGGAACTACCCAGTCTTCACTCCGATGGGATCAATCGCTTACTCACTGGCAGCTGGAAATACGATCGTCTTTAAGCCAAGTGAGTACACGCCAGGTGTGGGTGTCTGGCTCGGTGCAACCTTCGCTGAAGTCGCGCCATTCCCAGATATCTTCCATGTAGTCACAGGACTTAGTACTACTGGCGTCGCTCTCACACAATCTGCAGTCGACAAGATCGCCTTCACTGGATCAACCCGCACCGCAAAGAAGGTAGCCGCTACCGCCGCAGAGCGAATGATTCCGGTTGTGCTGGAATGTGGTGGCAAGGATCCAGTCATCATTGATCGTGATGCGAACGTAAAGAAAGCTGCCGAGTACGCCCTCTGGATGGCGATGTCGAACGCAGGCCAGACCTGTATTGGTGCTGAACGCGTCTATGTCCATACCGCGGTCGCTGATGAATTCATCCGTGAGATCGGTGCAATGGCGCGCGAGCTCCACCCTGGTGTCAATAAGAGTTATGGCCCGGCAACCATGCCATCACAGCTCAACGTTATTCAGAGCCATATCGATGATGCTGCTGCCAAAGGTGCGAAATTCTTAGTCGGTGGTACTGATTCTGTACATGCACCATTTGTTGAGCCAACCATCATGCTCGATGTCCCAGAAGACTCGACGGCGATTACTGAGGAGACCTTTGGGCCTACTCTGACAATTAATCGCGTTGCAGATATGGAAGAAGCGGTCCGTCTCTCAAATGCGACTCGGTATGGCTTAGGAGCATCGGTCTGGTCTAAGCGCAATGGCGAGAAGATTGCTTCTCAACTTATTGCTGGAATGGTCTCGATTAACTCGGTGATTGGCTTTGCTGGAATCGCAACCGTGCCATTTGGTGGCGTGAAAGATAGCGGTTATGGACGTATCCATGGCCCAGAAGGTCTCCACGAGTTCACATACCTTCGATCCGTTGTCTCAGAGCGATTTGCGATTCCGATTGCTTTCACAACATTCAAGCGAACCAAATTCGCTGATCGCATGATTACCGGGTTGACGAGGCTACTTCACAAGTAAGAGTTAATAGCGTGGTGCGTTACGAGTACGTTCGGTACGAGGCGCGCGTTGATTCTTCTTCTTCCAGCACGGTGTGTGCCAATGGCGACGGCTCTCGATATCAAACTCTGGCCACGCAACGATATGTGGAGTTGCGGTGGGAATCATCTGATCACAACCCGGACAGCGATAGGGCTTTGTTGAACTCGATCCGGTGATCTTGCGAACTTGATAGGTGCCATCAGAGTGCTCTTCAGTACTTTCAAAGCTGAGGCCCATCTCTTCAATATTTCGCTCAGCAGGAGCGGGTGAGGCCTTCCCTCTTGGGCGCTTGGAGGTATTTTTACGCGGGCTCACAGCCTAATTATGAGGCTATTCTTCTCGTATGACATCTTCGAGCGCGGCGATTTCAGTACGCGGGCTTCGAAAGTCCTATGACGGGGTTGAAGTCGTAGCCGGAATCGACCTTGAAGTCGCACGTGGTGAGATCTTTACAATCCTTGGTCCAAATGGTGCCGGCAAATCCACAACAGTAGAAATTCTTGAGGGCTATCGGAAAGCAGATTCTGGTGAGCTTCTCGTACTGGGTGAGAATCCAGCACGCCCGGCATCTGGTGAGCGAGTCTGGCGCAATCGAATCGGAATCGTCCTGCAATCAGTCAGTGATGCCGGGGATCTCACCGTTGCCGAAACGGTTCATCACTTCGCACGCTATTACACAAAGGCTAAAGATCCAGACCATGTGATTGAGCTAGTAGGTCTTACCGAGAAAGCTCACGCAAAGATTGAGACGCTCTCCGGTGGGCAGCGCCGCCGTCTCGATGTTGCTCTTGGAATTATCGGATCCCCTGAGATCCTCTTCCTAGATGAGCCCACCACTGGCTTTGATCCAGAAGCTCGTCGGGCATTCTGGGAGCTCATCCGCACTCTGCGCGATGAGGGCACCACGATCCTTCTCACCACTCACTACCTCGATGAGGCACAAGCGCTCGCTGATCGAGTCGCAGTGATGCTCAAAGGTCGCATTATTGAGATTGCAACCCCTGATCTTCTAGGTGGCCGAGGAGATGCCCTCGCCCGCATCAGTTGGTCTGAAGGCGGAACTACTCAGCACTCTGAGAGCTCAAACCCCACCGCATTTGTCACGCAGCTTTCAACACGACTTGGAGGCGAGATCCCAGATCTCACCGTCACGAGACCATCACTTGAAGATATCTACCTGCGAATGATCGGTGAAGCATGAGCATTATTGGACTAGGTTTCTTACGCGGCGGACTCGAGATCAAACAATTCTTACGTCAGCGCGAATCTGTCGTCTTTACACTCGCATTCCCAGTCATCCTGCTCTTTATCTTCGGCTCAGTCTTTAAGAACACGATCGCTCCCGGAGTTACCTTTAGCCAATACTTCGTCGCAGGCATGGTCGCATCAGGCCTAGTCAATACTGGATTCCAGCAACTCGCGATTTCGATTCCGATGTCACGCGATGTCGGCACTCTCAAGCGACTACGCGGTACTCCAATGTCGCCCATCTCGTACTTCATCGGCAAAGGAATCGTTGTTACCGCCGCAATGCTCTTTCAGGTCGCACTCCTTCTTGGCTTTGGCGCACTGCTCTTTGGTCTTCATCTTCCGACATCACCTGCGCTCTGGCTTCGATTTACCTGGTTGATCGTGCTCGGAAGTGCATGTTCAACAGTTCTCGGTATCGCTTTTTCATCAGTTCCTAAGAGTGGACGCGGCGCATCAGCCGTGGTCTCCCCTATTGTTATTATTTTGCAATTCTTATCTGGCGTCTTCTTCGTCTTCTCAGATCTCCCAAAGTGGATGCAAGATATCGCCGCGATCTTCCCGCTGAAGTGGCTTACGCAAGGAATGCGCTCAGTATTTCTCCCGGATTCATTTGCTATAAAAGAGGCTGGTCATTCGTGGGAGATCGGAAAGATCGCGCTTATTTTAGTCATCTGGTTAGTGATCGGAACTCTCGCTTCGATGCGATCCTTTAAGTGGGTTCAAGAGTGATCCATAAGATTTCGGCGCTACTGGTTGCAACAGCGCTACTCGCTCCGGTCACAGTGCAGGCGGCATCACCGAGCGCAAAGCCAGTCACTAAGTCCACAACTAAGACGACTGCAAAGCCCGTTGCAAAGCCAGCTTCTCAATCAACTTCTAAGCCCGTTGCAAAGCCCACCGCGAAGGTCGCGTCCACGGCCAAGAAACCGGTTCGTCACACCTTTGTCCGAAAGCGAGTGGGCGTTACTCCGTCACCTTCACCGGTCTGGCCACCTAAGGGTTATGCAGCCAACAACGGTGTCTATGCGCTCATTCCATCTTCTTCACAGCTTGTAAGCCTGCTTAGCTCAAAGAGCGCTCTCGCCTCTACCATCTCGCAGTGCAAGGCATCTGCCTGTGGCGCTGTTTATGTCGGTTCAGATACTGCATGTCAGTACTGGGAAATTAACTCGAAGGTCTATGGACCAGATCCCGCAGATGCAACCGCAATGATTCAGTACGGAACGCTGCGTACACTCGCCCCAGCAACTAATGCCAAAATCATTCTCCCAATCATCCTCGTGAGCAGTGAGCCGTTGATACCACACGAATCCATTATTTTGAGCACGCTCGGGATCTCACAAAATGCTTTCTATACGCAGATCGCCCAAGGAAAGTCACTCACGCAGATTGCGGGTAGCAAGATCAATACTCTCGTTTCGGCGATCACCGCTGACGAGACGAAGACGACAAATAGTCAGCTCGCAAGTGGCGCGATTACATCAGATCAAGCACAGGGTTACCGCGATAATGCATCAATCCGGGTCGCAACTGAATTAACGAACTACAACCTCAGCGTTGGTGGAATCACGATCTCGTGTTGGAGCCAGGCGCCGACCGATAAGGTCCCCAGCTTTACCTATACAGCTAATCCAAACCACTTCTAACAATTAGAACGAGTTAGCGGTTAGCTCCAGGGACCCACAAGACATCACCGATCGACTTGTTCTCTACTCGTGCAATCACAAAGAGGAGATCAGATAAGCGGTTGAGGTACTTTGCAGTGAGCGGATTAACTCCACCACCAAAAGAGTGGATCGCATGCCAGGTCGAGCGCTCAGCGCGACGAACCACGGTGCGTGAGACATGAAGCAGTGATGCCGCTGGTGTGCCGGATGGTAAGACGAAGGAACGAAGTGGTTCGAGCGATTCGTTGTAATGATCGATCTGCTCTTCAAGATAAGTAACCTGTGATTCCAGAACCCGCAGTGGCTCATGTGGTGGGTTGTCGATCACTGGCGTACAGAGATCGGCGCCAACATCGAAGAGGTCATTTTGAATACGGATCAAGAGCTTGGTGATCGCCTCATCAGTAATCCCACCGAGTGAGAGCGCAACGCCAATTGAAGAGTTTGCTTCATCGACATCGGCATAGGCCTCAAGGCGTGGGTCGTTCTTTGAGGTACGTGACATATCTCCGAGAGAAGTAGTGCCATCATCGCCAGTTTTTGTGTAGATACGTGTCAGATTAACCATGGGGTGAGCCTAGGCGAACAAGTAGACTATGACTACTTATATTCGGTGAATACCGCGTAACGAAGGAGGGCTCATGAGCGAAGATTCATTCCGCATTGTCGGCCCTGCCCGCCTGCACGGAAGCGTTGAAGTCCGCGGCGCAAAGAACTCAGCCCTAAAGCTCATGGCGGTCTCACTCCTCGCCCCCGGCAAGAACACTCTCCTGAATGTCCCACACATCGCAGATGTCGAGATCATGTCCGAGCTTCTGGTGCGTCTTGGCTGCACCGTCGAGCATGACACCACGGCACACTCACTCACGATCTATGTTCCTGAAACTCCGGGACATAAAGCAGATTACGACTTGGTCCGGAAGATGCGTGCATCGATCAACGTTCTTGGACCACTCATCGCTCGAGTCGGCGAGGCTGAAGTCGCACTTCCCGGTGGCGACGCAATTGGATCACGCGGATTAGATTTTCATATCGAGGGCCTACGAGCACTCGGCGCAGATGTCAGGTCAGAGCATGGTTACATCATCGCCACTGCCCCCAATGGCCTTAAAGGCGCGCAGATCGATTTAGAGTTCCCAAGCGTCGGCGCGACCGAGAACCTGATGACTGCTGCCTGTCTTGCAAAGGGCCAAACAATCATCACTAACGCAGCACGCGAACCAGATATCGCAGATATCGGTCAGTACTTGATCTCAATGGGTGCAAAGATTGTAGGGCTCGGATCTTCAACCCTCATCATTGATGGCGTCGACCGACTCAACCCCGCAACACATGCAACCCTCCCCGATCGCATCGTCACGGGTACATGGGCCTTTGCAGCTGTCATGACTCAAGGAGATATCACTATCGTCGGTGGTCGCCCAGAAGATCTAGAGGTGCCTCTCGATAAGCTCGTTGCGGCTGGTGCAATCATCACCACGACACCTGATGGCTTCCGGGTAAAGATGGATCGCAGACCTGATGCAATCGATGTAGCAACACTTCCCTACCCAGGATTTCCGACTGATCTCCAGCCGATGGCGATCTGCCTCAACGCTATTGCGCAAGGTCATGCACTCGTGACCGAGAATGTCTTTGAAGGCCGCTTCATGTTTGTGAACGAGTTAAAGCGCCTTGGCGCAACCATAACTGTCGATGGTCATCATGCTGCGATTAATGGTCTGCCCGTACTTTCAGGGGCGCCAGTGCAGGCTACTGATATCAGAGCTGGTGCAGCACTCGTACTTGCAGGACTGATCAGTGAAGGAATAACTATTGTGGAAGATGGCTACCACGTGGATCGTGGCTATCCTGACTTCGCCGAGGATCTTCGCGGCCTCGGCGCGGATGTAACAAGAGTTTAAATTAGCTAGCTTGCTCTTCGCCCAAAACTGAGACGCGGTTTTTTGATACTGAGATAAATCCACCACTCATCTGAAAATCATGAGATGAACCATCTGTTGATTTAATCGAGACAGTTCCCTCGACCAGGATTCCAAGAAGTGGAGCGTGGTCAGGCAAGATTCCAATGTCACCCTCAAGAGTGCGGGCTGAAACCATTGTCGCTTCGCCCGACCAGACACGCTTCTCGGGCGAAACTACGTCAACAGTGAGATTGGATGATGCAGCCATTGGAAGTTATCCCTTAACCGATGCTGCAAGCTCTGCTGCGTTGCGCTCGACATCGTCGAGTCCGCCACACATGAAGAATGCCTGCTCTGGAATGTGATCGTACTTTCCATCAGCGAGTGCTTCAAAGGCTTCGATCGTATCCTTGAGTGGAACGAATGAGCCTTCGATACCGGTGAAGACCTTCGCTACGAAGGTGTTCTGTGACAAGAAGCGCTGAATACGACGTGCGCGACCTACCAAGATACGGTCTTCTTCTGAGAGCTCATCGATACCCAAGATCGCAATGATGTCCTGGAGATCCTTGTAACGCTGCAAGATCTGCTTGATGCGGTTTGCAACACGGAAGTGATGCTCGCCGATATAGCGTGGATCCAAGATGCGTGATGTTGAATCCAGTGGATCTACAGCTGGGTAGATACCAAGCTCTGAGATCGGACGAGATAACACCGTAGTTGCATCTAAGTGAGCGAATGTTGTGTGAGGAGCTGGGTCGGTAATGTCATCGGCAGGAACATAAATCGCCTGCATCGATGTAATCGAGTGACCACGAGTTGATGTGATGCGCTCTTGGAGCTGGCCCATCTCATCAGCGAGTGTTGGCTGGTATCCCACAGCAGATGGCATACGACCGAGAAGTGTTGAAACTTCTGATCCAGCTTGAGTAAAGCGGAAGATGTTGTCGATGAAGAGCAGAACATCTTGGTTCTGAACGTCACGGAAGTATTCAGCCATGGTGAGAGCTGAGAGCGCAACGCGCAAACGAGTCCCAGGTGGCTCATCCATCTGTCCGAAGACCAATGCAGTCTTATTGATAACGCCAGTCTCAGTCATTTCGAGGAATAGATCGTTACCTTCACGAGTACGCTCACCAACGCCGGCGAATACAGATACGCCACCGAAGTTCTCCGCTACGCGATAGATCATCTCCTGGATAAGAACTGTCTTACCAACACCGGCGCCACCGAAGAGGCCGATCTTTCCGCCCTTTACATATGGTGTGAGGAGGTCAATAACCTTGATGCCGGTCTCGAACATCTCGGTCTTTGACTCGAGCTGATCGAATGCTGGTGCTGTGCGGTGGATTGGCCAACGCTCTTTAATATCAAGTGATGATGTTGGAACATCCAGTGACTCACCCAGTGTGTTGAAGACGTGGCCCTTGGTCACATCGCCAACTGGAACAGAGATTGGGGCGCCGCTATCGGTCACTGATGCTCCGCGGACCATGCCGTCGGTTGGCTGCATCGAGATCGCACGGACGAGGTTATCGCCGATGTGCTGCGCTACTTCGAGGGTCAAGGTGCGAACCTCGCCAGAGAGCGTTACATCAACGCGCAATGCATTGAAGATCGCTGGCATCGCATCAGATGGGAACTCAATGTCCACCACTGGTCCGATAACTCGAGCAACGCGGCCGTTCTTTGTCGCTGTAGTTGATGTCATTATTCGCTCCCTGCGCTAGCTGAGGCGAGAGCATCTGCTCCGCCAACAATTTCACTGATCTCTTGCGTGATTTCCGCCTGACGAGCCGCGTTGGCTAGTCGGGTAAGTGACTTGATGAGCTCGTCAGCGTTATCAGTCGCTGACTTCATTGCGCGACGACGAGCTGCATGCTCTGACGCCGCTGATTGCAACATTGCATTGAAGACTCGAGCTTCGACATAGCGAGGTAGGAGTGCATTAAGCACTTGCGTCGCATCTGGCTCGAATTCATATTGAGGAAGGAGGCCTTCTGGGCGCTCACTCGTCTCAAGCGGCAGAACCTGACCGGTGACCGGTGTCTGCGTGATCATCGATTTAAATTCGGTGTAGATAATGTGGAACTCATCAGCGCGCTCAGCAGCAGTTGTGAAAGCTTCGATCAAGGCTGCTGATACTTCGCGAGCATTCTTGAACTGTGGGTTATCAGAGAAGCCGGTCCATGAGCCTGCGATCGCGCGGTTACGGAACTTGTAATAGTTCAGCGCTTTGCGGCCAACGAGGTAGGCATCAGCGGTAATTCCACGAGCCTTCAAAGCGGCAATAACAGTATCGCCCTCTTTGATCGCTGCATTCGAGTATGCCCCAGCCATTCCACGGTCGGCAGCGATGATCAAGACTGCTGCGCGACGTGGTGACTCTGATGCTGTTGTGAGTGGGTGATCGACCTGAGAGAAGGTCGCTACTGCTCTGACAGCCTCAGTGATCTCATTCGCATATGGCGATGAGGAGTTCACGCGTTGTTGCGCCTTGATGATACGAGAGGCAGAGATTAACTCCATTGCCTTCGTGATCTTCTTCGTCGCCTTAACCGAACGCATTCGGCGGCGATAGACGCGTAGTTGGGCACCCATGGGTTCTTACTTCACCTCTGTTGATGCGAATTGTGTCTTGAAGACAGTGACTGCTTCAGTAAGCGCTGCGACGGTATCGTCAGATAGTTCACGAGTCGTTGAGATAACCTCAAAGATAGATGAACGCTCACGTGCGATGAAGTCTAAGAACTCGGTTTCAAAGCGGCGAATATCAGCGACAGGAATTGAATCCATCTTGCCGGTTGTACCTGCCCAGATAGAGGCAACTTGGCGCTCTACTGAGTACGGCGAGTACTGACCCTGCTTCAAGAGTTCAACCATGCGAGCTCCGCGCTCAAGTTGAGCCTTTGATGCCGCATCAAGATCTGAACCGAATGCTGCGAATGCTTCGAGCTCGCGGTACTGCGCAAGATCAAGACGCAGACGTCCTGCGATCTTCTTGATCGCCTTTGTCTGTGCTGATCCACCTACGCGTGAGACCGAGATACCTACGTTGATCGCTGGGCGAACGCCAGCGTTGAACAAGTCGGTTTCAAGGAAGCACTGACCATCGGTAATCGAAATAACGTTTGTTGGAATAAATGCAGAGACGTCATTTCCCTTGGTCTCAATGATTGGCAAGCCAGTCATTGAACCGCCGCCGAGCTCATCAGAGAGCTTTGCGCAACGCTCGAGAAGACGTGAGTGCAAGTAGAAGACATCGCCTGGGTAGGCCTCGCGACCTGGTGGACGGCGAAGGAGTAAGGAGACTGAACGGTAGGCCTCAGCCTGCTTGGAGAGATCATCAAAGATGATCAAAACGTGTTGGCCGTTATACATCCAGTGCTGACCGATTGATGAACCGGTGTAAGGAGCTAAGTACTTGAAGCCTGCTGGATCAGATGCAGGAGCTGCAACGATTGTTGTGTACTCCATTACGCCAGCGGCTTCGAGCGCCCCCTTAACAGATGCGATCGTTGAACCCTTCTGGCCGATAGCAACGTAGATGCACTTAACCTGCTTCTTTGGATCGCCGGTCTTCCAGTTATCGCGCTGGTTAATGATGGTGTCGATTGCAATCGCAGTCTTACCGGTCTGACGGTCACCGATGATGAGCTGGCGCTGTCCGCGACCAATAGCTGTCATCGCATCGATCGCCTTGATACCAGTCTGCATTGGCTCTTTTACTGGTTGGCGCTGAACTACTGATGGTGCCTGAATTTCAAGTGCACGAGTTGTCTCAGCCTTGATCTCACCCTTGCCGTCGATTGGACGACCGAGTGCATCAACGACGCGACCCAAGAAGGCATCACCGACTGGAACAGAGAGAATTTCTCCAGTGCGACGAACTGTTGTTCCTTCTTCAATACCGGTGAACTCGCCCAAGATAACGACACCGATCTCGCGAACATCGAGGTTAAGCGCGAGGCCTAACGTTCCGTTCTCAAACTTCAAAAGTTCATTGGTCATGGTTGAAGGCAGTCCTTCAACGCGGGCGATACCGTCGCCTGCCTCAGTTACTGTGCCGATCTCATCTCGGGCTGCAGCTCCTGGGTTATATGAAGCAACGTGCTTTGCAAGTGCGTCGCGAATTTCTTCGGGACGAATTGTTAGCTCGGCCATAATGTATTCCCTCTGTCTCTCTTACTAGTCGAAACTCTTCTTGGTAGAGAATCGAATTCTTGGGTATTTCTAAACTGCGAGCGCTCTGCTCGCTTCTGCCAAACGATTGCTGATCGTGCCATCGATGATCTCGTCAGCGAAGCGAACTTCGATTCCGCCGAGTACTGATGGATCAATTTCAGAGTTGATATGAACTGGCTGGCCAACCTGCTTTGTCAGCGAGGCGGCGAGGGTCGCGATTTGAGCTGGTGTCAGAGCAACAGCGGTGCGAACAACTGCCACTAGCTGATTGCGACGAGCCGATACTGCGTGGGCATATGCCGAGAGCGTCGCTTCAATGCTGCGGCCGCGAAGTCCTGCGATAACAGCTTCAATTAAACGAAGTGTTGATGGGCTGACCTTGCCGGCAAAGATTGATTCAACGAGTGAGCGCTTACGATCGGCTGAATCCGCACGATCATTGAGCGCCAAGCGGAGATCGTTGTGTGCGACGAGAAGGCGTGAGAATGTGAAGAGCTCATCCTCAACTCGATCGATTGCGCCATCGAGGTTTGCAGCAGTCGCTTCCGCTTCTACTGCAATCTGCTCAAGGGCATCTGCGATCTCACCTGATGATGACCAACGAGATGCGGCGGCAGTTCCGAGTAGAGCTAAAGCCTTAGCGTTGATCTCTTTACCAAAGAGATCGTTGATTAAGACAAGCTTTGAATCGTGATCTCTCGCTGGGTCAGTTAATGCGCGGCGCAGCCCTGCTGAGGATGCGATCGCAGCGAGCGCCTTCAAGAGGTCGGCTGATAGCGCAGTGCACTCTGCCGATGAAGCGCCTTTGAGCTGCCCATCAAGTGCACCGCGAAGCGCCAGGAGACCCTGACGACTACTACCACCGAGAACGATCATTACTTGCTCTTCTCCAAGTCTTCTAAGAAGCGATCGACAATACGAGATTGTCGTACCTGGTCTTCAAGTGCTTCTCCGACGATCTTGGATGCAAGATCAACGGCCAAAGTCCCGACCTCAGCGCGAAGTGAAGAGATTGCCTTCTCACGTTCTGCCTCAATTGAACTATGGGCTGCCGCTGTAATACGAGCAGATTCCTCTTGTGCCTGCGCGCGAAGATCTTCGATAATCGCAGCGCCTTGTGCGCGAGCTTCTTCACGGATCTTGGCAGCTTCACCGCGAGCATCTGCGAGTTGAGCCGTATATGACTCAAGCGCCTTTGCTGCTTCAAGCTGTGCACGTTCGGCCTTCTCAATACCGCCTTGGATCGCCTCGGTACGTGCCGCAAATGCCTTTTCAAACATTGGCGTAACGAACTTACGGAGAACGAAGAAGAGCAGCGCGAAGGCGATAACGCCGACGACTAACTCAGCTGGCTTTGGAAGAAGTGGGCTCTGCGCCGCTTCAGCTACAAACCGTGAATGCATCTCTTGTTCCTATCTAACGTTGCTTATTAAGTGAACTTATTGAGGCTATTAGAGGACGAATGCGAGGACGAGACCGAAGAGCGCCAACGCTTCTGCCAAGGCGAAGCCGAGGAATGCGATTGGCTGCAGGACTGAACGTGCCTCAGGCTGACGTGCAACACCGTTGATATAAGCGGCGAAGATTAAGCCAGTTGCGATTGCGGGTCCGATTGCAGATAGGCCATAACCGACCAGGTTGAGTGTGCCTTTCATCTTTGTTGCCTTTCGTTCGTAAGTACTTGCTGGCAATTACCAACAAGGGGTTCAGGAAAGTTAGTGGTTAGTGCTCATCCGCCAGTGCTCCTGCAATGAAGAGCGCTGAGAGAAGGGTGATGATGTAGGCCTGGAGGCACTGCACCATAAATTCGAAGAAGGTCATCGCGATGCCAAATCCAAAGGAGAAGGGCGAGAGGATCTTCATGAGCAAATGTGAATCGTGGAGCATGTAGTTACCGCCACCGATAAAGACGAGGAGCAACAAGTGGCCAGCAAACATATTTGCAAAGAGACGAAGTGAGAGCGTCACTGGGCGAATAAAGAAATAAGTCGCGATCTCAATCGGTGTGAGAAGAATGTAGGCAAACTTTGGGACACCTGGGAGGAATGCAATTCCCTTGAGGTACTTACCAAGGCCCTGCTTCTTAATGCCGATGGCATGGAAGATGAAGTATGAAAATCCTGCGAGCACATATGGGAAGGCAACGTGTGACATCGAAGGGAATTGCAAGAAGGGAATAATTCCGAAGACGTTGTTTACCAAGACAAAGGTGAAGAGGGTGAAGAGGAATGGCACAAATTGCAAGAAGCCGCTGCCGATAATCTCTTCAGCAAGGTCCTTGCGCACAAATGCGTAGATCGATTCACCGGCGAATTGGAGCTTTCCTGGGACGATCGCTGCTTTGCGAGAAGCTGCAACGAAGAAGATCGAGATAACGATGATGCTCAAGAAGACGAGCAGAATTGGCTTCGTTGAGTATGCACTGTTGCCAAAAACTGGTGGCAGATTGAAGTCGTTAGTGCTTGGCGGGACAAACCCAGGACCAGCTACAGCAGACGCGAGCACAGACTCTCCCTAAAGTGATCTTCTTTGATACCGGCCAAATCTTAATGTTCCCTATGAGGACGGCGTAACCCTATTAGGCGCTCTGCTAATTCCAAAACTCAATATGGTAACAAAAAGGTGATATTGACCGTTGAGCAGGAGAACTGGGTTGCCCTATTCGCGACCAAAACGGAGCCAGACGAGATAGATCGAAGCTCCCATGCCGAGCAAAAAACCGACGAGCATGAACCAGTGGTGGTGCGGATCGAGCCAGCGATCGAGGCCGTAGCCGATACCGCCCCAGATGAGTAGCCCAGAGATGAGGTAACCCAGGATCGACCAGAGTGCGCCCTCTTCATTTGATGCCATGGCTAGCTACCCCCTTCAAGGCTGGCGAGTAAGACCGCCCTACTTCTGAAGGGGTAATGGTAGCCCCAGCTTGAGTTTGAGAAATGCACGGATCTCCCCGGCCAGCCAGGCGGCGGTGATAGCGAGCGCAGTGACGGCAAATGCGGCGCGGTTGACGCTCGCCGGCGAGGTGAACTTGGTGATGACCAGAAGGAATACCCCCATGACCATGACCTTGGCAAAGTACGAGAACATTGCGAGGGCCATGGTGGCGATCGGGTCTAAATTCTTGGCGATGGCGCTGATCCCCAGGTGGACCGAGAAGAAGAGTAAGACGATCAGGCTCGCCAGCAGTGATCCCCAGGCTCCAGGACCTTTCTTGAGGGCGATCGAGCCCCCTACGCAGATCACCGTGACAACAAGTGATGGGATCAAGGCCCCGCGCCACATCATCGTCTCGGATGAGTTGCCACTGGGTGTGGGGGTACTGAGGTTAGACATGGGTTGCTTCTCTCTCCTGCAGCTCGTGCGCTCGACGAATTCGCATGGTGTCGATGATCAGTGCCGCCGAGAGCGATGCGATTGCTACGGCAACTAAGAGTGCGATCCAAAGCGGCGCAAAGGCTGCAATCACCGTCGGAAAGGCGAAGGTCGCTGACCAGAGGTAAAGAATGAAAGTAGTGCGACGATGTGAGTTCCCGAGGTCAAGTAACTTGTGATGCAGATGCTGGCGATCAGATTCAAAGGGTGAGCGCCCGGCGCTGACCCGTCTGACAATTGCCAAGATGAGATCGAGCAACGGGATCGCCAAAATTGTAAAGGGAAGCAAGAGTGGTAAGAGCGCAGAACGAGATGCTGAATCAGAGATTGCATTGACATCAATCTGCCCAGTGAGTGTGATCGCAGATGCAGCAAGGAGTAGGCCTAAAAGCATCGCTCCTGAGTCGCCCATAAAGATTCGGGCTGGGTGGAAGTTATGGGCCAAGAAACCAAGGCACATTCCGATGACAACAGCGGTGATCAGTGATGGTGCGCCTGCTCGGTTAAAACCATTTACTACCGCAAGCACATACGAAAAGATAAAGAAGGCGGTGGCGCAGATTGCAACGATCCCCGTTGCAAGTCCATCTAATCCATCAACAAAGTTCACGGCATTAATCACAGTAATAACAAAGAGCACAGTGAGAACTTGACCGATACTTGCAGGCAGCGTGAGGATGCCGTTAATTGGTAGCCAGAGAATCTGCACACCATGTAAGAGCAAAATGCCGGCAGCAAGGGCTTGTCCCGCAAACTTAGTAATTGAATCTAAATCAAAGCGGTCATCGAGGGCTCCAAGGAGCATCACAAAGCTAGCGGCGAGAAAGATTCCCTGAGCTTCGCGACCAAATGATTGCCCAACTAAAGGGAGTCGATGGACGATTAAGAGTGTGATGGACATTCCGAGCCACATCGAAACTCCTCCCCATCGTGGGGTAATGGAGGTATGTATATCGCGCTCTCGAATGCTCATATAGGCGCCAGATCGCATCGCCGCTGAGCGAACGATTGGGGTAAATAGAAATGTCAGCACAGCCGCAAGGAGTGCGGTGAGCAAATATTCACGCATGGGGTTGTGGGAAGTTTCTCGTCGTAAGAATTATGCGCGTGGGTAGACCGGGAATTGGGCAGTGAGTGCGTTGACATCAGCGCGGATCGCTGCTGCCTTGCTTGCATCGTCGCCATCTTTAATCGCGCGTGCAATAAAGGATGCGATCTGCTTCATCTCTGGAACGCCCATCCCCTGAGTTGTAGTGGATGGTGTTCCGACGCGGATACCGCTGGTGACAGCAGGTGTCTCTGGATCGTAAGGAATTGCATTCTTATTGAGCGTGATGCCAGCGTTACCGCAACGCTCATCGGCAACCTTACCTGTAACGCCAGTGCTGCGAATATCGATCAATGCGAGGTGGGTCTGGGTTCCGCCAGATACTGCGCGCATGCCCTCTGCTTCAAGATCAGCTGCGAGCGCCTTGGCGTTAGTAATAACATCCTTTGCATACTTCTGATATTCAGGAGTTGCACACTCCTTAAGAGCAACGGCCTTTCCGGCAACTGCGCTCATGATTGGGCCGCCCTGCATCCCAGGGAAGACCGCCTTATCGATTGCAGCTGCATGCTCTGCCTTCGTCAAGATCATTCCACCACGAGGTCCGCGTAAGACTTTGTGAGTAGTAAAGGAGACGACATCTGCATAAGGAACCGGTGATGGGATCGCCTTACCAGCAACCAGGCCGATGAAGTGCGCCGCATCAACCCACATGATTGCGCCAACTTCGTCGCAGATCGCACGGACCTTTTCAAAGTCGATCAAACTTGGATATGCAGTAGCGCCAGAACAGATCATCTTAGGTTTGTTGGCGATGGCGAGATCACGGAGCTCGTCGTAATCGATGAGTTCATTATCTTGGCGAACACCGTAAGAGACGATGTTGTACCACTTACCTGAAAAGTTCACCTTGGAGCCGTGAGTCAAGTGGCCACCGTGCGGTAGTGACATCGCAAGGACGGTATCGCCCGGATTGGTGAACGCTTTATAGACCGCAACATTTGCGCTCGCACCAGAATGTGGCTGCAAGTTTGCATGCTCTGCACCGAAGAGTGCTTTAGCGCGCTCAATACCAATCACTTCGACCTTATCGACCTCTTCGCAGCCACCGTAGTAACGCTTACCTGGATAGCCCTCGGCATATTTATTGGAGAGCGTTGATCCAAGTGTTGCAAGTACTGCTGGTGAGGTGAAGTTCTCTGATGCAATCAACTGGAGGCCGTGGCGCTGACGCTCAAGCTCGCTTAGTAGAACTGCGGCAATGTCAGGATCTTGTCGCTCAAGCTGGTTGAAATCTGGGCCATAAAAAATTTCGCTCATGGTCTGAGCCTAGTTCACGGGCCCACTAATTGTCGGCACGATGCTCGGCACGATGCTCGGCACGATGGCTGTGATCTCCTCCTGCGAGATGGCGCCTATGCGAATGATCTCAAGCCCACCTTCCTTGCCCAAGATCGAGCGGCGGATCAGAGTCGAGGCTGGGCCTTCTGGGAGCGTCCCTATATCCGCGTAGACCGCAATCGATGATTCCAAGGCTGGGACGAAGTCGATCTCGCGAGTGGCTGGGCGGCCGGCGATCGCTGCGCTCGCTACCGCAAGCGGTCCTGTCGATTCGGCGACTGCGCGCAAGATCTCTTGCGCCGGAACGCGAACTGCGAATTCCGATAACTCACCACCATCACCCAGATCCCAGGTCAATCCGTAGTGGGGCATGAGATGGATAGTGAGAAGCCCTGGCCAAAATTGATCGGCGAGTGATTGCAACTCACTATCAAAATCTGTTGCAAGTCCCGGTAGGACTTGTGAGTTTCCAACTATGACTTGGCAGGCGGTATAGGCCGGATCTCCTCGAAGGGTGTGGATGCGACTCACTGCGTCGTGATCAAATGCATTACAGGCATAGAGATAACCATGCTCGGCTGGGACCACAGCGATACCACCGCTATTGATTAAATCTGTGATCTCTCGAACTGCATCTGAGAACGCCTCCGGCTCAGCATCTGCCGGTAGGGTGATGTAGATCGACATGGCGAAATCCTACTTAAATAGTTCGAGCTTTTCAGCCAGTGAGCCATCGACCATCGC
>CAIMOX010000013.1 GCA_903843225.1 uncultured Actinomycetes bacterium | reverse complement strand
TAAGAAGGGTGTTTATACGCACTTGGATCTCTTTGATGCGATCGATTGGGGTCTCATCATTTATGACGAGGTCCACCTATTACCAGCGCCAGTCTTTCGTTTTACCGCTGATATTCAATCCCGCCGCCGCCTTGGCCTGACTGCAACGCTGGTACGCGAAGATGGCATGGAGGGCGAAGTCTTCTCACTCATCGGTCCAAAGCGATATGACGTTCCATGGCGCGAGATCGAGCAACAGGGATATATCGCACCAGCTGATTGTGTTGAAGTTCGAATTACTCTGACCGATGCTGAGCGGATGCACTACGCGACTGCAGAGCAAGAAGATCGTTACCGTTTCTGTTCAACTACTGCGACGAAGAGCCAGGTCGCGATCGAGTTAGCGAAGAAGCATGAGGGCGAGCAAGTACTCATTATCGGCCAGTACATCGATCAACTTGACGCTCTTGGTGAAGCGCTCGGTGTCCCTGTGATTAAAGGTGACACGCCAATCAAGGAGAGAGAAGAGCTCTTCAACCTATATCGCTCTGGCGAGATTACGTGTCTGGTAGTTTCAAAGGTTGCGAACTTCTCCATAGATCTTCCTGATGCCACCATCGCGATTCAAGTCTCCGGAACCTTCGGATCACGACAAGAAGAAGCTCAGCGACTTGGCCGTATCTTGCGACCTAAGGCTGATGGCCGTACCGCTCGCTTCTACTCACTTGTTGCTCGAGATACCGTCGATCAAGATTTTGCACAGAATCGTCAACGCTTTCTTGCAGAACAAGGTTATGCCTATCGCATCATTGATGCCGATGATGTTCTGACTGCCGATTAATTCTGAGCAATAGCCTTTAGGAAGCGCTCTGGTTCGACTCGAAAGAAGTCATGTGGTCTGCCATCAATATGAATTACCGGAACTTGCTCACCATATAACTCGATTAAATCGGGATTTCCGTCAATGAGAATCTCTCTTATCTCAAATTCTGCATCTCCTTGAAGAGTGAGGAGCATCTGGTGCGCAACTTCGCACAGGTGGCAACCACTTCGAGAGTAGATGGTCACTTCTCTCATCACCTTTGCCCCTTTCCTTAGAGAACCCTCTGAAGAGTGAGACAAGGCGCTCTCGGGTTCCCCCTAATCCTCTCAGATCGGTAGGATCTCGCATTATGCGCTTGCCATTGAGGTTCGCCGGGCTGATCGCCCTCGCTACTGGACTCTTATCAGGGCTCCTCTTGCCAATCGCACCTGCACAAGCACAGTCCGTTAAGTGGGTTCCTGCTGGGTGGAGTGATTATTACGCAGGCACAGCTTCACCGTCGATCGTTAAGCCTGCAGCACCGACTGCCTCTCACTCAAAGAATGAGAGCACCTCAAGCACATTCACCATCAACTACGTAAATGTTCCAGAGAACGAGAAGACGGCAATTCAAGCAGCTGCCGATGCTTGGGCAGTTAATTGGAAATCTGCTGTTCCGATCACGATTACCGCAACATATGGTCGTCAATCTTCGAACGCTGTTCTCGCTTCAGCAACACCCGTAAAATTCTTCAATTCATTTAAAGGCTCACCAGATCCCGAACTTTGGTATCCATCAGCCATGGCAAATGCACTCGCGGGAAAAGACCTTGATCCAGCAAATCCTGAGATCGAAATTCATATTAATTCCGCCATGTCGCGAGTCTTCTACTTAGGTACTGATGGAAATTGCCCACCAAATCAATATGATCTTGAATCGATCTTGCTTCACGAGTTAGGTCACGGTTTAGGTTTCCTCTCAAATGATTCATATGATAATTTCTTTGGCCTAGGATCAATCGATCAACCAACTCCCTTTGACGCCTATGCGCAGACGCCAGATGGTTCGCGATTAGCAGATCTTGCCTCACCATCTACCGAACTAGGCACAGCACTCATTAGTCCTCTCGTCTGGTCTGGTGCTAATGGCATCGCAGCAAATGCCGGAGTAAAACCAAAGCTCTACACTCCAGCGCCATATCAACCCGGCTCGTCAGTCAGCCATCTTGATCAAGATACCTTTATTAATAGCGGCGCCAATGCTGTGATGTGCCCAAGTTTGAATGCCGCCGAAATCTTCCATCAACCGGGGCCACTCCTGCTCGCCATGATGGCCGATATGTTGGTCAAGCCACCGGCGGGTATTGCAACCAGCGCTCCGACCGTGCCACGTAATGTCAAGGCACTAGTTGCCGATAAATCAGCCATTATTACCTTTGATCCGCCCGCGAATGCTCGCATGGCCCACGTTGATAACTACACCGTCAAGGTCAATCAAACTGGCCAGACGCTCAGTGCAGCGCAGTCTCCAATCACCATTACTGGACTCAAAAATGGTGGCAACTACTCGTTTAGTGTCACAGCATCTAATGAACAATTTGGAGCATCTCCGGCTGCAACTACCAACAATGTTGTTCCGCAAAGTACGTGGAAGAGTTCGGTAATTGATCCATCTGCCGATGGAAAGTTCTTAACAACTGGTACGTATGCTAGCAAGCCAATCATCGTGTACACCGATAGCAAACTTGGGCTCCTCAAACTTGCGACTTTCGATGGTAAAAAATGGAGTATTCAAACCCTCGATGGAAATTCAGATAAATCTGGAAAGACAACACACAATGTCAGTGGTGCGCTCTCAATCTGTAGCTCCCTCGTTGGCAAGGTTGAAACTCTAAATATTTTCTACTCAGATCTCGTCGACAAAGATCTTCGGCATGCAGCCTTTGATGGAAAGAAGTGGTCGTACGAAGTAGTCGATGGTAACGGCGCCGCAATTAATGACTACAAGGATCCCGTCCGAGTCCGCACATCTAGTGATGTCTCTGTCTCTAACGCCTGCGTATCAACCAATGCCGGCCTTCAAGTCTTCTACCGTGATGATAGTCAAGGCATCTTGCTTGGCGCCACAAAGATTAGTGGCAAGTGGAGTTATGAACTGGTCGATGGCGATCGCGATACAAATGGTCGCTCAACCGGCGACGTTGGTTTCCATGTCAAAGCGCTCAATGTTGGCAAAGCGGTCTATCTTCTCTACGACTCGGTTCTTCAAGTCAATCAGGATAAGACTGCAACTCGCGGTGAAATACGACTTGCAACTCGCTCCACCGCATACCCCGAGGATTGGGCATATTCATCCCCCGACCCTGCTGGCAATGGCACGACGATCGCTGGCTTTGACGTTGCGCTATCGCAGGAGAAGGGTCTTGTTACAGGCTCCTGGCTCACCTCTACTGGCATCAACCTTCCACACGCTGACCAAATCCGCTGGAGCACGTTCTCGACAACCTCGACAATCTCAAATACTCCCTCGGATTTCTTTGGGACCCCATCACCTGCAATCGCAACAGATGGTCATCAGATTCTCTTTAGTTGCCAGACAAGGTTGTGTGCTACAAATACCGTAGATAAAGGGATCAAATTAATTTCTGGGCTCGATTTTTCTAATAGCTCAAGTTTTAACTGGATCACTCTAAACAACCAAAAATATGCTCTCGCTGGGGTTGGTGGAGCGCTACGATTATTTAAGCAGTGAGATTTTGATTCCAGTTAGTGTCTCCGTCGTAACTACAACTCCAACGCTAGTAAGAAAATCAATTTTTAAGAGCGGGTCGCTCACTTTATACGCAGCATAGATTGCGCCGGTACGACTTCCTACTTTTACAATAACTCGCCCAGGCTTTGTGGGTTTCCAACCACTTACCCCTGCAATTGGGCTCTTTGAGATATAGATCTTCCAAATATAGAGGCCATCTTTAAAACTTTGAGTTGCCGGGACTTTGACGGGGAGAAAACTTGCATGAACAAACTTTGAAAAATTACCGAGCTGATCAACACTAAGTTGAAAATTATCTCCACTCATAAGAAATGAGTTATTCACTGACTTTATCGACAGTGGTTCTAGAACGGCCCCTGCATCGTATTGATAACTAGCAATCAGCGACCCGCGGGGACTGACTTCCCATAGCGCGATCGAAGTTAGACCAGCTCGTACAGGTGCCATCGGAATAACTACTACGCCACTTGGGTTGAGTAGTCCCGACGGCGTAGGAGCCGGTGTCGGTGTTGAAGTCAGTGGCGCGATATTTCCTGCAATCCAAATATTTCCTGAGCTATCTCGGGTAGCGGTGGTTGCGATTGCATCAGTCGTCCCGGAGGTAAGAAAATCCCAACTCTTCTGACCGGTAAGAGGGTCAATAGCGAGAACTTCACCCCGGGTGGGGCCGTTCGCCTGCTCTGCGCTACCGACTATATAAATCGCTGTTTTTGAGGGCAAGGTAGCAAACCACTGACCGCCGGCACCTGCAAAGAATTTATCTTCGATCAGTGTTGGAAGCGCGGCAATCTTTACTACTTTAGGCTTGAGCGCTGCCACTGCGGGAGAGCAGCCAAGGAGTGAGAGAATGAGTACTCCAAGAAGAACTTTTGATTTCATTAGGCAAGTTCGGCAGAGCGCTTTGCAGCTGCTGCCATCGCTGATGCCACAATTTCACCAAGTCGATCGCTCTCAAATGACGCGAGCGCTTCAGCTGTTGTTCCCTTAGGACTTGTAACATTTTCGCGGAGCGTCTTGGCATCTTTGCCGCTCTCGGCGAGCATCCCAGCTGCGCCGATAAGCGTCTGCACAGTGAGCTCAGTCGCAATCGCATCTGATAATCCAAGTCGTTTTGCACCTTCAACCATCGCCTCAACAAAGGCAAAGAAGTATGCAGGCCCTGATCCACTTGTCGCAGTTACGGCGTCTTGTAAATCTTCTGCTACTTCAACAACTTTTCCACTAGATCCTAAGAAATTATGGACAAAACCAAGATCTGCATTGGTTGCTCGAGTTCCTGGCGAGATTGCAGACATACCGAGTCCAATAAGAGTCGGTGAATTTGGCATCACTCGAATCACAGCATGTGACCCCCCGACGATGGATTCAATACCGGCGATCGTCTTGCCTGCGACAAAGGAGACGATTAAAGCACGAGGCCCGAGTGTTGGGACTAGATCCTCAAGGGTCGAAGATAAATCCTGTGGCTTCACCACAACAAGAATCACTTCGCACTCCGCGCCGATAACAGATAGCTGTTGATCAACAACTCCATATTTAGTGGCAAGGGCGGCCGAGTGATCAGCGCGCTTATCGGTAATGCAGATATCGCCTGCCGGGTGGCCAGCCTTAATAAGTCCAGCTAAAAGGGCCTCCCCCATGTTGCCTACCCCGATGATGCCTACGCACTTATTCATAAGGAAGACTCTACCGAACTCCAGATTCTTCTATTCAGATATCAGCTGATCCAATTACTACTTTTGACGCTCATTAACTAGGCTTGCCCCACTATGGAGGTCTCACCAAACTTTGCACGCGACTGGGTTGAGTTCGCTGACCCCGCATCCCCGCAAGAGATCTTTAAATGTGATCTCACCTGGTTGACCTCTTATTACACCTGTATTTATGGCGCTGGTTGCTGCGGCGTTGATGCCGATAAGCCCGATGCCGGTTGTTGCTCTGACGGCGCGTATTACTCAGATGCTGATGATGAGTCTCGAACTCTCAAGATCGCCGAGCGCCTCACTCCTGAAATGTGGCAGTACTACGATGAAGCTCATTCAAAGATGAAGGGCAACAAGCTAAACATCTCTGAAGTTGGTTTTGATAAAGATCGTAAGACTCGCATGGTTGATAATTCTTGTATCTTTTTAAATCGCGTTGGCCATGAAGCACCTGGCTACACCGGATCATTTGGTTGCGTGCTGCACCATCTTGCGCAAAAAGAGGGCGTTCACTTCGTTGAGACAAAGCCTGATGTCTGTTGGCAGCTTCCGATCCGTCGCTCATTCGAAAACCGCGAAGTAGGCGATCAGACCGTTTCAATCACCGTCATTGGTGAGTACGAACGCAAAGCATGGGGCGATGGCGGCGAAGATTTTGATTGGTATTGCACTGGTAATACCGAAGCACATGTCGGTGCAGAGCCGGTTTATAAATCGAATAAGGTCGAACTTCAAACACTGATGGGCCTTGCTGGTTATGCCGAACTTGAAAAATACTGCGATGCCCGAGTCGAGGCGATCCGCCTTACGCAGGCTGAGAACGCCAAGCGCAATTTGCCACTCTTTGTGATTCACCCAGCAACGCTAGCCAACCAGAAATAAGTCCAACTCACCGGGGATCAAGTCAGCGCCCTCAGATAGGCTTGCGGCATGGCCAAGACCCCAGCACCCGCAAAGGATCCATTCCGCTGTACTGAGTGCGGCTGGACCAGCACAAAGTGGGTTGGTCGCTGCGGTGAGTGCCAGGCATGGGGAAGCGTCGAAGAGATCGCAGCACCAAAGAAGCTCTCATTGGTTGCAGGTAACGTCACGACCGCTGCCACACCGATCGGTGAGGTAAATCTTGAAAAGGCGAAGGCGCGCTCATCTGGGGTCTCAGAACTTGATCGAGTCTTAGGTGGCGGATTGGTACCAGGCGCTGCAATCTTGCTCGCTGGCGAACCAGGCGTTGGTAAATCAACTCTTCTCTTATCAGTTGCAGCAGAGAGTGCCCGTCAGAAGTTAACCGCCTTATATGTCAGCGGAGAAGAATCAGCATCACAGGTGCGTCTACGGGCCGAGCGGCTTAACGCAATCGATCCAATTTTGTGGCTCGCGGCCGAAACAGAGCTTGGTGCAGTGATCGCACATATCGATCAGGTAAAGCCCGAGCTATTAATTATCGATTCGATCCAGACGATTGCATCTGCCGCGGTCGATGGTGCACCAGGTGGGGTGACTCAGGTTCGTGAAGTCGCTGGCGCGCTCATTCGCATCGCCAAAGAACGTAACATCACCGTTGTCTTAGTTGGTCACGTTACTAAGGATGGATCGATCGCTGGACCGAGGTTGCTTGAGCACCTCGTCGATGTAGTCCTTAACTTTGAAGGTGAGCGCCACTCACGTCTTCGCCTTATCCGTGCGATGAAGAATCGCTTTGGCGCATCTGATGAAGTTGGTTGCTTTGATATGACCGAGAACGGCATCGAATCACTAACCGACCCAACCGGACTCTTCACTACACGCCATACTGAGCCAGTACCCGGCACCTGCGTCACTGTTGCCCTCGAAGGTCGCAGGCCACTCCTTGCTGAGATTCAATCACTTGTCGGAGTCCCAGTCGCAGAAGGCCGCGACTTCGGCAACTCGCGCCGCGTTACTTCAGGGCTCGATAACCCGCGTACCGCAATGACTTTAGCGGTCCTAGAGCTACGTGCTCATATCCGCTTATCTGGCCGCGATGTTTATGTCGCAACCGTCGGTGGAATGAAGATGAATGAACCTTCAGCCGATCTCGCTGTTGCACTCTCCGTTGCATCTGCTGCAAAAGGACTTGCGCTTCCCTCTGACTTAGTCGCGATCGGTGAAGTTGGTCTTGCTGGCGAGATCCGTAAAGTTACTGGTGCCCAACAACGTATCGCTGAAGCGGCTCGTCTTGGATTTAAGCGCGCGATGGTTCCGGTTGGATCCGATATTAAAGTCCCGGGTATCGAGATTATGGAAGTTGCACGACTTGAGCAAGCAATTTCTAAAGTCAAGATCGGGTAATGAAGCAAGAAGTTATTCTCGAGTGGTTCGAGCAGAATAAGCGGGATTTACCATGGCGCAATAGCACTCCATGGGGAGTGATGGTCTCTGAGTTCATGTTGCAGCAGACACCTGTAAAACGAGTCTTGCCTATCTGGGAGCAGTGGCTTAATCGTTGGCCGACCCCTGCCGATCTTGCAGCTGCTAAGAGATCTGATGCAATTATCGCCTGGGGGAGGCTTGGTTATCCACGCCGTGCGACCCGGCTTTATGAATCTGCAGTGTTGATCGCCACTCAATTTAATAATCAGGTACCACGAGAGATTGAAGTATTGCGAACTCTGCCCGGTATTGGTGAGTACACCGCGGCAGCGATCGCATCCTTTGCTTACAACGAGAGCACGCTCGTGATGGATATTAATATCCGTAGGCTCTTTGCTCGCGTGATTGATGGCATCGAATCCCCCACCAGCTCACCCTCCCGAGTAGAACGCAGATTGCGATCAGAGTTGATACCTGCGCAAGGCGCTTTATGGGCAGCGGCCACGATGGAGCTAGGAGCCCTGATTTGTACTGCTCGTAGCCCACTCTGTGAGCAGTGCCCAGTAAGTGATATCTGCGCCTGGCGAGCCAATGGTTACCCCAAGAGTGAGCTCGAAAAACGAACTCAAGCCTGGGTGGGTACTGATCGCCAATGTCGCGGCCTCATTGTTGAATATCTTCGTACCAATAAGAGTGCGAATAGAAGCGATTTAGTCGCGCTCTGGCACGACGCTGATCAGAGTGAGAAGGCGTTACAAAGCCTGATTGCCGACCACCTCATTGAGGCGATCGGCAATCACTTTAAACTAGCCGATTAATTACTTATTTAGTTGGCGCGCTATCGCTGGTGAGATCACCAGGTGTGTCAGGCATCGTAGCCTTTGGAACACCGGTGAATGTAAAGATCGCAGATGGACCCTCACCTTCGACATCAACCAAGGTAATCTCGCCTGGCTTTACATCGCCAAAGAGAATCTTCTCTGAGAGGACATCTTCGATCTCGCGTTGGATGGTTCGACGAAGTGGTCGAGCTCCAAGGAGTGGATCGTAACCACGTGCTGCGAGCAGACTCTTTGCAGCAGATGTAAGTTCGATCGTCATATCCTTCGCACGCAAGCGATCATCAAGGTTAGCGATCATGAGATCGACGATCTGAATGATCTCAGCCTCTGACAGCTGATGGAAGACAACGACATCATCGATACGGTTCAAGAACTCTGGACGGAAGTGGCTCTTCAATTCATCAGCGACCTTCGCCTTCATGCGCTCGTAATTACCGAGAGCATCTGATGAGTTGTGGAATCCAAGGCCGAGAGTCTTTGAGATATCGCGAGTTCCAAGGTTGGTTGTCATGATGATGACAGTGTTCTTGAAATCTACGCTACGACCTTGTGAGTCGGTGAGGCGACCATCTTCGAGCACCTGAAGAAGGGTGTTAAAGATATCTGGGTGGGCCTTCTCGATCTCATCGAAGAGAACGACTGAGAATGGCTTGCGACGCACCTTTTCGGTGAGCTGTCCGCCCTCGTCGTAACCGACATAACCTGGAGGAGCACCGAACAAACGAGAGGCGGTGTGCTTCTCAGAGTATTCAGACATATCGAGTTGGATCAAGGCATCTGAATCACCGAATAAGAATTCGGCAAGCGTGCGAGAGAGTTCGGTCTTACCAACACCTGATGGACCGGCAAAGATAAATGAACCACCTGGGCGCTTTGGATCCTTGAGACCAGCACGTGTACGACGGATCGCTTGTGAGAGCGCCTTGATCGCTTGATCTTGTCCGATAACGCGACGGTGGAGTTCATCCTCCATGCGAAGTAGACGAGCTGTCTCTTCCTCGGTGAGTTTGAAGACTGGGATACCAGTTGAGTTCGAGAGAACTTCAGCGATGAGTTCTTCATCTACTTCGGCAACCTGATCGAGGTTTCCGGCCTTCCAGGCCTTCTCGCTCTCAGCGCGCTCTGCAATCAAATTCTTCTCTTCATCACGGAACGATGCAGCCTTTTCGAAATCTTGGCCATCGATTGCAGATTCCTTCGCCTTGCGAGCGTCAGAAATCTTTGTGTCAAATTCTTTGAGCTCAGCAGGTGCGGTCATGCGACGAATTCGAAGACGTGAACCGGCCTCATCGATGAGGTCGATCGCCTTATCTGGCAAGAAGCGATCTGCGATGTAACGATCAGCAAGTGTTGCAGCTGCAACGAGTGCGCCATCTGTAATGGAGACCTTGTGGTGTGACTCGTAACGATCGCGAAGTCCCTTAAGGATTTCAATAGTGTGTGTAACAGATGGCTCTGCTACCTGAATTGGCTGGAAGCGACGCTCGAGCGCTGCATCCTTCTCGAAGTGCTTGCGATACTCGTCAAGAGTTGTGGCACCAATTGTCTGGAGCTCACCGCGAGCGAGCATTGGCTTCAAGATGCTGGCAGCATCGATCGCACCTTCTGCGGCACCTGCGCCTACAAGTGTATGAATCTCATCGATAAAGAGGACGATATCGCCACGGGTGCGGATCTCTTTCAGCACCTTCTTGAGGCGTTCTTCAAAGTCACCACGGTAGCGAGAGCCAGCAACGAGTGCGCCGA
The DNA here is from genome assembly GCA_903843225.1 of uncultured Actinomycetes bacterium. Lineage (GTDB taxonomy): Bacteria > Actinomycetota > Actinomycetes > Nanopelagicales > Nanopelagicaceae > PALSA-747. The sequence continues at coordinate 67,174 of CAIMOX010000013.1, read as the reverse complement.
GATCAAGTGAGTAGACCTGCTTATCGCGAAGCGTCTCTGGGATATCACCCTTCACAATTGCTTGTGCGAGTCCTTCGACGATCGCTGTCTTACCAACACCTGGCTCACCAATAAGTACTGGGTTATTTTTGGTACGACGTGAGAGAACCTGCATAACGCGTTCGATCTCTTTTTCACGGCCAATAACTGGATCGAGTTTTCCTTCGCGAGCTGCCTGGGTGAGATTGCGACCAAATTGATCTAAGACCAATGAGGTTGATGGAGTTCCTTCTGCAGGTCCTCCGGCATTTGCAGTCTCTTTACCCTGGTACCCAGAGAGAAGTTGAATAACTTGTTGGCGAACGCGATTGAGATCTGCGCCGAGTTTTACGAGTACTTGTGCGGCAACGCCCTCACCTTCGCGAATCAATCCAAGGAGGATATGTTCAGTACCGATGTAGTTATGGCCAAGTTGAAGCGCTTCACGGAGAGAGAGTTCGAGAACCTTCTTCGCACGTGGTGTAAATGGAATATGACCTGATGGAGCTTGCTGCCCCTGGCCGATGATCTCTTCTACTTGAGCGCGAACGCCTTCAAGTGAGATGCCGAGCGCTTCAAGCGCTTTAGCGGCAACGCCTTCACCTTCGTGGATCAATCCAAGGAGGATGTGCTCAGTGCCGATGTAGTTGTGGTTGAGCATCCGAGCTTCTTCTTGCGCGAGAACGACAACGCGACGAGCTCGATCGGTAAAGCGCTCAAACATATCGATACCTCCTGTGGGGCTGGGCTAGACGGGTTAAGCCTATCGGGGATGGCGAAGGGACCGCCTGCCCAGAATTAGTGCTCATTGGAGGGTAGAACCCAAAATATGGGGGTTTTATGCCCGAAATCTAGAGAATTTTAAGCATTCGGGTGTTGCCCAGAGTATTTGGCTTCACGCTCTCGAGATCTAAGAACTCCGCGACACCGGCATCGTAAGAGCGTAGGAGCTCTTTATAGACATCTGGCTCAACCGGAGTGCCTTTGATTTCTTCAAAGCCATGCTTGCCAAAGAACTCAGTCTGAAAGGTGAGACAGAAGATTCGCTTCACGCCAACTTCGTGCGCTTTAGTAACGATCGCCTCAATTATCTGATGTCCGACTCCCTTGCCGTGAAAATCTTCTTTGACTGCAACCGTACGGACTTCAGCGAGATCTTCCCAAAGAACGTGAAGTGCACCGCAGCCAACAACTTGATCACCATCGACTGCCACCACAAACTCTTGAACACTTTCAAAGAGCGTCACAGTCTCTTTTTCAAGCATCTTTCCAGGAGCTGCAAAGGTATCGATAATTGATCTAATCTGCTTCACATCACTGGTGCGAGCAGAGCGAATCTGAATCGACATAGTTAAATCAATTCTCTTCTGGTTTCACAAGTGGGAACAAGATTGTTTCGCGAATACCAAGTCCAGTAAGCGCCATAAGGAGTCGGTCGACACCCATTCCAAATCCACCCATTGGTGGCATCGCATATTCCATTGCGCGTAAGAAATCTTCATCTAATGGCATCGCTTCGACATCACCCTTTGCTCCGAGTGAAGCCTGCTCAACAAGTCGCTCGCGTTGAATCACTGGATCGATGAGCTCTGAATAGCCAGTCGCTAATTCAAAACCTTCGATGTAGAGATCCCATTTCTCAACGACACCAGGAGTCTCGCGATGTGCGCGAACAAGTGGAGAGGTATCTACTGGGTAGCCGCGAACAAAGATTGGCTCATTGAGCTGGCCATCAGTGACATGCTCAAAGATCTCCTCCGCGAGCTTGCCGGTTATCCACTTTGGATCGATCTTCATTCCGAGCTTGGTAGCAATGGTTTTGAGCTCTTCAAACGGGGTCTGTGCAGTAACTTCTACGCCAACGCCCTCTGAGATCAATTCATACAATGAGGCTTCGCGCCAAGTTCCGCCAAGATCTAATTGGCGACCATCATGGTGGGTAACGATATGACTACCCGCGACCGCCATCGCTGACTCTTGGATGAGCTCACGAGTGAGCGTCGCCATTGTGTTCCAGTCGCCATAGGCCTGGTAGCCCTCAATCATTGCAAACTCTGGTGAGTGGCTGGAATCAGCGCCTTCGTTACGGAAGTTGCGGTTGATCTCAAAGACGCGCTCCAGTCCACCAACTACACAACGCTTGAGAAATAGCTCTGGCGCAATACGTAAGAAGAGATCCATATCGTAGGCATTACTGAAAGTTTTGAACGGCCTTGCAGCAGCTCCACCATGCATGTTCTGGAGCATTGGTGTTTCGACTTCGATAAATTCACGGGAGTTAAATGATTCGCGAAGTTGACGCATGACCTGTGGGCGCAAGCGCGCATTATGTCTCGCCTCTGGGCGCACTATGAGATCGACGTAGCGCATACGAACGCGAGTCTCTTCGCTGAGAGGTTTGTGTTCAACGGGAAGTGGACGGAGTGATTTTGCCGCGAGCTTCCAATCGCTGGCAAGGATCGAGAGTTCACCGCGCTTCGAGGTAATTACTTCGCCAGTGACAGATACCAAGTCTCCAAGATCAATCTCAGATTTCCATTGTGTGAGTGACTCTTCGCCCACCTTATCGAGTGAGAACATTGTCTGTAACTCAGTGCCATCGCCTTCACGAAGAGTTGCAAAGCAGAGTTTGCCGGTATCGCGCTTAAAAATTACTCGACCTGAGATGCTCTCAATTTTTCCGGTTGCAACATCAATATCGAGGCCAGCGTTCTCATTGCGAACAGCTTTGAGGCTCTTGGTGCGAGGGACCGAGACTGGATAAGCCTCGCCACCACGTTCGATAATGGCAGCGCGCTTGGCTCGACGGATTCTTAACTGCTCAGGCAGGTCATCTTCCGGAGTATTAACACTTTGCTCGCTCACCGGGCGATGGTACTAAAAATTACGCTCGTGAACTAAACGCAATCCAATAAGGGTGAGATCTTCCTCGTGATGGTCGATCGTTTCGCTAATTCCAAGGACTAAAGGCGCGAGCCCACCAGTAGCAATCACGCTGACCTCGCCAGTATCGGGATAAAGCAGCTCGAGCTCATCGATAATGCGATGAACCAGGCCATCAACCTGCCCCGCGAATCCATAAATCGTGCCTGACTGGAGCGCTTCCACCGTGTTCTTTCCTATCACGCTCTTTGGGAGGAGAAGTTCAACCTTACGAAGTTGCGCAGCACGTGCAGCTAGCGCCTCAACTGAAATTTCAATACCCGGAGCAAGCGCTCCACCCAAGAACTCACCACTCGGCGAAACCACATCAAAGTTCGTTGATGTTCCAAAATCCACAACGATGCATGGCCCATTTGTGCCATACAAGGTGTGCGCTGCGAGCGTATTCACAATTCGATCGGCGCCGATTTCTCGTGGATTATCTACGATTAATGAAACACCCGTTTTGGTGCCAGGTTCAATAATGGTGCAATCGACATTAGAAAAGTATCTGGAGATCATCACCCGAAGCTCACGCAATATCGCAGGTACTGTCGAGCAGACTGCTAGACCCGTGACGTCATAGTCTTCAATGAGTTGTCGATAGAGCAGCCAAAGTTCGTCTGCGGTATCGCGCGGATCAGTTTTAACTCGCCAAGAACGAGTCATCTCATCATCGGTAAAGAGTCCTAGAACTGTGTTGGTATTGCCAACATCGATTGTCAGAAGCATTTATTACTCCATCTTTAGATCTAGCCCGATATCAAGCGCCTTTGCAGAATGCGTAAGCGCACCAACAGCTATGTAATCCACGCCAGTCTGCGCATATGCGCGGGCGTTCTCGAAAGTAATTCCGCCTGAAGCCTCTAGACGGAATTGACCATCAACTAACTCAACCGCTTCTTTGCACAGCTTGGTGCTCATATTGTCGAGCAAGATTAAATCTGGATCGCGGTCCATGACGATCGCTAGTTGGTCGAGGGTATCTACCTCAATCTCGATTGGCGCGTCGGGATATTGCAAACGAACTAGATCAAAGGCTTGCAGGACTCCACCAGCGGCAACAATGTGATTATCTTTAATAAGCGCTGCATCCGAGAGGGACATTCGGTGATTGGTTCCGCCTCCCATGCGAACTGCGTACTTCTCAAGGGTGCGCCAACCAGGCGTCGTTTTGCGAGTATCACGCACTTGGCACTTGGTATCAGCGACCTCATCAACCCACTTGCGAGTCAACGTAGCAATTCCACTGAGGTGAGTTAAAAAGTTAAGGGTCGTTCGCTCTGCCAGCATCAAGGAACGTAGGTTTCCACGAGCCGTCAAAATAGTAGTCCCGGCCACATTTTCGTGGGCACAGGTGACAGGGATATCAATATCTGTAATTCCTAACGTATTTAAGACCGCCACTGCCACTGGAATACCGGCGATGGCTCCAGTTTCACGAGTTCGGTAGTGCGCAACGCCAGTTGCATCCTTACTAATTGTCGCGTGCGAGGTGATATCGATTCCGCGAGCAAGATCCTCACTGATCGCCATAGTGATGAGCTCATGAATGTGCTTATCAATATCTATCATTGGGTCACCTCAAGGTATCGAGTACTCCACTGACCTTTAACGTTATAACGTTGAACAACTCGCTTGCTCCACAATGGGTCGGTAAGTGGGAAATCACTACGCCAATGAGATCCACGTGATTCCTTCCGCTCAAGTGCTCCTCGAACAATCGCAAGGGCCAAGAGATAAAGGTTGGATGCCTCCCACGCTTCGATCCGTGGCTCAGAGCTGGTTCTGACAGCAAGTTGCGAAAGCGTCGCGAGTGTTTGCAGCAACGACTCCTCGGATCTCATTACGCCTGCGCCATCACTCATCGCCAATTGCAGTTGTAATTTGATTGCGGGGCTCAATAAGAAGCCTTCGTTCTGATCTTCAACCGGCACTACCTGTTCTGGTAGATGCGCGGCAATATGAGTTGCGATGCGAGCACCAAAGACGAGTCCTTCGAGTAATGAATTCGATGCCAATCGGTTAGCGCCATGGGCACCGGTACATGCTGTCTCTCCGCAAACATAAAGCCCAGCAACCGTCGTTTGGCCATTGAGATCGACTAAGACACCGCCAGATGCGTAATGTGATGCCGGCGAAACTGGAATAAGTTGCTGAGTAGGGTCGATGCCATTTGCCTTGCAAGATGCGTAAATCGTTGGGAAACGGCCTTCAAAGTCCTTGATGCCAGTCGCATCGAGCCAGACATGTGGGACATTGGCGGTGCGCATTTGGGTGAAGATCTCTTTCGCAACAATGTCGCGTGGCGCTAAATCTGCGAGTTCGTGCTTCTTCACCATGAACGGCTCGCCCTTGTGGTTAAGCAAGATCGCGCCTTCACCGCGAACCGCTTCACTAATGAGTGGCTGTTGTCCGCCTTCAGTTGTGTCGCGCCATAGAACCGTAGGGTGGAATTGAATAAATTCAACGTCGGCGACTTCTGCACCTGCGCGAAGTGCGAGGGCTACTCCATCACCGGTTGAAACAGACGGGTTCGTGGTCTGTGAATAAACCTGACCAAGCCCACCGGTAGCGATGACAACTGCCTTCGAAAGCGCCTGACCGACACCATCACGACTACCCTCGCCGATGACGTGAAGCGTTACTCCGCACACTGTCCCTTGCCCATCTTGAAGTGCATCGATAGCGAGTGCCTGCTCAATGACTTCGATTCCAGGGTCACCCTTAATCGCTTCAAGGAGTGCACGTGAAACTTCCGCGCCGGTAGCATCGCCACCAGCATGCAAGATTCGATTACGGTGATGCCCACCTTCTCTTGTCAGTGAGATCTCACCAGAATCAGATTTATCAAATATTGCTCCGCGCGCGATGAGTTTACGAACCGCTTCTGGACCTTCGGTTACTAATATTTTTACAGCTTCAAGATCGCAAAGTCCTGCTCCTGCAACGATTGTGTCACTCTCGTGTTGATCAGGTGAATCTCCTGGCCCAAGTGCAGCTGCGATACCGCCCTGTGCCCACTTCGTAGAACCCTCATCAAGCAAGGCTTTCGTGACAAGAAGTACTGACAATCCAGAGGCACGCAGATTTAAGACCGTTGTTAATCCAGCGACGCCAGATCCAATAACAACGACATCAGCCTTCGTGGTCCAGCCAGGCTTACCCGCTAACAACTTCATGCGTTCACGCTCATGGTCATATTGTCCAACAATCTGACGCCATTTACCCAACCAGCGATCAGAGCCCGACGGTGCTTAGTCTGAATTGATGCGATCTCAAAGCTCTCTTCATCAATGATGACTGCATAATCAAGCGTGAAGGCTGGCTCTGATCTCAGTATCTGAGCCATTACTTCTTCTGGGTTCTCACTTTTCCGTGCTGCAAAGAGCGCCTTTGAAATGACGAGTGCCTGCCTTCTGCCATCTTCTCCAAGTCTGACGTTTCGAGAGGAGAGCGCTAAACCATCACTATCTCGCACTAACGGGGCCGCAATAATTGTGACCGGAATCTGTTGCTCTTTCACCCATTGCTTGATGAGAAAGAGTTGTTGGAAATCTTTTTCACCAAAGATTGCAAACTCAGGATCCACCTTCTTAAAGAGTCGATCTACAACGGTAATTACTCCATCAAAGTGTCCAGGGCGATTAACGCCTTCATATTTATTTGCGAGTGCTCCCGCGCTGATGATGGTGGGGTTGCTTGGATAAATTTCTTCAATCGTTGGTGCCCAAATCTTTGTTGCACCTGCACTAAGGGCAAGTGCGGAATCGCCTTCGATATCTCTCGGGTATTTTGCTAGATCATCTGGGTTTTCAAATTGAAGTGGATTAACAAAGATACTGACCACAACTTCATCGCTATAACTCTTTGCAAGTTCAATCAAGGACAAATGCCCAGCATGAAGTGCGCCCATAGTAGGGACGAACGCCGTGCCTTTGCTCATGTACTGCTCCAGTCCACTTCGGGTACCAGGCCTTATGGGAGTAATCGTACCTCGCCAAAACCAGGCAGAGTTGCCGCAGGATCAAGCTCAAGCCAAGGGTCCAAGACAAAGCGACGCTCATGAGCACGTGGATGCGGCAAGGTTAAAAACTCACTCTCCTGAATAATCTCACCGGCGATAATGAGATCAAGATCGAGTGTGCGTGCACCCCATCGTTCGATTCGCTCCCGGCCGGCCTTACTCTCAATCAATTGCATCTGTTCTAGCAGTACTTCTGGCGCCAGATCACTCTCACCTAGTAATACCGCATTGAGGTAGTCAGGTTGTTCGGGTCCGCCAACTGGTGCGCTCTCAATATATGTAGATACTGCCTTTACTGTGATAATCGCACGGAGTGCCTCCACCGCTGCATTGAGTGTCACATGACGATCCCCAAGATTAGATCCGAGGGCAATGACGACCTTCATCGATCTCGTCGGATATGGACAGCGACTGCAGCCTCTACCGGGGCCTCTGGTTTATAAATCGTCACTTCAATGATTTGGACGAGCGGATACTTTGAAAGGACGTGGCTCGAGACCCGTTCTGCGAGTGATTCAATCAGATTTACTGGATCGCCCTCAAGAATTTCTTTAACATCAGGGACAACCTTCGAGTAATCGGTTGAGTCGTTCACATCATCTGAGAGCGCTGCTGCCGAGAGATCGGTGAAGAGTATGAGATCTGCCATGAAGCGTTGGCCTACTCGGCGCTCTTCTGGGTAGACACCATGAAAGCCAAAACCATTGATGCCGCTAATACGAATCTGATCCATTAGTAATACAACTCCTCGATCACTTCAATCGCATCGCGATGAGGCTTCACGCTATGTGTGCGAACTCCCCAAACTTCACGCCGCGCCAGATCCGAGGTGATTGCAAGTGTTGCGTGATCTCGATCAGCCGGAACTTCCGCTCCGACTAACTCACCTAAAAATCTCTTACGTGAAACACCAACGAGTAGTGGGTAGCCCAATAATTGCAGCCGCTCTAGCCCACGTAATAGCGCCCAGTTGTGCTCTGAATCTTTGGCAAAACCGATACCTGGATCCAAAATAATTTGTTCTGGCGCTACTCCCGCCTGTAATAGCTCGGATACTCGATCATCGAGTTCGTTCTTTACATCCCGAACTACTTCATCGTAAGAGGTGAGGTTTTGCATATTCTTTGAGTGTCCCCGCCAATGCATCGCTACATATTGAATATCAGGTGCGCCAGCGATCACCTTTGCCATTAACGGATCTGCTAAACCACCGCTCACATCGTTAACAATCGTTGCCCCTGCGCTAATTGCAGCTTTCGCAACTTCAGGTCGCATTGTGTCAACGCTCACTATTGCACCGAGTTCTCGGAGCTCAGTAATAACCGGAATCACTCGGTGGAGTTCATCTTCTAAGCTGACGCGCTCAGCACCAGGTCTTGTGGATTCGCCGCCCACATCAATAATGTCAGCACCTTCGTCAAAGAGTTTATGACCATGACGAACAGCATCTTCAAAGTCGAAGTGCTCGCCGCCATCGGCGAAAGAGTCAGGAGTGACATTAAGAATACCCATCACCAGAGTGCGTTGATGATCTTGACGACCATCGATTGGGCTCTGGTTGCTCATCATGATCTAGCGCTTACTTGTTATGTGAAGTAATAAGAGCCATCGCTTCGGCGCGAGTCGCTGAATTGCGGAGTTGGCCACGAACTGCGCTCGTGACGGTACGAGCTTGAGATTTATTGACGCCACGCATCGACATGCAGAAATGTTCGCAATTAATAATCACAATGACGCCAGCGGGCTCGAGTACTTCCATCATCGCATCTGCAATTTGAGTGGTGAGACGCTCTTGCACCTGAGGACGGCGTGCATACATATCGACTAGGCGCGCGATCTTTGAGAGTCCAGTAATGCGGCCAGAGGGTCCTGGGATATAACCAACATGGGCAACGCCATGGAACGGTGCTAAGTGGTGTTCACAATGCGAGAAGAGTTCAATATCGCGAACAATTACTAACTCAGAATGGCCAATATCAAAGGTAGTAGTGAGTACATCTTCCGGCTTCTGCCACAAACCGGCAAAGTTTTCGTGCATCGCCTTTGCTACACGTTTAGGTGTATCTCGTAGCCCTTCACGCGTTGGGTCTTCACCCAAAGCGAGGAGTAACTCGGTGACAGCCCTTTCAGCCCGCGCCTGATCAAATGGCTCTGAAGCATTGCCATCATGCGACCCCATCGAAATCGGGCTTACAGGATTATCACTCACTGGCTGGGGCAGCCTTTTTGCGCGCAGGCTTTGCTGACTTCTTCACAGCAGCCTTCTTCACTGGTTCTACCTTCTCAGAGTTAGCAGGTGAGAGTGGAACTGGTGGTTGCGCAGAGGGAACACGCGTCGCTGAACCTGTCCACGCAGCACGAGCCTTTACAAGCTTTAGATCCTTGAAAATCTTCGCGATGTCATCCTTAAGAAGAGTTTCGCGTGCGAGCAGTTCTACTACTAGTTGATCCAGAATCTCGCGATTAGCGACGAGAATATCAAATGCCTCTTGATGCGCATTCTCAATGAGCAATCGAATTTCTTCATCGATGACCCCCGCTACCGATTCAGAGTAATCGCGTTGATTGCCGTAGTCACGCCCAAGGAAAGGCTCGCTATCTGATGTACCAAGTTTGATCGCACCCAGACGCTCTGTCATTCCATATTGAGTAACCATCGCTCGAGCTAGCGCCGTCGCCTTCTCAATATCGTTTGATGCACCAGTAGTTGGATCATGGAAGATTAGCTCTTCCGCTGCACGTCCTCCGAGTGAGTAGGCCAACTGATCCAACATCTGGTTACGAGTTGTTGCATATCGATCTTCATCAGGAAGGACCATGGTGTAACCCAGAGCGCGGCCGCGAGGCATAATCGTGATCTTATGAACTGGATCTGTGTGCGGGAGCGCAGCGGCAACAAGTGCGTGGCCACCCTCGTGATATGCAGTAATTCGGCGCTCTTCCTCAGTCATTAAGCGGGTCTTGCGCTGTGGCCCAGCCATCACGCGATCGATCGCCTCATCAAGGTTTTCAACTGTAATGACCTTACCGTTGTGACGAGCCGTGAGAAGCGCTGCCTCATTTAAAACATTCGCTAAATCGGCACCAGTAAATCCAGGGGTGCGCTTTGCAAAGTCAGAGAGATCAACAGATTTTGCCAGCGGCTTTCCTTTTGCATGCACTTCAAGAATCGCAGTACGACCCTTTAGATCAGGTCGATCGATAGGAATCTGTCGATCAAAACGACCTGGGCGAAGGAGTGCTGGATCCAGAACATCTGGGCGGTTAGATGCCGCGATCAAGATAACTTGTCCGTTAGCTTCAAAGCCATCCATTTCTACAAGTAATTGATTGAGGGTCTGCTCGCGCTCGTCGTTTCCGCCACCAAGCCCGGCACCGCGTTGACGACCCACCGCATCAATTTCATCGATAAAGATAATCGCTGGTGCGTGTGCTTTTGCTTGCGCAAAAAGGTCACGTACTCGTGATGCACCAACACCAACAAACATTTCGACAAAATCAGAGCCAGAGATTGAATAGAACGGAACCTTCGCTTCTCCTGCGACTGCTCGGGCGAGCAAGGTCTTACCAGTTCCTGGAGGACCGTAAAGAAGGACGCCCTTAGGAATTTTTGCACCGATATCTTGATACTTCTTCGCATCAGCTAAGAAATCTTTTATCTCGCGGAGCTCTTCGACCGCCTCATCTGCACCGGCGACATCGGCAAAGGTCGTTGCTGGAACCTCATTGTTGTTCAGTTTTGCCTTCGAGCGACCAAATTGCATTACGCGATTTCCGCCACCCGCATTACCCATGAAGAGCAGCAACAAGAAACCAATAATGAGGAATGGACCAAAGCTGTAGAGCAGCGTGAGTAAGAACGAGGTCGTTGGAATTTTCACATTCCACGCCTTTGGTGGTGGATTACTCGTCAAAAGACTCACAATGAGCTGCTCTTCGTTCGCTACATAGGAAGCTTCAAGCTTCTGAGACCCGTTGTAGTAAACACCAGATTTAAGAATCACCTGGATCTTTTGATCTTTATCGATCAACAATGCAGAGTCAACTTTATTGTTTGAAATCTCATCAAGAACTACTGAGGTATCAGCCTTCGTAAATTGAACGCCAGAGTTTGAGATTCGGCCAAAGATTGAGATGACAACAATTGCAATAATGATCCAGAAGAGCGGAGCACGCATCCAACGACGTATATTCTTTTTTGTCGTCTTATTCGTGGGAAGCTTAATCTTCTTATCTGCCACTTTTAATAATCTCCAGCATCTCTCTTAAGCGTAGACATGCTCAGCGAGCACGCCAATGAAATCTAGGTTCCGGTACTTCTCATTGAAATCTAAGCCGTAACCAACAACAAATGCTTTTGGAATATCAAAGCCAACATATTTCACATCAACGTCAACCTTCGCTGCCTCTGGCTTACGAAGCATCGTGAGAATCTCAACGCTCTTAGCTCCTCGGGATTCAAGGTTTGCTTTTAACCAGGAGAGGGTTAATCCAGTGTCGACGATATCTTCAACAATAAGTACATGGCGATTGGTGATATCGCTATCCAAATCTTTCAGAATCCGGACAACACCACTTGATTTTGTTCCGGAGCCATAACTTGAAACCGCCATCCAATCCATCTCTACATGGCGATTGAGGGCACGGGAGAAGTCAGCCATCGTCATTACTGCGCCTTTAAGAATTCCGATAATAAGTAAATCTCTACCTTCGTAATCTTTCTCTACAAGTCGTGCTAATTCTTGAAGACGTGCACTGATCTCTTGACCGGTAACAATCACACGTGAAACATCGGTACCAGCTGTTGTGAGATCCACTGTGCTCCTTTAGAGGCGATAAATAATGGGGTACGGGCTAACGGGTTGGGGATGAGAGAGAAAGTCTGCCCGAAATTCGTGAAACCTTCACACCGCCCGGTAAGGCAACCTCGCCTTGGCCGCGCCAGGATGTGATGAGGGCCTCAACAGGCTCGATATGGCTCGCTGAGATCGACCCCGATGGGGCTCCGGCCTCATAAATAGCGCTTCGAAGGATTCGGACTCGGATCGCCTTGGGCAGGACGGCCAGGTGATCGACGATGAGATCAAGCTCCCTTGCCCAGTACTCAGCTGCTAAGTGATCAAGAGCATCGGCATCTTCGCGCAGGATCCTGGCAGTGCGCCCCAAGGATTCGATAACTCCAGGGCCTAGATCTCTCTCCAGGCGTGGCAAGATATTTTTTCTCACTCGCACCCTCGTGAAATCTTCGTTCTCATTGTGAGGATCAGACCAAAAATCAATCTCGAGTTCGCGGCAACTTTCTACGGTGATCTCGCGAGTCACACCAAGGAGCGGACGTAGATATTTGCGATCACTCGATGTGGGTGCCATTCCACTTAATGATCGAGTTCCTGATCCACGGGCCAATCCGAGAAGTACCGTTTCGGCTTGATCGTTGAGTGTGTGACCTAGAAGGATTGATTGCGCTCCAAATTCTTGTAACGCTAAATCAAATGCCGCGTAACGAGCACGGCGAGCAGATGCTTCTAGGCCGTCGGTAATATCAACTACCACTTTACGAATATCAATCCGATTAAATCCGAGTTTCGTTAAAGTTTTCGCCGTATTTGAAGCAACCTGATCAGATCCGCTCTGTAGACCATGGTCGATAATGATGGGAATAAGGTTGAGTGAAAGCTCTCTCGATTCAAGTGCAAGCGCTGCAGCGAGTGCGAGTGAATCAGCGCCGCCTGAGACAGCGATCAGAATATTCTCACCGGGGGCAAACTCAGAAAGCCATGGGCGGACTGCTTGTCGCAGAACAAGGGTCGCCTTCATAGCGCTATCTTAAAGAGAAAAGCCGAGATCGGTTAGACCCGTCCACCAGATGGCATGAGTCCTTGGATGCTGTAGATATTGGAGTACAGAAGTCCACGTCCCTTGGAATTTGCCTCCCACATCATGCCGTTTCCAGCATAGATCGTGATGTGATGAATATTTTGAACGCTGCCATCAAAGGAATAGAAGAGCAGATCGCCTGGAATCAATGCATTGAGCGGAACGCGCTTTGTATCAACAAAGTAGAGCGCTGCGTTCAGACGTGACCAGTTCGGATAACCAAGCCCAGCTGACTTATATGCCGCATAGACCAATCCCGAACAGTCAAAGGCGCTCGGGCCTTGAGCTCCCCAGATATATGGCTTGCGAGCCAGAACCTGAACCTTTGCAAAGGCGACAGCGGCGGCACGGATTGCATCGGTGGATCGAGTTGTAGAACGTCCTTTAAAGCCACGATCTGGCCATATCTTTGCCTGATACTTAGTTGTCGTCGCAATCTGCGCATTTGCTTCTTCAAGCTGAGCCAGTTGCAACTGTTGCTCTAGAGTCAATCGAATTGTTCGAGCCTTGGCAAGCTCTGCCATTAATTGATTTTCAATTGCGAGTAGTCGATTCACTTCTTTCTGTTGAATTGCCTTGGCATCATCAGCAGCTTTTTTCGTTGCCGCAACTTTCGCAGTTGCAACAACTTGTATTGCTTTGGTGCGATCTGCCTCGGCTTGTGCAGCCTTTGCGACGACCATCGCTGCTTGGTATCTCTTCAAGGCTGTTGAGTTACTCGCCCCTAATTGATTCAAGGTGTTAAGTCGGTCGATCAAATCTTGAGGTCCAGTTGAGTGGAGCACGGACTCAAGATCCGTAAATCCCGAACCCATAATGTAAGCATTTTGTGCCATGCGGCCGATCTGTCGGTTCTGTTCCGCAACAGCCGCTGCTGTGAGCGCCGCATGAGCAGCAGCAGCGGCGGCTTGATTCGTTGCCACCTTTAAGTCCGATTGAGCTTTAACATATTGTGCTTGCGCGGTTGCTGCTACTGCACTGAGTTGGCGAAGAGTTCCTTGGGCAGCGCTGAGCTTTGATGCAGCTTGGTTTGCTGCGGATTGCTTAGCGGCTTCTGCCGCCTTTGCAGCATCAATTTGAGCTTTCGTTGGCTTTGGGGTCTTTGCGAAAGCTAGATCACTCAAGGTTGTACTTGATAGCACCCCGGAAAAAATGAGCGCGCTAATAATTGCGGCGACGCTAAAACGATTTTTCACTCGAGGACTCCTAGGGGTTCCTCCGAATTTTACTTCCTTCCACTGGTAAAGCCCTGCATATCGAGCTCTACCTTCAGAGGTGATCTTAGTTAGCTACATCTCTTCGCTTGAAGAGAATCGAAACCAAGGTCGCTGCCCCGATGATGTAGATAGCATCCAAGATGAGTGAGTGCTGATAAGAGAATGTGAAATTTTGACCCGTCGTCAGATTGGCGATGTTCTGACCAGGAAGCCACTTGGCAGTGCTCGAGATCAGACCAGCGAGGATATTTTCAAGAATTAAGAACCAGATAACTCCGGTAGCGATTGCGCTGATCGGAGATCTAAAAAGTAACCCTAAAATCATTCCGACGGTTCCAAAACAAGCAACGCTCAAAAGTACATTGCCGAGCGCTGTTGCGAGCGCAGTGATGCCAGCGCTAGTAGTCCAAGAGGTTGTAATTACATGAGCATGCCCGGCAAGTGCAAATGCCATACCAATACTCGAGGTCATTGAGAAGAGAACCATCAAGATGGCGAAGAGCACCATAGAGATGTACTTGCCAGCAAGTATTTTCATTCGAGATGGTTGGCGAACAAGAAGATTACGAAGAGTGCCGTAGGTGTACTCCTGCGCCGTCTGCGATGCGAAGATGCAGAGTGCAACAATTCCTAAGAGGAATGCCACCAGATTAAAGCCGTAAACGAGCCCATGAGGAGTACTCAGGAATTGGGCAGTCACTACCTCACCACGACGGCCATTGCCACGAGGGTTTCCTACACGCCAGAATGTAATGAAGGTGAAGAGTGTGGTTAATAGCGTGACGATCGCCATCGTTGAGAGTAAGAGGGTTGGCCGGCGAAGTTTTCGCATCTCGGCAAAGATCACATGCTTCATTCGCCTGCTCCTGTCATCTCAAAGAAGGTCTTTTCTAACGTTGGTAGTACTGATGTAAGCGATGAGAGTGTGATTCCAGCTTCAAAGGCTAAACGGTTGAGCGTGGCAGCCCAATCCGCTGGGCTCAAAATATGAGCTGCACCATCTTCAAGGGTTACCGCGTGCCCACTCTTCTTTACGATATCGACTAACTTATTCAGATCGACTGCATACTCTGGCTTGGCAATGAGCACGGGTTGCTGCGCAGATAAGAGATCATCAGTCTTTCCGTTGAATATGACTTTACCTTCGCGCAACATCACCAGATGTTCGCAGATCATCTGAAGCTCGGAGAGTAAATGTGATGAGACGAAGACGCTGGTGCCATCTGCCGCAAGATCTTTTATCAGCGAACGAACTTCGTGGATACCGTTTGGATCTAAGCCATTTGTTGGTTCATCTAGGACAAGTAATTTTGGATTTGGTAGAAGAGCAGCAGCAATACCTAAACGTTGCTTCATACCAAGTGAGTATGTTTTGAATTTCGAACCACCGCGATCGCCAAGCCCAACGCGTTCAAGCAATGGATCCACGATTGCTTGATCAAAACCACCAAGGGATGCGAGTACGCGAAGATTCTCGCGACCAGATAGCGCTGGGTAGAAGGCTGGACCTTCAATCATTGCGCCAACCTGAGGAAGGTACTTTTCAGGCTGCGAAATATCGTGACCAAGCACTGTCCCGGTTCCATCAGTTGGCGAAATGAGTCCAAGCAACATTCGGATGGTCGTGGTCTTGCCAGAACCATTTGGTCCAACAAAGCCACATACAGTCCCAAGTGGAACGCTAAAGGTTGCGTGCGAGAGCGCAGCGCGCTCTCCATAGACCTTTGAAAGGTCACTTACTGAGATTGCTAGATCCTGCCCTTGATTCATGTACTGAGAGTAACGCTTACACTTAGACCATGACCAACCCGGATCGCCCTTGGGGATATCGCGACAATACTCACGGCAAAAACCCAGATTGGCAGATTCACCCTGACACAGCGAGCATCCGAGCAGGTCTTGCCCGTTCAGGCTTTGGCGAGACAGGTGAGGCGCTCTACCTCTCATCTGGCTTTACCTATAACAGCGCCGAAGAAGCGGTCGCATCTTTTGCCGATGAGACCGATCACTATCTTTACAGTCGATTCCACAATCCAACAGTTGCCATGTTTGAAAAGCGACTCGCAGCTCTTGAAGGTGCCGAGCTCTGCGCTGCGACTGGATCGGGTATGTCCGCGATGTTCGCATCAGTCGCCTGTCTTGTTTCGCAAGGCGATCACGTAGTCGCATCGGCATCGATGTTCAGTTCTTGCTATGTAGTCCTCTCGGAAATTCTTCCAAAGTGGGGAGTAACTGTTGAATTTGTTAAAGGAAGCGAGAGAGCAGATTGGGAGAAGGCACTAAGTCGCAAGACGAAGGCAGTCTTTATTGAAACTCCGAGTAACCCAATGCTCGAGATCGTTGATATCGCGATGGTAAGCGAAGTCGCCCACCGGGTTGGTGCAACTGTCATCGTTGATAATGTCATGGCATCGCCGATCTTGCAGAAGCCGCTCGAACATGGCGCCGACGTGGTCATGTACTCAGCCACGAAACATATCGATGGACAAGGTCGAGTACTTGGTGGCGCGATCTTAGGAAGTGCTGATTACATTAATAATCACTTCCAACCTTTCGCTCGTCACACAGGGCCGAATTTAAGCGCCTTCAATGCGTGGGTACTGCTCAAATCCCTTGAAACTATGGGGATGCGCGTTGAACGAATGAACTCAACTGCTGGGTTAGTTGCAGAATTTTTATCGAACCATCCGAAGGTAACCAAGGTAAATTACCCCGGCCTTAAATCCCATTCTGGATATGAAATAAACACACGTCAGATGAAGGGGGGCGGAACTACCCTGAGCTTTACGCTCAAAGGTGGGCAACCTGATCTCTTTAAGATGATGAATAAGCTCGTAGTAATAGACATTTCGAATAATTTAGGCGACAGCAAATCACTCATCACACACCCGGCCTCCACAACTCATCGCCGTCTCGCACCAGAAATTCGTGAAGATTTGGGCATTAGTGACTCACTTGCACGGTTATCTGTGGGGCTAGAACACTCTACCGATCTCATCAGAGACCTTGAGCAAGCTCTTGGTTAAAACTATTTAAGCAAGACACCAACAACGAGTAAGACTGAATATGCGCTTAAGTAAGTAATCGACCAGTGGAAGAGCTTCGCAGCGGAGCGTTCTGAATCTGGTCCATTAATTTTGGTAAGCGTGGTTCCGAATCCAATCGCAAGGATGAGCGTAATCGCGGCAGTCCACCATGGGAGATGAGCGCTCTGCACGACTGCCAGTGATGTGATGAACATTCCGGTTGTATGAAAGAGCATCTGCATCTGAACATTTCGAAGTGTTGCAACGACTGGCAACATTGGAATTCCGGCAGCGGCATAATCATCTTTATATTTAATCGCAAGCGCCCAGAAGTGTGGTGGTGTCCAAAAGAAGATCAGAGCGAAGAAGAGCCAGGCAGTTAGTGTGAGTGAATTGGTAACTGCGGCCCATCCAATGAGGACTGGCATGCAACCAGCGATTCCGCCCCAGACAATATTCTGCGATGTTCGGCGCTTAAGACCCATTGTGTAGAAGATGACATAGAAGGCGATTGCTAAGGCAGTAAGGATTGTTGCTAATACGGTTGTGTAAACATAGAAGATAAGAAGTGAGAGCACGGTGATCGCAGTTGCAAAGATCGTCGCTGCAGTTTTTGTCAGGTCACCATTGACGAGTGGTCGCTTCGATGTACGTGCCATGAGTCGATCAGACTCGACTTCGATCACCATGTTGTAGGCATTAGATGCACCAGCAGCGAGGGTTCCACCGATCAGCGTCGCAATCGTAATCTTGAGGCCAGGAACGCCATGTGATGCGAGAAAGAGCGCTGGAAGTGTTGTTACTAAGAGGAGCTCGACCACTCGAAGCTTCATCAACGCCACATAAGGGCGGATTAGAGTGGCTTGGGACATGGGAGAACTCTACGGCTAGTTATGGAGTCGGAGAGCTAGCTGAGGGCGAATCAGCAGGTGCTGGATGTGCGATTGTGCTCAACATCTTATCGATGGTGACCCGGGCCGCGCCTCTAGCGCTCTCTCTGTTTGTGATTCGATCTGCAATGACCGCAAAGCAGTACTGCTTATCACCCGATGTGACATACCCGGCCAGGCTCACAGTTGTATCAATCCAGCCAGTCTTCGCTCGAACTAATCCGACGGCAGATGGCGCATCTTTAACAAATCTAGTTTTAAGAGTTCCGGTCTCACCTGCTGTTGGTAGCCCATCGTAAATCACTTTGAGTTCAGGATCTTTCTTAATATCGACGAGCAGCGTTGCGATTGTTCGCGCAGAAACACGAGTCTGGTGTGAGAGCCCATTACCATCTTGAACAGCAAGACCTTCGCTTGGAACATTAAGAGCAGTCAACGTCTTCTCAAATGCCGTTTGGAGACCTGTCACATTACTTGGAAGCCCAAGCTGGTGAGCAGCGGAGTGCGCAAGTCGATCAGCGAGTACGTTGTCGCTCCAGAGGAGGGTAAAACTAATGATCTCACTCAGGGGCGGTGAGGAGATAGTTTTAATAGGCGTTGTTATGAGCGCTTGTGCAGCCGCTGCACTTGGCAGTGCATGTGCAAAAATTTTTACGCGACCTTTAAAGAAGTGTTGGAGTACGGTGATATCAGCGGCATAAACATCCTTGTAGTACAAGGTGATGCTGTGTAAATGAGTGTGACCTGCAATTGCAGCATTAATGAGCGCCGGTGAGTAGGCACGATGGTATTTCTTCGCCTCAAATTGGCTACCTGTTAGCCATGGATC
Organism: uncultured Actinomycetes bacterium; assembly: GCA_903843225.1. Lineage (GTDB taxonomy): Bacteria > Actinomycetota > Actinomycetes > Nanopelagicales > Nanopelagicaceae > PALSA-747. Next base: position 48,368 of record CAIMOX010000013.1, on the reverse strand, counting down.
GCTCTCACCAGTCATGACAAAGACACTTGGGTGAGCAGTTGCACTGATGGAGGTTGTAAATTTTTTATCTGCGCCAAAAGTTTTCAGCGCAGTAGTTGTTGAAATTAATTTAAGAACTGATGCAGGAGCTCTCAATGTATCTGACCCCACCGAGTAAACGGTCTCACCGGTTGTTGGATCAATAACGAGAATCCCTGGATGATTAAGCGTCGGTGATTGCGCCAGCTTGATAAATGCGGGTGGAACATCAAAGGCTTGGGCCGACGAGACTGCATTGAACCCGAGAGCGAGGGTAGCTATCCCTAAGAGCGCTCTTCTGATCAAATAAGCCGACGTTTGCATGGGGAGGATTATGTCCTATTGCAACTCTTATTTAGAGTTCATCTATGACACAGGCAGAGATTGGTCCCGGGGAGTTCTTCCCGGTTGTTGGAGTGGGACCACATCCGCAGCCTTGGCCAACTGGAGAACAATACGATCCTGAGTTATTGCTGAACGGTGACCGTAGAAATGTATTGGATCACTACCGATATTGGAGTGTTGCTGCGATCGTTGCAGATCTTGATACAAAGCGTCACGATCTTCAGATTGCAATAGAGAATTGGCAGCATGATCTGAACATTGGTTCAGTCGTACGTACTGCAAATGCCTTCAATGTTTCAAAGGTACATATCGTTGGTAAGCGCGATTGGAATAAGCGTGGTGCAATGGTGACCGATCGCTACCTGCATGTATTGCATCACCCAACTGTTCAGGATTTTAAAAAATGGTGTGATGAGAATGGTGTCCCGATTATCGGGATTGATAATCTGCCGATCTCGCAGGAGTTAGAGAAGGCATCACTGCCAGAAAAATGTGTGATGTTCTTTGGGCAAGAAGGTGCTGGCATGTCTGATGAAGGCGTCGATATTTGCGAGGTAGTCCTGGCGATTAGACAATATGGATCAACGAGATCCATGAACGCGAGCGCAGCAGCAGCGATCGCGATGTATGCCTGGGCGATGCAACACCTTAATTAAGGTCGGTTGCGCCATCCACTTCAATAACCTCAGTTACTGAGGCGATTCGACGATCAATTTCATCAGCTTCTGGGAACCGCCCTACTGTGCGCAGAACAGCGGCGATACGTCGCTCAATCTCAATAATAAATTCGAAATCACGGTTCTCTGATCCTTCGGTAGAGATATCGAGCACTCGTTCTAGGGTGGCTAAGCCATCTTCACTCTTGCCAAGATTGATCTGAGCTTTACCGAGCTCCAGAAGTGAATAAGTCTCACGATGGTGATCATGGGCGGTTGAGAAGACATCAAGTGACTTCTGCGCCGCAATCAGCGCACCCTCTGCATCTCCGAGTTCAGTCAGGCAATGGGCAATCTTCTGATCGCATCTGGCAACGTTGATAACTTCCTTGAGTTTCTTAAAGAGCGCTCGCGCCTCTTGGAACGCTTCAGTTGCCTCGGTATAACGCTTCATCTCGCGAAGTGCACAGCCAATTAAATGAAGGTCATTCGCTGCACCCGAATCATTTCCGTCAACGAGGTGCTCTTGGACGCAATCGCGCATACAGTCGATGGTCTTCTCATACTCTTTCGATGCGTACCACCACTCACCCAACGTGCAGGCGAGGTCGATCGCAAGAGGTGACTTTGATCCGCGCAAGAGATCGACCGCTTTACTCATTGCATCCGCAGCCTCATTCATGCGCTTAAGCTGATTGAGGTTATAGCCAATTGCAGAGTAAGCCTGGGCGAGGCCATCAACGGCTTCTTGTGGATCAAGATCTGAGTAAATATCTCGGGCAGTCTCAGCCAGCGCCAAGGCTTCGTCATACTGGCCGCGGGCATAGATGCGCGCACTTAATTCGTAAAAAGTGTTTGCCCGGTCTAGTCCTTGGACTTCGGGGATACGCTCCCAGAGCATCTCTTCGGTAAGGATGTCATCTTGGCCGAGATCGTCATCCTCGCTCATGGTGGGCACCTTTCTCACTCTTCTAGCTGGGCTTTCACGGCAACACTACTGCGGCGAGTGCCAACGCTGCCACGAAACGCGGGGAAGTAAGATGAAGGCATGACCAATCCTCGCAGCCACTCCCATCTCACGCGTAGAAAATTCCTCGGGATTGGGGCTGCAGGAGCTCTCTTTGGGTTGCTCGGTGATATTCCTGCTGCGCTCGCGGCGACTCCAGATATCTCGCATGGTTCGCGCTCAGCCCCGCATGTTGCGCTCACCTTCCACGGCGCTGGCGACCCGGTGATGGCTCAGAAACTCCTCGCAATCTTGAAAAGCTCCCAGACACCTGTGACCGTCTTCGCTGTTGGCGCTTGGCTCAAGGCTGATAACACAATCGCCAAACAGATTCTGGGCGATGGCCACGATCTTGGAAACCACACAATGAATCACCTTCAGAGCAAAACACTGACTGCTAAAAAATTAGAGTCAGAAATTTCAGGCTGTGCTAACGAGTTGGTCTCGCTCATCGGAAACCACGGAAAGTTCTTCCGCCCATCTGGCACTCAATACTCAACCCCACTTATTCGTAAAACGGCACTGAAGTATGGCTATAAGAAATGTATCTCCTACGATGTCGATTCACATGATTACCAAGATGTCGGCAAGGCCGTAGTTATCAAAAATGTCATGAACTCGGTTAAAAATGGCAGCATCGTGAGTCTGCACTTCGGCCATCAAGACACAATTGATGCTCTACCGACAATCATTACCCAGCTACGATCAAAGGGCCTAACTCCTGTCACGCTCTCAACAATGCTCGGAACTATCTGATGAAGTACAAGAAGATCATTTCAACGGTGACATTTCTCGCCGTGACACCATTTATCTTTACAGGTGTATCTGCGACAACTCCGCTTGCAGGCATGCCTCCTGTTCTCGATCAAAATGATATCTACTCAGCCGATCGACCTAACCAACTTTCCCCGGTTGTAGCAAACTTTCCAGAGCGCGTTTATGTACCAAACCACACATCAAATACTCTTACTGAGATTGATCCAAGGACATTTAAAATTATTCGTACAATCAAGATGAAGGCTGGCCCACAACATGTTGTGCCGTCTTGGGATCTCAAAACACTGTGGGTGAATAACAACGCCGGTAACTATTTAACTCCGATTGATCCCATGACTGGGCTCGCTGGTAAGCCAGTCTCGGTTCACGATCCTTATAATCTTTATTTCACTCCTAACGGCAAGTACGCAGTCGTCATGGCTGAATCCGACAAGCAGATTGTCTTCCGGGATCCGCATACGATGGCGATCAAGAAGGTTGTGAATGTTCCATGCTCAGGTGTAAATCACGCTGATTGGACCAAGGATGGCAATCACTTCCTAGTGAGTTGTGAATTCAGTGGCCAACTGCTCTGGATTAATACCGAGGCTATGAAGATTGAAAAAGTTATGAAGTTGCCAAAGATTCCGGCTATGGCAGGTATGAGTGGAAGTAAGACGCCAATGCCACAAGATGTAAAAATTTCGCCAGATGGATCTACTTTTTATATCGCGGACATGATGTCTGATGGCGTCTGGGTGATGAAGGCTGATCGAGTGGGTTCATTTACTTTGATCAAGACTGGTAAAGCTGCACATGGCCTCTATGTCACACGCGATTCCAAAACGCTCTTGATCACCAACCGCGGCGAAGGTTCAGTTTCAGTACTTCGTTTCAGTGATAACGCACTGATCGCCAAGTGGAAGATCCCGGGTAATGGCAGCCCTGATATGGGTGGCATAAGCGCTGACGGCACTCAGTTCTGGGTATCAGGCCGCTATAACAATGTCGTCTATGTATTTGATATCGTCCATGGCAAGTTCTTGCGTAGTATCAAGGTTGGAAGAGAGCCTCACGGGCTAGCCATCTACCCCCAACCGGGCAGGTATTCACTTGGCCACACAGGAGTATTTAGATAATGCGACGCTTCGACATTCCACGCTGGCTTGGCCGGCTTACCTTTCTCTTGGGCCTTCTGAACCTTTCTGCGAATATCTTCCGAAAGTTTCAACCGGTAGCACACCGGATTGATAAATATCTGCCCACTCTTATTAATTCAACTGCCTTCTCTACTGCGCTCTTTACATCACTCGTTCTCATTCTCGTCGCCCGTGGCTTAGGACGTAGAAAACGCCGAGCCTGGAACATCACAGTTCTGGTACTTGCTCTCAATTTGATCTCGGATATTTTTCGAATTCATCATCATCCCATTCAGATTCTTTCTAACTCTATTCTTTTAGTGGTTTTGCTACTACTACGTAAAGAGTTCTACGCAATCTCAGATCCATCAACACGCAATCAACCCATTTACGCCTTTATTATTATTCTCTCCTTCACCATCATCGCTGGCCTACTGATGATCTATTACCGTCACGGGCATCAGCTCGTTGGCAACCCCAGCTTTAAGAATGTCTTCTTGACTGTTATCGAGGGAATGATTGGGGTTTCGGGTCCCGTTGAATTCGTTAACCAACGCGTCTCCGATACCGCTGAATTTAGTCTCGCCACACTTGGAATTTTTACTATTGTGATTCCACTCTTCCTCTTCTTTAGACGAGTCACACCTCTGCCAAAGATGACCAATGAAGATGTTGCAGTTGTACGTAAGCTCATCAAACACGATGGTGAACAAGATTCTCTAGGTTACTTCGCTACGCGCCGCGATAAGAGCGTGATCTGGACTCCTAACAAGAAGGCGGGAATCGCTTATCGTGTTCAGGGTGGTGTCATGCTCGCAAGTGGTGATCCCTTTGGGGAATACAGCCTCTGGGCAGATGCAATTGACCTCTTCCTTGAAGAAGCTCGTTTACACGCTTGGACGCCGGCCGTAATGGGTGCGAGTGATCGCGGTGGTGAAGTTTGGGTTGAGCATGCTGGTATGACCGCCTTTGATATCGGTGATGAAGCAATTATTAAAGTGAAGGACTTCACGCTCGAAGGCCGCCCCATGGCGAATGTTCGCCAGATGGTAAATCGCATCAAGCGCAAAGGCTACGAAGCTCACACAACTCGCTGGGTTAATCTCGATGAGGCTACAAAGCGCGAACTTCGAAGCCTTGCAAAGAAGTGGCGTTATGGCGCACCGGAGCGTGGCTTCTCTATGTCACTTGATCGTTTCGGATCAGATATTGATGACGATTGCATCATCACGATTGCAAAGGTGGGCAATCAGATCAAAGGCTTGCTCTACTTTGTACCCTGGTCAGATGATGGCCTCTCACTTGATCGCATGCAACGAGAGCGCGGGACTGATGCTGGGATCAATGAACTTCTGATTGTGCAGACAGCTGAGTGGGCGAAAGAGAATAAGATCGAAAACATCTCACTTAATTTTGCCGCCTTTCGATCACTCTTCGAACGCGCGGAGAAGATCAGCGCTGGTCCGATTACTCGCGGAAGTCGAAATTTGATTCGTCTATTCTCTAACTTCTTCCAAGTGGAATCGCTCTACCGCTTCAATGCGAAGTTTGATCCGGAGTGGCAGACTCGTTACTTGGTCTATCCAAAGGCGACGGATGTTGCAAAGATTGGTTGGGCAGCGATTCGTGCAGAACAGTTCATCGGCAGCTTCCGCTCAAAATCACTAAAAAATTAGCGACTAAGGGGTAGTCGGTAGAGCCTGCTGATTACCTTGGTTGATCCATTGAAAGGCAGTACCAACAAAGGGTTTCCAAACATTGGTGTTATGTCCACCGTTTGGGATTGGTACATAGCGAATCGGAATAAGTGACTTTGCCGCTCTCATAAAATCTTGCGCGGCTGTGTTAGTAAATTTATCTTTCTGGCTGGCGATAATCATTAAGCGAACAGTTGTTGGCTGACTCTTAAGCGCTTTAATCAGATCATATTGATTGGCGTAATAATTCTTCTCACTCTTTGGCACACCAATGGAGAAGAGTGGCTTGAAGTAGCCTGCAAGAGCTACGGCGCTTGAATACAGGTCAGGGTGATGGATTGCTGCCTCTGCCGCGCACCAACCACCAGTTGAATAACCAAAAGTCGACCACTTACGAGAATCAACTCCGATAAACCGGGTTGCAAATTCGTGCATATCGGAGGTGATCCAGGTTTCAACTTGAGGTCCACCAACGAGATTAAGGCACTCTGTATCCTGGCCCGGCGCGACGTTGATCGCTGGAATCACAACGATTGTGTTCTGAACTGTGCCGATATTTTCAAGATTCTCAAGAGTTGTAATTCCGGCCATACTACCGATCCAAGTCTGCGGAACTCCCGGGTATCCCGAGAAGAGTTCGACTACTTGATAATCATTACCGATTGTTGGGGCATCAGGATTGGCCAAGAGCTGAGTTGCAATCTTCGGTGGCAAAACCACATAGACCACATCTGAAATATTTGAGTGCGCACCTTTGATAACTTCTTTAAAGATAAGGCTTCCACCAGCGGTCTTCTTCGCACCACTAATATCTTTAGAAGAAATCTGAGCCAAGAGATCTGGCTGAATAGCAATCTTTGCGAGCTGGTTCTTACTTCCAAAGAGGTCTCCCCAACTTGCATAGAATTGTCCAGCACGGTTGATTGTTACTCCAGTTGCAGCAAGAGCAAATATCTGAATAAAAATGATGACGCTCACTCGTGCGGTGATGTGGTACCACTTTTGTGGGGTTAGTTTGTGCCAAAAAAAGACAGTAAGTACTAAGGTGATAAGTGCAATCGCCCAGAAGAGAACTTCAGTACTGAGGCTCGATATTTGCAACACAATTAAGTCTAACTGCGGGAAGAGTTCTTACTATTCGATCTCGCGCTTGGGATCAGCTGAGTCGTCGAATGGCTCTTGGGGCTGGGCCAGCTTCCAATACATATAAATCACAAAAATCGCGAAGAAAGGCCATTCAGCAACATATACCCAACTGCGGTGATTGCCGCCGAGTGCACGATCTAACTCAAAGAACGCCATCACGATGCAAAGTGGTACGCCCCACAAAACCCATTTGCGATGGGGATCAGGTGCAGGTGTCTCTGGGGGTGGCGTCTCGTTACTCATCTTCCGCCTCCGCTAATAATCTTTCATTCTCAAACCAATCTCGAGCGGCTAAGACTATCCACATTGAGTCGATCAACATTCCCATCGCCCACATAATTGCGCCGCCAGTGTGTTGATCCTTTAGCCCCATCGACATCGAAGTGTGGTGTGGAAGTGAATGGAGAACACGATTACCGGAGTACAAGAAGAAGCCCGTCATAGTTTCAGGCAACATCATGGCAAAGAGTGAGAGAACTCGCTTTGAATAAGGAACGGGATACGGCTGCGGGTTACCCTCAATCACCGGGTAGTAATAGATCACGCCCCCCACTAAGAAGAGAATCAACTCAAGGGAGTGGATATTTGAATTCTGCATTCCTGCATTGGCAAGCGGTGAGAAGTGAGTGAGGACTAAAACCGTCAAGAAAATTCCGAAACCAACCTCAGCCTTAAAGAGTTGTCGGACAAGGATGTTCCGGGCCAGCACAGCACCGAGACGGCCTGCCTGAGAGTTAGTTGAGGAGAGCAGAAGTTTGAAGGGCGACCCCAGAACGATAAGGGGGGAGATCAGCATCATCAGAAGGATGTGTTGGATCATATGAATCCAGAAGGTATTCACCGCCTTGTGCGGGACTGGGCCAACCAGAATGATCGCCATCAAGGTGATGGCGAGGTAGAAGAGAATCTGCCGAGTGAGAGAGACTGTCCTCTGCTTTCGATTCTCAGCAAAGTACCAGTAAGTGATGGTGGCGAGGGTGAGCCCGAAGGCGATATCCCAGATCGGGCTTAATTTCATTGAACTCTAGACCTACTCTCTGTGGCGCACTCTCTCGTGCAGCCGTTATGAAAAAGATACAAATAATGAGGAGTAATGGCTATCCAGTTGTACGGAGAGAGCGTAGCCTTTCCTCAGGAAATCTTGACTCAAAGCTGGCCCTGACTTGCTCAGGACATGATCAGAAAGAAGGAAATCGAGTGGATATCTCCACGCAGACTGAAGTCTCGGGAGGTAAGCGCATCGCAAGCGCTATCGCCTTCCTCTTCTTTGGCGTAGCAGTTGTCGGTGCAGTCGGATTTACATTGCATAAAGTTTCGGCTGATCCTCAAGCCAAGATGTATGCAAGTGTCAACGGCACGATCAACTACAACGGCCAGAACCTTAAGCATGCCTACATCACTGAGGGTGTTTATCCAGATTCAGTCGCCTCTAAATCGCACGGGCCAAACGGTGGCTCGCATCCTGGTTGGCCTTCATATGGTCCGGCAACTCATCTCGTTCTCCCGGCTCACGCTTACGTGACAATGACGTTGCATGTCTATGACAGTGGTGAGCATCTGAACACGAATTACTTTGCAAAGGTTGTTGGCACCGTAGAGAACACCGCAACATTTGATGGTGTTGCAGCAGCTTCGATCTTGCCTACAGATGTCCAACACACATTTACTCTCCATGGTCTTCCAACTCAGACGCAGGATCCGCTCTTTGTAAACGTTCCACTTCCTCGCGTCGTCGCTGATGACAAAGGAAATAACATCCCAACAAAGGATCCAGGAACAAACAACCAAGGACACACCGTTGTCTTCTCGTTTGTTACTGGTGGCGCTGGTGAATATGTCTGGAACTGTGAATATCCATGTGGTGACGGCACCTATGCCAAGTTCGGCGCTGTAATGGGCGCAGGCGGATTTATGTCTGGAAAGGTGAGTGTCGTCAATGGCTAATCATGATGATCACGCAGTAGAAGCATTGCCACCAACCCCTGGTGAGCGTGCAACCGGCTTCATAAAGCGCAACGATGTTGCTCGTACCATCGGGCTATTCGTGGCTTATACAGCGATTTTTATAATCCTCGGCAAGTATTTCTATCCAAAGTGGATGCCAACGATCATGTCGAAAGAGATGAAATCAGCTGAAACGATCATGATCTGGTTCACCTACATCTCAGCGCCAATTGCCGGCATTGTGCTCTCAGTAGCTACCAACTCATTCCTCAATGCGCACCGCGGCGATACGCCACCACCAGATGGCCCAGCGATACGCACAAACGGTCCGATTGTTGTGTTGTGGACCGTGGGATCATTACTTTTCACCATTGTTGCAATCGTCTGGGGTTTGCTAGAAGTGAACTCACAAGCAGTCGCCGCAGCAAATGATGCCAAGAGTGCAATCACAGTTGAAGTAACTGGGTCACAATGGCTCTGGACCTTCAACTACCCAGCTCAAGGAATTGAGACGCATGATCTCAACCTCCCAGTCGGAGTCCCAGTGATCTTCGATGTGAAATCTGCGGATGTAAACCACTCATTCTGGCCAGTCCAGCTTGGCATTAAAGTCGATGCCAATGCTCAGGTCACTACCGTTATTCATACAACCCCAACAATGGTTGGCGCAATTGAGGTGAAGTGCGCCGAACTTTGCGGCCTCTATCACGCATATATGGAGACCAACGGAGCAGTAATGTCGAAGACCGACTTTAATGCTTGGGTTACTGCACAAGGAGGTCACACAGCATGAGTACTTTAGATAAAGCGCCTGCAAGCGCACGTCCAGTACCAAATCCAAAGCGCAGTCTGATTACTCGCTTACATATGGGAACTGGTGTAGTTGTTGGAGTGATCTTCGCTCTCGCTGCGTACTACGGTCTTCATAGCCTTTACACGACCTATACCGACAAAGTCGCTGATCCACTAAGTTCACACGACAATAACATCGTCCTTCTTGGCGCGATGCTCTCTTGGTCAGTTGGATTCATGGTCGGTATCGGAGCCTTCATTGGTCCATGGCGCTGGTTAATCGGCAAAGATCTCACTGATGAAGAAATTCTTTATCTCGCTGGTGATGGCCAGGGAACAAAGCGTTATTTCAAGTACTGCACAGATCACAAAGTTGTTGGTATCCAATACCTCGTAGGCGTCATGACGATGCTTGGCGTGGGCGGAACCATGGCGATGATGATTCGTACAAACTTAGCTCGACCAGGCGCCCACTTCGTTACGCCGGTTGTCTATAACTCACTCGTTGGTCTTCATGGAATCACCATGATCATCGCAATGATTATCGTTGCGACGGGCCCATTTGGTAACTACATCATGCCGATCATGATCGGTGCCTACGATATGGCCTTCCCTCGCCTCAACGCGCTCTCCTGGTGGGTTCTCTTCACTGCGATTCCAGTGCTTTGTAGCGCTTGGTTCCTTGGTGGAATCCCAACCGGTTGGACTGCTTATGCACCTCTCAGCACTCAGGCTGGGCCAGGCATGAACTCATTTATCGCGACAATTATCATTTTCGCGGTCTCGACAGCAGTTGCCGGTATGAACATCACGACAACCGTTGTTGCAATGCGTACTAAGGGTATGAAATGGAACCGCGTGCCGATCTTCGTTATCGGAGCAACGATCTCGGTTGCACTCGCTATCCCTGCTTTCCCAACATTCATGCTTGCCATGGTGCAGACCGGACTTGATCGAACCTTTAACACTGGCTTCTTCGACGCCAATATGGGTGGAAGTGGCTGGCTCTACGCCAACCTCTTCTGGATCATGGGTCACCCAGAGGTTTACGTCATCTTGATCCCAGGTGTTGCAGCTCTCATGGAGATTGCTCCGGTCTTCGTAAGAAAGCCGCTCTTCTCTTACAACGCCGCAATCTTGGGCTTCGCAGGTATCGCCGGACTTTCAGTACTTGTATGGGCTCACCACATGTACCTAGCGGGTTGGGCACCTTCGCTGAACGGTCCATTCATGGTTACTACCGAGATGATCTCGATTCCTACTGGACTCCTGTTCTTGGTATTGATCGGAACTATCTGGCGCGGCAAACCTTGGCTTAAGTTGCCAATGCTCTCTGTCTTCGCCTTTATCTGGGACTTCTTGATCGGTGGAATCACCGGGATTTATCTCTCAGACGTTCCTGCTGATAATTACCTCCATGGTTCAATGTTCGTGACCGCACACTTCCACTTCACATTGATGGGTGCTGCACTTACAGGAGCCATCGGCGGACTCGCTTACTGGTACCCAAAGATGACAGGGCGCATGCTCAATGAGCGCGCTGGCTACATCTCGTTCTGGTTGGTACAGATCGGCTTCAACGTTCTCTTCTTCGGAATGTTTATGGCCGGAGCTGAAGGTCAGCCTCGTCGTGTTATCGACTATGCAGCCTTCTACAAAAACTCGAACCTCGTATCAACGATCGGTGCTTACAGCGTCGGAATCGGAATGATTGTTCTTCTCTGGGCCGTCATTCACTCATGGAACAAGGGCAAGGTTGCCCCTATGAACCCATGGGGAGCAAAGACACTCGAGTGGACAGTTCCTTATCCAGTACCACTCACCAACTTTGATGAACTACCTATCATCACAAGTGATCCTTACGGCTATGGAAAGGGTAAGTAACTCATGAGCGCAGATACAGAGTTCCGCGTTCACCACGATTCTGATGCAGCTGTTGGTCGTCGTGAGCGCCTTGGAGTAAGACTGCTCATCGTTGCAGATGGTTCATTCCTCTTCGGAATGATCTTCTCTTACTTCTACCTACGTAACCTCAATAACAACGGTGGCTGGTTGCCTAAGGGCGTCCACCACTACTCCATCTCTTCGGCCTGGCAAGTTGCGATTCCATTTGTGATCGCAGCGATCAGCCATCGTTTGGGACAAGAGAACAAGCAGACTCGAAACCTCACATCTATTGTGACCTTTGTAGTACTTCTTGTTGGTGGATACCTCCAGTGGAAGCAGATGGCACATATGCCATTTCTTCTTACCGATGATGGTGGCGTTGTCAGCTTCAATGGTGCCTATGCATCAAACTGGGTCTTAATGGCCGGTAGCGGACTCTTCCACTACTTCCTTGGTTCATTTATCGCACTCGGTATCTTGATCCGTAACCGCACCACAGACCTACCTCACGAGTTAGATCTTTGGCGCCAGCGCGTTGTGCAATCATGGTTCACATGGTGTGCAATCGCCGCAGTGCTCACGGCCTTAACTCTCTCGGTCATCTAAAAAGTTAGATAAAGAAACCCCCGCAGCCAAGTGTCTGCGGGGGTTTCTTCTTGCTCTCAAGCTAGAGAGTAATTACTTCTTTGGTGATGCCTTTGGTGCTGGCTTCTTCTTGATGACAGAAGTTTTTGCCTTAGCAACCTTCTGTGAGCCTTCCTCGCCAGTGCCTGTAGAGGCTTCAGACATCTCATGAGTGGCTGTGCCTTCCTTTGCAGTGGCAACCGCTGGCTTCTTCTTAGTGGCAACCGCTGGCTTCTTCTTAGTGGCAACCGCTGGCTTAGCGCTTGGAGATGCTGCCTGGGCAGAACTTCCGATTGCAAGGCCAAGGATGAGTGAGAGTGCTAGTACTGCTGAGGCTTTTTTATTCATAGATGCATTCTAAAGCACGAATTAAGGACTATCATTAATTTCACAGTCGATTTAAGGAAGGTCACAGGAAAATGGCAAATAAAGAGCAGAAGAGCAATGCAAATACCAAGAAGGAGCCAAAGCTCTCCCTCAAGGAGAAGCGCGCCGCGAAGCAGGAGAAGAAGTCTTCCAAGGGTTAATGCTCTATCTAGGCACTTTTAATGTAGGGAGTTTCACGCATGAGTAGCGATCTTCGCTGGGGGTTTTTGAGCGCTGGCTGGATCGCTTCAGAAGTGGCCCAAGATTTCCAGCACGCAGGACTAACGATTCAGGCCGTAGGTGCCCGTGATCTCGGTAAGGCGAACGCCTTTGCCGATCGATTCGGGATTCCAAACCGCCATCAAGGGTATGAGGCGCTCGTTGCCGATCCTGAGGTAGATATCATCTACATCTCGACGATCCATCCCTTTCATAAGCGCGATGCGCTTCTAGCGCTTAACGCTGGGAAACATTTATTAGTTGAGAAGCCATTCACCATTAACGCCAAAGAGGCGCAAGAAATTTACACACTCGCCAAAGAGAAGAATCTCTTTGTGATGGAGGCGATGTGGACTCGTTTCTTACCAACCATGAACGCAGTCTTTGAAGTTATCAATTCTGGTTCACTCGGAGAGATCGAACTTCTTACTGCCGACCATAGTCAAGCACTCACTCATGTTCCACGATTAGTCGAGCGTGCACTTGGTGGCGGAGCACTACTCGATCTTGGGATTTATCCAATCTCGTTAGCGCATCGCATCTTCGGTAAGCCCGCTGCGATAACTGCGAAGGCTAGATTCAATAACGATGGCGCTGATGCAACAACATCGATGATCTTTGAGTACGCAGGTGGTAAGCAGGCAACAATGACAGTATCGTTCTTGGGAGCAGGACCTGTGACTGCAAGCATCGTGGGCTCACTCGCCCGAGTCGATCTCGATCGTTCGTTCTATGGCCAGACATCATTTCGAGTAATAGATATCGAGGGTGAAGTCCTACGCGAATACCAAGAGGCTATAAAAGGTCAGGGTCGGCAATACCAAGGAATCCATGTTGAAGAATGTATCCGCCAAGGAGTTACTGAAAGTCCCATCATGAGCTTGGCTGAAACGGTCGAGATTATGAAGGTTATGGATGCGGTTCGAGCCCAGATCGGTCTTACTTACCCAACCGAGTAGTCGCTACAAATTAGGTCGTTAGTGAGTAAGTTCGCTAGAGAGTTCTGCCCAAAGTGGAGCTTCGAGATGAACCGCGAACGATGCTGTTAAATGTCCCCCATCTCTGTAGATCGCATTATCACCGGAGATTGGGCTGCAGGGATCGGTAATGCAGATCCATTCGGTTGGGTTAATCCAGAGGATTCCTAATGATGCAGCTGTATCCCGCTCGAGTGTAAGCCACTCTGTGCTGATTGCCGTTGAAGAGGCGGTGGCACAGTATGAAATGCTATCTAGAGAATAGCTCAAGCAATCAGCGACGTTGTAGAGCGAGACCGGAGTATCGCTAATCATCACTGTATTCTTCGATACGTGTTTGATCGCATTAATTGTCGTTGCGATTCCAGCTTGCCAGGCAGCGCTCCGCGCATCACCTGCTAAAACATTTCCTGCATTATCGACGGTTGCAAAGCCTCGAGTGCCAGTGATGAAGGTCAGATAAGGCTTTACTTGGGCAATTTGATTCAACGCACTCTTTCGCCAGATTGCACAATTGTTCATTAATACATTTGTCGCAGGGTTCCATGCAGGCATTGTCGCGGGCCAGCAAGATGACATTGTAAGTGAGAGTAAACGCCACTTCTTCGCGATCGCTAATTTTTCAATTGCCGGGAACCAACTAAGTGCGTGACTATCACCAAAGAGCACAATCGTGGTCTTTGAGCCGAGATTCCCATAAAGACAACTTGCTGTTGTTGATGTGAGATTCTGTTGCACATGACAGCGATCTTTATAAGGCTTGGGCATATCTGTAGATATTGAAGGTAACGAGACGGCAAGTAGATCTGAGACTGGTTGATCAACGAGCGCTGGAAATTGATACTCAGGAATTGCAGGGAGAGCACTTAGGCTTGCGTCAGCGTATGCGCTACTTGGTATGAGCAATCCAAGAAGACATATTAAGGTGGCAAGGGGTCGGCGCACATCAGAAGTCTCATCTAGAAGCTCAACTCTGTACAGGGTTTTTGGGTAAAAAATTCCTAAACTCTAAATCGTTCCCTTTTCCAGGCCAGCCAAGAGAGCGCGGGCCCGAGTTTGCACCTCTTCGAGATCACTCAATCGGTCGATTCCAGCGAGCTGCTGAGCCATCCGGTGATTGCCTGCGAACTCGGCGCGGTGTCGCTCTAAGAAATCCCAATACAAGGTCGTGAAAGGACAGGCATCATCGCCAGTTCGCTTCTTTGGATCATATTTACATGGCTTGCAGTAATTACTCATTCGCGAGATATAGGCGCCAGCTGCTGCATAAGGCTTTGTCATCATCTGCCCACCATCGGCATGTACTCCCATCCCAATAACATTCGGGACCATCACCCAATCTGAGGCATCAATAAAGGCGGAGCGCATCCAATCAAGAAATTCCTGGGGATTAACGCCCGCGATAAGCGCCAGGTTACTGAGCACCATTAAGCGGGGGATGTGGTGCACCCATGCTCGATCTTCGATATCCGAGACGATGTGCTTCAAACAATTCATTTGCGTCTTCGTTGAATCTTTAAAGAGTGGAAGTAATTTTCGTTTGGCGTTGAGATGATTTAACTGCGCATAGTCAGGGCCGAGGTGCCAATACATGCCATTAATGTATTCACGCCAGCCGATGAGCTGTCGGATGAATCCCTCAGCACTTGAGATCGGGATACTTCCATCCTCAAACTTATTCACGGCAGCTTCAACAACTTCTGATGGATGCAAGAGTCCCACGTTGATATAGGGGCTTAAGAGTGAGTGATTAAGCGCCCAGTTATCGGTTGTCATCGCATCTTCGTATGGGCCAAATTCAGCAAAGTGATTTTCTATAAAATTTCTTAAGGCTCGCAGCGCACCGGCTCGAGTTGTCGCCCACTCAACCGGAACTTCGATGCCGAGTTGTAGGGCGACTTCATTATCAATCTCATCATAGGTGTGAGTGAGATATTGCGGGTAAGTGTGATTCTTTCTAGGTGGCAAACGATTATCTTTATCAAAATTCCATTGACCGCTAACTGGTTTACCATTTTCAACCAACACATTGAGTCTCACTCGTTGAGCACGATAGAAGCTCTCCATCAAGAAATTCTTCTGCGTGAGCGCCCACTGGCTAAAGAGCTCCCGGGGAGTGAGGAAGAAATCATTTTCGACAAATTCGACGCCAAACTCCTTAAGCGAAGCACCTTGGCGATGTGATGATGGCTGCGCACAGATGATCGGGAGCGCGGCATAATTCTTTGGTAGCTCTGAGAGACCATCAATAGTGGTAGCCGCCTGCTTATAAATCACTGTAAAGCCAGCTGATTCCAACTCTGCCGCGAAGTGGCGAGCAGCAGAAATCATGAAGAAGAGTCGGGTCTTGTGCCATTTACTACCAGTTGTCATGCGAGCGCTCTCGACCATCACTACAAGATCGGTCTTCGGATCCGCCTTCGCCAGAACACCATAATGGCGATGGAGATGATCGAAAGGGATGTAGAGGATGCGCTCCATAAGCCAACACTACTTGCGTTGGTACTCAAAAGGCCGCTTCTCAATGTGAGAGAAGCGGCCTTTAAGTCGAACTAGTTATTTATTCTGCAATTGCGCGTACTACTGCCTCAGCCTTCGCAGCTGCAGCTGATGCTGCCTTGTTCTCAACGAACGATTCCATTCCAGGAACTACGCCCGCTAGACCAAACTCAGCGAGAATTACCTTTACATCTTTTGCTTCGATTGATTCGAATGTGCGTGCAAGAAGACCGCTCTCGAAATCCCAACCTTCACGTGGTGCACCAGGAGCGTATGAGCCACCCTGAGAGATGATGACAGTTACCTTGCCTGAGACTTTAACTGCACCAGGAATGATGATCTGATCGATCCATGCCTTAAGCGCTGATGGGACTGAGAAGTTCCACATTGGAGTTGAAATCATGATGTGCTTAGCTTCGTTAACTTCCTTGATAAGACCGAGGCGGTAGTTGTGCTTTGCCGCTGCTGTTGGAGTGCGATCTGCTTCTGGTGTGTAACCGGCAAAGATCGCTTCGCCATCAAGGTGTGGAATATTTTCGGTTGCGAGATCGTGGGTGATGATCTCTGCATTGGGATACTTTTCGTTGAATGCTGCCATGAATGAAGCATCGATTGCACGTGAAATTGAATTTTCACCCATTGGGCTAACTGCAATGTGTAGTAGATCTGACATGTACATCCTTCGATAGATTCGGTTGAGTATCTGGATTTTAGTTTAATTTTCAACTATCAAGCAACTTGAGAACGGTTTGCAGCATGAAGAAAGGATGAATTTGAGGTTTTAGAAGATATGGCGGTGGCGGTGGGATTTGAACCCACGGTGGAGTTACCCCCACTCACGCTTTCGAGACGTGCTCTTTCGGCCGCTCAGACACGCCACCGAGGGAGAGCCTACAACTAACGTTGCTCTTTGAAGAAGGCAGTTAAAAGGGCGGCGCACTCTGGCTCCATAATCCCAGCGATAACTTCGACCTGATGAGGTGATCGTGGATCACGCAAGATATCCCAAACTGAACCCACGGCGCCTGCCTTCGAATCCCATGCCCCGAAGGCGACGGTCTTAATTCGAGATTGAGCGATTGCACCAGCACACATCGCGCATGGTTCTAGCGTCACGACAAGTGTGTAACCATCGAGCCGCCAGCTGCCGTTCTTCGTTGCAGCCTCTCTGATGGCGATAATCTCGGCGTGAGCTGTCGGATCGTTATCGAGCTCACGGAGGTTGTGACCGGTTCCAACTAACAAACCCTCTTGATTGAATATCACAGCGCCTACAGGCACATCACCATTCTTTGTTGCAGACTGTGCAACCGCTAAAGCCTTAAGCATTGCTTCGTTGTAATTAATCATTGTAATTAATCATAAAGTTCGTCGAACTGCGCTCCGAATCCAAGGCGATGAGCAATCGCAGAGATTGCTTCATCTGGAAAGAGTTCTGGATCTGAAGCCAGTATTTCGAGCTCCATCACATTCATTCCAAGATCAACGAGTAAATCAATATCGCCGCCAGGTCCTGACTCATCATCCTCTTCCGGGAATGGAAGATCTAAGACATCAACTAAATCGGCCGCTAAATCATTATCAAGTGCATAGGTCACATCACTGATCATCATATGCAATGTAGTGCCGAGCGCTCGGGCCACGATGAAAAACTCTTCATCGATCGAGATCAGTCCGACTGCGCCGCCATTGGTCTGTTGGGCTTTAAGGCGATCGATGATCTCGGTGAGATCTTGCGTCTCGAGCTCTGCCACCGACCACCGACCATCCTCGTGCCAAGCAATCACGCCAATATCGTTAGCCATGTGCTCATAGTAGGCTTCGCGTATGAAGATTCATATCGCTGAACACCCATTAATTGGCCACAAGCTCACGGTTCTTCGGGATAAAAACACTCATTCACCGACATTTCGCCAACTCACCGAAGAGATCGTCACCCTCCTGGCTTACGAGGCAACTCGCGAAGTTAAGACCGTCCCTGCGACTGTGATTACTCCGGTTGCGCTCTACGAAGGTATAGAACTTGCCGAACCACGTCCAGTCGTCGTTCCAATTCTGCGCGCAGGCCTTGGAATGCTCGAAGGAATGGTCCGCTTAATGCCGACTGCTGAAGTTGGATTACTTGGAATGGTCCGCGATCACGTCACCTTGCAAGCCTCTACCTATGCCAATCGACTCCCTGAAAACTTAAAGGGTCGTCAGTGCTACATCCTTGATCCGATGCTTGCTACTGGTGGGACCTTGATCGCAGCTGTTGAATACCTTTTCGAAAAAGGCGCTACCGAGATCACGATTATCACAATCTTGAGTGCACCTGAGGGTATTGCTGCTCTTCAAGAGGCCTTTGCAGGAAAAGATCAACAGATCACTCTTGTTACCGGAGCTGTTGATACTAAGCTCAATGAACATGGTTACATCGTTCCAGGCCTGGGCGATGCCGGCGATCGACTATACGGAGTTGTATAAGTGTCATCAACAAGCCCTGGTTACGGAATCACAATTCGCGTTGAAGGTCCTCCTTCGGCGCAACCTGTTGCAGAGGTAACAAATGCAATCATTGCCGCCGGTGCAAGTATTACCGCACTCGACGTCGTTGAATCCCATCTTGATCATGTTGTCATCGACGTAACCTGTGATGCGATTGATGCAGATCATGCTGAGCGAATCAGTGAAGCGATTTCACAGCGACCAGATCTCACAGTTCGTAAAGTTTCAGACCGAACATTCCTGCTCCACCTCGGTGGAAAGATTGAAGTTGTATCCAAGGTCCCACTCAAAACTCGTGATGACCTTTCACGCGCCTATACCCCCGGCGTAGCTCGCATCAGCCAGGCCATCGCAAAGGATCCTTCCGATGCCCGACGCCTCACAATTAAGCGCAATACCGTTGCCGTCGTCACTGATGGCTCAGCAGTTCTAGGACTTGGCAATATCGGTCCAGCCGCTGCTCTACCCGTGATGGAGGGTAAGGCGGCTCTCTTTAAGCGCTTCGCTGATGTTGATGCCTGGCCAGTATGCCTAGATACCCAAGATGTTGATGAGATCGTCCGTACCGTTCAGATCATAGCTCCCGTGTACGGTGGAATTAATCTTGAAGATATCTCTGCGCCACGCTGCTTTGAGATCGAAGCGCGGTTACGCGATCTCCTTGATATTCCAGTCTTCCATGATGATCAACACGGCACTGCGATCGTTGTGCTTGCGGCGCTCAAGAATGCGCTGAAGTTCGTGAAGAAGGATCTCGCGACTGCCACAATCATTATGAGTGGTGCAGGTGCTGCGGGGACAGCCGTCGCTAATTTATTGCGGACCGCTGGCGCAACATCAATTCTCGCATTTGATAAAGAAGGTGCAGTGGGCGACTTCGCCGGAACTATCCATGATGCCATGGCCGGCGCAGATATTTTTATTGGTGTGAGTGCGCCTAATGTCATCACTGAAGCCGATGTGAAATCTATGGCTGCCGGGTCAATCGTCTTTGCACTTGCCAACCCAGATCCTGAGATCGATCCAGTAATTGCTCGTAAGTATGCTGCAGTTGTTGCAACAGGTCGCAGCGATCAACCCAATCAGATCAACAATGTCTTGGCATTCCCTGGAATCTTCCGTGGGTTACTTGATGGACGGATCACCAAGATCACTGACGAGATGCTTGTTGCTGCATCTGATGCGATCAGTGAATGTGTATCTGCCGATCAACTCAATGCAAATTTCATTATTCCAAGTGTCTTCGATCCGCGCGTGGTGACAAATGTTGCTGCCGCAGTCCGAAAGTTCGGTTAACCCAACTCTTCTAGGGCGGTGGTAGCGGTAAGCCATTGCTCTTCAAGTTCTGCTTGACGGGCGGCATTTGCATCTAGCGCCGTGCTGATCTGCCCAAGCTTGTCGTAATCCATCGCAAACTCACTTTGTGCCGCCATTAATTCACTGCGTTCAACCGCGGCCTTTTCGATCTGGCGATCAAGCTTGGTGATCTCTTTCTTTAAATCGCGCTGTAGCGCCGCGTTAGAAACTCCTGATGTGTTCTTCGCTGCAGCAACTGGGGAACTTTTGGCACGTCGTAACTCAAGATACTGCTCGACTCCACCCGGAAGATCGCGCATCGTCTTATTCCCTAGCAATCCAACAAAGGTGTCGCAGACTCGTTCTAAGAAGTAGCGATCGTGCGAGATAACTAGCATCGTGCCACCAAAGGAATCTAAGAGATCTTCAAGCGCAGTGAGGGTCTCAACATCGAAATCATTTGTTGGCTCATCCAGAATAAGGACGTTTGGGCTATCCATTAATAGCCTGGTGAGCTGAAGCCGTCTGCGTTCGCCTCCGGAGAGATCCCCAACAGGTGTCCACTGCGCATCTTTTGAGAACCCAAGTCGCTCGCAGAGTTGAGAGGCGCTTAACTCTTTACCATTACCGAGCTGCACTCGGTTTGCAATCTTTTCAACCGCTTCTAAGACTCGCCACTTTGGATCTAACTCTTCTAAGTGCTGGGATAGATAAGCAGGCTTCACTGTCACACCAGTAACAAGCCTGCCAGCGCTCACCTTGTTCTCGCCTATCAGGGTTCTGATCAGAGTTGTCTTGCCTGCACCGTTAACTCCAACGATACCAATGCGATTACCAGGGCCAATGTTCCAATAAATATCCTTAAGTAACTCTTTATCGCCGGCGTAGATATCAGCCTGGTGTAATTCATAAACCGTGTTACCTAAGCGGTTCTGAGCGAAGTTAAGGAGCTCGGCCTCATTACGAGGTGGGGGTTCATTCGCGATTAAAGTATTTGCAGCTTCAATACGGAACTTTGGTTTCGCGGTTCGGGCAGGTGCGCCACGTCGAAGCCATGCAAGCTCTTTGCGGATCAACATATTGCGCTTACTATCTTCTACGCTCATCTGGCGAGAGCGCTCGGCTTTCGAGAGAACATAAGCCGAGTAACCACCTTCGTAAGTCTTGATCTCTCCGTCGACTACTTCCCAGATCTGCTCAGATATCTCATCCAAGAACCAGCGATCGTGGGTAATCACCATCACTGCAAGATTAGTCCGAGATTTAATATGTTCTGCAAGCCAAGCGACACCTTCAACATCGAGATGGTTCGTTGGTTCATCGAGGAGAAGAAGGTCTAGATCTGCAACTAATAATTTTGCAAGGTTGACGCGACGGCGTTCGCCACCACTGAGAGAATGGAAGTCACGATCAAGTAGGTGATCATCAAAGCCACCAAATAGCCCGGTAAAGATCTCACGGATATCAGAGCTACTCGCCCATTCGTGCTTCTCTTTTTGACCAAGGACTACATCACGAACGCTCGCTCCTGGTGCGGCGGTGTCTGCTTGGTTAAGAATTCCCATCGCAAGGGTCGCACCCTTGGCTACTCGCCCAGTATCTGGAGCTTCAAGGCCGGCGAGAACTCTCATGAGGGTTGATTTACCGCCACCATTTCGTCCCACAACTCCGATTCGCTCACCAGCGTTAATGCCGAGTGAGACGTTATTAAGGAGTGGCTTTACGCCGAATGATTTGGAGACCGCTTCGAGGTTAACGAGGTTTACTGAACTCTTAGCTGCCACTAGATGATTCTATTGCTGCGCAGATAGGGTACGGAAATGGAGATAACCAATCGTCAATATGCTCTCGACCTTGATGCGGCGGACCCACTTGCTAAGTATCGTGATGAGTTCATCAATAACAACCCTGATCTCTGTTATCTCGATGGCAACTCACTTGGCAGACTCCCAAAGCGGGCCGTGCAGGTTGTCAGCGATTTCATGCTCAACGAATGGGCAAATGAAGTTGTTGAAGGTTGGATGCACTGGATTGATGAGGCAGAGCCAACTGGCGACCTCATTGGGCGCGCTGCGCTTGGTGCTGCTGCCGGTCAAGTCTTAGCCTGCGACACAACATCTGTGAACTTCTTCCAATTAATTGGTGCAGCACTCGCTGCCCGGCCAGATCGCAAAACAATCATTATCGATGCGGCCAATTTTCCCACTGATCGCTACATAGTTCAGGGGTATGCCGATCGTCTTGGATTAAAACTCATCACAATTAATAACGAAGATGGATCTGATGCAGTTCATGAGCGCATCACTCCTGAGCTGCTCGAAAAGTACCTCTCTGACGATGTCGCAGTAGTGACACTCGAAGTTATTCAATATCGATCAGGTGCTCGTAACGATATTAAGGCGATCACTGATCTATGCCGCAAGTTTGGTGCATTGGTTGTCTGGGATGCATCTCACGCTGTTGGGTCGATTAAATTGAATTTTGATGAAGCCGGTGTTGATCTCGCAGTGGGTTGTACTTATAAATATGGAAACTCCGGACCTGGTGCACCCGCCTGGCTCTATGTCGCAAAGCGAATGCAGAAAGAGTTGCAGGTTCCGATTCAAGGGTGGTTTGCTCAGACGAATCAATTTGAAATGGGCGCAGAATTTGAGAAGCGAGCTGATATCGCTGGCTTCAAAATCGCTACGCCACCAATTATTGGGCTACGCATAATCAACGCCGCCTTTGGGATCATTGAAGAAGCCGGGATCGATGCGATCGCTGCTAAGTGTGCAACCGGTACCGAGATGATGATCGCTCTCTTTGACGCATGGCTTGCCCCGCTTGGCTTTACTCTCAACACCTCACGCAACCCTCAAGAACGTGGTGGCCATATTTCACTCGTACATCCTGAGGCTAAGCGGATCGCGCAAGCGCTTCGTCAATTTGCACATGTAATTCCTGATTACCGCGAACCCAATTCGATTCGCGTAGCGATTAGTCCACTACCAACAAGTTATGTAGAAATCTGGGATGGCTTCGAGAGGCTTCGCGAGCTTGTGAGCACACGTCAGTACGAAAAGATCGCCAATTCAGCTACGCGAGTTAGTTAAGCCTTCAACCAGACCGTTGTGTTCTTCGGGAGTTTGCGCCCCTTCAGAGGACTGCTCGAATGGAGAACTTCACCTTGTGGAAGTGTGAAATCGGCGCCATCAAAGTTCATGATGCAATGCCAGCCATTTTTGCGGCTTAAGTGAAGCACTTGCGGATCCCCAGTCTTGATCCATTCGAACTCTTCAGTTGTTTGTAGCTTCTTACGAAGTTTGAGAGCGGTCCGATAGATATCTAGCGTTGATCCCTTAACGTTGGATTGGCTCTGCACCGAGAGCGGACCGTATTCGCGTGGCTGTGGGAGGTGGGCTTTGCCCGCACCGAAACCAAACGAGGGACCACTGGGTCTCCAAGGAAGCGGCACGCGACATCCATCGCGACCTTTCTCGAGGTGAATTTCCGCAAGGCCAGTAATCATCTTTCCCTGCTTCTTAAAGAAGACTCGCTCCTTCTTAAGGACTACGTTGCGACTCCAATTTGGATCTTGCATATCTTCAGGCCGTAAGTCAGCAACTTCAAAGAGCCCAAGCTCTTCGCCCTGATACATGTAGGAACAACCCGGTAGCGCCATAATGAACATCGCAGCCGCACGTGCACGCTTCTCACCGAGCGCGAGATCAACCTTGATTGATTTACCATCTGAGAGAAGCCACTGATTTAAATCAGTGCCATTTGGAAGGCCAAACTTTGTAACGGTTCGGACCACATCGTGATTATTGAGCACCCACGTTGAGGATGATCCTGATTCTGATGCCAATTCAATATTTTCTGTGACGATGCGCTTATATTCTTTTGACGAGAAAGGGGTTTGAAGCAGATCGAAGTTAAATGCTTGCCCTAGTTCATCTGGGGATGCATATTGTGTTCGGCGAGAGGCAGGAACATAAGCTTCAGCAACAGCTACGCGTGGTGGGTTGTATTGATTAAATAGCTTGCGCCATTCGCGATAGATCTTATGGACTTCGTCACGATCGAAGAGAATATCGCTGCCATCGGCTTTGATCTTCATCGAATCCATCTTGGTGTAAGACTTATTAAAGCGCGTAAAGTCCTTCTTTAACGCATGCGCTACATCGATTCGGAAGCCATCAACACCGCGAACTGACCAGAATTTAAGAGTCTTTAAGAAATC
Organism: uncultured Actinomycetes bacterium; assembly: GCA_903843225.1. Lineage (GTDB taxonomy): Bacteria > Actinomycetota > Actinomycetes > Nanopelagicales > Nanopelagicaceae > PALSA-747. The sequence continues at coordinate 24,289 of CAIMOX010000013.1, read as the reverse complement.
AAGTTGAACTTCGCGATTATCCCAATTGAAATCTGGTTGTTCGGGTGCGAACATGTGGAAGTACCACTGACCTGCGCTGCCATCGGGATTCTTTGAGCGAGTCCATGCTGATGGTGCAAAGTGTGAGACAAAATCATTGGGTGGGAGTTCGCCATTCTTGCCGCGCCCATCACGGAAGATATAGCGATTGCGCTCTTTCGAGCCTGGCTTTGCAGCGAGCGCAGCCTGGAACCACTCGTGCTGATCAGATGAGTGATTGGGGACGATATCGACAAAGACCCGAATACCTTCAGCATGTAGCGCCTTGAGCATTGCATCAAAATCTTTGAGTGTTCCAAGACGCGGATCGACATTGCGGTAATCAGCTACGTCGTAGCCACCATCAGCGAGCGCAGATGGGAAGAACGGTGATAGCCAGACAGCATCGAGGCTGAGGGATTTGAGGTACTTCGCTCCTTGGGTAATGCCTTTGATGTCACCAAGTCCATCGCCATCTGAATCTTTAAATGACCTTGGGTAGATCTGATAGATCGCCGCTTGTCTCCACCAATTCGCATCTTTTTTGAGCATGGGTGGATCGTAAAGGGCAGATCATGCCTACACCTTCCAATTTAAAACTCTTTACCGTATCTTTATCATCTTGCAGTTTCTTGCAGAATATTGCAGATAGGGGTCCACTGTTGGCTGGATTACGTGAAGTCGCACAACTCGCAGGAGTCTCTGAGGCCACCGCTTCACGAGCATTGAGGGATATCACCCATGTAAAGGCAGAGACTCGCAAGGCGGTTCGCGACGCCGCGAAGAAGCTCTCCTACGGACCCTTCGCCGAGTTCGATGAGGAGCGCAAAAATTTACAAGCAGTCGGCGTTATCGCTCCTTACATCAATCGTTGGTACTTCTCCCAGGCTCTCGCGGGTGCAGAACAGGCGCTTCGCGAGGCGGGATTAGATCTATTGATCTATAACTTCAACCAGGTAAAGGGACGCGAGAAGTTATTCCGTGAGCAATTAAAAAATAGTCGCATTGTGGGATTACTTATTGTGAGCCTGCCACCAACTCAAGAGGAGTTCGAATCTCTCTTGGGTCTCGGTGTACCTATTTCGTTGATCGGTCTGAAACACGAAGGCTCTCCCAGCGTCGGAATTGATGACCAAGATGGCGCAAAGATTGCTACCCAACATCTCATCAATCAAGGTCATCGGAAGATCGGTCTAGTAGCTGGCGCCATGAACAATCAATTCCATTTTCCTGTTCCCTTTGAACGAAAAGCAGGATTCTTAAGTGTGCTCGAAGCAAATGGAATTGAGTGGAATCCAGAACACGAAGTTATGGGTGACTTTTCAATGGCGACCGGAATGCAAGCAATGGATGAACTTCTTGCTCGCCGTGACCGGCCCACGGCAATATTTTGCCAATCGGATGAGATGGCCTTTGGAGCGATACGTTCGATTGCTAGGCACGAGTTGACCGTCCCCAGCGATCTTTCGATTATCGGATTCGATGATCACGAGATGGCTGAGTACTTCAATCTCACAACGATCAGGCAGCCTGTTTCACAAATCGGCGAGCTTGCCGCATGGCAGATACTTGACCAGATGAAGAATTCAAAGTCTGAACCTAAGCACATCACCCTACCCACACAACTTATTGTCCGAGGATCTACTCAAAAACTTCAATAAGTGTGTAGATTTTGGGCATGGCTAAATTTCCAGATGGATTCCGATGGGGCGCAGCAACCGCTGCCTACCAAATTGAAGGTGCTGCAAAGGAAGATGGCCGAGGTTTAAGTATTTGGGATACCTTCAGCCACACTCCAGGTAAGACAGCACATGGAGATACTGGCGATGTTGCCTGCGATCATTACCACTTATGGGAATCAGATATCCAAATGATGAAGGGCCTTGGCCTCAAGCATTACCGAATGTCGCTGGCTTGGCCCCGACTCTTCCCTAATGGTGATGACGTGCGTGAAGAACGTGGCTTTGCCTTCTATGACAAGTTGATCAACGGGTTAATTGCGGCTGGCATTCAACCACTTATCACTCTCTACCACTGGGATCTACCCCAAGCCTTGCAAGATAAGGGTGGGTGGGAATCTCGCGAGACGGTTACTGCCTTTGGAAAATATGCCGCAGCTGTGGCCGAACACTTCGGTGATCGCGTCAAAAATTTCTCACCTATTAATGAGCCTTGGTGCGTTGCGTGGCTCGGCCATGGAATCGGTGTAATGGCTCCGGGATTTAAGGATCGCGCAAAGGCTTTCAAAGTTGCGCATCACACAGTTATCGCACATGGCACGGCTCTCAACGCAATGCGCGCCGTCCGAGATGATCTCAAGCTCGGACCGGTTATCAATCAGACTAACTTCAACCCCGATGATCCAAATAATTCTGAGTTAGTTCACGCCGCAGATGTTATGGATGCTCAATCAAATCGTTGGTGGACCGATGCCTTCTTCCACGGAAAGTATCCCGAAATTTTGATTGAAAAGTTTGGAGCAGAAATCACTGGTGTCGTGATGCCTGGTGATATGGAGCTTGCACAGGCGAAGAATGATTTTGTTGGTTTAAATTTCTATTGCGATCAACGTATCGGTGTAAAAGATCCGGCCGCCGAAGGTTGGTATGACTTATCCGAACTCTTTGGCTTAACAGTAAACACCAAGCATGAAGGCGAACTCACTGATATGGGATGGCCAATTAACCCCGACGGATTGCGCAGGCTCCTTGTTCGTTGGGCTACTGAGCTCGACGATCGCTGCCCAGATTTCTACATCACCGAAAATGGCTGTGCTTATCCTGAAGAGCCCGACGCTCATGGCAATGTGAAGGATGATCGTCGAATTTCATACCTCAACCTTCATATCAACGCCGTTGCACAAGCGATCGCAGAAGGCGCGCCAGTCAAGGGTTACTACCAATGGTCGTTGATGGACAACTACGAATGGGCCTTGGGCTATGAGAAGCGCTTTGGCATGGTCCATGTTGACTATACGACCCAGAAGCGGACCCTGAAGGATTCGGCCAAGTGGTACAGCAAGGTCATCGCCTCAAACGGCGGTACGGTCGGCTAATAGCCTCCCGAAAACTGCAATTTTCTGCAAGAAATCGTTACTAACCTGTTATCGGATTAGCCGAATTTTCCTTGCCCTGGCTGCCCCTTATACCCAAGAATCAGCCTTACAGCGGGTATCGGATTCCATGGGGGGTCTGGACCGCTCACCCCTAAAGGATGAAAATGACAATTAGCAAAAAGGGACGTTTCGCTTCAGCGGGCGTCGCAGCTGTTGCTCTTATCGCCTCAATGATCACCGGTGTTGGTTCAGCTCACGCTGCATACAACTGTGATCCATTTGCAGGATACAAGGGCATCAAGGGTAAGACCGTAACCATCTTCACCTCAATCCTCGATCCAGAGCTTTCAACAATGAAGGCAGCATGGGCTGATTTCACATCATGCACCGGCGTAAACATCAAGATCGAAGGATCAAACCAGTTCGAAGCTCTCCTTCCAGTACGCGTCAAGGGTGGAAACGCTCCTGATCTCGCTCTTATCCCACAGCCAGGTCTCCTCGCTGCAATGGTTAAGACTGGCAAAGTAAAGACAGCTCCTGCAGGTGTTGTTGCAAACGTAAACAAGTACTACAGCGCATCATGGAAGAACCTCGGTTCAGTCGGTGGAAAGTTCTACGCCGCACCTCTCGGTTCAAACATGAAGTCACTCGTCTGGTACTCACCAAAGCAATTCGCTAAGAACGGCTACACAGTTCCAACAACATGGGATGGCATGCTCGCTCTTGCAGACAAGATGGCTGCTAACAACCAGACTGCTTTCTGTGGCGGAATCGGTTCAGGCGGAGCAACAGGCTGGCCTGCAACTGACTGGCTCGAAGAGGTTGTAGTCCGTATGTACGGACAGCAGACCTACAACGACTGGATCTCACACAAGGTTAAGTTCTCAGATCCTAAGATCATTGCAGCAATGCAGAAGGTTGCTGACTGGATGCAGAATCCAAAGTATGTTGGAGATGTTAAGGCAATCGCCTCAACCTCATTCCAGGATGCTGGTCAGACAATCGCAGCAGGCGGTTGCAACATGCTTCAGCAGGCTTCTTTCTACGGTAGCCAGCTCCCAGCAGGCACAAACATCTCGCCAACAGGTGATGTCTTTGCCTTCTACCTCCCAACAATCAACGCTTCTGTAACAACACCAGTAGAAGGCGGCGGCGAATTCACCACTGCATTCTCATCACGTCCAGAAGTTCAGGCAGTTCAGGCTTACCTAAGCTCAGCTACCTACGCAACATCACGCGTTAACCTCGATCACTGGGTATCTGCAAACAGCGGTGTTCCACTAGCTGCTTACAAGGATCCAATCGATCGTCTTTCAGCGAAGTACCTTGCTGATCCAAAGTCAACCTTCGTATTCGACGCTTCAGATGCAATGCCTGCAGCTGTTGGTGCCGGTAAGGAATGGACTGAGTTCACAGCATGGTTCGCAGAAGGTAAGGCAATCAAGGATGTTGCAGCAGCAATTGATGCAGCATGGCCAAAGGCCTAATAAGGTTTAATTAGGAATTAATTTTCTAGTTAACCAGTAGTAAAGGAACGGGGCCTAACAGTTATGTTGGGCCCCGTTCTTCATCTAGACTCAGTACTCTCAATGTTGAGATAGTTAAAAATAAAATTCTGCTTTCACTGTTTATGGAAGGTCTGATGTGAATAATTTCCTCAGTACTGCCGGACCAAAATTTGCTCAGGTCTTTATTGCAGTCTTTGGCTTCCTTGCAATCTTGGCAGTTGTCTTTTGGATTGCTGGTCGCGCTAACGGTCGCAAAGTTAAGCCGGTTGCAAATATTGTCTTCTTGGGGCCAGCCGCTCTTCTCTTGATTCTTGGGTTAATTGTTCCGGCCTTCCAAACAATCTTCTTTAGTTTTAAAGGTGAAGACTCCTCAAAATGGGTTGGTTTCTCAAACTACAAGTGGATCTTTACCGATCCAGATATGCGCCGCGTCTTAGTCAACACTCTTCTTTGGATCGGTGTTGTTCCGATCTTCACCACACTCCTTGGACTATTACTCGCGGTCTTTATGGATCGCATGAAGCGCGAATCACTTCCAAAATCCCTGCTCTTTATGCCAATGGCAATCTCATTTGTAGGCGCCTCGATCATCTGGCGCTTCGTCTATAACTACAGCAACCGTTACCAACCTCAGGTTGGCCTGCTCAGTGCTGTCGTAAAGACTGTCGGTGGGCATCCACAGAACTGGCTTCTCGATAAGCCGCTCAATACCTTTTTACTCATGATCATCTTCGTCTGGGTACAGACCGGCTTTGCCATGGTGATTCTCTCTGCGGCAATCAAGGCAGTCCCTGCCGATATCGTGGAAGCCTCAGCCCTAGATGGTGCTCATGGATTCCGCTTATTTCGCTTTATTACCTTCCCAGCGGTCCGCTCTACCTTTATCGTCGTATTAGCTACCCAAGTCGTTGGAGCGCTCAAGATTTTCGACGTCGTCCGAACCATGACCGGCGGAAACTTTGGAACTAACGTACTTGCGAATGAGATGTATTCACAGATCTTCGTTCAATTTAACCAAGGTAAAGGCGCTGCGCTAGCGATCGTCCTCTTCCTCTTAGTTATCCCAGTCTTGCTCTTTAATATGCGTAATCTTCGTCTCGAAAGGTCAGAACGATGAGCAAAGTCGCCGAACACACACCAGGGCGCAAGCTCTTCTCTTCCAAGATTGCCGCGCTTGTTGTCTGGACGATCACCATCATCTGGACAATCCCAACCTTTGGTCTCTTTGTCTCCTCATTTAGATCTAAGGCTGATATCTATGCAACAGGTTGGTGGCATGTATTTCTCCACCCTCATTTCACACTAGCGAACTATCACGACGTCCTCTTCGGTAGCCAGACACAAGCAGCTGTCGCCAATGGCGTTCTGCCGTACCTCGTTAACTCAATTGTTATCACTATCCCTGCGGTGATTATTCCGATCGTTGTCGCGACAATGGCTGCTTACTCACTTGCTTGGGTGAAGTTCAAGGGAAGTGATTTCGTCTTCTTCTTTATCTTCGCCTTGCAGATTGTTCCACTACAGATGTCTTTGATTCCATTGCTCCAACTCTTTACAGGTGGCGCACATATCGGAAGCATCACGATAATTCCTAAGCTTGGAATTGCTGGCCACTTTGCTGGTATTTGGTTGCCTCATGCAATGTTCGCAATGCCACTTGCGATCTATCTCTTGCATAACTTTATCGCGTCACTTCCACGTGATTTGATGGAGGCTGCATATATGGATGGCGCGAACCACTTCAAAGTGTTCCGTCAGATTGTGATCCCACTTTCTATTCCAGCGATCGCAGCCTTTGCCATCTTCCAGTTCCTCTGGGTCTGGAACGATCTCCTCGTTGCCCTCACCTTTGCATCCGGCACAGAAGAGATTGCACCAATTAATGCGAAGCTTGCATCGCTTGTGGGTCAGTTCGGTTCTGGATGGCAACTACTTACCGCTGGCGCCTTTATCTCGATCGCGATCCCACTCATCGTCTTCTTCTCACTACAGCGCTTCTTCGTCCGAGGCTTGCTCTCGGGCTCTGTAAAGTAAAAGACTTTTAGCGCTGTAGCCAGACCGTTGTATGTGCTGGCAGATCGAGTAGATCTGCCACGTAATTAACGCCGTGGCCTGATTGATGGAGTATCGATTGCGCTTCTAACTTCATCTGAATAGATCCATCGGTTGTGTTCGCAACAACAACGAGACCTGGTACTCGTGTGAAGGCAAGAACTCCTGGTTCAGATTCCAAGAAGGTGATCTGGCCTTCTCCACCTAGCGCAGGATGGTGCTTTCGGATCTCAAGAGTCTTCTTATAGAAGTTAAGGGAGCTCTCTGGATCAGAGACTTCGCTCTCAATCGCATAGTCGCCATACGAACTCATCTGTGGCAACCATGGGGTATGGCTAGAAAAGCCAAAGTGAGGTTGGTGAGCGCTCCACGGAAGTGGGACTCGACAACCATCGCGACCAAGATCAGCACCCTTGGATCGAATCGCGATTGGATCCTTACGGGCACTTACTGGCATATCGCCATCGGGTAGTCCTAGCTCTTCACCTTGATAGATATAGAGCGAACCGGGGAGAGCGGCGGTGAGTAGTGCGAGAGCGCGAGCCTTCGCTAGTGAACCAAGCCGCGAGACCAGTCGTGGTGAATCATGGTTATTGAGCGCCCACGTTGGTGGCGCACCTACAGTTGCAAGCTCTGAGATCACTCGAGAAGCAGCCTCTCGTATCTTTGCTGCATCCCATTCAATTAATAGGAAGTCGAAGTTAAAGATCTGATGGAGTTCATCGGGTCTGACATAGTTGGCTAAGCGTGATGTTGGATAGACAAATGCTTCTCCAACAGTCATACGATCCTTGTATTCATTGAAGATCTTGCGCCATTCGCGGTAGATCTCATGAACGCCATCTCGATCGAAGAAGGGCATATCGCTCAGTAAATCAGCGCGCTGCTCTGCAGTAACATCTGTTGTATCGATGCGTAGCGCTTTTGTCAGCAGGTCGGGATCACGGTGATCAACCAAGATATCTTCTTTAACAAGGCCGTGGGAGACATCGATACGGAATCCATCGATCCCAAGATCAAGCCAGAAGCGCAGCGTCTTCTCGAAGTCGGCATGGACTTCTGGGTTATCCCAGTTGAGATCAGGTTGTGAAGAGTCAAAGAGATGGAGGTACCACTGGCCATCAGGCAAGCGTGTCCAGGCAGGACCAGTGAAGAGTGAATTCCAATTATTGGGTGTGAGCTCGCCAGATTCACCGCGACCATCATAAAAATGAAAACGCGCGCGCGCTGCTGATCCAGGTGCAGCCCTCATCGCCTCTTGGAACCAGATGTGATCAGATGAGAAGTGATTAGGGATGATGTCAAAGATCACCTTAAGGCCAGCGGCGTGTGCCTCTTTTATAAGTAGTTCGGCATCAGCAAGTGTGCCAAAGAGTGGATCGATATCCCGAGGATCGGCAACATCATAAAAGCCATCGTTGTTGGGCGAGCGATAGATCGGTGATAACCAAATCGCATCGATACCAAGTGAGGCAAGATATGGCAGACCCTCGATTACGCCAGCGAGATCACCCTCGCCATCGCCATTAGCGTCGCGAAATGAGCGCGGATAGATCTGATAGATGACAGCATCTCGCCACCATGAATCGTGCTTCATCATGGTGGCGAGTCTAGAGCAAGGATGGCAGGGTATTAGTTAGTCGTGCTTCCCAAGACCACTGAGTAACTCTTGGAAGAGCCGTCGGGCAGTGTTGCAACAATCTTGATTGTTGCACCCGGAATGCTCGCGCGAATTCGAACAATCGCTGTAACCAGATCAGGAATCTTCACACCATCGATCTGGGTAAAGATCGCTCCCACTGGGATTCCGGCCTTCGCTGCAGCTTCGCCAGCGACGAGTGAGAGTACCTTCGCACCCTTACCCGTGTAGTTGGTATCAAAACTGACACCCAAGAATGGACGAGATGATTGGTGGGTGGGTGAGGTAATAATCTCGGTATAGATGCGCTTCGCTTCATTGATCGGAATCGCGAAGCCAAGTCCGATATTTCCGGATTGGCCGCCAGCGGTAGATGATCCCGTAGATGCTATCGCTGAATTTACGCCAACCAAGTTTCCAGAAGAATCAGTGAGTGGCCCACCTGAGTTTCCAGGATTAATTGCTGCATCAGTCTGGATAGCATCGACATAGGAGTTAACGCCACCGCTCTGCTGAGTTGTGACTGGACGGTTAAAGGCTGAAAAAATTCCAGATGTCACAGTGTTAGATAGTCCAAGTGGTGAGCCGAAGGCAATTGCAACATCGCCCATTGAAATTGCCGAAGAGTCGCCGATTGAGATAGGTGTCAGATTTCCCTGGTTAATCTTTAAGACCGCAAGGTCGTAGTTAACATCGCGGCCAACAATAGTTGCGCTGACGCTATCGCCATTGTTTAGCTCGACATCCACAGTTCCGCCACCATTAGTTGCGGCATCAATAACGTGATTGTTTGTCAGCACATATGAGAATGTGGACGTACTTTGGATGATTGAACCAGATCCGGTATCGCCACCTGATGGCGTGGTCACATTAACGGTAACAACACTAGGTGAAACTTTTGCTACAACAGATTTGAGAGAGCCGGCGGGTGAGCCAAGGGCAAGAGCGGTTCGATTAGATGCGCAACTTCCCGTAGTAGATGCATAGAGAGCACCAGTTCGATTGTCCGCACAGGCGACCCCGGACGATGTTGAGAATGTGCCAGCTGCGGTGGCGATTCCACCGATGGTTGATGCTCCAATGACGAAGCCGATTGCAACCTTGGATGCGGTGCTACTAAAGCGCATATCTATCTCCTGTGCTCGAATGATTACTTAGCGATCTCTAGGGCCAATCAAAGCCCGTTATCCTCCAAGAATAGTCAGCGCCGGCTATGAGTTCTCTGAGAGCTGCATCTTCCAGACCGCCGGGAAGGCGAGCATTCCGGTAACTACCACCGCGCTCAAGACCGCCATCCAAAGAAAGGTACTCCGTAAACCAATCGCCCCCGCGAGCGGAGCAGCCAAGGCAACACCGATGGGGCGGGTTAGGAGTGATCCCATGCCATCGAAGGCCGAGACGCGAGAGAGAGACTCTTTGGGAACCTCACGTTGCAACGCTGTACTCCAGATGGCTCCCCAGAGATCAAAGTTCATGCCAAAGAAGAAGGCGAAGATCGCAATGAGCCAGACGGAGTTACTAGTGGCAAGGGCGATGAGATAGAAACAGATCCCATAGGTACCGAGCAAAAGAAAGCGCATCGGATACTTTGGCCTGACTTTAAGCGCTATCGCCGAACCAGCTAAATAGCCCACAAACTCAGCGGCGACAATCATTGCCCACGATGAAGCACCATGGAACTTCTTAATAGAGAGCAACGGTCCAAGCACAGAATCGACAGCTGACCAACACATAATGATTGACGAGAAACCCGCAACGATAATGACAATCCATCTGAAGGAGAGGAATACCTTCCACCCATGTAACAGATCGTCAATCATTGAATTTTCAGTGACAGGTGCGCTGAAGGTGAGGTGGCGAAGCGTCAAAACAATACTTCCAGAGATAATGAAGGTTGATGAGTCAATGATCAACGCTGCTGTGCTTCCGCGGGTGGCGATAATCGCACCACCGATAGTTGAGCCAAGAATTAACATTAAGTTGGAGGTCATCTGATTGAGCGCGTTACTACTCATCAGTTGATCTTCTTCTACGAGAGCAGGTACTACTCCAGCCAATGAAGGCCAGAAGATTGCCCACATTGCTCCAAAATTAATCTGGGCAAAGAGTAAGAACCAAAATGGCACATGGCCAGTGCTAAACCAGATTGCTTGCGCGAGCAGCACTACGCCACCCCAGATATCCGTAATTGCCGCCATTCGAATTCGACCATATCGATCGGCGATCACGCCACCAAAGGGACTCAAGATCAAAAATGCGAGAGATGTGGACCCGACAACAATTCCAAGCTCAGTCGCTGAGCCGCCACGCATATGCAAAATTGCAAAGGCGAGCGCGATAGTGCCCATGCCATTACCGAAGTTTGAGATTAACCTCGCTGCAAGAAATCTCTGAAAATTTCTGCGGGCGAGAATCGCGCGCAGTGAACTCACTTAGATTTGCCTTCAATATCCTTCAGTACGCGGTGGATATCGGCAGCGATTAGCTTTAATTCTGCAAGCTCTTGGTTAGCTAGAAGACGAGCTTCTTTGGCTAACTCAAACTCTCCGAGTGAGGCGGTATGTGTCTCATTGATCTTCTGCTCTACTGAGGCTGAGGCTACGTTTTGGCCGACCATGATGATAGAGAGCAGAACCAACTGTAAGAAGGTCTGCGCGACCCAAGCAACGATGGTGATGAGATCTTGGCTTTTAATTGCTGCCGGTAATGAGATGAGAGCGATTGCAGCGAAGAGGTATGCGCACCACATTGTGGCGACGCCGCTGGTGATCTTCGCCGCGAGCTTTGTATTGAAATCATTGATCTTGCTCATAACTCACATTTTACGCGCCTTTGCGGCAATTCTCAGGCTTCCACGACGGAGATACGCCAGCCACTTACTTTTCACCCACTACAATTACTCAAATGCGCGGATTACCCTCAAAGATTATTGCTGGTCTCTCGGTCAGCATCGTGGTTCTCTCGCTCGCCTTCGGCTTCTTCGCTAAGAGCGCCGGTTCAGCTATCCCTCGGTCTCATGCGCTTAATGGTGCTCCGCAATCTGGCGGCGGTGATACCAATATCTTGCTCCTTGGACTTGATTCACGTCGCGCCAATGATGGATCAGATCTGCCTCGCAAACTCTTAGATTTGTTACATGTCGGCTCAACGAGCCAGGTTGGTGGATACAACACCAACACAATGATTTTGATTCATATCCCCGCGGACGGTAAGAAGGCGGTTGCTATTTCTATTCCGCGCGATGACTATGTCGAAGTACCGGGCCAATCACCCAAGAAGATCAAGGAAGCCTATGGCTATGCAAAATATCAATCTGAATCTGCGCTCTACAAACAAGGTGTAAAGAATCCTCAGTTAGAGGCGCTCTCTCGCGAGGCAGGCCGTACCGCAACGATTAAGACGATCTCTAACCTCTTGCAGGTTCCGATTGATCACTTTGCTGAAGTGAACCTCGTTGGGTTTTACGATCTCGCCAATGCTGTCGGTGGAATCCAGGTCTGTCTCAATCACGCTGTCAATGACATGCAATATTCTGGGGCGGTCTTCCCGGCCGGCCTTCAAACGATTACTGGTGTCGATGCGCTCAAGTTTGTCCGCCAACGCCATGGGCTTCCTAACGGTGACTTAGACCGAACCCACCGCCAGCAGGCATTTATTACTGGCGTCATCACCAAGTTCCGTAGTCAAGGAATCTTCGGCGATATCGGCAAGCTCTCCTCTCTTCTTAACGTTGCAAAGAAGGATGTTGTGATCGATAGTGGTTGGGATGTGCTCGGCTTCCTGCCTCAGGCAAAGGCTCTCACCGGTGGAAATATCACCTTCCATACCCTTCCTATTGAAGGCTACGCAATGATTAATAGTCAGTCCGTGAACAAGATCGATGTACCGACTGTTCGCAAATTTGTACATGATCTCTTCTACCCAGTGAAGGCTTCAGCCTCACCAAGCGCTACTACTGTGAAGAAGCCAACGAAGATCAACTACGCCCACCTCGCAAACGGCAATGGCGTTGATGGCTCAAAGATTCCGTGCGTTAATTAACGGTAAAAATCTCTCCATCGCGATACTCAACAAAGTTTGCTAGCGCTCCAACTTTAATCTCGCCAACATATTCAATTCCTAAAACCTGTGCCGGTAGAGTTGATGCGCAATATGAGGCGTACTCGATCGAGGTCTCAAAATTATTCATGAGATATTCGAAGGCTCGCTTCATTGTGAGCGTGCTTCCGGCTAGTGATCCATTTGATGTTAAGCGAGCTATACCGTCTTTTACTTCAACACCGAGCGCTCCGATCAAGTAACCACCATCTCCCGCCCCAGCGGCGCTCATCGCATCGGTCACTAAGAGAACACGACCTGGTGCACTTCGGAGTAATAATTCGGTTGCGCCATGATCAACATGCTCACCATCATTAATAAGCTCAAGTGAGAGTGACTCTTCAGTGAGAGCATGCAAGGTAATACTCGGTACCGTTGAATCAAGCTTCGGTAATCCGTTATAGAAGTGCGTAACGACTGAGGCGCCAGCGGCCACAGCGCGCTTGGTGGTCTCGGCATCTGCATTGGAATGGCCAAGTGCTGCGATGATTCCACGTTCGACTAAGAATTCAATCGCTTCGATTCCATGAGGTAACTCAGGTGCGATTGTCACCATCGAGATAGCGCCATCTGCGACATCGAGTAACTCTTGGAGCTCAGCCGATACTGGGTCGCGTAGAAGTGCCGGATCATGCGCGCCACATTTATCAGGAGATAAGTACGGACCCTCTAGATGAATACCTGCAATCGCACCTGATTGAACAAAGGGGAGCAGGCGAACAATCTGTTCTTTGAGCGCTGCAATAGGTTCTGTGACCAGGCTCGCGAGCATTGTGGTGGTGCCGTTGGCGCGATGGATATCAATCACCTTTTGAATATCTTGCGTGCTCTTGGCGCTGAAGTAGTGGCCCGCACCGCCATGGCAATGGATATCGACGAAGCCTGGGAGAAGCGTCCCATCGATACTTTTATCTGATTTCCCATCAAGGCCGATTGCAGTGATAACACCATCTGAAATCTCAATTTTCACATCGCTGTGGAGCGCGCCCTCGATCAGCGCCGCTTTCGCTTCAATAATCATTGGGTGGCTCGTAATCCGAAAATACCGGCCCCGATCATGCCAGCGTGATCTCCAAGTTCAGCTACTACTAGCTTTGGCCTTCGTTGGAAGGTAAGTCTGGTATCCAGGTACTTCTCAATCGGTACAAGGAGCGCATCTCCAGCCTTCGATACTCCTCCACCAAGGATGATAATTTCTGGTGCAAGAATGTTGATATATGAAGCCAAGGTGAAGCCGATCGCTTCAACAGATTGCTTCCAGACTTCCTGCGCAATTGAGTTGCCCATTTTCGCTTCTTCTACAACCTGCGAAGCGCTTGTTAATTGTGATCCACTCTTTTCATTGAAAATTCGTAAGATAGATGGACCAGTCGAAATACTTTCAAGGCAACCCATGACGCCACACGCACACATATATCCACTGTTGACATCGAGATGCCCAATTTCTCCAGCGTATGGGTCATCGAAGAGCTCACCATTAAGAACTATTGCACCCGCAATTCCGGTGCCGATTGGCATGAAGAACGAATTCGAAAAACCTTTTCCGGCGCCATACATAGTTTCGGCAACGCCACCGGCTCGAACATCGTGTCCAAAACCAACTGTGAGCCCAGTTAATTCATTGACGAGCTTCACAAAGGGAACGTTCTTCCAACCAATATTCTCAGAATATTCTGCAACTCCCGTGGTGGTATTTACAACTCCAGGGACAACAACTCCAACTGCTATCGCATCAGGAAACTCTTGCGACATCGATTTCGCAGCAAGCAATACTTGGCCCACCGCATGATCGGGACCTTGCTCACGCTCGGTCGCCCAACGCCTCGTGGCTATAATTTCCGAACCACGGAGTAAACCCGCTTTAATCTCAGTACCGCCGACATCAAGACCAATAGTTAGCTCTTGATTAGATGAACTCACTGCTTAAATCCTCCAAGGTGGTGTGGATCAAAGGCGATCGCATCGTCAAGTATGCCAGTTGCCTTCTCATAGCTGGCAACTAATGGGTCTAGATAGAGGGCTTGAATAGCCATCTCTCTACTCTCTTCCCGCGCCGCAGTGACAGTGAGCTCCTGCTGTTGGGAGCGCTGGGTCAGAACAGTTGCAATAGCCTTTGGAAGGGCTCCAACACGAAGTGGTGTTACTCCATTTGCACCAATAACGGCAGGCACTTCTACTACCGCTTCTGGCGGAAGGTTTGAGATGGCGCCATTATTGGGAACGTTAACAGCGAGCTCAACATGGTTCTTACCCGTAATCAGGGCCTCTGCAATCGAGACGAGTCGCTCAGCCTCTTGGTTATCACGCTTATGCACTGGGATTGATCCATCTGCTTGACCGCGCAATTCATCCCACAAATCACCCTTCTCGCCGATGTAGAGCTCAGTCATATTCAATCCGCCTTGCAGGCCCCAATGGAGCTCACCAGATTCTTGACGAGTTAAATAGCTACCAAAGAATTCTGCAACATGTCTGTCGCCAGGTGCTGGGTAGAGACCAAAGACTTTGAAGAGGTCAGCAGAGACCGGTGAGTGAACACCCTCATCGTAATTAATACTTGAATGAATATCACCTGCGTTCTTTTCTACTGCACTACGCAAGAGTGGATAGAGATCTTCAGTACCTTTCTTTATATCCAGCAACCAGCAGAGATGATTTATTCCAGCAAAGATTGTTTCGACGCCTGAGTCAGCAATATTCAAATCTTGTAATAACTTTGATCGAGTATGCATGGTTCCGTGGCAAAGCCCCACCACATTTACACCTGTGTACTTAAAGATTCCACGAACATTGGCGGTAAGCGGATTGCTGTAATTGATATACCAAGCCTTGGGTGCAACATCGGCAATATCTTCTGCAATTGAAACGAGTGCAGGCACATGTCGAAGCGCGCGCAAGGTTCCGCCTGGACCTACTGAATCACCAACCGTCTGGTGGATTCCATACTTGCGAGGGATCTCTAAGTCAGCCTTCCAGCCTTCTGCTGCTCCAACGGCGATCGTTGTTGTCACAAAGTTAGCGTTCTTCAAGGCTTCACGTCGGTCAGAGAAAGCCGTAACTACCATCGAAGATCCATGTAGCTTTGCAATCCGGTTTCCTACTTGAGCCATAACCTCTGAAGATTCATGGTTGATATCAAAGAGGCGAACTTCAAAATCATTGGAGAGCGCTGACTGAGCGAGGTCGTGCAAGAGGCCGGGAGTAAAGACTGTGCTACCAGCACCAATCAATGTGAAGACTTTCTTGCTCATAGCCATTCCCCTTTACTTGACGCTGCCATTGATGAGACCACTTACGATGAAACGATTCGTTAAGAGCGCGATAACTGCCGGAACGCTCAAGGCAATTACTCCAGCAGTGCTGAGGAGTGAATATGGAACGACGTGCCTACC
Organism: uncultured Actinomycetes bacterium; assembly: GCA_903843225.1. Classification (GTDB taxonomy): domain Bacteria; phylum Actinomycetota; class Actinomycetes; order Nanopelagicales; family Nanopelagicaceae; genus PALSA-747. The sequence continues at coordinate 8,527 of CAIMOX010000013.1, read as the reverse complement.
CTGAATCGCAGCAACAATAACTGTAAGCGGCTGCGTCGATTGATCACTTGCGAGCACCAGAGGGAAAATGAACTGTGCCCACGCAAAGAGGAATGTAATCACAGCGGTAGATGCGATCGCTGGCATGGTGAGTGGCAGAACAATTAAGCGAAAGACCTGCATCCTTGATGCGCCATCGACCGATCCTGCCTCTTCAATCGCCGCCGGCAAGCTCTGCATGTAGCTAAAGAGAATCCATGTTGCTAGTGGTAGGAATCCAGAGACATAGCAAAGGATGATCCCTAAATAGGTGTTGACGAGGTGGAGCATCGCCATGATTCGGTACATCGGAATGAGCGTTGTGTAGGTCGGAAATGCCATCGTCATCACCACAACGAACAAGAAGAACTTACGTCCCTTAAACTCCATCCGCGCAAATGCGTAGGCGGCAAGTGAGGCGAGAATTACCGTAATCGCAGTCGCGGCGATGCACTCAATGAAAATATTAATGACCGAACGTCGGACCAGGCTCGGTAGTTCGCCATCGCCGATCAAGAGCGCTTTATAGTTTGCCCAACCTGGGGTAGGTGGCAATAAATGGCTTGGGGTATCAGAGATCTGGGCATCCGTCTGGAAACTGGTGTTAATAACCCAATAAATGGGGATCAGTGACCACGAGAGGATGAACCCAACACCAAATCTACGAAAACCCTTATTCCGGAACTTCATTAGTATTCCACTTTTTTATAGATGAATTTAGCAATGACGACGGAGGTAAAGAGAGTAAAGAGAGTGATCAACAACGATAGGGCATATCCCTGCCCAAAGTTTAAGTTTGTGAAACTCACTGCATAAGTCTCCATCGCTAAGGAGTTACCTGTCGATGCTGCGCCATTTAAAATATACGGCTGATCAAAAATATTTAGCGTGGCGATGATCGCTTGAACCACGGCTATCGCTATCCCTGGGCGGATTAATGGCATCGTAATATGTAGGAATGATTTTTTAGCATCACTGCCATCGATAGTGGCCGCTTCATAGAGATCATCAGGAATATTCTGTAAGACTGCCAAGATTAGAATTGTGGAGAGTGGCGTTATTTGCCAGACCTGGACCACCTCAATAGCAAGGATTGTTAGGAATTTATTCTGCCCAAGGAAGACTTGATAGTGATCAATAACATGTAAAGATTTTAAAACGCTATTTAGTACTCCGGTATTAGCATCCCAGATGCCGGTCCAAAGAATTCCTTCGACGACTCCGGGGAGTGCCCAAGGAAGAATTAATACCGCAATCAGGATTGAACGGCCGGTAAACCTACGTTGCAGAACTACTGCAAAGAAGATGCCTAGTACCGTAGAAAGTGTGACGCCGATAATGATGTAAAGGAAGGTATTACCAAGGCTGGAACGAACCTCAGCGTTATGGAGAATATCCCGGAAGTTTTCTAATCCAGAGAAGTGAGTTGGCGGATTAAGAGGCTGCACCTTGAAGAATGCAGCGATGGTGGTGAAGACCGCAGGAGTCAGCGCTAAGCAGATAATAAAGATGATCAACGGGGAGACCAAGAAGTACGGAAGAAGGTCCACCTTCTTTTTCATCTGGTCACCTCCTTTGAGATATGAGCGGAAATAGCCACCAGATCGCTCTGGTGGCTATTTTCTTCGACTATTTTGGTTCTATTTACCGCTTGAAAGCTTGGTGGCAACTGCCCCCATAGCCTTAATAGCAGCTTCTACCGTCATAGTTCCTGCGGCAGCTGCGTGGAGATTTGTATAGACAGCGCTTGAGAATTCTGGGTACCAGGCAGGTGCTCCTTGTGGGAATACTGCCGCTGAATTCGTCAGCATTCCGGCTAGAACATCTCCGCCGATAATCGATCCCTTCTTATTCAAGATCGCAATTCCGGATAAGCGTGATGGGAAGAAGTAACCAACCCAGGTGCGTGAAATTCCATTTGCACCAGCAAAGTCAGCCATATTCTTTCCATCGGTGAACCAGCTAATGAATTTGGCGGCAGCTTCTGGGTTTTTAGCCTTGGCTGGAATACCAATTCCATCTGGGTTACCAAGATTTGCGGCAGTGCCGGTTACTCCTGGTGTTGCCAAGTATTGGACTTGGTGGACTACTGATGATGAAGCAGGAACGTCGTAGAGTGAACCGACGTTGCCAGAGTAGTCGCTAAATGTCGAGGCAGACTTTCCTTTAGCCATGAGTGTCTGTTGACCTTGGCTATCAGCAACGTTGATATTTCCTGGTGGAACTAGTCCAGTCTTTACAGCGTTAACCATCCATGCAGCAGCTTTATAACCTGCACTCTTTGGATCTGTAAAGAGTGGCTTTCCTGTTGCATCAAGGATGTTGCCCCCAAAGGCGCCAGTTGTTTCGTACCAATATGTTGAAAGACCTTCTGCCGCAGCAAATGGAATATTCAATGGATACTGCACAATGTTCTTTGCCTTAATGGTGTTGAGGTCCTTGGTGTATTGATCGATTGTCGTAGGAAGTTTTGTGATTCCGGCCTTAGCAAAGAGAACCTTGTTCACTGTTGTGACCATAAAGGATGCGTCGTAAGGAATTCCTACGACATGGCCATTCTTGGAGAAGCTTGAAAGCTGTGGCATATCAGCAGCTAGCGCCTTGGTATCAATATATTTTTCCATCGGTAGGAACCAATTGAGTTTTCCAAGTTGTCCTACTCGAGACCAGTCGACATCTGTCGCATCGGCAAAGTAGGTGTTTGCTGTTGCGGCTGCGGCGATCTTTGTCTGGAGTGAATCCCAGTCGAGTTGGGTCCATTTAACAGTGATTCCTGTTGCCTTTGTGAACTCAGCGAGCATCGCAGCAGGTAGAGGAGGTGCAGCCAAAACGACTGAAATAGTCACAGGCGTTGCAGCCTTCGCAGGCGCTCCCAGTGATGAAACTCCAAGAGCTGATGCAACAGAAAGAGCTATCGCAGCGCCTTTAGTTCCTTTACTAACTTTTATTGCTTGTAGCATTTTTCGGTTAGCCTTTCTTCTCTGTGTGGTCTTATCTATCTGGTTGTGTATCTGTCCTGCGTGACGTGCATTCCGTAATGACGAAAAAAAATTAACTCAGGATTACTGATCGAGATAATCCACGAGGATGATCAGGATCTAGGCCCTTCCGCTTTGCAATGTCGATAGCTACTCGCTGTGCGCGAATGAGGTGAGCCATCGGATCGAGTGAACTCTTCTCTAATAATGCGCCAGTTGCAATGATTTCTTTCTCTAACTTTGGGTCAAGTTCACCAAAGACCCAGACGGCACGACCAGCTTGAGCGATTGACATTGGTCCGTGTCGGTAATCAAGTTGAGGATAAGCCTCTGACCAAAATTGAGCAGCTTCACGAGTCTTGAGACCCGCCTCTTGAGCGAGCGCAATGGTCCAACCATGGCCAAGGAAGGAGATCTGCTCCACCTTTGCCAAGTCACCTAGGTCACTCGTGATCGCAACTTCAGCATCTTTTGCTGCGGCTGCTAAATCAAATCCATTGTGTGCGCGCAATAGTCCGAGCGCTGCGGTAGCCCAACGGGTCTGAACGACAGACTCTTCATCGGCAAAATCCATGATGATGGAGTGGGTTGCTAGCTCTGTGACTGGTGAGCCGGCAACAGCGGTGATCACAGTTGTTGGGGTCTTCGTCTTCTTCAGAACATCAATTACCTCTGTGGTGGTACCTGATCGCGTGATGATGACGATGTGGTCATATTTACGGCCGTAGTTGAACTCAGATCCGGCATAGAAATCGGTCTCGCCATTGCCAGCAGCTTCACGCACTGCGGCATAGCCCTGAGACATAAACCACGAACTTCCACAGCCAACGGCGGCGACTCTCGCCCCATGCTTGGGGAGGAGATGGGCAACTGATGGGAGGAAGGCGGCTGTTTGGCGCCAGATATCGCCTTGGGTAGCGAGCTCGGTTTCACATAGGTATTGGGTCATGTGAGCAAGGTAGGCGTACCGGGAGCCTTGAGTCAAGAAAATCTGCACTATTTTGATCGTATTTTTATGTTACCAAACAGTTACATTCAAATGATTGACTTCATCGCCTTTAAGGAGTGAACTCTTCTCACCAGCTGACCTATGCGCTGAGCCAGCCTCTGAGCCTGACCCCGCGCGAGAGTCGGATAAACCAACCTTGGGGTTCTGCCCCAGGAAGTGAGATACAGAATGAAGGCTTCTTCAACCAAGCGCACCATTGCGCTTGCTCTTGCTGCTGCACTCGCAGGATCGGTCTCGATCTCTATGAATGTCGCTGCACATGCTGCAACAGTTGATCTCAAGATGGTCGCTGCCGACTATCCAGGAGATGGAAAGACACAGCAAGCACAATGGGATGCGCTCTCTGCTGCTTTCCATGCGGCAAACCCTGGCATCACCATGACCGTCAACGTCGTCTCTTGGGACACAATCGATGACAAGGTCAAGACTCTTATTGCAACAGGACAGACTCCTGACATCGTTAACAAGGGTGACTACTCAGCTCCAGCAGCTGCCGGTCTTCTTTACAAGGCCAGCGAGATGGTTTCAGCTTCAACACTTGCAGATATCATCCCAACATTCTTGAATAACTCTAAGTACAACGGAACTGCGTATGCAGTGCCTGACTTAGCTTCAGCTCGTGCACTCTTCTTCAACAAGGACATCCTTACAAAGGCTGGAATCACAAAGCTCCCAACTACATGGGGCGAGCTCTATTCAGTACTTACAACAATCAAGAAGAAGGTTCCAGGCGTATATCCATATGCACTTCCACTAGGACCAGAAGAAGCTCAAGCTGAGTTCTCTATCTGGGCTGGCGGAAACGGTGGCCGTCTCTACGACTACACAACCGGCAAGTGGACCCTTAACTCAAAGGCGAACGTTGAAGCATCAACCTTCATCAAGAAGCTCGTTGATAACAAGTTGACTGAGCCAAACCCTGCTAAGTGTGATCGCACAGCTTGTGCACAGACACTCTTCGCTGCTGGCAAGGCTGCATTCATCAACGGTTCTGTCTTCCTCGGTTCATGGTTGAAGGCAAATGGCGGAGATAAGCTCAATGTTGGAACAGGTTCATTCGTTCACAACACTGGCCAGAAGGCTGTAACTCTTGGAGTTCAGGATTACTTCACCGCTTACAAGGCAAATGGTCACCAAGCTGAGATCCAGAAGTTCATGGACTTCTTGTACCAGCCTGCTAACTACGCAGCATTCCTCAAGGCTGCTGGTGGCTTCATCCCAGCAACAAAGTCTGCTGGAGCTGTAGCTGCTAAGGATCCTGCACTTGCTCCATTCATCGCATTGCTTCCAAACGCGATCTTCTACCCAGGAGATATCGCAACATGGAACGCTGTGAAGGGTGCCATTCAGCAGAGCGTTGGTTTGATCTCTTCAAACCCAACTAAGACGCTCGCAGATCTACAGGCAAAGGCTGAGGCTGCAAAGGGATAACATCCTTTTGATAGTCAGCAAGCCCTAGTTACTCTATGGGGGCCGGTGAGAAATCATCGGCCCCTATTTCAATGGTAGTTTTGATGAGAAGGAAGCAACTAATTCACGTGAGTAGCAAAAAGAGTTCTCTCAATAAGAGTCGCTTCGGTGCGTTGCCGTGGATAGCTCCCGTCATCGTCATGATTGTTGTGATGGTTCTTTATCCTGCTTACGAGATGATTCGCACCTCATTCCATGATGTCGATCAAACCGGGTTTATGAAGAAGTGGAACGGGTTAACTAACTACCGAGTCCTCTTTAAGAATCCAGATTTAATTCCAGTAATGACACGTACCCTTCTCTGGGTCGTTGTCATTGTCTTGGCCACAGTTTTGATCTCACTTCCAGTTGCGCAAATTCTTCACTCAAAATTCCCGGGCCGTAAATTTGTCCGCTACGCAATTATTGTTCCGTGGGCTGCATCAGTTGTGATGACGGCGACAAGCTGGCGCTGGATCCTCGATAGCTTTTATGGAATTCTCAATACGCTCTGTCTAGATCTTCATATTATTAAAGAGCCGATCGACTGGCTCGGAAATACCACTCAATCCTTTATCTGGCTGATGGTCGTTGCAGTCTTTGTATCGGTTCCTTTTACCGCATATGTCATTCTTGCTGGGCTCACGACAGTCCCAGAAGATATCTTGGAGGCGGCCACCGTTGATGGCGCTACTGGGTTCCAGCGTTATCGCACGATTATCTTCCCGTTACTTCGTCCAGCGCTCTTGGTGTCGACCGTTATCAATCTCATCAACGTCTTTAACTCATTCCCTATTATCTGGGTTATCACCGGTGGTGGTCCGGGATATGCCACAGATACAACCACCACCCTCGCTTACAAACTCTCATTCCGCGATCAAAACATTGGGGCATCGGCATCCATGGCAACGATCAATTTCATGATTATTTTGCTCTTCATCATGGCCTTCCTCAAGGTATCTAAGTGGAAGGAGGCGAGCGAATGAGTTCACTTCGCACCAAGCGCTTCACTGGTCGCAAGGTGTCGCTTGCGATCTCGGGCTACATCATTGGGCTGCTCTTCACTGCGCCATATATCCATATGTTGTTGACCTCGCTCAAGCCGAAGTCAGAGATCACCGCCATCCCGGGTACCTACACTCCAAAAGTTTGGTCCTTCCATAATTACATCGAAGTCTGGAAGATCATCCCGTTAGCGCAATATCTTAAATCATCATTCTTTATCGCATTCTGTGCGACTGTCATTGTTCTGATCTGCGCTGTACCCGCCGCTTACTATGTTGCGCGTAACCGTTTCCGCGGACGTACCGCCTTCTTACTACTCGTACTCATTACTCAAATGTTTAGCCCAACCGCGCTTGTCGTAGGAATCTTTAGAGAAATCGTGAAGTTCCACCTGGTTAATACTTATTTGGCGCTGATCTTGATCTATGCAGCGTTCAATATGGCATTTTCTGTTTGGATTCTCTCTAGCTTCTTCTCGTCGATTCCTTTTGATATCGAAGAAGCGGCGTGGATTGATGGCGCATCTCGCTGGGGTACATTGCGTCGAGTCATCTTGCCATTGGCTCTCCCAGGTCTTGTTACGGCATTTATCTTTACCTTTATTGCAGCGTGGAATGAATTTGTGATTGCGTTGACGCTGACATCGGATGTTAAGCACGAACCACTCACGGTTGGCTTGACATCACTTATTGGTCAGTACCAGGTGCAGTGGAACTACCTCTTCGCTGGCTCACTTATTGCGATCATCCCAGTAGTCATTATGTTCGCGTTGATCGAGAAGTGGCTCGTTGGCGGACTCACAGCGGGTTCAGTTAAGTGAGTCGACAGGGTCGGTTAGATGCCCTCTTAGAACTCGTTGTTGAATCAGGTGAGATCGCAGTAGATGACGCTTCGGTGCAGCTACAAGTCTCAGTTGCAACTATCAGGCGCGATCTCGATACTCTGGCAGAGCGGCAACTCGTCAATCGTACCCACGGTGGCGCAACTGCAACGGCTGGATCATTTCGCCTTCCAATCAGCTACCGCATTGCCAAAGCCGATGAATCTAAGCAGCGAATCGCGGCCTATGCCTCATCACTCGTATCTCGCCATCAGGTAATCGGGATAAACGGCGGAACCACGACAACCGAGATCTCTCGCGCACTCGCAGCTAATCCTGAGTTCGCACCTGGCGAGCCAGGTGAACAACCTGCACTCACCATCGTGACAAATGCGCTCAACATTGCAACCGAGCTCACCGTGAGACACCAGATAAAAATTGTTGTGACCGGCGGAGTCGCAAGACCACAATCGTATGAATTAACTGGCCCCTACGCTGAAGCGGTTCTCAATGAAGTAATGATTGATATCGCCTTCCTCGGTGTTGAATCATTTAATCTCGAAAGTGGCGCCGGCGCACGTCATGAGGATGAGGCTCGAGTTAATCGCCAAATTGCAGCACGTGCGAAGAAAGTTATTGTAGTGACCGACTCATCGAAGTTCGAAAGATCTTCCTTTGCCGTAATCTCTCCGGTGAGCGATATCGATATGATCATCACTGACTCAGGTCTGAGCCCTAAGATTATTAAAGAGCTAGAAAGAGGAGGCGTTGAAGTTGTCATCACTTGATCTCATCAAGAGTTCGACCGGCGCAATCGGTGCATTTAACGTCATTCACCTCGAGCATGCAGAGGCGATCGTTGCTGGTGCAGAGATCGCAGGCCTTCCCACGATCCTTCAGGTCTCTGAGAACGCCGTAAAGTTCCATGGCTCTCTTAAGCCAATCGGCACTGCAACCCTTGCTATCGCACGGTCCTCATCGCTTCCACTCTCGGTTCACCTCGATCACTCTGAAAGCGAAGAGTTAATCCGTGAGGCGCTCGACCTTGGCTTTGATTCTGTGATGTTCGATGGCTCAAAGCTTTCTTATGCAGATAATGTCGCTGCCAGTGCGCGAATGGCGAAATTATGTAAAGAGTACGGAGCCACAATCGAAGTCGAACTCGGTGAGATTGGCGGTAAAGATGGCGTTCACGCACCTGGCGTAGCGACCAAACCATCAGAAGCTCAAAGCTTCGTCGCAGAAACT
>CAIMOX010000012.1 GCA_903843225.1 uncultured Actinomycetes bacterium | reverse complement strand
GTCTGGGCTCGTGCGCGAAGCCCTTGCTGACGCCACAAAGGCGCTCTTAGGAGCAGACCTCCAGCTCGCCGAAAAGGTGATTGCAGCTGATCAAACGATTGACGATATGCAGCATGACCTTGATAATCGCACCATCAACCTCATGGCCCGCCAGCAACCAGTGGCATCTGATCTACGTAACTTGGTTTCGACGCTTCGAATCTCTGCCGATCTTGAGCGCATGGGCGATCTTGCTCATCACGTCGCCAAGACAGCACGCATGCGATTCCCAAGCTGTGCAGTACCTGAAATTTTGACCACGATCTTGGTAGATATGGATCGTGCTGCAGCCGTCATTGGCGAGAAGCTCTCAACAATTCTGCAATACAAAGATGTGACACGTGCCCAAGAACTCGATAAAGATGATGACGCAATGGATGATTTGCATCGCAAACTTATCGCAACGCTATTAAGCGATGAATGGTCCTACGGAATTGAAGCTGCTATTGATATGACACTACTTGGTCGCTACTACGAACGCTTTGGCGATCACGCAGTATCGATCGCAGATCGCGTTTACTTCACCGTCACAGGTGAGTACGCAGTTAAAGATTAATAAGTAAGAACTACTTCTTACCCTGGTTTGCAACCGCCTCGATTGCTGCCTTGGCCGCATCAGGATCGAGGTACTCTCCACCTGGCTTAACCGGCATGAAATCTGAGTTCAGTTCATAGAGCAACGGAATTCCGGTTGGGATATTGAGTCCTGCGATATCTGCATCACTGATTCCATCTAGATGTTTCACAAGGGCGCGGAGTGAGTTGCCGTGTGCGGTGATGAGAACAGTCTCATGAGCTGCAAGATCTGGCTTAATATCAGATTCCCAGTACGGAACCATGCGAGTAATAACATCTTTAAGGCATTCAGTCGCTGGCATATCAGCACCGAGCTCTGCGTAGCGTGGATCACCAGCTTGAGAGTACTTATCGCCTGCTTCGATTGGTGGTGGCGGAACGTCGAATGAGCGGCGCCAGAGTTGGAACTGCTCTTCACCGTACTGAGCAAGCGTCTCTTTCTTATCTTTGCCTTGAAGCGCACCGTAATGGCGCTCGTTGAGCCGCCACGATCTACGAACCGGGATCCAGTGGCGATCACAGGCATCGAGTGCGAGTTGAGAAGTATGAATCGCGCGACGTAAGAGTGATGTATGGACTACATTTGGGAGCAATCCACGGCTTGCAAGGAGTTCACCTCCACGCTTTGCTTCAGCCTCACCCTTTGCTGAGAGTTTTACATCGACCCAGCCAGTAAAGAGGTTGAGTGCATTCCATTCGGATTCGCCGTGTCTAAGCAGGATGAGGTTCATAGGTAAAGGATAACTTAAATTAAATGCTCGAAGGCCGATAAATTCGCGAGTGACTCACCACGTGAGACGCGCCAGGCCCACTCTCGGCGAATCGCAGTTGAGAAGCCAAGTTCTAAGAGTTGATTAAAGGAAGAATCGGAATATTGAAGGACTGCACCCAAAACGCGATCGATCTCTTGTTCATTGATCGCAGCTAATGGAAGCCGGCCGACCAGATAGATATCACCGAGCTCATTAATGGCGTAGGCGACCGAATACATCGAGGCGTTCTTACGGAGCAACCAATCATGAACTGCCGGGATATTCTCATCAGGTTTGCGAATCACGAAGGCATTGATACCTAATGAGTGATCACCAATAACAAGGGCACAATGAGTCTCTAACTTCTTATCCCCGGGAAGGGTTATCAGAAAGGTCTTCGGATTAATCTGCTCAGCATCGAGATCGTGTGAAGCAATGAACTCTTCAATGATCGCTACGGGTGAGGCCATGGTTGGTCGATCGCCTAATTAACTGCGAAGAGCGTCTTAGGCTTTGGTTGATCGATCGCCCAGTCGTAGACCTCAAGTGTGCGACGAGCGGTGGCATCCCAGCCAAATTTTGAGGCGTGGCCGATCGCACCGAGTGAGAGCGAGATCAGACGTGAAGGGTCTGAGAGCAAGCGTGAAATAACAGCTGACCAGGCTTTAGGGTCATGGCCATCAACAAGTGAGCCCGAGATACCGTCTGAGACTGCGGTACGAAGCCCACCTACTGCGGTCGCAACAACTGGGGTTCCGCAGGCTTGAGCCTCGAGAGCTACGAGACCAAAACTTTCAGAGTATGACGGCACGCAGACTAAATCAGATGCGCGATACCAATTCGGCAACTCTTCACGAGCAACTGGTGGCATAAAGTGAACAACATCGTCAACGCCTAAGAACTTTGAGAGTGCAGCAAGTCGCTCAGGTTCTTGTGAGCCATTCCCTGACGCACCACCGATGATGACAACGGCGAGCTTTGCGCGAAGGTACGGTGAGTGCGAGAGCATTTCGGCAGCAGCGCGAAGTAAAACTTCTGGGCCCTTGTGGGGTTGAATGCGGCCAACAAAGGTAATCATCTTTGCATCGGGTGCGATATTTAAAGCTTTGCGTGCAGCAGCCTGTCCGGTTCCTGGAGAAAAGCGACCGAGGTCAACACCTGGTGTCACCACAAAGACATTATCTGGGCAGGCATCGTAGAGCGAGACGAGTGAGGCAGCTTCAGCATCGGTATTTGCAATCAGTGCGGTAGAGGCAGCAACGACCTGGGTCTCACCAATTACTCGAGTATTAGGTTCGGCCTTCTCGCCTTCGGCGAGCGCTAGGTTCTTTACCTTTGCAGTCGTGTGCATCGTATGTACTAACGGGATGCCGGTTCGTTCTGCAACCATCCAGCCAAGCTGGCCAGAGATCCAATAATGAGAGTGAATAACATCGTAGTAATCGGAAGGAAATTTTGAGACGTTGTGCATCATGGAAGATGTCAGTGCGCAGAGCTGCGACGGGAGTTCTTCCTTTGAGATACCTTCATAAGGACCGGCTTCGAGGTGCTTCACTGTTACGCCATCTGCGATCTGAACATCCTGCAGACCAGAACGCGTTGCGCGCGTGAATATATCTACTTCGACGCCAGCCTTCGCCATTTGAATTGCGCCTTCGACAACGTAAATATTCATGCCGCCAGCGTCACCAGTACCTGCTTGTTCAAGCGGGCTGGTGTGCAGCATGAGCGTCGCTACGCGGGCTTGGTTCTTCATCAGGAGCCCAGTCTAAACCAGGTCACTTCAATCGAGTTAGTGGAAGGCAGCCCGGATCTCTCCGACAACCTTTCCTCCGCCGAGTACATCTACCCGCTCATCTGGCGTATCAACTCCCCACGCTTTGAGCACAGCAGTAACGACTGGGCCGCTCGCGCGGTATGAGCCATCTGCAAATTTAATTGCGCATGAACGACCATCAGGCATTGAGAAGACATTGACGCCTTCTGCTCCATCCTTCATAAAGAAGCCGGGAATCGCTTGCATCAACTTGGTGTGGAGTCGGCCGACGCCACCGGTCATCTCAGGGAAGGCGCGACATGCAGCCATGACCTCTTGATGTACTGGATCGGTAGAGATCGTGAAGTTATGGATCGCACGAGCAAGACCGAGAGTCGACACTGCAAAAAGTGGCGCGCCACAACCATCCGCAGCGACATGTTGTAGTGGCTCACCTGTGAGCGCAACAATCTCGGCAGCAATAAGTTGTTGTAACGGATGTGATGGATCGGTGTAGGTCTCGCGATCCCAGCCAGCAGCAACTGAGGCTGCGATCATTCCGGAATGCTTACCTGAGCAGTTCATAGCGAGCTGAGTAGCAGGTTTGGTTCCCCAAGCGAGGCGCTCCTTCTCATCTAGCGGGAAGCCAGTCGCGCAACGAAGTGCCGTCTCATCAAGCCCCACCGATTGCAAGATTGAGAGAATTGTTTCGAAGTGTTCAGCCGAGCCACTATGTGAAGAGCAGACAACCGCCAACTGCTTTGGAGTGAGCTTTAATCCAGCGCGAACCATGCCAGATGCTTGAAATACTTTGACCGATGACCGAGGGAAGATCGGTAGATCAACTGATCCGTGAGCGCGTAAGACAGATCCATCTGCGCCGATTTCTACAAGGTGACCAGTATGAATTGATTCAACGACACCACTGCGAACTAATTCGGCAAGGAGTTCGCCGGAGTTGTTATTCATTACTCTGTCTTTCAAGTGATGACCAGATATGCGCTTGGATAGTTTGACCTTCTGCCGCCATATCGTAGGCAAAGAAGAGTTGGCCTTCTACTAAGCCGTACAGTCGCTGACCAGCAGTGACAACCTTTGCTGAGGGAGTTGAGTAGCCCTGATCCATTGCAAGTTGGATCTTTGGACCATCATGAACACCGACCCAGCCCTCTGAAATACCAGTGCTATGTGCGAGTACAACTTCAAGGACCTTATTTGGCTTTGGGCGCCAGAAGCCAACCTCTGATGCAGCGGGTCGAATAATTTCGTTGTTCTCATCGATGATCCAGCTACGGGAGTAATAGTTGAGGAAGTTGCGACCATCGTGATTGAAGGTGACCTCTTGAGCAAAAGAGAAGTTCTCGATTCCAGGGTATTCACCAGCACCCTTACCGCGCCAGGTGCCAACCATCCATGCCAGCGGGTAGAGATCTTCGTGGAGTCCTTCAGGAATCGTGAATGCCATTAATTACTCCCCTTTTTAGGATTGTCAGGATTTTCTGCCTTAAAGTTACGGATCATTCCTCGTACACCTCTCGCGGTGAGAGTCATCCCAAATGCAAAGGCGGCAGCAATCAAGAGCACGCTTGTAACTGTCACCATGTAGATAGCCTATCCAACCTGTGGGCACCATTCCATGCACGATCCCTTTAAGATATCGCTATGCGCAAAAAGCTCGTCGTAAAAGTTCTCACGGGAATGAACGACCCAGAACGCACCGCCCAAGCCTTCACTGTTGCGGCGGCGGCGGTCGCATCAGGAGTAGAAGTATCACTCTGGCTCACTGGTGAGGCTTCAGAGTTTGCTCTTCCGGGCAAGGCCGATGAGTTCTCACTTCCAAAAGCAGCGCCACTACCAGGACTCATTGCTGCAATTCTTGCTGGCGGATCAATCACTTTGTGTACCCAATGCGCGCAACGTCGTGGGATTACTGCAGATCAACTTATTCCAGGAATTATCATTAAAGGCGCTGCTTCATTTGTAGAAGAGATTATGGAAGATGGCGTGCAGGCGCTCGTCTACTAAGTTATTCAGCCAGAACAATAACTTCTTGAGTCGCTGGGACTCCATCAACAGTTAACGTCTCACTTACTGGAGTTGTACGCCTAATCACTGCAAGCGCGATCGGCCCAAGTTCGTAATGACGAGCAAGAGTGCCGATATATCCAACCTCTTTCTCGCCGCTAAATACCTTTGCGCCAGTAACTGGGTAATGCACCATCGAGCCATCAAGGTGCAAGAGAACTAATCTGCGTGGTGGATGTCCAAGGTTAAAGACCTTTGCGACAGTCTCTTGTCCTGGGTAACAGCCCTTCTTCATATGAACTGCGCCATTCAAAAAACCTAATTCGTTAGGGATTGATTTGTGATCGGTCTCAAAGAGGATGCGTGCCCGGTGCGCAGCAACTCGCTCTGCTTCAAGTGCCCAGGTGCCCACTTGTGAATGCACTGCTGCAAATGCAGCCAAGACATCAGATAACTCTGTGCGAGCAACGATCGCATATGGTCCACCGATTCCATCATGGAGCCCTGGTGCACGCAGAACCGCGTGGGTAGCGGTAGCTGATTGTGGATCGACGTTTAGCATAAAGACCATCCGCTGCAAGAAGGTGAGAAGTTCGCTCTCTTTCTCTCGCTCAGTATGGATCCATACCGTCTCACCATCATCGACTGCGAAGAATTGGTGGGTGATATGACCTTGTGCATCAAGAATAAGTGACTCAACCCAGATACCAGGTGTGAGTTTTGCGAACTCTTGGGTACAGAGATCATTGAGCCAGGTAAGACGATCCTTGCCACATACTGTAATAACAGCGCGGTGTGATAAATCTGCGAAGCCCGTGCCATCTGCGAGCGACCGTTGTTCGTGATTAGGCTGACCAAAGTGCCAGATCGCTCCCTTATCAGGGCCATCCTCAACCAAGACTGCGCTCATGCTTGTTACGGTTTCGCGAAACAGGTCTCACAACGACCTGCGATGGCTAAGTGAGTGAGATCGGTATGGAAGCCGTAGTCATTCAGTAACCCTTGGGTAAATGCAGATGTCTCTCCAATCGGAACTTCGATGATCGTGCCGCAGCTCTCGCAGGTGAGGTGGGCATGGATTGTTTCAAACGAAGCGTGATATCTGACTCCGCCATGCCCTAAGTGCGAATGTTGAACAAGTCCCACATTCTCAAGCGTCTCTAGGTTTCGGTAGATCGTTGAGAGATTGACGCTTGGGTGAGTCTCACGGACTTTCTCATGGACTTCTTCTGGAGTTGCGTGATCAAGGCTTCGGACTGCAGCAAGTACGAGTTCGCGCTGAGGAGTAAGGCGTAGACCCTTTTTATGAAGTTCGTGTTGCTCAGCCATGACCTTATTCTAGAGGTAAAAATGATCTAGGGCGTATGGGGTGCCTTCACGAGAGTAGTGTTAAACCATGCGCACAATACTCAGGCTTGAGCAACGGCTCGGTATTGTCGCTGCGCCAGAGGTATCACTTCCGGTCGAAACATTTGTGCCTGGAATTGATAATGAGCAGTGGCTTGCTCTCAATAATCAGATCTTTGTTGATCACCCTGATCAAGGTGGTTGGGCGATGGAAGATCTCACCAACCGCATGGCAGAGAATTGGTTTGATCCCAAAGGGTTCTTTATCGCACGAGATGGTGGATCGATGGTTGGGTTCTGTTGGACCAAGATCCATCATGATCTCGCTCGCCAAGGACCAGTAGGTGAGATCTACGTTCTTGGTGTCGATAAGACGAGGTCCCCGAAGGGTCTTGGCAGGGCACTTGCTGCACTTGGGCTTCGCTACTTCAACGAACTGCAGATCAGCGAAGCGATGCTCTACGTCGATGCAGATAATGCACCGGCTTTAAAGGTCTATCGAGATTTAGGTTTTAATTAACCGCCACTAAATCAGCGCACATCGCTCTAAATGCAGAGGTGTGAGCATCAATATCATCGGCGCTCGTCTGCGGTGAGACAAGAGCCATGTTATGAAATGGTGTAATCAAAAATCCATCGTTGAGCATACGCAGGTGGATGTACTGCTCAAGTTCAAAGTCGCCAGCATCTGCTGCCTCTTTACCAGTATGTGGAGCGCCGGGCTTGAAGAGATATTCACCGCGCGCACCGAGTCGTGAACAATGCCATGGGAGATCAAAATCCTTGATCGCTGTTTCAACGCCATCGCACCAGCGGTTACCTAGTGGCACCATCCGAGCGAATGCTTCATCAGTCAAGACTTGGGTCAAGGTGGCACGCATTGCAGCAAGTGAGAGTGCATTTCCAGCGAGAGTTCCGCCGATTCCACCGGTATCGATAATCTCTCTGCTGGTCTTTGACTTAATTGCATCAGCGATCGCATCTGTCATACCGAAAGTGCCAGTCGGAAGCCCGCCCGCGATCGCCTTTCCGATTGTGAGAATATCTGGCTTAAGTCCTAGATCAGCGGTCATACCGCCGGCCGAGACTGAGATTGTGTGGGTCTCATCAATAATCCATACAACGCCATATTTTTTAGCGAGCTCGCCAACTGCTACGAGATAGCCATCATCTGGCAGAACGATTCCGATATTTGTCATGGCAGGTTCCATCAAGATGCAGGCAACATCACCATGAGCAAGGGCAGCTTCCATCGCAGCGAGATTATTAAATTCAACAACGCGCGTAGTTAGATCTAGATCTACTGGTGCACCAATATTCCCGGGACGCTTTATGGTGTTGCCAGCATCGTCAAGAGTTCCGAAGGTCTCATCTACTGATCCGTGATAACAATAATCAATAACGACGGTCTTCTGCTTACCTGTGACAAGTCGTGAGTAGCGAATCGCACAACGATTGGCATCAGTCGCAGAGACTGTGAACTGCCACTTGGGTAGACCAAACCGACGAGCAAGTTCTTGTGACACAAGCACGGCATCCTCTGTCGGAAGCATGGCAGTCATACCTCGATCCATCTGCGCTTTGATCGCATCGACGGTCGCCTTAGGAGAGTGGCCGGTCATAGATCCGGTATCACCCAAACAGAGATCGATATATTTGTTGCCATCGACATCGGTGAAGTAAGCACCTTGTGCGGTATCTACAAAGACGGGATAGGCGCCAGGCCACTTAGACATCCACGACATCGGGACGCCGTTTGTCATAACTCCTTGAGCTTGCTTGAAAAGATCGCCGCTCTTCGGGTGAAGTTGTAAGAATCGATCTTCTTCAATCGCCATTAACTTCTTCAGATGGTCACGATTTACTTCTGGCATTTAAAAATCCTCTGAGAAGGTAAATAGGGCTTCGATATAGTGATCGCCGACGATACCTAAGTTTGCGGCATCAGGTGGCGCAGTCTGTGGCTCCACCGCGATGCCTTCTGGATCCTCGGTGTAGACCACCCAATACGGCGCATCAGATTCAATTTCAAGACGAGCAGCTCCTGGCCAGGTGATTGTTGGTACGCCTTTCATACCCGTAAAGCAATCATCCCAAGGTCCGTCTGGAGATGGAATGAGCTCACCGGTTGGCATTCCTTCTTCATCACGGACAAACATCTCTGCTGCGCTAAATTCGAGTTCGGCCTCGCCACCACGTTCTAATTCACGCGGGAACCACGGATGGAATCCAAGCCATGCCGGAAGAGTGCAACCATTCGCTTCGTACTCAAGAGTCCATCTGACTGCATCATCTAATATTTCAATACGTTGCTCAAGATATGCACCTTCATAGGGCGCGGGCAGCGCAAAGCGTGCAGAGCCAGATCCGGTCTCTTCCCATGACCCCGTGAACCCGAGCCCGTGAATTGCATGTGGTGGTGCCCAATTTGTTGGCAGCGTTATCTCTTCATTCGCTTCGTCATACAAAATGCCATCACTAATCCGACCAGCCCATGGGCCCATGGCATACCAACCCCACGAGAGTGGAGTCCCTCGGAAGGGTAGTGCGAACTGAAGATCGCGCCACTGTAGTGATGCGATACGCGCACCTTGATCTAAATCGATCGCAACTGAAATTTCGGCGCCATCAATGTGTTGCATCAACTACTCAATTCACTCTGCGTTGGGGGCTGTGCACCTGCACGGCTACATGTGATCGCCGCAGCAGTTGCTGCCCTAGTAAGTACTGATCGTAAAGTATCGCCAACTAGTCCCGCGACTCCATATTTCACAACGCCTTCAACCAGAATCGCACCAACGGTATCGCCCGCTCCGACAGTATCGACCACATCAACTTTTACTCCAGGGACTCGAATACTCTCTTGGCGCGTAATACCAAGAAGCCCTTCAGGGCCAAGAGTGATGACGACAAGATCTACGCCCATGGAGAGCCAATCAGCTGCGACTTCCTCTTGAATACGGCCTGGATAAAGCCAGGCAATATCATCCTCAGAAACCTTCACAACATTTGAGATCGCGGCCCATTTGCGGACGATCGCTTCGTAATGAACCCGATCGCCCACGACTGATGGCCGGACATTGGGATCAAAGACAATAGGTGAAAATTGATTGATCTCCTGTGCCCATTCGAAGAGGATTGATGCACCGGGTTCGATCAGCGGGACAAGGGTGCCGACGTGAAAGACCGCAGGGTTATTGAGTGACGGGTTTGGTAGCCATTCGCGTTGAAAGTCAAAGGTCGCAGTGCCATCAATCAGAAAGTCATACGATGCTGATCCAGATGCATCGAGAGTGACAGTTGCTAAGCACATCGGCTTATCACTGAACTTTACGTAATCGAGCTTGACACCATCGCCTTCGAGCTCTGCCTTCGCCTTCTGACCATATTCGTTCGTCGACATGCCATCGATAAAGTAGGAGTCAAAACCCAGGCGAGCAAGTGCTTTCGCAGTGTTCGCTGGACCTCCGCCGACAACAGCAAGACGCTCACCATCTGCTTGTGGAATAAGGTCGATCAGTACTTCACCGGCGACCCAAATTGGTTGATTCACATTAACCTCTTACTTCACTCAGATAGCGACGAATGATTTCAACTCCGAGAAGATGATCTTCTACCTGTGGTAGCCCACTGATTAATAAGGTGCCGCGATGTCCAAGACCATCAACAATCAGTGGCAACCCGCCACCATGAATCGCATGGGATTCTTCTGGCGCGCTATTTGCTTGGTACCAATCAATCGCAGATTCTTCAGCCTTGACGCGCTCATACATAGTCGAGTGACCAGTAAGTGCAACGACTCGAGCCTTGCGCGCGATCCATGAATCATTACTTGAATCTGTGCCGGGTAGCGCTGCATGGAAGCAGACCCAATCCCCGATTCGGACTTCGATGGCAATCGTCAATGAACGCTCGCGCCCGATCTGTAAGGCAATCTCACCAATCCTTAGCGCGGCCTCTACATCGATTGAAGGGATAACCAGGTCAGATTCCTCAAGTGCTAACTCGGAGCTACTAAATCCCCCGGTGGTGACTGCTGACGCCATGGCCCCACTCTAATAGGATCGCGCCATGAATAACTCACACATCGCGCTCCCATCAACCGATCTACACGTCCACCCGCTATGCCTTGGTAGCAATGTGATGGGATTTACATCCAGCCGCGATGAATCTTTCGCGGTACTTGATGCCTATGCGGCGCACGGTGGTAATTTCGTCGATACCGCCGATATGTACTCGGAGTGGGCCGAAGGAAATGATGGCCATGATTCAGAGGCGATTATTGGTGCCTGGATGAAGAGCAAGGGAAACCGCGATCAAATGGTGATTGCGACCAAGGTAGCGAAGCTCTCGACTCGCCCTGGTCTATCGGCTAGAAATATCAAGCTCGCTGTTGAAGATTCACTTCGTGCACTTCAGAGCGATTACATCGATATTTATTACGCTCACGAAGATGATCACACTGTTCCGCTTGGCGAAACTCTGCAGGCTTTCACCGATCTCATCAAAGAGGGCAAGATCCGTTATATCGCAGCATCAAACTACACCGGTGCTCGTCTTCAAGAAGCTCTTGATCTCTCAGATGCCAATGGTTTTGCCAAGTACACCGGCATCCAAAATCTCTACAACTTGCTCGACCGCAGCGAATACGAGAACGATCTCGTTGATGTCGTAAAACGCAATGCGCTTTGGGGAGCCCCGTATTACGGTCTCGCTAAGGGATTTCTATCTGGTAAATATGCGCCAGGAGTCGCTGTTGAATCGGTGCGCGCTGCTGGTACCGCTGGCTACCAGAACGATCGCGGTTGGGCTGTTATTGATGCGCTACGCGATATTGCTAAGACACATGGCTCTTCGGTTTCAGCGGTCTCACTGGCGTGGCTACGCGCACAAGATGGCGTCACGACTCCGATTGCATCAGCGCGTATCGCTTCTCAATTAGAAGAGATCGTTCAAGTAGTTGAGCTCAGTGGTGACGAGCTCGCGCATTTAACTACTCTCAGTAACTAACCTTTAGGGAGTTGCGGTTGGTGCTGGACGAGCGCCACCACTAAAGCCGCCGGCTGCTCCGCCACCTGGTGCTCCGGCTCCTGGTGCGCCACCGAGTGTTCCAATACAACTTTGAAGCGCTGCTGCGACCTTTGGATCAGTGCGATCAGGACGAGCGCCAGGTGCAAGAGTTACTCCAGCTTTTGCAAGGCAATCGGTAAATGCAGGGTTAGAGAATCTGCCACCGGCGCGTGGGGCACCACTTGCGCCAGCTCCGCCGACAGTTGGCTTCGTAGAAGTGGCTCCACCAGCTGCTGGTGCACCGCTCTTCTTAGATCCCGCAGTCGTACTACTTCCTGTTGTACCCGCCACTGCTCCACCAGCTGCAGAAGGTGCTGCAGGAGCGGCACCGGCAGCACCGGTATCGCGAACACTCACGACATCACCAGAGGCAATCGGTGTTGCCGGGGCTGCATCCAAGGTAATTGTGACTGTAGTGCCATTGACCTTTGTAATGGTTCCTGAAAGCCGTGAGCCACCACCGAACCCGCCAGCTGCGCCTGCGAATCCACCAGCTGCACCACCAGCTGCACCAGCTGTGCCACCGAATCCACCAGCTGCGCCAGCAGCTCCAGTGAATGCGCCACCAGCGGCTGCTCCGCGAATTCGTGATGCAATACCGTTGATTGCGCTCGAAGCGGTCGAGTGACCATTTCCATACCAAATTCCACCAGAGACTGCGCCAGTGATGATGACAAGTGCACCAAGGATTGCGGTGTACTTGTTAGTCCACTTGTAACCACCCTTGGCCAGGGTCTCTTGCAAATTATCTTCTACTTCTGTTGCAAAGAGATCGAACTCTTCGTTTTCGTTATTCATAACGGAGTGCCTCGATTGGTCGTAGGGATGCTGCGCGTGAAGCTGGGTAGCCGCCGAAGAAGAGTCCAATCAGGACCGATACTCCAAAGGCTAAGAAGACTGATGACGGGACGATGATCGGTTGAATTCCGATAATTTTAAAGTGCGAGCCGATATAGCCCATGATGACACCGATGCCACCTCCGACGAGCGAGAGGATCGTTGCCTCGATTAAGAACTGTGACAAGATCGCAGCCTTAGGTGCACCGATCGCCTTACGGATACCGATCTCTCGAGTGCGTTCAATCACCGTGACAAGCATGATGTTGGTAATACCGATTCCGCCGACGAGCAATGAGATTGCTGCAACAACACCGAGAAGCACAGTAAAGACGCTGCTATTTGAGTTTGATGTCGCAAGAAGTGATGCCTGATTTAAAGTCCGATAATCACGCTTATTCACATTCTTGATCCGGTGCTGGGCATCCATAATCGTATTGATCTCGGTCTGCGCAAGATCTTGGACCTTCGCTGACTTCGCTTCAACCACGATCGAAGATAAGTTGTTATAGCCAGTTAATGAGCGCTGGACAGCGGTGAGTGGAGCGACGACGAGTGAGTCACCATCTGAGAAGCCCGTTGTTCCTTTCACTGAGCTCAATCCGATGATCGTGAATGGGATACCGCTACAGCGCATCGTCTGACCGATTGGGTTATCAGTACCGAAGAGATCTGATGCAGTTGTTGCACCGATGATCGCAACGTGGCGACCCTGGACTACGTCGTCATTGGTGAAGTAGCTACCCTTTTGGATTGTGGTATTTGACGCTTCAAACCATGAAGGCCAAGTTCCATAAAATGTCCCAGGTGTCGTGCTGCTCGTACCGACGGTACAAGTACCCGATGCAGAGGTAATTGGGGCTGCTTGTTTAATATCTGGCGCATTTACTGGGCTTGAGAGTGCGACCGCATCAGAGACGGTGAGCGGCTTTGATGATGTTCCAGCTGCTGCAGCGCGTCGACCAAATCCACCACGTGTTGAATTAATCGTGATTGTATTTGTGCCGAGCTTATCGATCGATGCCTGGATCTGTTTCGATGATCCGTTTCCAACAGCGATCAAGATGATGACCGAGGCTACGCCGATTGCAATACCAAGTGTGGTGAGCGTTGTACGCAATTTATTTGTAGTGAGGCCACGCAGCGCGAAGCGGACGATCTCAAGGATATTCATGCGACGCGTCCTTTATTGAGAGTGTCAGAGATGATTGTGCCATCACGCATTCGTACCACTCGCTTTGCACGAGCGGCGACATCGTCTTCGTGGGTGATGACTACAACGGTGCGACCTGCGGCATTGATCTGATCGAAGAGATCGAGAAGGTCCGCTGTGGATTTTGAATCGAGTGCGCCAGTTGGCTCATCCGCTAGAAGAAGGGCAGGGCGGGTCGCTAGCGCTCTTGCGACTGCCACACGCTGCTGCTGGCCACCAGAGAGCTCAGTTGGCTCGTGGTTGACGCGATCTGCAAGACCTACGACTTCCAGAGCCTTCAGCGCACGCTTGCGTCGTTCATCCTTCTTGATACCTTGGTAGGCCATCGGCAGTTCGACATTGGCGACTGCTGTGGTTCGAGCAATCAGATTAAATGATTGGAAGATAAAACCAATCTTGCGACCGCGTACAACCGCGAGCGCTGACTCATCCATCGAGTTGATTTCGATACCGTCGAGAAAGTATTTACCTTTGGTCATGATGTCGAGTGCGCCGATGATATTCATCAGCGTCGACTTACCTGAGCCAGATGGGCCCATGATCGCGACATATTCGCCCGCATTGATCTGAAGATCAACTCCAGCGAGAGCAAAGATCGAGGCATCGCCTTCACCATAGCGCTTTACTGCGCCACGAACATCGATGACTGGTTGGGTGGATTCCATTGAATTAGCCACCAGCGCCTGCACGTGCAGCGCCACCGCCACCGCCACCGAATCCACCGGCTGCAGCGCCGCCGATTCCACCACCGAGTGCACCAGGTACGCCACCGATTGCAAAGCCATTCGATCCGGTTGTTCCCTTCACTGAAGGGAGTGCGACCTTATCGCCGACTTTGAGTCCAGATTGAATCTCATCTGCGCTATCGCCCTTGAGTCCGACAACAACACGGGTTGAGGTAATGACCTCTTTACCCTTCACAGTTGTCACGAGATTGACTGTTGTGCGAGTTCCGCGAGTAGTGATCGCCTGTGCAGTTACTTGGATAACTCCGGCAGCAAGGCCAACATCAACGGTAGGAGTCGCGGTCATGCCTGGCTTGAGACCAGGGACAGTGCCATCGATCGAGAAGGTCGCGTTATATGAGGTCACGCCACTTGATGTCGTTGGTAATAGATCTACACCGATCACCTTTCCAGTTGCATTGGCGTTAGGGAGAGCATCGAAGGTAAAGGTTGCAGTTTGACCGGCTTGAATCTTTGCGGCATCTGCCTCAGAGAATGAGCCGGTGATTTCAAGTGAGGAGACATTTGTCAGGACGATGAAACCAGTCGCATTCGCAGCAGTTGTGGCAGGGGAAGAAGTCGTAGGGACATTGCCACCGACAGCGGTCGAGATTGAAGCAACATCGCCCGCGACTGGCGCTGTGATCGTCGCCGCATCAAGGTTCCGCTTTGCCTGATCATAGGCTGCTTGAGCGTTAGCTAGCTGAGCCGAAGCGGAATCGATTGCCGACTGCTTTGCTGGCTGCATTGAGACATTTGTGGTTGCAACTAAGTTATCGAGTGAGTTCTGAGCAGATTGGACTGAACTCGCATAGCCGGCGATCGTCACCGCATCCTTTGCAAGATTGTTCTTCTGAGTCACCAATGCGTTGTTGTAGCTGGTAGTCAGGTTATCGAGGTTCTGCTTATCTTTAAGGAGTGAAGAGGTCTGCGTAGCTATCGCATTCTGCCAAGTTGAGTAGTAGCTAATAAGCTGTGTGCAGTTCGCGTTAATAGTGTCGATCGAAGTACAAAACGCCACTGTAATACCCGCTGGACCATAAAGCCCGAGGTAGTTGTTGTAGTTGAGTGCAGCGGCATCCACATTTGATTGATAAGTCTTTGCCGAGAGTGCAGCATTCGCAGTCGCATCATCGAGTGACTTCTTCGCCGCATCAACGGTCGATTGATAGGTCGCGGCATTTGCTTGAGTGAGCGCAGTGTTATCTGCCTGATTCTTCTTCGCTAGTGTGAGCGCAGCTTGTGCCTGAGCGAGCTGAAGGTCTGCTTGGGCCTGCTCGGCTATTGTCTTAGTCGGGACAAGTGCAGTGACCGCAGCCTTTGCGTTTACCAAGGATGCATTTGCAGAAGCGAGCGCAGTAGTGAGGTTTGTTGTATCGATCTGTGCCAAAACTTTGCCGGCGCTGACGTGATCACCAACTTTTACGTATAACTTCGAGAGCGTGCCAGCAACCAATGGTGCCAATCCGATATCAGATGGGCTGATCACCTTGCCGGTGGCTGAGACAGTCGCTGTGACATCACCGCGTGTGACAGTCGCTGTCGCAGTCGCTACTGCTGCCGCCTTGGGATGGAGTACCGAGTATCCCCAGTAGCCAGCGCCCAGGACGGCGAGTAAGAGAACGAGGTTGATCGAAAGGATGCGTACGCGCGCTTTATTCATGGCGTAACCGTAGGGCAGGGCAGCAGGGTAATAAGGAGAAAAAGGCTCATAAAAGGCTGAGACTTATATAGCCCAGGCCTCATCGCTGTGGCGCTCGATTACCCAACAGTGATATTCATTGAGCTCAGGCTTGTGGAATAAATAGGCGCCATCTTTACCGGCGACGATTAAGGCTGTGGCTAGCGCGTCGGCTACCCCGCCATCTGGTCCATAGACAGTGGCAGATCTGGCTCCAATTGCTATCAAACCCGTGTGAGGATCTTTGATGTGGGCACCACGTTCATAGGTGCCTGATGTGGCGATTGCGCCATCGGTGATATCGAAGACTTTGACGATCGTGTGCGCTTCTTCGGGGTGGCGGATACCGATCGACCATGGCTTGCCGGTTTCGACTCCCCCTGCGAGTGATAGATCGCCAGCAGAGTTGATCTGAATATGCTCGAGGCCATCGGCCTTCATCATCGAGATCGCGCGGTCAGATGCCCAGCCCTTTACATAGCCAGATGGATCAAAGCCGCCATCAACACACCATGGATCAAATGAGCCATCAGTAAGTTCCTTTGCTTGCGCGCAGAGCGCCCAGACTTCTTGCAGATCAGCGCAGCAATCGGTGATCGAGATTTGGCCACGACGAAGGCGTGAGACTTCGGATTGATCTTTATAGGTTGAGAAAACTTCATCGACAAGATAGAGAAAGTCCCGGACCTTATCAATCGAGGCCTGGATTTGAACTTCGTTCACTGTAGAACTTGATGCATCGATATAGATGATCGTGCCCCAGGTCGCAATCTCGGCTCGAGATCGAGCCAGAGTCATTACATACCAGCCTTAGCGAGCGCGCTGACTAATGAGTCATACCAACCCTGTGATGTGTACGAAGCTCCACCGACGCCTTGAATATTTGCGGAGTTAGCAGCGAGTGTCTCTTGAACAAGATAAGGAATCGCTTGTTGTGAAATCGATTGTGAGCGGAAATCGTTATTTGGATATTGGAGCGCCTTTGCAGCAGTGATCTTGCCGTTTGAAACGGTGATCTGTACTTGAACTGGACCAAAGCGAGTCTGCTGAGTTGAGCCGGTGAATGTTCCAGATACTTTTGCTGGCGTGACTGGCGCAGCAGTTGTGGCAGCAGGTGCCGGTGCTGGTGCAGCGGGGGTTGCTGATGTTGTTCCCTTTTTCTTCTTCGTTGCC
>CAIMOX010000011.1 GCA_903843225.1 uncultured Actinomycetes bacterium | reverse complement strand
TCTGCTGCATAGAGCAAGGCTTCACTGCGCGGTGAGATATGCCCAGTCTCATTATCTAAAAGAATTTTGCGGATCTTGCTTCCAAGATCGGTTCCACCAGGTTCGCGTGTGAGCACAACAGTCTCACCGATCGATTCAAAATATTTCTTCAATAACTTTGTCTGCGTGGACTTACCGGATCCTTCGCCACCTTCGAATGCGATGAAGATTC
Source organism: uncultured Actinomycetes bacterium (assembly GCA_903843225.1). GTDB lineage: Bacteria > Actinomycetota > Actinomycetes > Nanopelagicales > Nanopelagicaceae > PALSA-747. The sequence continues at coordinate 23,875 of CAIMOX010000011.1, read as the reverse complement.
CAGTCTGGGTAGCACCGGTGATTCCACCAAGCTCACCACGGATAGCGCTCTTGATATCACTCCAGAGTGAAACAGATGGTCGATCCTTCATCCGCTGATACGAAACGATGCCAACAATCACACCGATCAGACCCGCAAAGAACATCGTGAAGGCGGCGCCGTTATACGAGACGGTGTACGAAGAGATGCGATATGTATGTCGACCAATCGCAGCAGCGATAATCGGTGCCACAGCGAGCACCAAAACCAGTGAAATACGTATCAAAGATTGCACGAAGGCGAAGGTTCGGCCACGGACTTCATCTTCAACTTCAAGTCCCAGCATCGTGAATCCTGTGACCCACGAGAGTCCCGCAAAGGCCCCAAGCAGAATCACGAATGCAATCGCCAGCACCAAGTTGGTGATCGTTGCAAGTACCATCAAGAAGAGTGACGAGATAGTTAACGATGCACCAAAGATACGTCTACGCGAGAACTGGCCTAATAACTTCGGCCCAGCAGAAATACCTAAAGCAAGCCCCGTGAATACCGAACCAAAGAGCACGCCATAGGCCGCATCGCCAGCATGTAAGTCACCAACAAAGGTACGAGCAAGTCCAATCACCGCACCAGCGGCAAAGAACGCTCCGAGCATTCCAAAGATCAACCCAGAGATAATCTTCGATGCTGATACAAATTTAAATCCAGAGATCAGCGAGCCAAAGATATTCTCAGATCCAGATGACTTATCTACTCCACCCTTAGGCAGACCCTTGATCCGCGATACCACCCACGCGGTATATAAGAACGAGACTGCATCAATATATAAAGCAAGATCAGCAGTCGATGCATAGCGATGCGGAATAAATTTCTCGAGCCCACCAGCAAACAAGGCGAGCAACGAGAATGCAATCGCCGCCACCGGAGCAGTTCCATACGATGCAAGCAGAGTAACCTGATTCGCCGACTCAAGCTTGTTCTTCGGTACAAGATTCGGTACCGATGCTTCCTTCGCTGGTGACCAGAATAAGGTCACAGCCTCAACAAGAACAGTCGCGGTATAAAGCCAGAAGTAATTCCCAACCAACGGAATAGATAGGTATAAACCAAATCTCAAGACATCACAGACAATCATCAAACGTCTGCGATCAAATCGATCAGCGATCACACCAGCGATCGGTCCCAATATGACAGCCGGAAGCAAACGAACGATAAAGACACCAGCGATAGCAAAGTTCGCCTTCGAGTAGTTTCCACCCGCCAACTGTTGGGCGAGAGCTGTGGTCGCGAGCAATCCGAGCCAATCTCCAAAAGAGGAGAAGGCCATGCTGTTCCAGAGTTTTCGAAAAGCTGGAATAGAGAGCACCGAGCGTGAATCCGCCTGCGCCGGGGCCCCTGGATATGGCAGCGATTGCGACATATAGGGAGTCTATCGGGAGCCTACTGCCGGGATTTTGAGCGTAAGAATTTACGATTAATGGTGGGAACCAGTCTGGGTTGACCCCCCACCCCACCCCCGATACCATTACGTAACGATTCGATATATCGAATAATGTGAAAAGCGATATATCTGGGCGGATGTTCAACAGTGAGAAGGGCGGTCAACGGTGCGTTCTAAGAGCGAAACCCTCGAATTCGCCATTCTCGGGCTCTTGGCACAAGGACCCCTCCATGGCTATGAGCTGCGCAAGCGGATCATGACCATCTTCGGGCCATTTCGTGGCTTAGCCTTCTCGGTCCTCTATCCCCAACTCCACCGGAGCCTGGAATCAGGCGTCATCCAGGAGATGGAGAGTGAGACCCCTGTTGGTCGTTCACGCCGTAAGCGCATTGTCTATGCGATTACCAAGGCAGGCCGTGATCAATTCGAATCGTCAGTTGAAGCTGCTGATCCAGATACCTGGACCGACGAGAACTTCGAAATCCGCTTCGCCTTCTTCGGGCCAACCCCCGTCGGAAGTCGTCTGCGCATTCTCGAGGGTCGTCTTCGTCGCCTCAGCGAAAAGTCAGCGCTCTTGCAAGCTGAGATTGAAAGTTCACGAGCTACAAAAGATAAGTACTTAACGGAATGGCGTCGTCATTCTTTGGATGCTGCTAATCGAGAGATCGCTTGGTTGCAAGACATGATAAATACCGAAAGGAAATCTGCGTGACCACTACAAAAGAAATCCGCGTTGCGATTGTTGGCGTCGGTAACTGCGCAAACTCACTCGTCCAAGGCGTCACCTATTACAAGGATGCTTCACCTGACAGTGAGATTCCTGGCCTTATGCACACCGTTCTCGGTGGATATCACGTTCGCGATGTTAACTTCGTTGCAGCCTTCGATGTCGATGCGAAGAAGGTCGGTCTCGACCTTGCCGATGCAATCTGGGCGAGTGAGAACAACACGATTAAGTTTTCTGATGTCGCCAAGACTGGCGTCACGGTCGAGCGCGGAACAACTCTTGATGGCCTTGGTAAGTACTACAAGGAGACCATCGATGAGTCGACAGCTGCTCCAGTAGATATCGTTGCTCGCCTTAAGGAAGAGAAGGTCGATGTTCTGATCTGTTACCTTCCTGTGGGTTCAGAGAACGCTGCAAAGTTCTACGCACAGTGCGCAATTGATGCCGGTGTAGCTTTTGTTAACGCACTTCCAGTCTTTATCGCTTCTGACCCTGTCTGGGCGAAGAAGTTCACTGATGCGAACCTCCCAATCGTCGGAGATGACATCAAGTCACAGGTCGGTGCCACAATCACCCACCGCATCATGGCGAAGCTATTCCAGGATCGCGGCGTTCACCTAGACCGTACCTACCAGCTCAATGTTGGTGGAAATATGGACTTCAAGAACATGCTTGAGCGCGATCGCCTTGAGTCAAAGAAGATCTCAAAGACCAACTCTGTGACATCACAGCTTGATCACGATATGGGCGCTAAGAACGTTCACATCGGACCATCGGATTACATTCCGTGGCTTGATGATCGCAAGTGGGCTTATGTTCGCCTTGAAGGCCGCGCCTTCGGTGACGTCCCCCTCAACCTTGAGTACAAGCTCGAAGTATGGGATTCACCAAACTCAGCTGGCGTAATCATCGATGCACTCCGTTGCGCAAAGATCGCATTGGATCGCAAGATCGGTGGACCGCTTACTTCTCCATCGTCATACTTCATGAAGACACCACCAATTCAGTTCACTGATGAGCAGGCTCACCAGAAGACTGAAGACTTCATCGCAGGTACGCTCGAGCGTTAAGTCGTCATCGTTTCGAAGTTGTAATGGGAAAACCCCGCTGAGTAATCGGCGGGGTTTTTTACTGTCTATTTCCAGGTCGTCTTCAATATCCGATTCACAGCGGAAATCTCACTCTCGACCACTTCAAACATCCTGCCATCTGGAAATACTTGCCGTTGGAGCACTTGGCGTCCATTTTTAAAGGTGATTAGAAGCAAGACTTCATGCACTGCTAAAGGATTTCCAGATATCGAATATTCAAGGGCTTTGATTTCAATCGCTCCGCCTAAATTTAGGCGTCCCACCGTTATTCTTTTATTGTTTGAATATCGCTTGCAAAGTTTCTTGCACCAAGGTATTCAAAAATATCTGTAATTGCTGAAGTGTCGCCAGAGTTGAGTTTCTCAAATAAATCCGGCCGGGCTTGCAACTTTTCGATTAATTCAGGGTTCACGCGGTCAGGTGTGTCACTAGACATTCCGAGGACCCCTTTCGTCGTACTCATAATTTACTCCTTTTAACTCGATGTATGTCACGAATTAAAGTGGATTTCAATATTTCTGAATTTACTTTTCCACACTCTTGATTGATTACTGTGCGTACATATTTTTTAGTTGCCTAGGGCTTATTTCTTCTTCGCAGCTTTTTTGCGGGTACCTTTTTTGATCACATTCTTTGGAGTTACTGACCTAGTAGTACTGGCGGTCTTTTTGGCGGTTGCTTTTTTCACCGGTGTTTTCTTTGCGGCGGCCTTCTTGCCCTTCTTAGGGGCGCCACCATTCTCGGCCTCCCACGCACGACGACCGGCGAGGAGTTCGAGCCCGCGCTCGAGGGTCATGAATTCGACGGTATCGCCGCGGCGCAAGGTTGCATTGGTCTCGCCATCGGTGATGTACATACCGAAACGTCCATCTTTGATGATCAGGCTCTTACCCGTTGCTGGATCTGCACCAAGTTCTTTGAGTGGAGGCTTTGGAGCGCCACGACCACGGCGAACCTTGGGTTCTTTGAAGATCTTGATCGCTTCTTCGAGCGTGATTGTGAAGAGCTGATCCTCTGAGGTGAGCGTGCGGCTATCGGTATCGCGCGTCATATATGGGCCGTAGCGACCATTTTGTACGGTGATATCGACACCGTCGTATTGCCCAATATTACGAGGTAATGAAAGGAGCTTCAGCGCATCATCAAAGGTGATGGTGTCCAGATCCATCGTGGAGAGAAGTGATGCCGTTTTTGGCTTTGGAGCATCTTTCTTCTTCCGTGGTTTTTTAAGCTCACCAGTCTTCTTATCAGGCACGAGTTCTGGCTCTGGGAATACCTCAGTGATGTAGGGACCGTAGCGACCTGATTTTGCAATGATCGGAAGGTTGGTTGATGGATCAACACCGAGTGCGCGCTCACCGGAAGGCTTGGCTAATAACTCAATCGCAAGTGCGAGTGTCATCTCATCAGGTGCGATGTTCTCTGGGATGTTGGCGAACTTTCGTTCATCACCAACACCTTGCTGCACGTACGCCCCAAAGCGACCGACGCGAATTTCAATATCGTCACTTAACTTCATAGTGTTGATCTGCTGAGCATCGATCGTGCCGAGATCCTGGGCTAAGAATTCAAGGCCCGGGACATCATCATGGCCGTAGAAGAAATCGGTGAGCCATTTGGTGCGATCTTCGGTGCCGTTAGCAATCTTGTCGAGATCTTCTTCCATTGAAGCTGTGAATTCGTAATCAACTAACTTGCCGAAGTGTTGCTCAAGTAATCCAGTGACTGAGAAGGCTAAGAAAGTTGGAACCATCGCACGACCGCGCTTGGTGACATATCCGCGATCTTGAATCGTCTGCATGATCGATGCGAAGGTTGATGGACGACCGATACCGAGTTCTTCGAGTTTCTTAACGAGAGTCGGCTCGGTATAACGCGCTGGTGGTTTTGTATCATGGCCTTCGCAAGAGAAGTCAGTGACGTTTACTTTCTGGCCCTTACTCAACGGTGGAAGCTTTGTCTTGGATTCGTCCTCTTCTTTTTTAGAGTTCTCATCGTCGATATCTTCGTAAGCTGCTAAGAATCCTGGGAAGGTAATGATCGAACCGTTAGCGCGAAATACTGCGGTTTTGTCATCGAGAGTCTTGGCTTCAAAATCAACGCGGGCCTGCAGTTTCTTTGCATCGGCCATCTGTGAAGCGATGGTGCGCTTCCAGATCAGGTCATAGAGCGCAAATTCATCTCGGGATAGCTCTGGTGCGAGTTCACCCGGAGTTTTAAAGTGATCTCCAGCTGGGCGGATCGCTTCGTGCGCTTCTTGAGCGTTCTTTGATTTACCTTCGTAGAGCCGTGGTGATGCAGGTACATACTCTTTACCGTAGAGCGCTTGTGCTGAAGCACGTGCACCTTGGATCGCACCTGCGCTCAGTGTCACTGAGTCGGTACGCATATATGTGATGTAACCATTTTCGTAGAGGCGCTGTGCGATACGCATCGTGATCTGTGCGCCCCACCCAAGTCGTGATCCAGCATCTTGTTGCATTGTTGATGTGGTGAATGGTGCCTTAGGGCGCTCGGTTCGTGGGGACTCTTCAGTGCTTATGACGGTGAGTTGTTCGCCTTTGAGTTCTTCAGTGAGCGCCTTTGCGGTCTTCTCATTGAGAAGCAGGATGTCGGCGTTCTTATTTTTAAAATCACCAGTATCGGTGAAGTCATTCGTGGTCGCGACCTTTATGCCATCGAGTGAGATCAGGCGCGCGGTAAAGTTTTGATCTGTTGCTGCTTTGATATCCCACCAAGAGCTCGATACAAATGCCATGCGCTCACGTTCGCGCTCAACAATCAGTCGGGTTGCAACAGATTGCACACGGCCGGCAGAGATGCGCGGCATAACTTTCTTCCATAAGACTGGTGAGAGTCGGTAGCCATAGAGGCGATCAAGTACTCGACGGGTTTCTTGGGCGTCAACTAATCGGTAATCAAGATCGCGAGTCTCGTTCGCCGCTTTTTTAATAGCTTCTTCAGTGATCTCATGGAAGACCATGCGACGTACTGGAATCTTTGGGCGTAAGACTTCGATCAAGTGCCAGGCGATCGCTTCGCCTTCGCGGTCCTCATCAGTTGCGAGGATTAGCTCATCGGCATCTTTCATCAGAGCTTTGAGCTCTGCAACTTTCTTCTTCTTATCTGGGTTGATGACATATAAAGGTGCAAAATCTTCTTCAATATTGACGCCCTCTTTAGCCCAGGCGAGCTTCTTATATTCAGCGGGAATATCAGCTGCTTTTTGAGGGAGGTCGCGGATGTGTCCGACCGATGCCTCAACCACGTAGTCATCGCCGAGATATCCGCCAATTTTGCGAGCCTTGGCGGGGCTTTCGACGATGACTAACTTGGTCATTACTTCTTTCTAGAGCATTTGTGCTTATTAAGCGATTTCGGTCGACCCTTTTCGTGACCGGACTATCGCAAAGATAATCACAAGAATGGCTCCAGCGCTAATCGCCTTGTTGATGCTGTTATGACCACCGAGCGCCAAGCTGACCACAGCAGGTGTGATGAGCAGAGCGACGAGGTTCATGACCTTGAGCAATGGGTTGATTGCTGGGCCAGCAGTATCCTTAAATGGATCTCCGACAGTGTCACCGACGATGGTGGCGTGATGGGCATCAGATCCCTTGCCGCCATAACTGCCATCTTCGATCATCTTCTTTGCGTTATCCCAAGCTCCGCCTGAGTTAGATAAGAAGACTGCCATCAAGGTACCGGTACCGATTGCACCAGCGAGGTATGCACCGAGTGCTCCAACGCCGAGGCCAAAGCCAACTGCGATTGGTGCCATCACTGCAAGAAGTCCTGGTGTTGCAAGCTCACGCAATGAATCACGTGTGCAGATATCAACGACGCGACCATATTCTGGCTTCTCAGTGCCGAGCATGATTCCTGGGTGCAAGCGGAACTGTTCGCGAACTTCGTGCACTACTGCACCAGCTGCGCGCGAGACTGCGTTCACTGCAAGACCTGAGAACATGAAGACAACTGCAGCACCAATGATGAGGCCAACCAAGTTACGTGGGTTTGCTACATCGAGTACGCCATTGAATTGAAGATCAGAGACGGCTTTGCCGGTATCAGCAACAGCCTTCTTGATTGCATCAGTGAATGCACCGAAGAGCGCAGTCGCAGCCAGTACAGCAGTTGCGATTGCGATTCCCTTAGTGATCGCCTTTGTTGTGTTACCAACAGCATCAAGTGATGTGAGGATCTGTGCACCTTCACCCTTAACATCGCCAGACATTTCGGCGATACCTTGAGCGTTATCTGAGATCGGACCGAAGGTATCCATCGCGACGATGACGCCGACTGTTGTCAGAAGACCAGTACCTGCGAGTGAGACGGCGAGCAAGCTGAGCACGATTGAACCGTGGCCGAGCAAGAATGCGCCGAATACGCCGGCAGCGATAAGAAGTGCTGAGTAAACAGCTGATTCAAATCCGACAGAGATACCAGCGAGAATTACAGTCGCAGCACCTGTCTTGGATGAAGCGGCAACATCGTTTACTGGGCGTCGACCAACTTCAGTAAAGAAGCCAGTAAGTACTTGGATAGCAGCTGCAAGAACGATTCCGATTAATACGGCGCCGAATGCGAGGATGCGTGGGTTTGTGGTTGCACTTGCTGCATCAGCAGAAAGACCTGCGAGCTTTGAGAATGATGATGGCAAGTAAGCAAAGGTCGCAACACCAACAAGGATCGCTGAGATAACAGCCGAAGCGAAGAATGAGCGGTTGATAGCGGTCATTGCTGACTTATCGGTTGGGCGAAGCTTGGTGATGAAGATACCGATAATCGCTGTGAGGATACCGATCGCAGGAACGATCAATGGATAGATAAGTCCGGCGTTACCGAAACCTGCCTTACCCAAGATGAGTGCTGCAACAAGGGTCACTGCATATGACTCGAACAAGTCAGCTGCCATACCGGCACAGTCACCGACGTTATCGCCGACGTTATCTGCAATGGTTGCAGCGTTACGAGGATCATCTTCTGGAATATTTTGTTCTACCTTGCCGACGAGATCTGCGCCGACATCTGCTGCCTTGGTGAAGATACCGCCACCAACGCGCATGAACATCGCGAGCATCGCTGCACCGAAGCCGAAACCTTCAAGCACTGCAGGTGCGTTCTCGCGATAAATAATGACAACAAGTGATGCTCCGACAAGTCCGAGGCCAACAGTTGTCATGCCGACAACGCCACCAGTGCGGAATGCGATCTTCACAGCATTGACTGCTGACTTCTGGCGAGCAGCTTCTGCGACGCGAACATTTGCGCGTACCGCAAGCCACATGCCGTTGTAACCGACTGATGCGCTAAAGAGCGCACCGAGAAGGAAGAAGAGTGAGCGGCCGATACGAATATCTGTGTGGCCAGGGAGTGCAAAGAGTAGGACGAAGACGATTCCTACAAAGTATGAGAGTGTTTTGAATTGGCGATTGAGATATGCGGCAGCGCCTTCTTGAACGGCCTCGGCAATCTCTTTCATCTTGGCGGTGCCTTCATCGTTCGCTAAGACTTGAGCGCGAAGGGCGTAAGCGATAGCGAGCGCAACGAGGGCGATACCGAGAACTACATAAACGTAGACAAGGTTCGACCCAATTACTTGGACAGTGGGATTGGTGGACACGTGGAATGACTCCTCAGTGAGATCGGGTTGGTACGAGCCTGCTTCTCTAGTGGCCAGGCCGGTCACGTGCGACATGCATAGGTTAGGGGGCGGGCCCTGCCATTTACAATGAAAATCGGGATAAATAGCCCATTTTTCTCTGGGGTAGTCTCCACCAATGAGCTTTATCAATGTAACGAGTGCGCTGAACTCCAACTACGCGTTGGTAATCATCTTTGCAGTTCTGGCGATCGAGACCGGGCTGCCACTGATCGTCGGATTGCCGGGCGATACCTTACTTATTACCGCTGGCCTCTTCTCAGCCGGTATCGGAGTCTCAGCCACTGGGCATCACATCAATATTGTGGTTGTTGCAATCGGTGCACCGCTTGCCGCAATTATCGGATCCCAGTTCGGCCATTGGCTCGGGTGGAACTACGGCGTCAAGATCTTCAATCGACCAAACTCTAAGTTCTTTAACCCTGAGCGGCTCAAGAGCGCTGAGAAGTACATCCAGAAATATGGTGTGGGTAAGGCGATCGTCCTTGGACGTTTCATTCCAGTGGTGCGTGGGTTGATCAATCCGCTCTCCGGAATGATCCGGGTTGCTCATTCGCGCTACTTCTTCTGGAACGTTGTCGGTGCTTTGATCTGGACCCAAACCCTCATCTGGGGCGGATATGTCGTTGGTAATACCTTTGCGGACTCGATCTCGAAGTATCTCACTGAGATCATCTTGGTCATCGCCGGCATCACGATCTTGCCATTGCTCTTTGAAATCTTTAAAGAGTGGCGTACTCGCAAGCATCTCTCGTAAGGTGGCTTCGCCGGTTCGGCCGGTAAATATCTACTCCGTGTAATCACGATTCTGAGTATCTTCGGGCACATGAATCAAATCCCGGAATTTGTCCTCGGTAAACGCGATGAGATCCTAGCTATCGCCGAAAAGTATGGTGTGCACGAGATCAGGTTTCGTGAATACTCTCCCGCGCCTGCCCGTTGTTCGTGTGCAGTATTAAAGTTTTACATAAATGAACCACAAGCGTGGCAACATCTCACCATGGCCGTCGAGTTAGATCAATGCCTCGATGTCTATGTTTCAGTGACGAACGGTGATGCGATGGATAAATGGTATGCCGAAGAACTGGCGAAGAAATGCCCAATTCTATGAGTCTCTATGAAATTAGTATCAGTTACTCCCATATCCTCTTCTTTATTGAACGAATCAGACGGGCTAAAACCATTGCGGTACTGACTGGACCGTATGTAAATAACCTCGCTTTGATGGCGAAGGATTCGATACGAATGAATATTATTCGGCTTCTCTTCTAGGCGTTAAAGTCCTAAATCGGTGAGGGAGTAGGCGTACTTATACTCGAGGTTGTTTTCAGCAAGTAGTGGTGCCGCTCCACGCTCGACGATAGTTGCAACTCCTACAACAATTGCACCAGCTTCACGTAGCGCTTCAACCGCTGTCATCACTGAGCCACCAGTAGTCGATGTATCTTCAACGGCAAGAACGCGACGACCCTTTACATCTGGGCCCTCAATGCGACGCTGTAAACCATGAGCCTTCTCGGCCTTACGAACGACAAATGCATCAAGCTTTCGTCCCTGTGATGCGGCAACATGCATCATCGCGGTCGCGACAGGATCTGCGCCGAGGGTTAGCCCACCCACCGCATCGAAATCCCAATCTTTGGTGAGATCAAGCATGACTTCACCAACAAGAGGCGCTGCTACAGAATCGAGAGTGATTCGGCGAAGATCGACGTAGTAGTCGGCCTCTTTGCCAGAAGACAAGATGACCTTCCCGTGGACAACGGCCTTCTTTAGGATTTCTTCCTTGAGTGTTTCGTGTGAATTCATGTGAGTACCTTATCTAATGCACACTTGATGGGTAGCCTGTGGGTATGGCAATAACATCAGATCGCGTCGCGATATCGCGTTTGATCAACCGTTTTGGTTTTGGGCCAAAGCCAGGTGAGTTTGCCTCCCTGTTGGCGATGGGCCTACCTGCTGCGACAAGTAAGTTGATGACAGTCCCAAACAGTGATGCGGGTATTGCAGCTGTTATCGAGACTGACTTCCCAAATCGTGGCAAGTTCCCAACTCCCGGAACCCCGGAACGATTTTCCTTTGAGCAATTACAGAAATCAGATCGGATCAACGTCGAGCTCTGGTGGTTAGATCGAATGGTCTTGGCTGATCATGCACTGACAGAGCGAATGACTTGGTTCTGGCATGGCCACTGGGCAACATCGATGGGTAAGGTCGAATATGCACGACCAATGAAGATTCAAAATGAGACTCTTCGCAAATATTCGTTAGGTAACTTTAAAGATCAAGCACAGGCGATGGTAATTGATCCCGCACTGATGTATTGGCTGGATGCTGGATCGAACGTCAAGCAGGCACCGAATGAGAACCTAGCTCGAGAGCTGATGGAGCTCTTCACGATTGGTGTCAGCAACTACAGCGAAGATGATGTGAAGGCGGTAGCGCGTGGATTAACTGGATATAGCGTCGATCGATCCGCTGCAACATTTACTTTCAACGCAAATAAACATGATTCAACATCTTTTGCAATTCTCGGCTCGACCAAGTCGTGGGATGCCTCGTCAATCATTGATCTCTTAGTCGCTCGTGACGATAACAAGAAGTTCGTTACCGATCGCCTCTGGTTTAGATTTTTGTCGAGCGCACTTCCAAAGCCAAGTGATATTGAGAGCTCGTTCAACAACCGCGATATCGCACCGGTCATGACGAAGATCGCTTCGTATGTGACAAAAGATGATCCTGGCATGAGTCAGGTGAAGTCACCAGTTGAATGGTTTGTTGCAGTATGTCGCGCACTCAAGATCACACCATCAACAGCCCAAAATCGTGCGCAGATTATTAACTATCTCGACAAGCTTGGTCAGGTTCCATTTAATCCACCAAACGTTGGTGGATGGCCATATGACGAGGCGTGGCTCAACATTGCATCTACCCAATATCGCATCGGATTTACATCGTTCTTACTTGATCAAGGCGATCTCTCACCGATTAAGGGTCTCTCAGGGCTCGCGATGGAGAACGCACTCGCAGATTGGCTTGGTATCGCCGAATTTAGTACTCGCACTAAAGCAGTTCTGCGCTCACCTGGTTTAACAAGTGCTCAGATAGTGATCGCTGCACTCTGCAGCCCTGAATATGTGGTGAATGGATAACGATGGATACTCTCTCACGTCGTAAGTTCTTACAACTCACCGGAATGGGCGCTGCTGGTGCAGCGGCAACCCAACTATCACTCACTCAGATTGCTGAAGCGGCACAGAGCCGCCCAATGCCAACTGGTACACCGATCCTTGTTGTTGTGACGTTGTATGGTGGAAACGATGGGCTCAATACTTTAGTTCCTTATCTTGATCCGATTTATTTGGCATCGCGTCCTGGAATCTCACTCACCGCAAAAGATGTCATCCCGCTTGGCAGCGATGGATTAGCACTCAATGGATCTATGACTGGATTTAAAACGCTCTGGGATCGGGGTCAACTCGCGATTGTTCGTGGGGTGGGTTATCCGACCCCTGATTACTCTCACTTTAGTTCGATGGCCTACTGGCAGACAGGTGTTCCGCACTCTCATGTGAACTCGGGTTGGATCGGTCGTTGGTTGGATACCCAGCCGCACGATCCGATGCGCGCAATCGGCCTTGGTTCGGTACTACCACCACTACTCGCCGGTGTGAAGAACGCTGGATCGGTCTTACCCCTCGGTGGACTTGTAGTTCCTAAGGGTCTTGTTGCAAAAGAATTTATGGCGCTCAGTAAGACATCTTCGAGTGATACACCGCTGCAAGCCGCTGCAGCATCATCCTTTGGTGATCTCTTTAGTTTAAGTTCGAAGGTACAACCAGTGTTGGCGAAGCCGGCCCCAGTGCCAGATGATCTGCCATCAGCTGTCGGCGGTAACTTTGGATCAGATACTTCTTTATCTCAACAACTCGATATCGTCGCAAAGCTTGTTGCAGCCGGTGCACCTACGAAGGTCTGGTCGGTATCGCTCGGTGGTTTTGATACACATGCTGATGAAGTAAAGGCCCAGAGTCTATTAATTGGAACAGTCTCCACCGCAGTTACAAAGTTCTTATCGCAAATCCATGCGACGGATCGCGCTAATGATGTCACTGTCATGGTCTATTCAGAGTTTGGTCGCCGGGTAAAAGCGAATGGAACAAATGGAACCGATCACGGAACTGCCGGTCCAGTATTTGTGATGGGGCAAGGAGTGAACGGCGGTCAATTCTTCGGAGATGAGCCATCACTTTCAAAGCTTGTGAATGGTGATCTCGCCGTTACGACTGACTTTAGAGATATCTATGGCTCAATGTTGGAAGATGTCTTAACAACGCCAGTTGGAGAAGTAATCCCCGGTTGGTCATCGAAGATTGATGGGTTGATCTTAAAAGCTTAGTGTGAATCGCCCTCTTGATAGATCACGATCGGTTCAACCTCTCGCTTGACCGCTCCCTTTGGCAGGTTCGTTGCAATCAAGGCATCAACTTCAGTGCGAAGCTTTGCCATCTCGATCGCCATATTTGCGACAGCTGATTCGAGTTCGATAATCCGAGCGATACCTGCGAGGTTCACTCCTTCGCCCACTAATCGTTGAATATTGCGAAGTGATGCGATATCGCGCAGTGAGTAACGACGGCCACGACCACTTGCACGACCTGGTGTAACTAATCCAAGGCGGTCGTATTGACGAAGAGTCTGCGGGTGCATCCCTGATAGCTCCGAGGCTACTGAAATGACATAGACCGCTTCTTCATCATCTGGAATTCCGTCAGTAGACATTAGGCACGCGCCCTCTGTGCAAGATCTGCACGTAGATCTTCATCAGCAGTGGCAGCAGCGAAATCTTCAAGCGCCTTCTTGGCTTTGCCATCAACTCGTTGTGGGACGACAACGTCGATCGTAATAAGTAAGTCACTGGTCTTATGGTTGCGAGTAATACCGCGACCTTTGACTCGTAGCGTCTTACCGTTCGGGGTACCGGGTGCGAGACGCACCTTCACTTCTTCACCATCAAGAGTGGGGACTGCAATATCTGCACCGAGTGCAGCCTCAGTGAATGTGACAGGAAGTGACATGAGTAAATTCTCTTCATCACGGGTAAAGACTGGATGCTTGGTGACATGGATAATGACAAAGAGATCACCGGGACCTGCTTGTCCGGGTGAGCCACGACCTTTGAGTTTAATCTTCGAACCATCTTTTACACCTGCTGGTACGCGTGTTGTAATTGTTTCGCGCTCTAACCGTAAGTTGATCTCTGATCCAAAGATGGAATCACGGAATGAGATGGTTGCCTCAGTCTGAAGATCTGCACCTTTACTTGGGCCACGACGACCGCCGCCAAAGAGCGTAGAGAAAATATCTTGGGGGTCACCGCCGCCGCCAAAGTAATCTTGGTAGTTGGCGCCACCTTGTGGGCCACGTGGCCCATTGAATGCTCCACCACGCATGCCACCAGACTTATACAAGTCACGCATCTCGTTGTACTCAGCTTTCTTCTTAGGATCGCTGAGTACTTCGTATGCTTCTGAGACCTCTTTGAAGCGCTCTTCTAACTTCTTATCGCCCTTGGTGGCATCAGGGTGCAACTCTTTCGATAACTTTCGATACTGCTTCTTAATCACAGCATCGCTATCGCCCTTTTTGACGCCAAGGATCGTATAGAGATCCTTCTCATATAAATCTTTGGCAGCCATGGTTTACTCCGGGTCGGTTACAACAACCATCGCTACGCGGATCGGACGATCCTTATAGCGATACCCAGGCTGAAGTACCTTTGTGACAGTAGTTTCGGTGACATCGGCGGATGTCTCATGCGAGATTGCATCATGAATGTTTGGATCAAAGGCAACACCAGTATCAGCAAACTTGGTGAGGCCAAGCTTTTCGGTAATCGCAATCAGGCGATCAGCGACAGCTTTAAATCCACCGGTAAGTTCATTGTGCTGGGCAGCACGATCGAGATCATCCAATACTGGCAAGAGATCAACTAAGACCGATGCGGTGGTGAGTTCGTGTGCAGCGATGCGCTCACGATCTACCCGCTTACGGTAGTTAGAGAAATCTGCCTGCAATCTTTGTAGATCGTTAGTGAGTACTGCGACCGGATCCTGATTCTCAATATCCTCGGCAGTATCTGCTAATGCTTCTTCAACCGCGGCAGCAAGCTCCTCTTCAGAACTCGCTGCTGGGTCGATTGGATTCTCGTCAACCATTACTCAACGATCTCTGCATCTTCGACACCATCTTCTGGCTTCGCCGAAGCTTCGCTCTCACCCGCTGCAGCGTTTGCTGCATAGAGCGCTGCGCCGAGTTGTTGTGATAGTTCAGAGACCTTTTCGGTCGCTGCCTTGATCGCAGATGTATCAGTTCCAGCAAGTGCAGCCTTGAGTTCTCCAAGTGCGTTCTCGACTTCCGTCTTCTTTGCAGCTGAATCTCCTTCAGTGAACTTCTCTTCATTCTCTTTCACAAACTTCTCAGTCTGATAGACGAGTGAGTCACCCTGGTTGCGGACATCTGCCTCTTCACGACGCTGCTTATCTTCATCAGCGTGTGCTTCGGCATCCTTCATCATGCGATCGATCTCTTCCTTAGAGAGAGCTGATCCACCAGTGATGGTCATCTTCTGCTCTTTGCCGGTTCCGAGATCCTTCGCTGATACGTGAACGATTCCATCAGCATCGATATCGAATGTGACTTCAATCTGTGGAACTGCACGTGGTGCTGGTGCGATACCTGTGAGTTCGAACATTCCGAGGCGCTTGTTATAAGCAGCCATTTCACGCTCACCTTGGAAGGCGACGATCTGCACAGCTGGCTGATTGTCATCAGCGGTTGTGAAGATTTCTGAGCGCTTTGTAGGGATTGTGGTGTTGCGTTCGATGAGTTTTGTCATAACGCCACCCTTGGTTTCGATACCAAGTGAGAGTGGAGTTACATCAAGGAGAAGAACATCTTTTACCTCACCCTTAAGAACGCCCGCTTGGAGCGCTGCACCGACGGCAACAACTTCATCTGGGTTTACGCCCTTATTAGGCTCCTTACCACCGGTGAGCTCGCGAACGAGATCAACAACAGCTGGCATACGAGTTGATCCACCAACAAGTACTACGTGATCGATATCTGCGATTGGGATACCAGCATCTTTGAGTACTGCCTGGAAAGGCTTCTTGGTACGTTCTAGAAGATCTGCTGTCATTGTCTGGAACTGTGCGCGTGTGAGTTGCTCATCCATAAACAATGGGTTCTTCTCGGCATCAACTGTAATATAAGGAAGGTTGATGGATGTTGACGCAGATGCCGAGAGTTCGATCTTTGCTTTCTCTGCTGCTTCACGTACGCGCTGCATCGCCATCTTGTCTTTGGTGAGATCGATTCCATTCTTTGATTGGAATGTCTTTACCAAGTAATCAACGACTGCCTGATCCCAATCATCGCCACCGAGATGGTTATCGCCATTGGTTGCTTTCACTTCAACAACGCCATCACCGATTTCAAGAAGTGATACGTCAAAGGTTCCGCCACCTAAGTCAAAGACCAAGATAGTTTGTTCTTTATCGCCCTTATCTAATCCGTAAGCGAGCGCAGCAGCTGTTGGCTCGTTGACGATACGCAAGACCTTGAGGCCAGCGATCTCGCCAGCTTCTTTTGTTGCTTGACGCTGAGCATCATTGAAATAAGCAGGGACGGTGATGACCGCTTCAGTGACGCTGTCACCGAGGTACGCCTCAGCATCGCGCTTGAGCTTCATCAAGATGCGTGCAGAAATTTCTTGTGGTGTGTACTTCTTATCGTCGATATCCATGGTCCAGTTGGTGCCGATGTGGCGCTTTACTGAACGGATGGTGCGGTCGACGTTGGTGACGGATTGGCGCTTAGCGACTTCTCCGACAAGCACTTCGCCATTCTTGGCGAATGCGACGATTGATGGGGTGGTGCGAGCGCCTTCGGCGTTGGCGATCACTGTTGCTTCGCCGCCTTCGAGTACTGCTACGCAGCTATTGGTGGTTCCTAAGTCGATTCCTACGGCCTTGGCCATTGTGGTGCTCCTTCTTTGGGGTCGTTTTAAGCAGGATTTCTGGAAATCAAGCCTGGCTATGGCTGAATTCTTGCTCTTGAGTCCAACCTTGTCAAAAGATTGAGTCCGATCGGCTCAAGTTCAAGTTACTGAGTGAACAGGGTTAACCCCTTATATATTCCCAGTTCCTCCTCTCCTGTGCGGCAAACCGAAAAGTTCGGCTAAATCTCGCCCGCGCCGCCCTCCCAAAAGAATCGGGCCTATCAAGGCGAGGCGCGTTCTCAACGAACGCCGAGACTTTTGATTTCCCGCCCAGGCTCCTGATTTTTAAACCTAGCCCGCATAGCCTTGCGCGTATGACTGCACTCTTGCCTGCCGCGCTCGCCACTGTTGCCTACGGGACCACCGCGGTTGCGCTGACCCTGATCACTTTCAAGTCTAGGGCGATCTATCAGATCATCAAGTCGGGGCAACCTGATCCAACTCGAGGTGGCAATCCAGCAGAGCGTGCTCGCACCATGACATCGCAGATATTGCTGCACACCAAGATGAATAGATTTACACCATCTGGTTTCGCTCACTGGTTTGTGATGATCGGATTTTTTGCACTCGCCGGGTCGTTGATTCAGGCCTACGGTGAAATTCTTTCACCTTCTTATTACCTGCCAATTATTGGTCATTGGATTATCTACCGCGCATTTGTCGTATTGATTGGTGCACTCACTGGTCTTGGGATTCTAACTTTGATTGGTGTTCGTTTCACCAATATGTATCTTCGTAAGGGTCGCGCAAATCGTTTTGAGGGTTCTGTTACGTGGCGCGGAATTTATGTTGAGGCAACAATCCTTGCGATTGTGGCATGTGTATTTATTCTGCAATTTAGTCATAGCGAGACGTTGATTCGTTGGACTGCTGCAGTCAAGATCACGGTCTCCATGGTGTGGTTTATTGTCCTTGCTTTGAATTTAACAATGGGCGTTGCTTGGCACCGATTCTTGGCGCCATTTAACATCTACTTCAAACGTTTTAGTGATGGCCGCAACTCACTCGGTGCGATTCCTGAGATGCTCTCTCACGGCAAGCCAATTAACTTTGAAGATCCACAAGAAGATGACATCTTCGGTATCGGTACGGCTGCTGATATTTCGTGGAAGGGCTTGCTCGATATGGCGAGCTGTACTGAATGTGGTCGCTGCCAATCACAATGCCCTGCGTGGCACACAGATAAGCCGCTCTCGCCGAAGATGCTTATTATGGCGATGCGTGATCACGCACTTGGCAAGGTCCCAAGCGATGCGCCAATGGTTGGTAATGCCCATGAAAACGCTATCAATCCTGATGTTTTATGGTCGTGTACATCATGTGGCGCTTGTGTTGAAGAGTGCCCGGTAGATATCGAGCATGTTGATCACATTATGAATATGCGTCGCTATCAAGTACTTGTGGAATCTGAGTTCCCATCAGAGCTTGGTAATACCTTCCGAAATCTCGAAAAGGCCGGTAATCCATGGGGTGCTAACCGGACTGATCGTGATGCGTGGATAAGTGAGGTCGACTTCCCGGTCACCGTGATTGACGGTGAGATTCCAGAAGATGTCGAGTACTTATTCTGGGTTGGTTGCGCTGGTGCCTTCGAAGATCGCGCCAAGAAAACAACGAAGGCGGTCGCCGAACTCTTATATATGGCTGATGTGAAGTTCGCGGTACTTGGTAAAAAGGAGACATGTACTGGAGATCCGGCACGTCGTGCTGGAAATGAATTCCTGTACCAGATTCTTTCGCGTGAAAATATTGAGACACTTACTGAAGTCTTTGGAACCCGTGGCACAAAGAAGGTCGTGGTGACTTGTCCCCATTGCTTCACCACAATTGGTCGGGATTACAAACAACAAGGTTTTGAACTTGAGATGATGCACCACACTCAACTTCTCAATCAATTAGTCCGCGAGAAGCGCTTGGTTCCGGTCGCACCGGCACAACCTAAGTCTCTGACATATCACGACCCTTGTTACTTGGGTCGTCACAATCAGATCTATTCACCACCGCGTGAGCTCTTAGAAGCGACGGGTTCAGTAGTCACAGAGATGCCTCGCAATAAAGAGCGCTCATTCTGTTGTGGTGCAGGTGGCGCAAGAATGTGGCAGGAAGAGAAACTTGGTACTCGTATCAATCTCAACCGCGTTGATGAGGCTATCTCTACTGGTGTTGAAGAGGTTGCAGTCGGATGCCCGTTCTGCCGAATTATGGTTGATGATGGCGTTAATGCACGCCAATCCAATATTGAAGTACTAGATGTTGCGCAGGCGCTGCTTCGGACGGTTAAGCCCGCTAATAATTAGTGTGATGAGCGCACCGCCGGCTAAGCCGCCGAGGTGTGCTCGCCAATCGATATTGGCGCCAGGTAAGAAGGTAATAACAAGATTGACTAGGACAATGCCGAGAACTTGTCGGTAATCAACGCCCATCTTGCGCCCAGTCACCAGGATCGCGCCGAAGAGGCCAAAGATCATGCCTGATGCGCCGACTGCTGGAACATTTGAAACAGCGAAGTAATTAGATAAGTAAGAAGCGCTGATGAGTGAAACCCCAAGAATGACCCCGTATTTAATGAGGCCAAAGTAGCTCTCGACTGCGATACCTAATGAGTAGAGCGCGAGCATATTGAACAGGATATGTGTGAGGTTTGCATGTGTGAGCGCCACCGTGAAGTAGCGGTACCACTCACCGGCTTGAATACCATGTGGTTGACCATCGCTTAAGAGCGCGTATTTAATGAGGAATAAGCGTTGTTGAAGCGGTAGCCCAGGGATGATATTTGCGAAGTAATTTGCGATCAGATAAGCACCAGTAATTACCGCAATCAACGATGTTGTTAATGAATTACTGCGCTTCACAGTAAAACTATTCGCTGATAGTTACTGATTCAATCACAACAGCCTGAACTGGACGATCGCCAGCACCAGTCTTTGTTGTTGCGATCTTATCGACGACAGCTTGTGAGGCTGCATCTGTTACTTCACCAAAGATTGAGTGCTTGCGGTTCAACCAGGTTGTTGGAGCGACAGTAATAAAGAATTGTGATCCGTTTGTTCCGGGACCTGAGTTTGCCATTGCAAGAAGATAGGGGCGATCGAAGTTAAGTTCTGGGTGGAACTCATCAGCGAAACGGTAACCAGGTCCGCCGGTACCAGTACCGAGTGGATCTCCGCCTTGGATCATGAAGTTTGAGATAACACGGTGAAAGACGGTGCCATCAAAGAGTTTTGCAGATGTCTTCTCGCCTGTGCGTGGATCTACCCATTCGCGCGCTCCGGTTGCGAGCTCAACAAAGTTAGCAACTGTCTTTGGAGCTTGATTAGGAAAGAGTTCGACAATGATGTCGCCGTGGTTGGTGTGCAGTGTTGCTGTTGACATGAGCGCTCCAGATTTTGTGTTAGTACTGCGGATCGAGACGATGAAGATAATGATTGTGGAGACCAGGGGAATCGAACCCCTAACCCCTGCCTTGCAAAGGCAGTGCTCTACCAATTGAGCTAGGTCCCCGTTTTTAGCGGAGCACCGAATAGTAATAGTTTTTGAGGAATCCTCATAAACCAGAACTACATCGATGGTGGGCCTAGGTGGACTCGAACCACCGACCTCTTCCTTATCAGGGAAGCGCTCTAACCAGGCTGAGCTATAGGCCCATCTCTCATGGTCTGCTGTTGAAGGCTTACCGTGAAGGGCAAAGGTTACCTGAATGCGCTCAGGAGCCCAAAACCAACTATTCGACCACTTCCTCAGCCTCAAGGGCTGCCGGGACATCTCGTACCTGGGTGATTGAGACAACCGAGGCGCCCTCGTCGAGGTTTACGAGGCGAACACCCAAGGTATCGCGAGAGGTCTCACGGACTTCTTCAACCGGTGTGCGCATGACAACACCAGATGAGGTAATCGCAAGAATCTCATCGCTTAAGGTCACAATCATTGCACCAACAAGTGAGCCACGAGAATCTTCATCAATCTTTGCAGCCTTCACACCGATTCCGCCACGGCCTTGTTGGCGATACTCATTCAATGGTGTTCGTTTTGCATAACCACCATCAGTTGCAGTGAAGACACATTGATCAGGGGATTCACCAGCTATTGCTGCCATGGTGAGTAGCTCATCGCCCTCGCGGAACTTCATACCAATGACACCCGCAGTTGAGCGGCCCATTGCGCGAAGTGATTCATCACTTGCACTGAAGCGAAGTGACATTCCTTTGCGGGAGACGAGAAGAAGTTCATCTTCTTCTTTTACTAGTGATGCCGAAACTACTTCATCGCCATCTTTAAGGTTGATGGCAATCAATCCACCAGATCGTGGTGAGTCATATTCAGAGAGCGGTGACTTCTTCACCATTCCAGAGCGAGTTGCAATAACAAGATTTGGATGTGACGCATAGGAATCAATCGCAATTACTTGTGCGATCGTCTCGTCCGGTTTGAAGGCGAGCAGATTTGCAACGTGCTGACCTCGGGCATCGCGACCGGCATCTGGTAGCTCATGCACCTTGGCGCGGTAGACGCGACCCTTGTTGGTAAAGAACAACAACCAATCATGGGTTGAGGCGATAAAGAAGTGATCAACGAGATCATCTTGTTTGAGTTGGGCACCTTTCACACCTTTACCACCACGGCGTTGTGCGCGATAGAGATCGGCGCGGGTCCGCTTGGAGTAACCGCTACGAGTAATAGTGACGACAACATCTTGATCTGGAATGAGATCTTCAACAGAGAAGTCACCATCTGCCGCGACGAATTGAGTACGGCGAACATTGCCGTGTTTCTCACCAAGCTCTTGGAGCTCAGTTTTAATGATCTCGCGCTGCTTTGCAGGGGATGCCAAGATCTCATTCAAGATGACGATATCGGCCATAAGGCCTTCATATTCATCGTTAATCTTCTGGCGCTCAAGGGCTGCGATACGACGAAGCTGCATATCCAGGATGGCATTTGCTTGAACTTCATCAACATCAAGTAACTTCATTAAACCGGTACGGGCTTCTTCAGGGGTTGTAGATGCGCGGATCAAAGCGATCACTGCATCGAGCGCATCAAGTGCTTTGAGATAACCCTGCAAGATATGGGCGCGCTTTTCGCGCTCTGCGAGGCGATATTTTGTACGACGAACAATGACTTCAATCTGATGGTCGATGTAATAACGGATGAACTCATCAAGACGTAATGTGCGTGGGACGCCATCAACGAGAGCCAACATGTTGGCACCAAAGGAATCTTGAAGTTGAGTCTGCTTATACAGATTGTTGAGAACAACCTTTGGTGTTGCATCTTGTCGTAGAACAATGACGAGGCGCTGACCAAGACGTTCATTACCTTCATCGCGCACATCTGCGATGCCCTTGATCTTGCCATCCTTCACAAGCTCGGCGATCTTGAGAGCTAAATTATCTGGGTTCACTTGGTAAGGAAGTTCGGTCACAACTAAACAGGTGCGTTTATTGATCTCTTCGACTTCAACAACTGCGCGCATCATCACTGAACCACGACCAGTGCGGTAGGCCTGTTCGATTCCATCGCGACCAACAATGAGCGCCTTGGTTGGGAAGTCTGGGCCTTTCACAATGGTGAGCAATTTTTCGAGAGTCTCTTGTGAAGAGGCATCTGGGTTCTCGAGTGCCCAGCACGTTCCTTCAATAACTTCAGTGAGGTTATGTGGCGGAATATTTGTCGCCATACCTACTGCGATACCAGAAGAACCATTCACTAAAAGATTTGGGAATCGTGAAGGCAGGACTGTCGGCTCTTGCGAGCGGCCATCGTAGTTGGGGATGAAATCGACGGTATCTTCATCGATATCGCGCATCATCTCCATAGCAAGCGGCGCTAAACGTGCTTCGGTATAACGCATTGCAGCAGCAGGATCATTACCCGGGCTACCAAAGTTACCGTTGCCATCAATCAATGGGTAGCGAAGTGACCAGAATTGAGCTAACCGCACTACAGCGTCATAAATCGCAGTGTCACCATGTGGGTGGTAATTACCCATGACATCACCGACGATACGTGAAGATTTGTAATAGCCCTTATCTGGGCGATAACCAGCGTCATACATTGCGTATAAGACGCGGCGGTGAACCGGTTTTAGGCCATCACGAATATCTGGAAGTGCGCGTCCCACAATGACTGACATCGCATAATCAAGATAGCTTCGAGCCATCTCAACTTGTAGATCGATGGTCTCTTGTCGGTCGACCTGGCCGTGGCCAGTTGTCTCATTTGATAGATCAGCCATTAGATATCTAAGAACCTAACATCTTTAGCGTTGCGTTGAATGAAGCTACGACGTTGTTCGACATCTTCACCCATAAGGACTGAGAAGAGATCATCTGCTGCGGCAGCATCTTCAAGAGTCACTCGGATTAAGACGCGATTCGCTGGATCCATAGTGGTATCCCACAGTTCTTTCGCTGGCATCTCACCAAGACCTTTGAAGCGCTGAATACCATCTTCTTTGGAGAGTCGCTTTCCGGCGTCATTGCCAATCTTGATAAAGGCATCGCGCTCTTTATCAGAGAAGACATATTGCACATTATCTTTGCCAGACCACTTCAGTTTATAGAGAGGTGGTTGGGCGAGATAGACATAACCACTCTCGATGAGCGGGCGCATAAAACGGAAGAGGAGTGTGAGCAGAAGTGTGCGGATATGTTGACCGTCAACATCAGCATCGGCCATCAAAATTATCTTGTGATACCGAAGTTTTGCTACATCGAAGTCGTCGTGGATACCAGTACCAAGCGCTGTGATAAGTGCCTGGACTTCGTTGTTTTGAAGTACTCGGTCGATACGAGCCTTCTCAACATTGAGGATCTTTCCGCGAATAGGAAGTACTGCTTGATAGCGAGAATCGCGGCCACCCTTGGTAGAGCCACCAGCAGAGTCACCTTCAACGATATAGAGCTCGCAT
>CAIMOX010000010.1 GCA_903843225.1 uncultured Actinomycetes bacterium | reverse complement strand
CGCTCTTGAAGCAACCGTGCTAAACCGTGCACCGCGGCAATCCCCCGCAGATCTCGCAAAGTGGAACTCCACCATGGACGAAATCTCCGATGCTGCATTCAATCGCTACCGCTCACTCGTAGAGCATCCAGATCTACCTGCATACTTCTATGCATCAACCCCAGTAGAGCAACTCGGCAATCTCTTCTTAGGATCGCGTCCTTCCCGCCGCCCAGATGCAGCAGGTGGACTCGCAAGTCTTAGAGCAATCCCATGGGTATTCGGATGGACTCAATCTCGCCAGATCGTTCCGGGTTGGTTCGGGGTGGGGTCGGGCCTCAAAGCAGCGCGCACCGCAGGCCACGGAGTCACAACTGCAGCGATGCTCAAAGATTGGCACTTCTTCAGCACATTCATATCGAACGTCGAGATGACTCTCGCCAAGACCGACCTTGCGATCTCACAAAAGTACGTCGAGACGCTCGTACCAAAGGAATTACAGCATTTCTTAGATCTCATTAAAGAAGAGTTTGAGCTCACCAAGCAAGAGATCCTGCTACTCACCACGAAGAGCGAGCTCTTACAAGACCAACCACGCTTGGCCCGCACACTCGCCATCCGCGACCAGTACCTCGCCCCATTGCACCTCTTACAAATCAAATTACTCGGTCAAGTCCGTGACACGGAAGATATCGATCCAACAATCCACCGTGCACTCTTACTGACGATCAATGGTGTGGCAGCGGGGCTTAGAAATACGGGTTGATAACTCTTAATCACCGGGTCGGGGGTTCGAGTCCCTCACAACGCACTTAGATTGAGCGCGAAACTGCGCAGTTTTCAATTACAAATCAGTTGACCGCGCTACCTTGAACTTTCTTAAGACTCGAGTTTGATCTGATCTCGCTTAGTGATCGAAAGAAATATCACAAGAGTAAGGATTGCGCTCAAGAAGATGAGGCTGGTCTTTGTCGTACCGAGACCCCAACCACCATACTTCGGATCATTTTGTGCCATTTGATCACCGATGGCAGCTCCAAGTGGGCGAGTTACTACATAGACCGCCCAAAAAGCGAAGACATGATTTACGACGTTGAGCTTCCAAAGAAGAGCGAGAAGAGCAATCGCTCCTGCGAATATGAAGAATGAGATTCCATAGCCCAGACTGAATCGCTCGGCGATCAAATCTCCCACCCCTGTACCGAGCGCAAAAGTGAAGAGAATCGTGAGCCAGTAGAAAGCTTCACGCCTATTCGTGTAAATGCTATGAATAGAGAGCGTCTTTTCTGACAGGTACCAACCAGCGAAGGTGAGGGCTAACAGGATTGCCCAGACAGCGCTTGATGTCAACAGCGAAATATTAAGATTGTCGGTGAGATTATCGGTGAAGAGAGTTCCGGCGATACTGATCAGAACGACAACGATCCAATAGAGCGCCGGCGTGTACTTCTTAGATCTGAACTGAAAGAAGAGTGCAGTTACTTGAGGCACCTTCACCAAGAGGCGATTATCGTGAAATGCCTTATGCAGGTGATCTTGGGTGTTTTCCATGGCAGAACTTTAGTTATCCCATCTGTTGTCCGCTCAATCTGCGCAATTTTTGATCTGTGAATCTGGCGAGAATCCAGCGCAATCCATCTAAGATTTCATTATGAACCGCCTTAATCACATCCTGCCCGATGGTCGCAACCTCGAATATCTCACCAATGGCATCGAATCGAATCGTGCCGTCTTCCTTCATGCCGGCACGACTCAAGATATTGCAGGTTGGCGAACCTGGCACGAAGAATTTGCACGTCGAGGTATCCAATCAATCTCCTTCGGACGCAGTGGCTATGCCGCAAGTTCTCCGATGCCCGGTCGCATCACAATCGATGTTGCACACGATCTCTCTGACTTGGCCACGATGCTTGGAGTCACAGAATTCGTGAATATTGGGTTGTCGGGTGGGGGCCAGCATGCGATTGCCACCGGCCTAGATTCTCGTTCATTGGGAGTAGTGACTGTTGGCAGCCTTGCGCCATATGCCGAACTCGGTGAAGATTTCTACAAGGGTATGCAACAAGTGGATATCGATGAATATGCCGATGCGCTTCGAGATATGGATGATCTTGTGAAGCGCTTTCAGGCGTGGCTTGACCCGGCTCCATCAGAGACTCCCCCAAAGATTGTTTCAGAGCGCGATCAGCTCGCACACAGTCGTGAAAGCTACAAAATCTTGCAGGCTTCGTGCAATTTCACGATGAAAGCTGGCTGGGATTGGGTCGCCGATGATTACAGCTCTTATCTACAACCCTGGGGATTTGATCCACGTAATGTGAAAGTTCCTGTCATTGTCTGGCAGGGTGGAGTCGATAAGAATGTGCCGGTAGTTCATGGTGAGTGGCTCTCCCAAAATATCGCCGGAGCTCGATACGAACTTCGTCCCGAAGAGAGCCACATCGGCCTCTTTGTGAACTATGAAGATGAGATTATCGAGAGCGCAATGCGGCTGTTCAATGAGCAGGAATCTGAACTTTAGCGATAACGATGTAGCGCTTTTGTGAATTGCCAAAGCTCTATTGTTTAGAGGCGACGGGTACTACTGTTTGGCCAATGAGTCAGAGCTTCGACGTAATCATTATTGGTGGTGGGCATAATGGCCTCGTCGCTGCCTGCTATTTAGCTAAGGCCGGTAAATCGGTTCTTGTACTCGAAAAAGAAGCGTCACTCGGTGGGGCCACAGCCTCCCAGCAAGTGTTCCCAGAATATGAGGCCAGACTCTCGCGCTACTCATATCTTGTCTCGCTCTTGCCACAGAAGATTATTGATGACTTAGGCCTCTCCTTTGAAACACTTGGCAGAGATGTTGCTTCTTACACTCCAGATGGTGATGTCGGTCTATTTGTCTCATCTGATTGGAATCAAGAGAGTGAAGAGAGTTTCCGCAAGATCACTGGATCGACAGAAGAGTTTGAAGAGTGGAAATCTTTTTACACCGAGGTACTTCACTTTGCTCAAGTGGTCGCACCCACAATGCTCTCCCCCTTACCTACTCGAAGTGAGCTACGCGAAGCGGTCGACCATCCAATTTGGGATGAGTTGATTGAGCGGCCAATCGGTGAGGCAATTGAGAGAAGATTTAAGAACGATCTCGTCCGAGGTGTTGTTCTCACTGACGGTCTAATCGGCACATTTGCCGATGCACACGACTTCGCAGCGAATCGTTGTTTCCTCTATCACTTGGTCGGCAATAGCACGGGTGAATGGCGCGTCCCTAAAGGCGGCATGGGGAATTTAGTAAAAGAGCTCACCGCGAAGGCGAAATCCCTTGGAGTCACCTTCATAACATCGACAGAAGTTACATCTATCTCGGCCGATCGCCAGGTGAGCTGCGCCGATGGTCAGAGTTACATGAGTGAGTACGTACTCGCTAACTGCGCCCCGCAGGTATTAGCAAAGCTTATGCAAACCCTTAAGCCACAGGCTTTGGATGGCAGCCAAGTAAAGATCAATATGCTGCTTCAGAAGCTACCTCGCCTTAAGAGTGGTGTTGATCCAAAGATTGCTTTCGCCGGAACATTCCATTTTGATGAGCGGTATAGCGATCTGCAGGAAGCGTACGCTCAGAGCGCTGCCGGGATCATTCCCGATGTAGTGCCGGCAGAGATGTACTGTCACACGCTGACTGATTCATCGATCCTCTCACCAGAGCTCGCTGCTGCGGGGTATCACACCCTCACTCTCTTTGGCATCCACACTCCAGCGGCTCTCTTTGATCGCGATAATGAAGGCGTGAAGAGCGAAATTACTACCCGGCTAATTCGCCAACTCAACACCTATTTGTTGGATCCGCTAGAGGAGTGTTTAGCGAAGAACTCTGATGGTTCGTTATGTCTTGAGGTGAAGTCTCCTCTTGATTTAGAAGAGTCCATCTCGCTGCCTCGAGGCAATATCTTCCATAAAGATTTGTCGTTTCCTTTTAGAGAAGATGGAACTCCAGTCTCGTGGGGAGTCGAGACCGAGCATCCGAATATTTTCCTCTGCGGTGCCGGTGCTATTCGCGGCGGTGGAGTAAGTGGAATCCCGGGGCATAACGCAGCGATGGCGGTCTTAACTCTTACAGATTAACCGGTTTCATTGCC
Source organism: uncultured Actinomycetes bacterium (assembly GCA_903843225.1). Lineage (GTDB taxonomy): Bacteria > Actinomycetota > Actinomycetes > Nanopelagicales > Nanopelagicaceae > PALSA-747. The sequence goes on along the minus strand of CAIMOX010000010.1, from coordinate 12,226 downwards.
CGTGCCATTTTCAAAAGATCTTCATAGGTCAAACCTGACACAAGGACTTCCACTTCAGTGCCGTGGAGCTTCTTGGTAGCCGGGACCTTCCACAGCGCATAGCCACCATAGTTATGAATATCTGAAGGTTTGCAGTTCTTCCATTGTGCAGCATTTGCAGGGTCGCAGAAGGCAACGATGGTCGCAGAGTTCCCATTGATCTTTGCGGTAGCGACTTTGACGCCGAGACCCGGATTAGAGCACTTGACAGCTGAATCTGTCTCGAGAAATTGAACGCTGCGGTCTTCGCCGTAAATCGCTGCGAGCCACTTTGGACTTTTTGCTCCACACGATTGCATCGCGAAAGATCGCATGAGGAGGTCGCCGGTAGATCCAGGTTGAAGGATTTGGTACCCAACCGTTTTTTGAGCGATTTGATATTTGTTCAACGGAGTCACTGCCAACGACGTTGATTGTGTAAAAACCAAAGCCACCGTAACGATAACTAGAAGCTTTCTCATGTTGCGATCTTACTCCTCGTGGAAGCTAGCGATATTGAGGCGTGCTACCTCTTGAGTTCGGCAACAACAATTAAGCGCTCAAGAGCCTTATGGAATCTGGGGTGGACTCTCTGAAGAGGATCGTATGAGTCTGCGTGCTAAAGTCGTCCCTCTCACCAGTGTAATTTACGATGAAAAACGAGGAATTGATCTGTGGCTGAACAAAATATCCGGGTAGGTCTTTTGGCCTATAGCGCAATTGGCGACGAACATAGTCGAGCCCTGAGTGCTACCCCAGGATTGGTTCTTAGCGCAGCTTGCGATCGCAATCCAGAGCGCTTGGAGGCAGCCCGTGCGCTAGCCCCAGATATCAAGACCTTTGAAGATGCTACTGAAATGTTGGATTCGGGCGAGATTGATCTCGTTGTTGTTTCTACTCCCCCAAATAGTCACTACTCGTGGGCGAAAGATGCACTTAATCGCAATCTCCATGTCGTTCTAGAGAAGCCTATGGCGCTTACCGCCGAACAATGCGATGAACTCATTGCGCTTGCAGCTGAGAAGAACCGACTACTTGTTGTCTACCAGAACCGTCGCTACGACGCCGACTTCGTCACGATTCAATCGATTATCCAATCTGGGCAGATCGGTGAAGTCTTCCACTACGAGAGCTTCGTCGGTGGGTACTCCAAGCCTTGTTCGTTCTGGCACTCTGATGTTGAAGTCTCAGGCGGTGCAATCTTTGACTGGGGTAGCCACTTCATCGACCAGATCCTTGCAACAATCCCATCACCTGTCGCAACGGTCAGCGGACTCAATCAGAAGCGAGTCTGGACTCATGTCACGAATGCTGATCATGCTCAAGTAACTCTGACCTTTAAAGATGGCGTCCAAGCGATCTTTACAAACTCTGATCTCGCTGCCGCTGCAAAGCCAAAGTTCTACGTTCTTGGTACCGAAGGCGCAATTGTTGGAAATTGGGATCCATCTGCAATCGATGCACCTGCTGATCTCCCCGCCATCATCACCCTTCACCGCGCCGATGGTTCAAGTGAGATTATCGATCACCTGCCTTTGGAGCCGTATTCATTCCATTCATCACTTGTTGAGTTCCTCAACAATGGAACCGCGATGAAGGTCAATTCAGTTCAATCTCGCGATGTTGTCGCCATCATGGAAGCGGCTGAACTCTCTGCTCTTTCAAACGGTAAGCCAGTAGAACCAAGCCTGCTTCGAGCTTAAGACTCCATAAATGGGCCGGATAGCGCAATCAAAGAATGGCTTTGAGCCAAAAATTTGTGCCAGGTGTGGCCTGCCCTTTGAATGGCGTAAAAAGTGGGCAAAAGATTGGGAAGCCGTTAAATACTGCAGTGAAAAATGTAAGCGTGGTTAGTCGCACTTACCATTCAATAATTTGACGCTCTTCCCATAAGAATCCAGTCTTATCAACGGTCGGATCAAATGGTCGTGTTGCTAGCCAGATTGCAGTGTCTGCGCCCTCTTCAACTGAAAGCGCTGCATCAGGCCCACCCATATCGGTGCGAGTGTGATTAGGGCAGATTGCATCGACGAGTAATCCACGGGTTCCGTGATTTGTTTCGTGGGCTAAGTTGCGAACGAGAGCATTCACGCCAGCTTTACTGATGCGATATGGCGCGAGACCACCGGCATTGCCAGGTCCAGACATACGACCAAGACATGCAGAGTAAATAATGATTCTGCCACTACGAGCTTCTGCCATCGCAGCGCCAAGAATATTGACTGCGAGAAATACTGAATCAAGATTGATTGCCATCACGCGGCGCCACTCATCCAGCGTCGTTCGGAGCGTCTTTGACATCTTCTCGCTCATAACGCCGTGGGCAATAATCAAAAGCTCTGGAGCTCCGTAGGTCGCGAGGATCTCTTCAAATGTTGCCTTGGTGGCATCGAGGTCTTGGAGATCTACGGCGCGATATTCGCAGCCGAGTTGAGTTGCAGCCTCGTGAAGGCGAGCTGGATCTCTCGCTACTAATAGAACTTCATGACCGAGTGCTTTCAGCGCGCGAGCTGTCTCAAATCCAAGTCCACGAGATCCACCGGTGACGACTGTGATTGCCATGGCTACTTCCTCTTCAACTCTCGGAGTGATCGTTTAATTTCTTTACGGCGAGCGATCCCGGCATGATCTTTCTTTGATGGGAATGTCCATTTCAAGAAGAGAATAAAGAGCGGCAGAATTAAAAAGCCACCAAGGGCCTGAAAGAACATCGAGTTATTTATTCCACCGAGCATGGGGCTAATTTAATCGAGAAAGTTAACCCTCGCCTATCGAAACGTCTATGCCTTACTTCGAAGCGCTTATCGCGCTGGCCAGCTCCTGAATATCGGCGGGGCCGACTCCGCAGCAACCACCGATGATGACTGCTCCGAGTTCACACCACTGGACAACTTGGGCTGAGGTAAAGACGCTCGATTGATCACCCATCCACTTCTTGTTGATGGCATCCCAGGTACGACCAGAATTCGGGTAGATCACAAAGCCCTGGTCAGTTTGGGCACTTTCCATCAATGGCGCAATAAACTCTGGCGACGTGCAGTTGATGCCAACACCAATGCAATGCTGATTTTCTCTTACCAATGAGACTGCATCAGCGAATAACTCACCCGAAGAAATTTCGCTCTCATTCTTACAAGAGAACGAAATCCAGAAAGGGATCGTTGAAGCAAGCTCGTTCAGTAGTTCGAGAATCGCTTTAGCCTCATCGAGCTCTGGGATCGTCTCGATCGCCAGGAAATCAGGTTTACTTGAGATCAACACCCGAAGCCGCTCGCGATGAAAATCTTTAAGTTGCTCAGCACTCACTCCGTAGTTACCTCGGTATTCAGAGCCATCAGCTAGGTAAGCACCATATGGACCCACTGAAGCAGCAACCTTTACGCGATCAAAGCGCGCAAGTTCGGTAGAGGCGAGCAGAGCGTCGGTTATCTCCTCATGAGACCAACCTCGGGCAATACAACCGGGATATGAGATCTGATATGAGCTCGTAATGAGAATCAGCGCCCCCGCATCAGCGAAGCTCTGGTGGGCGGCTCGGATCTGATCGCGATTACTTCGCAATAGCTCTCCCGACCAGAGCGTGGTGTTGAGAGTCGCGCCGAGCGCTTCGAGGGCGGTCGAGAGCCCCCCATCGAGCAGAACAGGCCTTTGCATCGAGAACATATCCCAAGCCTACGCGTATAAATGGCAGGTAGACTTCCACACCTGATGGGCAGCGTTGTCACGATCAGGCGCAATTTCAACTGTCTACCGATTTTTGATGAAGGAGTCCTAAATTGTTTACAACCAATAAAAAGATTGCACTCATGGCAACAACCGCTGCCGCCGCACTACTCGTATCAACCTCAGGCGCTCTTGCTGCAACCAGCTCTGCTGGCGCTGCACAGCTTCCAGCCAGCGTTAAGAAGAATGGCTACATCACTGTTGGTGTCGATGCTACATATCGTCCAAATGAATTTAAGGATGCCAAAGGCAACCCAATCGGCTGGGAAGTCGAGCTCGTCAACGCAGTAGCTGCAGATCTTGGAATCAAGGTCCACTACGTCGTTTCAACCTTTGATTCAATCCTCCCAGCTATCAAGGGCGGCAAATACGATGCTGGTATCTCATCTTTTACAGATACTAAAGAGCGCGAAGCACAAGTTGATTTCGCAAATTACTTTACCGCTGGTATCCAGTGGGCAGCTCCAAAGGGCAAAGTAGTAGATCCAAATAATGCCTGTGGACTCATTGTTGCTGTACAGACTGGCTCAACTGAAATTGATGATCTCAAGGCAAAGTCAGCTGATTGCCTAAAGGCTGGCAAGAAGGCGATCACTCAGCTCTCTTACGATGCGCAAGATGCAGCAACTGCATCAGTAACTCTCGGCCGTGCAAATGCATTAACTGCCGATTCACCCGTAACCGAAGATGCCGTCGCTCAGAGCAAAGGCAAGCTAGTTCTTGCCGGAGCAATCTACGGTGCTGCACCATATGGAATGCCGACGCCGAAGGGCTCAACTCTCGTCAAGGCACTCTCAATCGGTTTCAATGATGTCAATAAGAGCGGCAAGTATGCAGCGATCCTCAAGAAGTGGGGCGTCCAAGCTGGCGCAGTCTCCACATTTGGCGTGAACGGTGCAATCAACTAACCACCCACCTATTAAAGCAGTGCCACTGCGCCACCCATTCCGGTGGGCGGTGGCACTATTTTTAGTCCTCTCTGCAGCAGCCTTCATAGTCGATGCGGCCCACCGCAGCGCTTATGACTGGAAATCGTTTAGAAAGTACATTTTTGATACCCGTGTACTACAAGCGGCAGGTGTAACTCTGGCCTTAACTGCACTTGCAATGACCTTTGCAATTACTCTCGGTATTTCATTAGCAGTTATGCGCAGATCCCCTAACCCTGTATTTCGTTCCGTCTCGTGGCTCTTTATCTGGATCTTTCGCGGTACGCCTGTCTATGTCCAGCTAGTTTTCTGGGGTTTGCTCTCCACGATTTATCACTCATTTTTTGTCGGTATTCCGGATATTCACTTCAATAATTTCTATCTCGGTTTTCACCAAGCGATCTCACAAAACTTCTCACTCTTTTGGATTGCCGTAATCGGCCTCTCGCTCAATGAAGCGGCATATATGGCTGAAATTGTTCGTGCTGGCCTGCTCTCAGTCGATGCTGGCCAAGAGGAAGCAGCGACATCAATTGGCATGAGTTGGTGGGCAACGATGCGTTATGTGGTTATTCCGCAGGCGATGAGAATCATTATTCCTCCAACCGGCAATGAGATTGTCTCCATGTTGAAGACAACTTCACTTGTTACAGCAGTACCACTCGTCACTGATCTTTATGCACGAACTCGTGATATCTCAGCTGAGACCTACAATCCGATTCCACTCCTCTTAGTCGCCTCAGCCTGGTACTTAGCCTTCACTACGATCTTGATGGTGATCCAGTATTACATTGAGAAGCGCTTTGCTCGCGGCCAGGCTACGTTGATGGCGGCCGCATCATGAGTTCAACTGCCCCAAGAGAGCCAATGGTCGTAGCAGAGCAGGTTCATAAATCCTTTGGAAGTAACCATGTTCTGCGCGGTATCTCACTCGAAGTTTCTCGTGGCGAAGTGATGTGTCTTGTTGGCCCATCGGGATCGGGTAAGTCAACTTTCTTACGTTGTATCAACCACCTTGAGAAGATTAATTCTGGGCGTATTAGTGTTGATGGCACGCTCATCGGATACCGCGAAAACAATGGGAAGCTCTACGAGCTCAGCGCCCGCGAAGCTGCTGCTCAGCGCGCTGGCATTGGAATGGTTTTCCAGCGCTTTAACCTATTTCCTCACATGACTGCGCTCCAGAATGTCACAACTGGCATGGTCCGAGTACAGGGAATTAATCAGAGCGATGCAGAGATTGAAGCGAAGAAGATCCTTGAGCGAGTTGGTCTAAGTGAAAAGCTTGGCCACTATCCAGCTCACCTCTCCGGTGGTCAGCAGCAACGAGTTGCGATCGCCAGATCACTTGCTATGAGACCAAAACTTATGCTCTTCGATGAGCCAACTTCTGCGCTCGACCCAGAACTTGTTGGTGAAGTACTAGATGTCATGAAGGAGCTAGCTTCAACCGGAATGACGATGATCGTTGTCACCCATGAGATGGGCTTTGCGCGCGAAGTTGCCGACTCGCTGATCTTTATGGATGGTGGAGTTGTTGTTGAATCGGGGAAGCCAATCGATGTATTGAACAACCCGCAAGAGGCTCGTACCAAGAGCTTCCTCTCTAAAGTTCTTTAGCCTTCACCCTCTTTGCGAAGAAGTCCCAGAGTGAGAGCGTCAGTACGATCATTGAAAATCCAAAGAGTAGATCTTCGATCGGTGCACCCGCTAAACGTCGTCCAATAATTTGGCCTGGTGAATACATCACAATGTTCTTAGAGGTGAGCCACCAGTTGGTTAAAAGCTGAAAAGGAAGAATCAATCCATAACTCACCCAGAAGATTCCACGTGTGATCATCTGGCTGCGCAGCACAAAGAGATCAAGAACGACGGCGAGCATCACAGCATTAAGGGCGATATCCGAATAGATCATGTGCGATCACTCTCCCACTTCAAAAGCTTTAAGAGCGCCTTGTAAGTAAGGATGGTGGTGAGTGGAACGATGATGAAGAAGAGGATCTCTTCAATTGGGACCTTGGGAATTATTGAAAAATTTAAGATCTGGTGTGAGTCAAAGTACCAATTCCGTTTCGAGATCGCCCAATAATCCCAGATGAGGTAGAGCCCGAGAATGCAAGAGTCGGTGAGCAAGAAGACCCGCCAGAAATGAGGCACCCGGATCTTGAAGGCGTTTGCTACAAATACAGCGCAGATCGCAATAAATGCGAGCACTTCGATGTAATGCAGATGTGCCATACCTAATAATCTCCCAGTTTTGCTCAATCTGAAATAGGCTCGCTCTATGGAGTTCACGCCGGTATATCAGTGGGCTAGACGCTGGTCGAGGGTTGGGGTAATTACAACCATCTTGGTCCTCATCGGACTTCGACTAACACTCGCAGAAATCAATCTCACGACTCAGTTGGCGATCGCACTGGTTGGACTTTTAGTTGGAATTCCTCATGGCGCTATCGACCACCTCATCTCGATTCCATCTCACCCACGATCAAAATTTGCTGCATACATCGTTGCATATATTGCTATTGCAGTTCTGGCAGGCTGGGCAATCGCCACATGGAATGTCATTGGTTTCCAAGTAGTCGTGGTTATGAGTGCGCTTCACTTTGGTTATGGCGATGCTGCATACATCAATGAAGGCCATGATTGCGCTGATCAGCACCGCAATTCATTTCCTCTTGAAAGCCTCTATGCGATCCCAGCCGGATTCTTACCCGTAGTACTTCCGCTTACAGATCATCGAACGCTTAGCGCCCTCAACCGCATCAACCCGACACTCGACCATTGGGCCGGCTCTCATGCACACCTTCTCCGAACAGCCACACTTCTGATCGGTGTGGTCGCAGCTGCGACTTTTGTCATCCTCAGAAAATATTCGCTCGCGATCGATCTTGGATTACTTGCGACCCTCTCTCTCCTTGCGCCTCCATTAATCGCCTTTGCCACCTACTTCGGCTTCTGGCATGCGATCCGTCATACCGCCCGTTTGGTGCCAAAGTTGCCCAAGGCTGTAGGTCTAGCGAGCGCAGGACGGTGGCAATCTGCGATTGTTGCGGCCGTAATCCCTGGTCTCTATGCCATTGGTGGCACGCTGGTGATCGCCATTATCTTGATGCTACGCAGCCCCGGAAAGTTCTCCTCCAGCCTGCTCTGGTCGACACTGGTGATCATTTGGGCCCTCACAGTCCCCCATATGGCAACGACAGCAAAATTCGATTTCCGGGCCCTGGGGCCTAAAAATCACGCTCAATAAGGGGTAGCCCCTCCGTAAATTCCTGAGAAATACCTAAAAATTATGGGCGTTTAGGGTGGAAAAACTCCCCCTTTAGGCGCAAACTACGACTAATGATTTCAGCTGCCGAGCAATCTCGGGCGCTACCCCCGCTGGGATCCCTTTCATGGAGGCTAACTCTCGATGTTACAACTATCTAACGGTCAATGGAGCTCGTTGTATAACGTCTTCTCCTTCGGACTTATCTCAATGCTTGCTTGCACGGTCTACACCCTTGTAGCCCAGAGCCGCGTACTTCCTAAGTACCGCAGTGCACTAGTCATGTCATCAATGGTTACATTCATTGCTGGCTACCACTACTTCCGTATCTTTAACTCATTCAACGAAGCTTCAATGAAGCAGGCAGTATCAATCGGAACTTCACAAGGCTCATTCAACGAGGCATACCGCTATGTTGACTGGATCCTTACTGTTCCACTACTTCTCGTAGAGGTTATTGCTGTTCTTGGTCTTGCAAAGGCAGCATCAAGCTCATTGATCAACCGTCTAGTTCCTGCTTCAGCTGCAATGATCATCTTGGGTTACCCAGGAGAAATCTCATCAGTTAATGGCACCAAGGTTCTCTTCGGTGTCCTTTCAACAATCCCATTCATCTACATCCTTTATGTACTCTTCGTAGAGCTTGGCAAGTCACTTGAGCGCCAGCCAGAAGGCGTTGCAGCAACAGTTGGCCGTCTACGCCTTCTCTTGATCGCAACATGGGGCGTTTATCCAATTTCATACCTCATCCCAATCCTTGTGAAGAACCCAACTGCAAACCAGATGGCTTCACTCTTCACAGATCGTCAGATCGGCTACACAGTCGCTGACGTGCTTGCTAAGTGCGTATTCGGTCTTACAATTCTCAAGATCGCTCGCATGAAGTCAGCTGCTGAAGGAATGGCAGACTCACACTAAGTTTTTAACTTAGTAGTTTTACGAAGAAGGGCAGGCGCCACGCGCCTGCCCTTCTTCTATATCTATGACAAATCATTAGAAATGCGAGAGGCTAGTACCATGAACAACTTCCGCATGTGGGCATACGCGATGATCGCAACTGGATTCATCAACTGGGATTATCAGCGAGCCAATCACAACTCCGCGATTCATAGCCTCGCAATTATTCTTCCGGGCATCATCTTACTTGCTATGACCTTCATTGAAGCTGGTAAGAGCTCGCTCAAGAAGACACCGGTGCAAGCTGCGTGGTTTGCTGTCGGCGGTATTGCGTTGATCTACGCATTCATTAACTAAAACTTTTATCACCGCACTTCACATAGAGAAGCCCACCGGGAGTAAATCCCAGTGGGCTTCTGCTTTCTTTGGTACTAGAGGTTGTGTTCGAACTCCTGAAGAACAGCAATGCGTTCTTCCTTTGTTGGCATCTTGAAGTAAATATGGCCCGTTGACCAGTACCAGATCATTGGAATCAAGCCGAGAGCGAGAGATCCAAAGCCGACTATCTTGGTGAGATGATCTAGGGAAGGAATCACTTTAATGAACATAATCGTCATAAAGAGCGCACCAACTAAAGGCCATAGCCCCATGAAGATAAAGTTCTTCACGCTCTTAAAGATCATCTTGCGGAAGAGCACAATGACTGCATAACCAGCTAGTGCGTAATAGATCGAAATCTGAATTCCGATTGCACCGACAGCGTCAGTCATGATGGTTCCGAGTGAGCCAATGAACTGTGACCCGATAAATAGTCCCAAGCCAACAATTGTGGTGATTGCAGTCGCGACAATTGGAGTCTTATACTTTTTATTGACTGAACCAAGCTTGCGTGGCAAGGTGCCATCGCGGCCCATGGAGAACATAGTGCGAGTTACCTGGATGAGCTGAGTTTCAAGTGTTGCAATGGTCGAAAGAAGAACAGCAACAACAATTAGCTTTCCTGGAGTTCCGGGCCAAACTTTCTGTCCCAAGATCCCGAGTAGGTTTGCTGAATTTGCGCTTACCTCTTTATCACTAAGGACCATATTCGAGCCGACAGTAAATACTTCAAAGAGGAAGAAGGTGACGAGCATTCCGATGATTGCGCCTTGACCAGGGGTCTTATGTGAACCCTTTGTCTCTTCATTGAGGTTTGCGGTGACATCCCAGCCCCAGTAATAGAAGGCGGCGACAAGTGCGCCAGCGAAGAAGGTCTGAGAGCTTCCAAAGGATGTTGGTGAGAACCAGTGCCATGAGAAGGTGTGTGTCTTTTGGCCATGGAAGATTGCGAGCACTGCGAAGAGTGCAAGTAGCCCAACTTCAATCGAAGACATAATCACTTGGACTTTTGCAGTAATGGTCACACCAAAAGCAACAGCTGCGACCATGAGCAAGAAGAAGAAGGTTCCAAAGAGCGTTACCCAACCTTTGCTATTGGCTAGCTTGTCAGAGAAAAGCCCCAAGAAGGATGAACCGGCTGGCAGAGTTGCTGCCACCATGAAGATTGAAGAGCACATTAAGAGAGACCAACCAGCTACGTAACCGAGCGCTGGGTGGAGTCCGCGGCGTACCCATGCATAGGTAGCACCTGAGTTGGACTCAGTTCTACCGAGATAATTAAAGGCGAAGACGATTCCAAACATCGCGATACCGCAATACAGAAGTGATGCGGGGCCGGCAAGACCTACAGCTGCAACTAAAAGGGCAGTTGATGCGGCGATTGAATAGGCAGGTGCTGAACCTGCTACTCCCATAACTGCAGATTCAAAGAGTCCTAAGACATTCTCTGCGAGTTTGTGTTCGTGGTTTTTTGGTGAGCTTGACATGAAGTGACCTCCAAGTTGGAGAGGGCATCCGAAGAAGCGTGAGCAGATACAAGGAGAACCGTACTACCCCTGAAATCTGAGGCAAGCCAAATATGGCAATTTCTTAAATAACTTTTGGGCGCCGCAAGCGGGCGAGCGAGCTAGATTGCTAGCTCTTGGATCTCAAAGGTCTCGCGGTCGATCACGAGCGCTCGGTGGTTCTCAATGAGGGTCCACCCGGTTTGATCCCAGCCGCTCGAAGCAACCAAGACTCCCTCAGCATCCTTGCGGTAATAGAGGTCGTAGTAGGCCTCTGTCTGGCCTGGAGGAGTCGCTTTAAAGGTGTGCTCATTGATCACGATCATCTGGCTCGGGGTTAGCAGCATCGCGTTGAGGCTGGTGTAATTGAGCTTCTCCTTAATCATTCGTACGGCTGAGAGCGCGCCTTCAACGAGCCCTAGCGTGCGCATCTGAGTAACGATGAGGGCGAAGTAGCGCTCGCTATCCGTCTCACCACGCAGCTTCGTCAGGAGATCGTTATCGATAAATGGCTCGAGTGAAGAGGCTGGCAGGACTCCTCCATTATGGATGAAGGAGATCTCACCGTGGGTGAATGGGTGGGTATTGCCACTCTTAACAGGTAGACCCGCCGTCGCCCAACGCAGATGTAGTAACGCACCATCGCTCTTCGAACTCTGCGTAATCTTCGCAAACTCTTCACTCTTACTTGCCTGAGTCGGTTCGACAACGAGAGTCGGATAATCTGCGCCAGATTCGACACCGGCTACACCCCAACCATCACAATGCAGCCATGAGAGTTCGGCAAATTCGTTAAATGCTGGTCCTACAAACTCTGAGAGCGAGCGATCTTCATGGGAGACATAACCCATTAAGCGGCACATTAGCTCTTGCCGTTTTCAAGAAGTAATGAACCCCAACGTTGAATCGCAGGTTTCCAGGTTGAGTAGAGCGCACTTTCAGCTGCGAGGAATTCGGCTTCAATTCCGCTCTTCCCTGATGTTTGAAATGCATTGTCTGCTTGATCTTCCCAGCTGCGTACCATCGCCGCATCGACTTCTGGATGGAACTGCACTGCATAACTCTTTGAGCCAAAACGATAGATCTGGTTTTCGCAGAGTGGTGATGATGCGAGAGTGACTGCGCCTTCCGGCAAGCGATTAACTTTATCTTCGTGCCACTGTGTCACTGGAGAGTTGCTAGTCATCGTAAAGACTGGGTCGCTCACACCTGTTGGGGTGATCTCATAAACCCCAATTTCTGGCGTATCTGAGCGTGTAACTTCTCCACCGAGTGCAGCGGCAACGAGTTGGGCGCCGAGACAGATTGCAAAGATCGGAATATCGCGTGCAGCGGCATCAGCGATCATTGCGCGTTCATTCGGCAGCCAGGCTGCAATGTGGTCATCAAGTGCGCCCATGTGTCCACCCATCGGCATGAGTGCGCCAATTCCGTCAGGGACAGTTGTTGGAACAGCTTCGCCGGCAAAGGCTTTAAGAATTTCGATGGTGTGACCTTGTTCTTGT
>CAIMOX010000009.1 GCA_903843225.1 uncultured Actinomycetes bacterium | reverse complement strand
GTGATGTGCGCTCTTGTGAGCGATGCTGCAAGTTCGCCCTCTCGATTCTCAATTGCCTTAAGGATCGCTTCGTGCTCGCTTCGAGAGATTTCAACGCGGCCAGGAAGCCTCAGAGTTGTCTCCATAGACATTCTCATCACATCTTGCAAGACACCTAAAGTCTGGTTAATGAATCGGTTACCTGCGATACCGACAATCGTGAGGTGAAACTTCGCATCTAAGATCTGCAATAATTCATAATCTACTTCTTCATGAGAAGTTACCTGAGTCATCTGATTCAAAGTCGCTCGCAAAATTCGAATATCTTCCTTGTTCGCGCGCTCAGAGGCCCATTTCGATGAAGGCACTTCAAGTGCTTCACGTGCATCGAAGAGTTCGTTTAGGTCGTGAGTTTTTGCAATTGTGGCAGCGCGTAGCTCTTGGGCCAGAACTGGTTCAGAGATGAAAGTACCTTGCCCATGTTTGATCGCGACCAGTCCTTGTGCTTGAAGAATATGAAGTGCTTCACGCAAGCTAGGCCGACTGACATCAAGTAAATCTGCAAGTTGACGTTCAGGTGGTAGCGCAGTGCCCGGGGCTAGCTTCTGAGAATTGATCATCTCGATAACTTGGCCTGCGATACGAGACGCACGGCTTTCAGAAGGAATTGCTTGGAGCGCCATCAATTAACCCTTCACCTCGCCGGCGGCAAGACCCGCAACAAATGACTTCAGCATGAAGATGCACATAAACACCATTGGGATGGACGCCAGATTATTTACCATTCTGTGAGGGGGATCCCAAGCAGTTGTGCCATCTGACGTAAACCAGGCCTTACATCAACCCAGGAGATCACGAGGTGATGCGGGTACCCGCCAGTGACTATTCCATTTACCAACGCAGCGGCGTCGACATCTGTCTTCACCGTTGCTGTGTTTCCTTGGAAGTGGTTGGGAGCTGGGATTGATTCCCCTCTACTCACAACCATGCGCAGACCCGTGCGGTTGCTCGGATCTACATCCCGATCAAGACGGAACAGAGTTACTGGTCCAGTCTTGAGCGGAAAGTTACCTGCTACACCCAGCTTGCGATTGCAGTGGATGGATTGCGTTGCCTCATCAGGATCAGCCGCAAGCTTTGTGGCAGCAGAACCACAATGCCAAAGCCGGATAATCCCCTCGCTCTCTTGGAGATCGACGATATCAACTAAATAATTTTCATCAGAGCCAAAAGCTTCACAGATTAACATCGTCACGGCGCCCATAACATCGCGCTCGCATGTTGTGACGGTGCCGCGATCAGATAAACGACCAAGAGCTGAGCAGACACATGCTCCTAAATCAGTAGGAAATTCTGGCCAGCAACGAACAGCGATTGCATCCAGGTGATCTTTCTCTTTCCAATCATCAAGTGCGACTTCAACCCCAGCAACCTTGATCGCTTCGAGGGTATTCACAGATGAGAGTGATGGTTGCGCACTTACTGCTGAGTTGTGTGCTGCTTCTGCACGAGCTGTGGGAACTTCTGCAATTTTGGCAAAGGCATCAACCATTGTGAGCGGCAAAATATTTAATCCAAAGAGCTCT
>CAIMOX010000008.1 GCA_903843225.1 uncultured Actinomycetes bacterium | reverse complement strand
TAGATCACTGCTGGAACGAGACCAGCTACACGGTCGCGACGTGATGCGCCCTTACCAAAGTTGGTACGTGTGCTGCCGTTGATTGAAATTTCTGCCACTTGAGTTGCTCCTTTATTCGCGGTCAAAAGCACGCCTCAGGAGAGCAACCCGTCGATTACGGATAATTACTATCCCTCGCCGTGACGAGGTTGAAGAGTAACCCAGCGGCGATCTAATCCCAAAATCGAGGGATTTACGCTCGATTAATGGTGCGGGGTTTAGCTGTGGCCGTCGAAGAGGCTGGTGACTGAGCCATCTTCAAAGACCTCTTTGATAGCGCGGCCGAGGAGCGGTGCGATCGAGAGAACTGTGAGGCGATCAAAGCGGTGTTCTTCAGGAATCGGCAAGGTGTTGGTGACGACCACTTCGCTGACGCGGCTCGCCTTGAGGCGCTCGACTGCTGGGCCTGAAAGGACTGCATGGGTAGCGGCAACGATAACTTCTGCGGCGCCTTCTTCGAAGAGGGCATCGACAGCCTTGGTGATCGTGCCGGCGGTATCGATCATGTCATCGATCACGATGCAGGTCTGGCCTCTGACATCACCAACAACTTTGCCAGTCGTAGATTCGTTAGGGATGCGTGGATCGCGCATCTTGTGAATGAATGCGATTGGGCAACCACCGAGCAGATCTGACCAACGTTCTGCAACACGGACTCGACCAGAATCTGGTGAGACGATGGTGAGGCGGTTGCGATCAACTTTTCGACCGACATAATCGGTAAGTAGCGGCAGTGCGAAGAGATGATCTACTGGACCATCGAAGAAGCCTTGGATCTGTGATGTGTGAAGATCGACAACCATCAAACGATCTGCACCAGCGGTCTTAAAGAGATCAGCCATCAAGCGAGCAGAGATTGGCTCACGTCCGCGATGCTTCTTATCTTGACGGGCATATCCGTAGAACGGTGCAACAACGGTGATGCGCTTGGCAGATGCGCGCTTAAGTGCATCGACCATGATGAGCTGTTCCATGATCTGCTTATTTACTGGAGCAGCATGAGATTGAAGAACGAAGGCATCTGATCCACGGACGCTCTCTTCGAAGCGAACAAAGATTTCGCCATTGGCAAAGTCATAGGCAGATGTTGGAGTGATTGGAATACCGAGCTGTTCGGCGACTTCATCAGCGAGCTCTGGGTAACCGCGTCCGGTAAAGAGACGGAGGCGCTTCTCAGAAGCTAAACGAAGTTCGCTCATTGTTATTCCCTCTCGGTTGCGCCTGCGCGCTTTGCTGCGATGGCAGAGGAACTGCCTGCTCTCTTACGTAGGACCCACCCTAGGACATTGCGCTGCTTTGCGCGAGCAACACCAATAGAACCGGCGGGGACATCTTCGGTGATGATCGATCCGGCGGCGGTATAGGCGCCATCACCGATCGAAACTGGGGCGACGAGCATGGTGTCGCTGCCGATTCGGACTTCATCCCCCACAACGGTTTGATGCTTATCGACCCCGTCGTAGTTCACAAAGATGGTGGCTGCACCGATATTGGTGCCGCTGCCGATGGTTGCATCGCCAACATAGGAAAGATGTGGGACCTTTGATCCATCACCGACGATTGAGTTCTTGATCTCGACATAAGCGCCAGCCTTAGCACCAGTACCGAGTGTGGTCCCAGCGCGTAAAAATGTGTATGGGCCAACATTCGCCTTCGCTCCGATATGCGAACCAGTACAGGTCGATTCAATGACGTGAGCACCGGCATCGACGAATACATCAGTGAGTGTGGTGCGTGGGCCGATTACTGCGCCGGTTGCAATCGTGCTCTTGCCAGCAAGAGCAGTGCCTGGGTGGATCGTGACATCAGATTCGATCGTGACATCGACATCGATCCACGTGGTGGTGGGATCAACGATAGTGACACCGGATTTCATCCAGCGATCATTGATCCGATCGCGCATGACTGCGGTGCATTCTGCGAGTTGTGAGCGATCGTTAATACCAAGGGTCTCGGTGTAATCATTTGATCGGATTGCGAGCACAACGCTATTTGCGCCCTTGATCAGTGCGATCACATCGGTGAGGTAGAGCTCGCCCTGTGAATTATCTTTTGAGAGCTTGGCACAGGCGGCGCGCAGTGCGGCATTATCGAAGAGGTAGACCCCAGTGTTGATCTCGGTGATCTCGCGCTCTTCATCAGTCGCATCGCGCTCTTCCACGATATGAGAGATCCCGCCATTATCGTCGCGGATGATTCGGCCATAACCAAAAGGATCTGGCATATCGGCGGTGAGTACTGATGCAGAGCTCGCATTTGCCTCGTGGATCGCAATAAATTCTTTGAGGGTTGAAGTCGTAAGAAGTGGTGTGTCACCAGCAAGGATCAGAACCGACCCGGTGGTTGGTGCGCCGGCGAGTGCGAGCTGGACTGCATGTCCGGTGCCGTTGCGCTCTGCTTGATAGACCGGGATGGCAGCTGGTGCCGTGGCGATGACTTCTGCTTCAACGAACTCTCTATGGGCGCCAACAACAACGCGGAGTTCGCCACCTGTGACTGGGGCGATAGCGGCCATGAGATGGCCAAGGATTGAACGGCCTGCAATTCGATGGAGCACCTTGGGCGTCGCAGATTTCATGCGAGTGCCTTCACCGGCGGCGAGCACGATCACAACGTCGGGGTTCTTCACGCGCCTCCCATCGTCAGTGATTTGAGTGTAATTCTACTGTGGCTCCGCCACCAGGTATCGATCCTGGACCCTGGGCTTCAAAGGCCCATGTGCTAGCCACTACACAATGGCGGAACCTGAATTATCCCTTATCGGCTCCCAGAACTCCAAACAGCAGATCTATTGCCACCTAGAACATCTAGAGGAGCTAGAAGCTACTGATGCGCCTCGCCCCATGGGTTGGCCCGCCAGCGCGGACAACTCCGCCCACAACGCCACTAGAACTCAAAGCCACTGTCAGATCGAGCGCCTTCTCTTCATCTTCAACAAGAAATGCCACAGTCGGACCAGAACCTGAGACGATGCAACCGAGTGCACCATATTCGCGGCCGACATCTAGCACTAAGCGAAGTGCTGGGCGAAGTGAGCAGGCAGCGCTCTGGAGATCATTGCTTAACGCCTTACCTAATTCTTTTGCATCTCCGGCGCGCAGCGCTTGGAGCAGCGCATCATTTGCTGATGGCCGCGCGATGCTGAGTCCTTCACGCAGGCGATCACATTCGGCATAGACCGAAGGAGTTGATAACCCCGAACTCGATAACGCTAATACCCATTGATACGTTCCTTGAGCCAGCACTGGTGTGAGTTGATCGCCACGACCACGACCGATTGCCGTACCACCGGCGATACCGAATGGAACATCGCTACCAAGTTCTGCTCCGATTCGTTGTAGTTCATCGCGAGAGAGACCGAGCTCAAAGAGTGAATCCATGCCAACGATCACCCCTGCGGCATCAGCGCTTCCGCCAGCCATTCCCCCAGCAACTGGGATCTCTTTCTTTAAGTGAATAGAGACATCACTGGTGAGTTGAAAACGTCTGATCATGATGTCGGCCGCTTTGTAGGCGAGGTTTGATGAGTCGAGTGGAACTCCAGCAGATGTTGAACCAGATGCCTCAAGAATAATTCCAGTACCTTCTGCGCCGTATTGAACTGTCACATCATCAAAGAGTGAGATCGCCTGAAAGACGGTGACGAGCTCGTGATAGCCATCGCTATCAAGTGGACCGACCGAGAGCCCAAGGTTTACCTTTCCAGGTACCCGGATTACTACGCCGCTCGTATTCATGCCTGCAACCTTATAGTGAAAGCTGCTCGGCGATTTTAATAAAGTCTGGCAGCAGCAATGACTCACCGCGCATCGTAGGATCCACACCAGCTGCCGTGATGGCATCTGATGCTGGGGCGCTGCCACCAAAGAGCTCTGAGAGCGCGCTACGAAGCATCTTTCGGCGTTGGGCGAAGGCGTGATCGATAACGCTGAAGGTACGCAGGCGCATCAGTTCATCACCAGCTGGTGCATGGCGTACAAAGCGGACCAGTGATGAATCAACGTTGGGTACCGGCCAGAAGATCGACCGCGCCACGGTGCCAGCAGATGACATATCTGCCCACCAGGTCGCCTTCACTGATGGTGAGCCATAATTTTTGCTCCCAGGTTTTGCCGCTAATCGATCAGCAACCTCACTCTGCACCATCACCACGCCAGAGCGCAGCGTCGGAAACTTCTCCATAAAGCGAAGCAATACTGGGACCGAGATGTTATATGGCAAGTTCGCGACAAGAACGGTCGGCTCTACCGGAAGCGCATCAACAACCATCGCATCGTTGGTGACAACAGTTAATCTGGCGGGATCAAACTCATGACGCTCCGCTGTATGTGGCAGCTCTGCGGCAAGTCGCTCATCGATCTCGACAACCACGACCTCTTTAGCAATCTCGAGTAGTGCAAGAGTGAGTGATCCAAGACCGGGCCCGATCTCAAGAGCAACATCATCTGGGGTGACATCTGCGCTCTTCACGATTCGGCGACAAGTGTTCGCGTCTACGACGAAGTTCTGGCCGAGTTTCTTCGTTGGGTTAACACCGATTCGCGCAGCAATCTCACGGATCTCGGCTCCCCCAAGTAGACCTGACATTAGGCGAACGACCCAAAGAGGCGCTCAGCATTGGCCGAAATAACATCACAGAGCTCATCAAGATCTTGATCGCGCTCATCGGCAATCAATCGTAAGATCGAAGGAATCTGCGCCGGAGTATTCATTAAGCCGCGATGTGGTGCAGGGGTGAGGAATGGCGAATCAGTCTCAACAAGTAAGAGCTCGTTCGGAACAAGCTTGACCGCCTCACGCAGCGCTGGCGCGTTCTTAAAGGTGACGGTGCCAGCAAATGAGAGTACGTAGCCCTTATCAATGCATTCTCGGGCCATCTCGGCATCGCCGGAATAACAGTGAAAGATAGTGGTTTCAGGGGCGCCTTCTTCAATAAGCGTATCGAGCACGGCGCGGTGAGCATCGCGATCATGAATAATCAAAGCCTTCTTAACGTTCTTTGCGAGTGCAATATGGCGGCGGAATGAGTACTTCTGTCGCTCTTGTAACTCTGGTGCTGTTCTAAAGAAATCTAGTCCGGTCTCACCAATGCCACGTACACGTGGATCGGTAGCAAGCTTTTCGATTCGAGCAAGGTGGGCTTCAAGGTCATCGACAACCGGTGCTTCATTCGGATGCAGTGCAACAGCGGCGAGGACGCGACCCGGGAAGGCGTGAGCCATCTTCACGCCCCACTCAGATTGATCTGCGGAATAACCAACCTGCACGATCCGATCGATTCCGACCGATGCAGCTTGATCTAATATCGCTTTTACTTCTGGCGCATCTGGCGCTGATTCGGTAACGAGCTCGATATGCGCATGTACATCGACGCACGGGCGATTGAGTTTCTCAGGAAGCGGCGCAGGTAGGCGCTCTTTCTCTAAACCAAATCGATCAGCCATGAAGAGTTGAGCTACTTAGCCGTTGGCTCTTCAAGACGCGGGAACAAGACTGCGCCCTTTGTCACGCGTGAGCCAGCTTTGATCTGACCCCAGGTCGCAACGTCGGCGATCTTCTGTGAAGCAAGATCTGTATCCATCCCGAGCGCTGCCCAGAGAGTTTCGCAGGTTGAAGGCATGACTGGATAGAGCAAGACGGTGAGTGCGCGAATCGAATCCGCTGTGTTGTAGAGAATCTCATTGAGCTCAGTAGTGCGACTCTCATCCTTGGCAACGATCCACGGCTCACGCTCTGTGACGTAACCATTGACGCGCTTACAGAATTCCATGATCGTATTGATGCCACCCTGGAAGTCCAAGGCCACCATCGCTGCATCAGCCTTTGCGACAGTCTCGTGAAGAGCCGCTTCTAAGCCTGCATCATGGGCCATCGCTGGAATGGCGCCACCACAGTACTTTTCGATCATAGCGATCAAGCGTGAAGCTAAATTACCAAAGTCATTTGCGAGCTCTGATGTATAGCGCGCGCCCATATCTTCCCAAGAGAACGAACCATCTGAACCAAATGGAATCGCACGTAGGAAGTAGTAACGGAAGGCATCGACGCCAAAGTGATCGGTGATATCAGATGGTGCGATACCAGTGAGCTTTGATTTAGACATCTTCTCGCCGCCGACTAAGAGCCAACCATGAGCAAATACTTTTTTAGGAAGTAGTAGTCCTGCAGCCATCAACATCGCAGGCCAGATCACAGCATGGAAGCGCAAAATATCTTTACCAACAAGGTGAACATCAGCGGGCCACGTCTTCGCAAACTTCTCGGCGCCTGGAGTTCCCGCTTCATCACCAAGCCCGACTGCAGTTGCGTAGTTCAGCAGCGCATCGAACCAGACATAAATAACTTGCTTGGTATCCCACGGAACTGGAATTCCCCAGTCAAAGGTTGAGCGAGAGATCGAGAGATCAGAGACCTCACCTTCAAGGAATGAGATCACTTCATTGCGCGCCGATGCTGGTTCGCAGGTTGATGGGTCACTCTTGTAACGCTCAAGGAGCGCCGGGACAAAGGCGGATAATCTAAAGAACCAGTTCTCTTCACTGACGATCTCACACGGCTTGGAGTGGGTCGGACAGAGTCCACCTTCTAAGAGATCACCTGGAAGTTTGAACTCTTCGCAACCGATGCAATATGGACCTTCGTATTTTCCAGAGTAAATATGGCCTTGATCTTTAAGACCCGATAGGAAGCGTTGTACGCGTTCCATGTGACGAGGCTCGGTGGTGCGGATAAAATCATCGTTTGCGATATTGAGCGCTTTCCAAACTGGCTTCCATGCATCTTCAACGAGTCGATCACACCAGGCTTGTGGTGCAACGCCGTTCTTCTCGGCAGTATTAAGAACCTTTTGACCATGCTCATCTGTGCCGGTCAAGAACCAGACAGATTCACCGCGTTGACGGTGCCAACGAGTCAGTACATCGCCAGCGACAGTTGTATAGGCATGGCCGATATGCGGCGCATCATTCACATAGTAAATCGGCGTCGATAAATAGAAAGATTTCTCGCTCACGAGCCCATCCTATCGGCGCTCTTGTGGGCCACCATCAGATCAAAGACTTCGCGCTTAGCTATTCCAGTCGATTTTGCGACCTCAGCGATCGCCTCTTTCCGGCTCTCGCCCTGGCCTTCGCGATCGAGGACCATGCGAGCAAGATCTTCGGGTGTAAAGGTTTGGGTCGAACGATCAAAGCCACCGATCACCAGTGTGATCTCCCCCAGGATCTCATTCGCACCAGCCCAGGCAGAGAGCTCTGAGAGCGTTCCGCGAATCGTCTCTTCATAGGTCTTCGTCATCTCGCGACAGATTGCACCGAGGCGATCACTACCTAAGACGCTCTCGCAATCGCGAAGAGATTCAAGCAGGCGATGTGGCGCTTCAAAGAAGATCATGGTGCGCTCTTCGGTAGCTAACTTCTCAAGAGCTGTGATTCGAGCTCCTGATGTGCGTGGCAAGAATCCTTCAAAACAGAATCGATCAGTAGGAAGCCCTGAGAAGAGCAGCGCAGTTGTCACAGCACTTGGTCCCGGGAGGACTCGGATCGGAACTCCGCGAGCAATCGCTTCGCGCGTCAGGCGATATCCCGGATCACTAATTCCTGGCATGCCGGCATCGGTCACAACTAAGAGATCTTTTCCACTCAGCAAGATCTCAAGGAGTGGCTCAAGACGTTCATTCTCATTGCCCTCAAAGAAGGAGAAGATCTTCGCCTCATACGTGATGCCGAGCTCGGCGCAGAGACGGCCAAAGCGGCGAGAGTCCTCGGCGGCGATGAAATCTGCGCTGGTGATCGCCTCTTTGAGTCTGGTCGAGGCATCGCCTGGATTTCCAAGCGGGATCGCAGCGAGAATCAACATGCGCCTATTCTCGCAGGGATATTCTGCATTTGCCCAACCCCTTACCCTTAAACCATGAGGCAACTGATGGTGCGTTTCCAGGACCCACTGAACGCTCTTGGCTTTGCCCTCATCGGACTATTGATGCGCCTCTGGCATCTGGGCCAGCCAAAGGGCTACATCTTCGATGAGGTCTACTACGCAAAGAATGCGCACTCACTCGCACTCCACGGCGTCGAGATCAACGATAAGGGGATGGCTGATTTCATCGTTCATCCACCCGTAGGTAAGTGGCTGATTGCAATAGGAATCAAGGCCTTTGGCTACAACGAATTTGGTTGGCGCGTTAGCTCAGCTGTCATTGGATCACTCTCAATTGCACTCATCTATCTTGTCGCGAAGCGACTCTTCAATCGCCCACTCATTAGCTCATCTGCTGCAATCTTGACCCTCGCCGATGGATTACATCTTGTTCATTCGCGCACAGCGCTGCTCGACATCTTCTTGATGTTTTTTCTCTTGCTTGGTTTCTACTTTTTACTTTCATCACGACATTGGCTTGCAGGAATTTCACTCGGCCTTGCGACCGGTGTGAAGTGGAGTGGTGTGTACTTTATCGTCGCCTACTTCTTCTTCATGATCTATGTTGATTACCGACAAGCGCAGGCACTCGAAGAAGAGTCACCAGTCAAGTTCACTCTTCGGAATTCACTCTTGAAGAGAATTCTGCAATACGGACTCTTACCCATCGTGACCTACATCGCGACATGGACCGGTTGGTTTATGACAACAACTGGATGGGATCGCGCCTGGTCGACAAATATTGTTCGAAACTTCTGGCATTACCATGCAGAGATTCTGAACTTCCATACCAATCTGGTAGAGAAGCATGCTTACTCGGCAAACCCATGGAGTTGGTTGGTGATGGGTCGACCAACATCGTTCTTCTATGCAACGCCGACTGGCTGTGGCACCACTGCCTGCTCGCAAGAAATTCTCGCGGTAGGGACTCCACTCCTATGGTGGAGCGGTCTGATCGCGATCACCATCACCTTTGGGTATTGGATTGCACGACGTGAATGGCAGAGCGGGTTACTTCTCCTAAGTCTTGGCGCAGGTTATCTACCGTGGTTCCTCTTCCAAAAACGAACAATGTTTACCTTTTATGCAATCGCCTTTGAGCCATTTATGATTTTGATAATCTGTTATGTGATTGCGAAGTGGTTAGAAGAGCCAAAGGATGAAGATCATCTCCAGATCCCTCGGTTGGTACGGGAGCGAGTGCTTTATGCCTATCTTGCGGTGATTGTGCTCTGTTTTATCTACTTCTCACCGCTCTATTTCGGCAGCGTTATAAGTTATGCGAGTTGGCACGCCCATATGTGGCTGCCTAGTTGGATCTAATTCGAGAGTCTTAGATAGCTTCAGAGTTGAGGTCATGAGGTGCAGCAGCTTCTTCAAGCAGAGTCTGATCAAAGAGCTCATTCCGCTTAACTCCGGGAAGATCTAACTGATTAAGCAGTTCTTGCTCTGCACTCCATTGACCAGGAACTGTCAGGTCGATTACGCGCTTTGAAGCAACCGCCTTCGGAGCCGTGGTGTACGTTGGTTTTGGAACATTGACGGGGTTCCAGGAAGTACGATCCTTCGGTAGAACTACAACACCTGATGGATCATCGCGATCAGCGAGAGGGATCCAATGTTCAGCAGGATGAGTTGCAGCACCAAGTGAGATACGGACAGATGGATCAAGCTTGATCTCAGCCGTCATAATTTTTTCAAGAGTATTGAGTCGACGCGCCTTGATCTGCGCAGTAACAATCTGGCGACGAACTGCGACGAGATAGATACCAAAACCTGAAACTGGAATAGCCAAGATTGACCATGCCATCATTCCAAGAGTTGCTGCGAATCCAGTAGCAAGAGTTAAGAAAGTTAGACCTGAAAAAATTGTTCGGCGTTGTGCAACGACCTTGCGCTTCTGCTGTGGATCCATGAACTCTGGTGAGAATGATGCTCGTGATGTCTGTGCCTCGGAGAGTGATCGGATCGCACTCTTATAACGATCGCCAGCCTTTGAAGAACTCTCTTCGTGGCGATGGATCCAACGTGGTAGGAAATACGCGCCCCACATCACCAAGATGATGAGATAGATAATGCTGGACGCCATGGAACGAAATCGTAATCCCCCGGGTGCCCGGTTACGATGCATTTAGGGCATTTATAGTGATGTGTCTTTTTAGTTTTTCACTACCGAATTTCAGGGTTAACTCGGACGAAGATCATGTGATCTCGCCAGTCGCCATCGATATGGAGATAGCGCGAGCGCATCCCCTCAAAGGTGTAGCCAGCTTTCTCCGCAACCCGTTGTGAGGCGCTATTTTCAGGGCGCATATTGATTTCGATCCGATGCAATCCAAGTTCGGAAAAGGCATATTCGGTCAGGGCAATCACTGCCTGAGTAATGATTCCGCGGTTGGCGACCCGACGATCAACCCAGTAACCGATATAGCCGCCACGGTGGGCGCCAAAGATGATTCCGCCGAGGGTTATCTGACCGACGAAGCGCTCAGGTGACTTCCCCTCCTTCATCCAGATCCCCAAGGAGAGGGTGCGAAGGCTCTTCGCCTCGCGCTTACCGGTAATGACCATCTCTCTAAAAGATGGCAATGGAATATGGCTCTCGATCTCGGGTCTAGTCGCCTCCCATGGAGTCAACCATTCGTGATTCTCACGACGAACTCGATCCCACGCCTTGTGATCGCGCAGCCGTAAGAGGCGAAGTGTGATCTGGGTCGATTCTCTTCCCTGTACATGGGTGCGGATAAGAATCGTCATGAGTGCTTATGTCTTAGTGATTGCGCTCGAGGACCATGACATCGACGAGATCGCCAGCTTTTGCACCCGTTGAATCTGCTGGGAAGGCGATCAGGCCTTGGGCATCAGAGAGAGTTGAGAGGAGATCTTGTTCGGGCAGCGCTGTGACGGTGAGTTCTGGTGTGGAGGAGAGTGATGCTCGGACAAGTGTTGTGTACCCGGGAAGTGAATCAAGGTCGTGAGTGAGCTTCGCCTGCACAACTGATCGGTGGATATTTAGTGCACCGAGCATGGTGCGAATCATTGGGCGGATAAAGAGTTCGGCTGAGATGTAAGCAGCGATTGGATCCCCTGGAAGAGTAACGACGGGGGTCTTGTCGGGACCGATCGTGCCAAAGTTATGACGGCCAGATTCACTCATCAGTGGCAAGACCGTCTCAATACTGCCCATCTCTTGCAAAGTCTGCGTAATCAAGTCAAATGATTCATCGTGGCTCTCACCGCTGATCACAATGAGATCGGCACGGACTAGCTGATCCTCAATGATGAGTTTGAGTTCGTGCGAATTTTCCGGAATCATATGAACGCGATATCCCATCGCACCAGCCTCTTTAACGGCGGTAGTGAGCATCCATGAGTTTGTCTCATACTCATCTTCGCTATCGCGTAGTCGACCACCCGGCTCAACTAGATCATCGCCAGCTGAGATCACAACCACGCGTGGATGTGGCCTTGTCGGCAAGCGATTGAGCCCGATTGATGCAGCCAGCCCGATCTGGGTAGATCGAATCCGTGAACCAGATTTCAAAACTAATCGCTCACCGGCGTAAATGTCATCAGCCAGAGTCGCACCATGCGCGTCGAGCAAAGGCATATCAAATGCCGCCAATGGCGATGCGATCGCAAGGAGTTCTGCGGCAAAGTCTTTGACTGAAATCTCACGATCCATGGTTCAACCATACTTTGCGCCAGACTCCTATTAAGGTATTGCCATGCGAAATGGAGCAGATCGTGAGTCAGATAAGTCACTCCTGCGCCAGCAATTTCGTGAAGAACGACGAGTTCGGTTCATGGATGAATCCTGGTTACATATTCTGGGATCGAAAGAGTTCCAGTCAGTCACGACCGTTGCGAGCTATCACTCATATGGCGATGAGCCTTCAACTGCTGATATCAATGCTGAATTAATCAAGCGCGGAGTTCGACTACTGCTCCCCCGATTGTTGCCGGATAAAGATCTCGAGTGGGTCACCTGGAATGGGGATGAGAATTCACTTGCCGCCCATGGCAATACCTTTGAGCCACATGGCTTTGCAATGACTGACTTTGACTCGATTGATTGTGTGATTGTTCCGGCGCTTCGTATCGACCGCGCGGGTAATCGCTTGGGTCAAGGTGGCGGCTCTTATGATCGGGCACTTGCCAAGATCAACGGGTGGAAGATCGCCTTAGTTCATCATGGCGAGCTTACGAGTGAACCGTTCCCGGTCGAAGCACACGACCAAAAAGTTGATGCGGCGGCAACGCCAGATCTAATCGCTAGGTTTGCCCGACTCTAACTCTGCTAGATAGCGGTTATAGCGCGCGAGATCATCTTCCTCACCCATCGCAGCGGCGCGATCTGCGGCGCGATCAATACGACGTGTTTCACGACCATCTTCTCGTACCCACTGAATAAAGGTCGCAATCAGCGCGATCAAGATTGGAATCTCACCCATCGCCCAGCCAATAGCGCCACCGGTGTGCTGATCACTCAGGAGATCTAAATTCCAGGGACGGTGGAGCAGAGCGAAGTAACCGCCATCAAGTAACGATGTAGTGGAGAGGAGTGTGATTGAGAAGAAGGCGTGGATACTCATCGCCGCAAAGAGCACAATAATGCGGACAATATAAGGAATCTTGCGTGGATTCACATCAACGCCAACGATCACGTAGAAGAAGAGGTATCCAGCTAGGAGGAAGTGGATATCCATAAAGAGATGACCTGTGTGGCTACGCATCAGCGTCCCAAAGAGTGGTGTCAGGTAGAGGCCAAAGAGTGAACCATCAAAGATTGCAAGTGCGGT
>CAIMOX010000007.1 GCA_903843225.1 uncultured Actinomycetes bacterium | reverse complement strand
TAATACGCGAGCTCGCGAGCTCCTTGAGCAATTCTCGCTCACTGATTCAGCGAAACGGCCGATCAAAACATATTCAGGTGGAATGCGACGCCGATTAGATTTAGCGGCATCTCTCATTATCCGCCCGAAGGTTCTCTTCTTAGATGAACCAACAACTGGGCTCGATCCTCGTGGTCGCATGGAGATGTGGAAGGTCATTGAAAACCTCGTTGATGAGGGCGTGACTCTCTTGCTCACCACGCAATACTTAGAAGAGGCCGATCAGCTCGCCGACGATATTGCGGTGATCGATCATGGCAAGGTAATTGCGCGAGGCACATCAGATCAACTCAAGACTCAGGTCGGTGGTGAGCGACTCGAACTTATTGTCGCTGAATCAGATATGACCCGCGCAAAAGAGATTGCCGATCGTGTCGGTGGCGCGCCATCAACTGTTGATGCTGGGCTTCGCAAGATTTCCACACCAGTGAGCACCGGTGGAGAGGCACTCGTCGAACTTCTTCGCGAACTTGATACTGCAAAGATTCGCCCGCTCGATATCGCGCTTAAGCGCCCATCACTCGACGATGTCTTTATGTCACTCACTGGCCATGCGGCAGAGGAGAGTGCTGGTGCCGGCGAAGACGAGGTTTCGCCAAAGAAGAAAGGCGGCCGTAAGTGAGAGCGCTCACTGATTCACTCATCATCATGAAGCGACAGCTACTCCAGCTCACTCGCGTCCCTGAAGTCCTGATCTTTAACACGATTCAACCCGTGATGTTTGTGCTGCTCTTCCGTTACGTATTTGCAGGTCTTGGCGCGGGAATTAAAGGTGGTTATGTACAGCTCCTAATGCCTGGAATCTTCGTACAGACTGTCACCTTTACCCTGGCAGCGACTGCCCAGGGAATGGCTGCCGATATGGAGAAGGGGTTGATCGATCGTTTCAGATCGCTACCGATCTCGCGCGCAGCTGTTGTCACTGGCCGCACACTCGGTGACGGCCTTCTCAATATCGTTGTCATCGCAGTGATGGGTACCGCTGGTTACATCGTTGGCTGGCGTCCGACCGCAGGAATTCTCAAGATCAGCCTAGGTTTCCTTTTGCTCCTACTCTTTGGCTACGCACTGAGCTGGGCTGGAATCTTCGCTGGGCTTGTTGCGAAGGATGCCAGGGTTGTGGCAAATATCAGCTTCCTCTTCACCTTCCCGCTTACCTTCCTATCGAATGCCTTCGCATCGACAACCTCGATGCCAAAGCCACTTCAATATGTTGCGGAGTGGAATCCAGTTTCAACGATGGTCGCCGGTGTACGCGAACTATTCGGATTCCACAATATGTTTGGAGTGACAAAAAACTCATTCCCAAGTACTCACCCGATTCAGAGCTCGTTGATCTATATGGTGATCATCATGGCAATCTTTGTGCCACTGAGTGTTCGTACATACAAGAACGCTAGCAAGTAAAAGGTTAGAGCTTTAGAGGTACTCGGCTGCCTTAATGGTTACCGAGATTTCCCGGCCGTTGGGCGCGGTGTAGGTAACGGTTGCACCAATGCTCTGTCCGTGGACAGCGCCTCCTAGTGGTGACTTTTCAGAGTAAACATCGAGATCATCAACTGCGATTTCGCGTGAGCCCAGTAAGAAAACAACTTCATCACCCATGAGATCGACAGTGACCTTCATGCCTTGACCAACGAGTCCATCGGCAGATGCTGGAGGCTCACCGATGTGAGCGTTCTCCAACATATGTTTTAACTGGCGGATACGCGCTTCGATCTTTCCTTGCTCATCCTTTGCAGCGTGATATCCACCGTTCTCCTTCAGATCTCCTTCGGCACGAGCCGCTTCAATCTTCTTCACGATATCGGCGCGACGTGGACCTTCAAGGTCAACTAATTCAGCGCGAAGTCGATCGGCCGCTTCTTGAGTTAGCCAGGTCTGAGGTTTATCGGATGTGCTCATAAGAGAGCAGAGTTTACTCGAGGTTAGGCTTCTTTACTTCACTTAACTAAGAGCACATCGAAGGATCGCGGCATTGACCGCTGCTACACGCGTAGGGATTGTGCGGACGAGCGTCACTGGAGTAAAGGTGCCAGCAGGGAAGCGATCTGTGATCTCACCAACGGTGTTGGCAGCATAATCTCGCGCGATGAGCTGGCAGAGATGAGCCTTGCTCGATGTACGAAAATCGACGGAGTATCGGATCTGCATGTGAGATACATCGATCGCAGTAAAAGAGATAAGCGTTGATCGAATCTCTGGCCGACTGTAGTGATTAGCTGACCAGGCGAGCCACGAGCCGCCGGCGACAGCTAGGAGTAGAGCAGGCAGGAACCACTTCTTCAGTGGCGATCTGGTTGGTTCGGGGATTCCATAACGCCTTCTGAGATAGGGATCATCTTCGCGCCGCATGGTACTGAGTCTACGGCGCAAGGTGAGATGAGGGATACTTGAGCCATGAACGACACAACGCAGAATGTGAATGTTGGTATCGCAGGCTCACTGACGATGGTCTTCTTAACGCTCGCCGTCGTCATCTTATGCATCAGTTTTTACCGTCGCTATAAGCGCGTTCAACGTTCGCAGGACGAGAATACAAAGGAATGAGTCAACCCAATAGGGTGGTGAAGAGCGCACTTTCGCTCTTGCTCATACTTATTCTCTCTGCTGGCTTTGTTGAACTTGGCCTCTGGCAATTACATCGCGCGCAGAGCGTTTCGCACCAATCACAGACACCACCTGAAAAATCAATTATTCCTCTAGAGAGCGTCGCTGTTGCTGGTCACAACTTACGAGATGCTGCCTACAACCGACTCGTGAGCTTTGCCGGTACCTATGTGAAGTTTTATAGCGCGCCCCGCCAAGTTCTGACTCCTACACAATTAGTTGATCTCGATGTGGGATTGATGTCACTCTCAGGTGGACGCGCTATCTTGGTTGTTCGAGGGATCCATGATCAATCCTTGCCAGACCGGAGCGATCAGATAACTGTCGTCGGGCGCCTCTACCCACATCAAAATGAAGATCACGCGGATGGCAGCGATAGCGTCTTGTCACGGCTCGATCCCGCACTTGTCGCTGGACTCGGGAAGTATCAACTTTATGATGGGTATGTGAGCGCGCTACGCGAGAGCGATGCCACGGGTACCGCAATTATCGGTAACCGCATCCCGGCTCCTCAGATCATCAACCCCATTGGTGGCTTCTATTGGCAACATATCGCCTACGTCATCACCTGGTGGTTTATGGCGATCCTCGTGCTCTTTCTCCCGCTCTACAGCCGGGGCGTGAAACGCAAAGTCGAGGCGTCGGGAGATAGTCCAGAAGACCTTGATCAAAGGGGTACAGTAAATCTATGAAGATTTTTCAAGGCAATAAAGAGGGCGCGCTCGCTAGATTTCGAGTGATGGCCAATATCGCAGGCGTGATGTCGCTACTTCTTTGGTTGATCTACCTTCCAATCAAGCTCACTGCGACCAATGACAATGTGCCGACCATCATCCGCCTCATCGCAGTCGTTCATGGCTTCGCCTACATGGTCTACCTCCTTGTGACCTTTAACTACTGTTTTGCAGTGCGCAAACCGCTCAAAACTGCCTTCTTCTACATGCTCGCTGGCACCTTCCCAGTCGCCTCGTTTATTGCAGACCGTCGCGCAGTCGCAGATTTTTCAGCTCTCAACCAGAAATAACGCTGCGTAGGTAGTTCCGTGCCAAACGAAATATTACGAGATCAGATTAAGCCTGCTATTAAATCCTTGATCTACCCGCTCTACGAGAAGCGCTTGATGCGCCAACTCAAAGATGCGAAGACTCCACAACATGTCGGCGTCATCCTTGATGGTAATCGCAGATGGGCGAAGAGTAATTTTGGTCGCCCCGAAGATGGCCACCGCCGGGGTGCAGAAAAGATTGTCGAACTTTTAGATTGGTGTGAAGAGTCGGATGTTGGCATCATCACCTTGTGGCTCCTCAGTACAGATAACCTCACTCGAGATCCAGAAGAGCTCGACCTCTTATTAAAAATTATTGCTGGGGCAGTTGATTACCTTGCCGCGCAAAAGCGATGGGAGGTACGTGCCTTAGGCGCACTCGATCTCTTGCCTGAGTGGTTGCAAGCCGGTCTCAAAGCTGCCGAGCAAGCATCACAAGGGTGCTCATCGATCATCGTGAATGTTGCAATCGGTTATGGTGGGCGCCGCGAGATCGTCGATGCAGTCAGGGATTACATAAAGGCTGGAGTCGAAGCAGATCGATCAGCTGATGAGATCGCGCAGGAGCTCACCATCGCGCAGATCGATAAACATCTCTATACAAAGGGAGCGCCGGATCCAGAGCTTGTGATCCGAACATCAGGGGAGCAGCGCCTCTCAGGCTTTTTACTCTGGCAATCTGCTCACTCTGAGTTCTACTTCTGTGAGGCCTATTGGCCAGATTTTCGACGAGTAGATTTTTTGAGAGCGCTTCGGGCCTATGCCCAGCGCCACCGCCGCTTTGGTCAGTGATGGGTCAGTGATGGGCCAGTGATGGCTAGTAATTTAACCGTCACCTAAATTTAACGTTGAGCGGCTGCGTGTCGCCCACCCCCGCGCCCTGGCGAGTTCTACCTTTTGAACCATAAGTCCGATTCCCCCGGAACCGAATACTTAGCGCGGAAATGCGAGATATCCACTTTGGCCCCTGCAAAAAGCCATAAAGGTCGCACGACTTATGTATTAGATACCAGCGTCTTGCTCGCAGATCCTGCGGCAATTGCTCGATTCGCTGAGCATGAGGTGATTATTCCGATCATCGTGATTGGTGAACTCGAGATTAAACGAGACCACCCCGAGCTCGGTTACTTCGCCCGGTCAGCGCTTCGGATGCTTGATGATATTCGGATTAAACATGGTCGCCTCGATGAATCAATTGATATTAATGATGAGGGCGGCTCACTTCGGGTCGAGCTCAATCACTCAGATCTCTCCACGCTCCCATCTGGATTTATGCGCGATGGGTCAAATGACACTCGAATCCTGGCGATTGCCAAGAACCTCATGGCAGAGGGCCGCAATGTAGTCCTCGTCACCAAGGATCTTCCGCTTCGCGTCAAAGCATCATCGTGTGGTGTCGAAGCCGAGGAGTATCGGGCCGAGTTGGCATCGACTGCGGGCTGGACCGGAATAGTTGAGGCAAGCGTTGGTGGGACTGTTATTGATTCACTCTATGAAAATGATCGCACTGCCCACGAACTTGGCACCGAGTACCCAGTTCATACCGGACTTGTTCTTCACTCCGAGAAAGGGAGCGCGCTTGCTCGAGTTACTGCCGACAAGCGGATCCAACTCGTCCGTGGCGATCGCTCCGCCTTTGGTCTCCATGGTCGCTCAGCTGAACAACGCGTCGCACTCGATCTCCTTTTAGATAATGAGATCGGTATCGTCTCTCTCGGCGGTCGAGCTGGTACCGGAAAATCTGCGCTCGCACTCTGCGCTGGATTAGAAGCTGTCCTCGAACGACGTCACCATAAGAAGGTCGTCATCTTCCGTCCGCTCTACGCCGTGGGTGGCCAAGAGCTCGGCTACCTCCCTGGATCTGAGAACGAGAAGATGTCACCGTGGGCCCAAGCGGTCTTCGATACTTTGGGAGCTCTCGTGAGCCAGAGCGTGATTGATGAGATCATCGATCGAGGCCTGATTGAAGTTCTCCCGCTCACCCATATCCGCGGTCGTTCACTCCATGACAGTTTTGTCATCGTTGATGAGGCACAATCGCTGGAGCGCGGTGTTCTCTTGACCGTCCTCTCCAGAATTGGCCAAGGCTCTCGAGTGATCTTGACCCATGACATCGCCCAGCGCGATAACTTGCGGGTCGGCCGCCATGACGGCATAGCCGCCGTGGTCGAAGCGTTGAAGGGCCACTCACTCTTCGCCCACGTCACCCTGACAAGGTCAGAGCGGTCGGCGATCGCAGCCCTTGTTACCGAGATGTTGGAAGAGCCACTCAACTTCAGCGCCTAACCTCTCACCCCAGGCGCTAGCCCTTTAAACTCCGTGGTAGTCCATGTGGTGGACCGACTCTAAAAACGGCGGTAAATCTCGCTGTGAGGACAAAACGGACATTTGCCACTCTTTAAGGGCTGACCTGCACTTTTTCAGAGCCCCAAAACTGTGAATAAAAAGTTTTACCACATCTATGCGGGTTTAAATTTGCCGTCTCTTCACATCGCTGTAACTCTTTAGCCCGGCACAGAGGAATTTCTCGTGTGAAGGATGAGCAGGGAGAGGAGAGCAACGATGGATAATTGGATCCCACGGCTTCGTAAGCCGACCTTTGCTTTCACCCTCGCCCTCTCCATCATGCTCCTCGGCAGCGTTGATACCACTTTCGCTCAAGTCAGCTTCCATCGCGACCTGACCTTGCCAGACCTTTCAGTTACTGCAACTCCGCTCAATCCTGGCCGCCCTGGAGCTGCCCTTACCGGTGATGAGGCGTTGATGGTTCCAACCACCACGCCACCTATGGCGCCTGGTCTCATGGATTTGGGTTCGATCCCAACAGTGAGTGCCCACCAGATGTCGCTCGTGGCTCTAGCCTCAGAGCAGGTGGAGCTCGCCAAGAGCCCTATCGGCGCCCAGGCAGTTGCCCAGAGCCTGGTCGATGCGACCTATAAGTGGAGTGCACGTGAAGTCTCTTGCCTAGATACGCTCTGGAATAAAGAGAGCCACTGGAACTTCCAAGCCCACAATTATCGAAGCGGAGCGCACGGGATTCCTCAGGCCTTGCCAGCTAACAAGATGGAAGTTGTGGCGATGGATTGGCGAACCAATCCGATTACTCAGATCAAGTGGGGACTTCGCTACATCAGCATTCGTTACGGCACTCCATGTAAGGCGCTCGCCAAGCACAACCGCTCTGGCAGCTATTAGTTCACTGGGTTAAAGCGAATTAGTTAGGTCGCTTACCAATCGAGATCGGCTTGCTCGTCTCGGCGAAGAAGTCGTTTCCCTTATCGTCCACGACGATAAACGCTGGGAAGTTCTGAACCTCAATCTTCCAGACCGCCTCCATGCCGAGTTCGGCATAATCTAGAACCTCGACCTTGGTGATGCACTCTTGGGCAAGCCTTGCAGCTGGACCACCAATTGAACCGAGATAAAAACCACCGTGATTTTTGCAGGCGTCAGTAACAGCCTTTGAGCGATTGCCCTTTGCCAGCATCACCATCGAGCCACCAGCAGCTTGGAACTGATCAACATAGGAGTCCATCCGACCAGCGGTCGTTGGTCCAAATGACCCTGAGGCATATCCCACTGGCGTCTTCGCAGGACCTGCGTAATAGACGGCATGCTCTTTAAAGTATTCAGGAAGTTCTTTCCCAGAGTCCAAGAGCTCTTTGATCTTGGCATGGGCAAGATCTCGGGCAACAATTAAAGTGCCATTGAGTGAGAGTCGAGTCTTAATCGGGTACTGGGAGAGGATCTTTAAGACATCAGCCATAGGCTGA
This sequence comes from uncultured Actinomycetes bacterium, assembly GCA_903843225.1. Classification (GTDB taxonomy): domain Bacteria; phylum Actinomycetota; class Actinomycetes; order Nanopelagicales; family Nanopelagicaceae; genus PALSA-747. The sequence continues at coordinate 72,814 of CAIMOX010000007.1, read as the reverse complement.
TTGAGATCGATCTCCACCACATTGTCATCGAGGTGCTCATCCGTCGTCTCCGGCATGAATCTGGCCGGATCGCGTTCAAGTTTTTCGAGGAAGATGCCATCTTTGGTGATCTTGCCCTTTGCTTGGCGGTCAGCCGAGCATGAGACTGCGATTGCGATGGGTAGAGATGCACCGTGACGGGGGAGTCGGACAACTCGAACATCGTGACAGAAGTACTTTCCGCCAAATTGTGCGCCGATACCAAGGGTTCGTGTGAGCTCAAGGACTTGTTGCTCCAGATCGAGATCGCGGAAGGCGCGACCAGTGGCAGCATCTCCGGTTGTAGGCAAGGAATCCAAGTAATGAGTTGAGGCGAGTTTTGCGCTCTTGAGGGTGAACTCTGCGCTGGTGCCACCGATCACAATTGCTAAGTGATAAGGCGGGCAGGCTGCGGTACCGAGGGAGCGAAGTTTCTCATCGAGCCAATTCATAAATGATGTGGGATTTAAGACCGCCTTCGTCTCTTGGTAGAGGAAGGATTTATTCGCGCTTCCGCCACCCTTGGCGATAAAGAGGAAGTTATATTCATCGGCGTGCTCTGAATCAGAGTAGATCTCAACTTGGGCCGGGAGATTATTTCCCGTGTTCTTCTCATCCCACGTCGTTACTGCTGCCATCTGTGAGTAGCGCAGGTTGAGAGTGGTGAAGGCATCGTAAACGCCACGCGAGATTGATTTCTCATCTTTCTCGGATGTGAGAACTCGCTGGCCCTTCTTTCCCATGACGAGAGCGGTACCAGTGTCTTGGCACATCGGCAAAACTCCACCAGCTGCGATGTTGGCGTTCTTTAAGAGATCAAGAGCTACGAAGCGATCATTCGCAGATGCTTCATCATCGGTCATGATATTTGCCAGCTGCTGAAGATGGTCATCGCGCAGATAGTGCGAGATATCGTGGATCGCTTCTGAAGTTAAAAGCGCGATCGCTTCGGGAGTTACTGTGAGGAACTCCATACCTTCAGCCTGAAAAGTGGATACGCCTTCGGTTGAAATGAGTCGGTACTCAGTTGTATCTGGCCCAATCGGGAGGAGATCCTCGTAATTAAATTCAGGCATCAGGGGCTGCAGTTTTCTCATCGCGAGCGCTCTTGGCAGCTTCTAACTTTGACTTAGCGCCATCGAGCCACTCTTGGCAGATCTTGGCGAGGAGCTCACCACGCTCCCAAAGCTTGAGGGAATCTTCTAGCGAGGATTGACCAGATTCGAGTTCGGCGACCACCTCTGTGAGTTCATCCCGCGCCGCTTCATAGGAAAGTTTCTTCTCGCTCATAGTGATAAATCTACTCCTTCCCAGATGTCGCAAGAGCGGCATCAGTTGTGGCAGCGACCACTCCTTCGGCGACTTTGATGCTGATGTGATCGCCAGCCTTCAGAGTAGATGCCTTGCGGACGATTTCACCCTCGGCGGTGAGTACTACGGCATAGCCACGGTCAAGGGTCGATTGAGGTGAGAGGGTTCTGATTCCGACTTTCAGTGATTCAAGTTCTTCCGAGCCGATTGCGAGCTCATTCTCCATAGCGCGCAAGGCGCGAGATTGCAGGCTCAGGATCTGTTCAAGCCGGGCGGTCACAATCACGAGTGGATCTTTAAAGATCGGCCTGCTCTTCACTTGCCCGATGGCTCCCATCTCATGGCCAATCATCGATGTGAGGTAGCGGAGCGAACGATCCTGGAGGTTTCCGATTTTGGTGAGCTCTTCATGAAGATCTGGGACAACACGCTTTCCGGCATCGGTCGGAGTAGATGCGCGCCAATCTGCAACGAGATCAAGGAGAGGCGCATCCTTCTCGTGACCAATCGCGCTCACGATCGGCGTCTTAGCGCCGGCAACTAATCGGACTAGAGATTCATCGCTAAAGTGGAGAAGATCTTCGAAGGATCCGCCGCCGCGAGTAATGATGATGACATCGACATCGGGGTTTGCATCGAGCTCTTGTAAAGCGTTGCTTACTTCAGTGACCGCTGCTGCGCCTTGCACTGCAACTTCTCGGATCTCAAAGCGAACAGAGGGCCAACGACGCTTGGCATTTTCAACGACATCTTTCTCAGCATCTGAGTTACGGCCACAAATTAAACCAACAACTTTCGGCAGGAAGGGAAGTGGCTGCTTTCGCTCTGCGGCGAAGAGTCCTTCAGAGGCTAGTAGATTCTTTAACTCTTCGAGACGAGCAAGGAGTTCACCGACACCGACCTGGCGAATCTCTTTCACGCTCATAGTGAGCGAGCCACTCTTTGCGTACCACGAGACCTTTGCATGCATCACGACTCGTGCATTAGGTGGCAGTGGCGCGGTCGCGGCTAAAACTGATTTATGGCACATGATCGAAAGGCTCATATCGGCGCTCGCATCGCGTAGGCGCATAAAGACCATCTGGGCGCCGGGGCGGACTGAGACTTCAGAGAGTTCACCCTCGATCCAGACGGGACCTAATTTGCCGAGATATTCACCGATCGCATCAGAGATAACCCTGACCGGTAGTGGTTCTTCAGCTGAAGTTTCGAGCACGACCGAACTCTATTAGGCTGAGCCCATGAGTAAGCGAATTCTGCTAGCCGCTCCACGTGGATACTGTGCCGGCGTTGACCGCGCAGTCGTCGCTGTCGAAAAGGCGCTCGATCTCTATGGCGCACCGGTCTATGTCCGCAAGCAGATCGTCCACAATAAGCATGTCGTTGCCAGCCTTGAAGCGCGTGGCGCAATCTTTGTTGAAGAGACTTCAGAAGTTCCGGTCGGTGCGACCGTAGTCTTCTCGGCGCATGGCGTCTCACCGGCGGTTCACGAAGAGGCTGCGCAACGCAGCCTCAAGACAATCGATGCTACCTGTCCGCTCGTCACCAAGGTCCACCACGAGGTGAAGCGCTTTGCCGAAGAAGATCTCGATATCTTGTTGATTGGCCACGAAGGTCATGAAGAGGTTGAAGGAACAGCTGGCGAAGCACCAGATCATATTCAGTTAGTCGATGGCCTTGATGGAATCGATGCGCTACAAGTTCGCGATGAGTCAAAGGTCGCCTGGCTCTCACAGACCACGCTCTCAGTTGATGAGACTCTCCAGACTGTTGCTGCGCTGAAGAAGCGCTTCCCCAATCTCATTGATCCACCTTCTGATGATATTTGTTATGCAACTCAGAATCGCCAGGTCGCCATTAAGCAGATCGCACCGAACTCAGATCTCGTTCTTGTCGTTGGTTCGACTAACTCATCAAACTCAGTGCGCCTCGTTGAAGTATCAAAGGAGTATGGCGCTAAGGCGGCTTACCTTATTGATTACGCAGCAGAGGTTAAAGATGAATGGTTTGAAGGCGTAGAAACGATCGGAGTTTCAAGTGGTGCATCAGTGCCAGAGATTCTGGTTGATGATCTACTCAAGGAGTTGGCACGTCGTGGGTTCACAGATATTGAGACTGTCACTGCGATGGAAGAACATCTCCTCTTCGCTATGCCACCAGAGCTACGTAAAGATTTGAAGGCGGCCGGTAAGAAGTAATTACTCGACCCAGTTAAGGGTTCGTTCGATCGCACGCTTCCAGTTGCCGTAACCTGTGCTTGCAAGTTCGCTTCCTATTATTGGGCTAAAACGTGCAGATTCGTTCCACTGCTCTCGTAGCGCATTAACATCAGACCAGATACCAACCGCCAGACCGGCCGCGTAAGCAGCGCCGAGCGCGGTTGTTTCACTCACAACCGGCCGAGAGAGTTCGATCTGCGCAATATCTGACTGAATCTGCATGCAGAGTTGGTTCTGGGTTATTCCGCCATCTACCTTTAACTCTTTTAATTGGACCCCAGTCTCATGTGCCATCGCATCGATGACATCTTTGGTTTGATACGCGATCGCTTCCAGCGTGGCACGAGCTATATGAGCGCGAGTAGCTGCCCGAGTGAGCCCAACGAGCACTCCTCGTGCATCGCTGCGCCAATATGGCGCAAAAAGACCAGAGAAGGCTGGGACAAAGTAGACACCACCATTATCCGCGACCGATGCGGCGAGCGCTTCAATCTCAGATGCCTCATGAATAATTCCTAGTTGATCGCGCAACCATTGAACTGCAGAACCAGTGACTGCGACTGAGCCTTCGAGGGCATACCGGGCAGGTTGATCACCAAATTTAAAACAGACTGTCGTAAGTAGACCTTGAGTCGACCTCACGATTTCAGTGCCGGTATTTACCAACGCAAAGTTTCCGGTTCCATACGTGCATTTTGTATCTCCGCGATCAAAGCAGAGTTGTCCAACCATTGCGGCATGCTGATCGCCCAGGATTCCGGCGATCGGAATCTGGGCTGCAAAGACTCCATCAGTCTGCGTCTTTGCATAAATTTCGGAGGAGCTCTTGATTGCAGGGAGCGATTCCGATGGAACTCCAAAGAGTTGCAACAGTTCTTCATCCCATTGCAGGGTTTCGATATCCATTAATAAAGTGCGCGAGGCGTTAGTAACATCTGTGATGTGCACACCGTTGGTTAATTTCCAGATTAACCATGAGTCAATAGTTCCAAATTTTAGAGCCCCTGACTGTGCCGCCTTGGCAACCTCTGGAACGTTACGTAAGAGCCAGCTCATCTTGCTCGCCGAGAAATATGGTGCGATGGCAAGGCCAGTCTTATACGTTGCTTGCTTCTTCGTCTTATCCGAGAAAGTATCGAGAATTACTTGGCCACGAGTGTCCTGCCAGACGATCGCGTTATAGAGAGGTAAGCCAGTGCGTGAATCCCATGCCACCGTCGTCTCTCGTTGATTAGTTATTCCAATCGCAGCAAGGTCGCTACCTGATAATCCAGCTTCTTTTAGCGCGAGCGAGATCACTTTGGTGACCTTAAGCCAGATTTCGAGTGGATCGTGCTCAACCCAGCCCGCTTGAGGAAGTATCTGCGCATGTTCTTCTTGCGCTGCCGCGATACTCTCGCCCTTTTCATTGAAAATCATGAAGCGGGTGCTGGTTGTCCCTTGGTCTAAGGCACCTATATATCTCACAGCCACTATTCTAATGCCGTGCGGAGCGCCAATTCGATCCTTAATCCCGAGCAGCGAACATCGGCGATCGATGCGCTTGAGAGTGAAGAGTTCGACATCCTCGTTATTGGAGGTGGAGTAACTGGTGCTGGGATCGCCCTCGACGCGGCAACTCGAGGACTCAAAGTTGCGCTCGTAGAATCTCAAGATTTTGCAGCCGGGACATCTTCTCGGTCATCCAAGTTAATCCATGGTGGATTGAGATATTTAGAGCAATATGATTTTAAACTGGTGCGGGAGGCGCTCCACGAGCGAGAGCTGATGGTCACAACTCAGGCGCCACATCTGGTCAAACCGCTCTCCTTCCTCTACCCGCTTCACAGCAAGGTTCGTGAACGAACGTATGTAGGCGCAGGAATTTTTCTCTACGACCTTCTGCGGGGATTACAGCGAGCACTTCCAAACCATAAACATCTCAGTCACAAGATGGTGCAAGCAGCGGCGCCCTGTCTCAACTCCAAAATAGTTCTTGGTGGAATCGAATACTTTGATGCTCAGGTCGATGATGCACGACATACGATGATGATTCTGCGTACTGCAGGTTTATATGGTGCGACGCTGGCAAACCGTACTCGTGTTGAATCTCTGATTCGCGAAGGTGAAAGAGTTGTTGGTGCGCAGGTAACAGATCTAGCCAGTGGTAAGAGAGTAAAAGTTCGTTCCCGTTCAGTCATCATGGCAGCTGGTGTGTGGAGCAATGAACTTCACGAACACTTCGGCATCACACCTCATTACTCCGTGCGGATGAGCAAGGGTGTCCACATTGTTGTTCCGCGAAGTGCGATTGATTCACGGGTAGGAATGATTCTCAAGACCGCGCTATCAGTTCTCTTTGTGATTCCATGGACCGAAGATAAGTGGATTATTGGTACGACAGATACGGATTACACCGGTGATCGTACAAATCCGAAGGCCGATGCGGCTGATGTTGATTACATTATTAATGAGGTGAATAAGGTCTTAGCTAAGCCGATCTCGCGCGCAGATCTCTTAGGTGTCTTTGCGGGACTTCGACCACTTGTATCTTCTGAGAAGAGCTCTGCAACGACAAAGGTCTCACGTGAGCATATTGTCGATCATCCAGTCCCAGGGTTTGTGAGTATTGCAGGCGGCAAATACACCACCTATCGAGTGATGGCGAAGGATGCAGTGGATGAGAGCGTCCGCGATCTCAACAAAAAGGTGCCGGAGTCGATCACCCGCACAATCCCAATCCTTGGAGCCGATGGCTTCCATGCTCTTGTGAACTCAGCTGATCGTTTGGCAGAAGAGCTCGGATTAACCTCTCATGAGGTTCTGCGCTTACTCAATCGTTATGGATCTGAAATCTTTGAATTCAAGGCGATCATTGCAGCTGACCCAACTCTCGGCCGAGCGCTTGCTACTGGTAGCGATTATCTCGGAGTAGAAATTGCCTATGCCGCATCACACGAGGGTGCAATGAGTATCAGTGATGTCCTACTTCGACGAACAAGGATCTTCTTTGAATCTGGAGATTATGGTTTATCTCTGACCGGACGAGTCGCAGAGATTATAGGACCAATTCTTGGCTGGGATGAGGACGCAAAAGGTGCGTCAATTCGAGAGTATGAAGATTTAGTCCAGGCAGAACGCCAAGCTATTCTGGTTTAGCTTTTTTTGATCGTGCTTTGTAGAGATAGTTACCCCACGATCCAATCGCACCGATGACCAAATAAGGTGCAACTGCAGCAAGTGCTGTAATGAGATCAAGGCCAAGTCGCGCTACGTGCAGACCTACGCCACCAAGTGTGCAGAGCACAACAAGTGTCGAGAAGAGAAATGCGAGTGGTGGATTCACGGCATTGACGAAATCAGTCCCTCTGCGTCCAAGATAGATGCCGGCAGCGCTTGCAATCAAGAGAGCAAGCCCTGTGAGTGTGCCGATCTTTCCGATCGCATATTCGAGGGTCTCGACGATAAGAATGAAGATCGTCTGGAGAATTACAACTCCAGGTGCGGTGAGGCCAGCACCTTTAATAGGTTTCTTTGCAAATGTAGCCATCGCTTGAGTACTCATATCACTCATTATCCTCTTCTTCTTCGAGATCGTCGCCCTCATCAACGCCATCGGCGATATCTGTGAGCTCAAACTGCTTACTCTTGATCTGGCGTACCTCTTCTTCGATTCCATCATGGGCGCCGATCTTGCCTGACGATGGAACGCCGAGCGCCACCATCTTCCGTGCCGGCCGGAGCATATTCTCTTCAGCCGATTGCACGAGATCGTTAAAGGCTCGCTCGCTCGTCTTGATGCTCTTACCCAGAGCTGCGATCTTGGAGTGGACCTTTCCGATGCGCTTAAGGAGCTGGCCAGCGAGATCGGTAATGGCAGAGGCATTCTTCGCCATATCTGATTGGCTAAAGACATAGGCGACTGTGCGTAAGAGCGCCATCATTGTTGTCGGTGTTGCAATCGTGATGCCTTTTTCGAAGGCCTTATTGAGAAGGTGAGGATCTACCTCGAGCGCTTCACTCAGGATAGATTCAAAGGGAGCAAAGAGCACTACGTAATCGGGGGAGTTACCTTCATGTTGGTAACCCTTTTTAGCGAGGTCGTTGACATGACCCATCAAATCTTTTGCGTGTGACTCCATCAAACTCTTACGAGCCGCTGGATCCACTTCACCGACCGCTTCAAGGAATCGGTCGAAGGGGAACTTTGAATCGATAAAGATCTCAGAGCCACCAGGGATTGCGATCCGAATATCTGGACGGGCAGATGAGGCGACAGATGAGGTTCGAGTATCTTGTTTAAAGAAGTGGATACCTTCAAGTAGTCCCGATGATTCGAGGATCATCTCTAGCTGGGCTTCACCATAACGACCACGACTCTGTGAGTTGGAGAGTGCACCGGCGAGCTTGGTTGTCTCACGCAATAGATGCTCGTTGCCGTTCTTCATATTCTCGATCGTTGTCTTGATCGAGGCCTCTGCGCTTGCACGCTTTACCTCAGCTTCTTGCGCCTGCTGTGTGAGAGTGGCGATCGTGATCTTTACCTCTTTGAGGGATTGATCGAGGCTCTTCTTCTCATCAGAGTCGGCACGGAGAGCTGCGAGTTGGGCGGTGAGGAGCTCACCCTTTGTTCGCTCAGCGGCGAGGAGTTCGGTCAGCGATTGTGCGCTTTGGCCGCCCAGGGTTGATTTCTTCCGTGATTGAAGGCTCCCCCCGAGGAATCCCAGAAGGAGGCCGATGGTAAGCCCTAAAAGGCCGAAGATCACTGTGCTCATATCCGCATCTTGGCAGGGAAGACTGACAAAGACGCGTAGGCTCTACTCCTCGTGAGCCTCTCAATTGGAATCGTCGGTCTGCCCAATGTGGGAAAGTCGACCCTTTTTAACGCCCTGACCAAGAACAATGTCTTGGCGGCGAACTACCCCTTCGCCACGATCGAGCCAAATATCGGCGTCGTTGGAGTTCCGGACCCGCGCTTAGCCCAGCTCGCACAGATCTACAGCTCAGAGAAGCTTCTGCCGGCGGCAGTCTCCTTCGTTGATATCGCCGGAATCGTTAAGGGCGCATCAGAAGGTGCCGGACTTGGAAATAAATTCCTCGCCAATATTCGCGAGACAGATGCGATCTGCCAAGTGATTCGTGTCTTCACCGATGAGAATGTCACCCGTGAAGGTGAACGCACCGCAGCCTTTGTTGATCCAGCATCGGATATCGAAGTCATCAATACCGAGCTTGCGCTCGCTGATCTCCAGACCATTGAGAAGGCGCTTCCACGTCTTGAGAAAGAGGCGCGTGTTCAGAAAGAGAAGGCCGCTGTCGTTGAAGCAGTGAAGCAAGCCCAAGTTATTCTCAATGAAGGAAAGCTCCTCATCGGATCGAAGGTAGATCTCGCTGCGATTGCCGAACTCCAGTTGATGACAACGAAGCCATTCCTCTATGTCTTTAACGTTGATGCCTCCGAACTCAATGATCAGGCGCTGCGTGCAAAGTTGCAGGCGCTCGTTGCGCCGGCTGAAGCAATCTTCCTTGATGCGAAGACCGAAGCAGAACTTGCTGAACTCGATGATGCAGATGCGCTCGAACTTTTGAAAGAGATCGGAATGGAAGAGCCTGGCCTTGCAACACTTGCACGTGTCGGCTTTGAAACTCTCGGACTTCAGACATATCTCACCGCTGGCCCGAAAGAGGCGCGCGCGTGGACGATTCATAAAGGAGATACCGCTCCCGTTGCGGCAGGTGTGATTCATACCGATTTCCAAAAAGGTTTCATCAAGGCTGAAATTGTGGCATTTGATGATTTGATAGAAGCAGGTTCAATGACAGAGGCCCGTGCTCGCGGAAAAGTCCGCATGGAAGGTAAAGAGTATGTAATGGCCGATGGTGATGTAGTGGAATTTAGGTTCAATGTCTAAGATCAAATATGAGAAGAGCCCATTTATTACTGGCGAACTCAAGAAGCGCGATGACCTCCGAAATGTGGCGATTATTGCCCACGTTGACCATGGAAAGACAACACTCGTTGATGCGATGTTGACCCAATCTGGCGCCTTCTCTGAGCACCAGAAAGAGGGCGAGAACCGCGACCGCGTCATGGACTCAATGGATCTTGAACGCGAAAAGGGAATTACCATCCTTGCCAAGAACACCTCGATCCGTCGTGGTGCACAGACTGTAAACATCATTGATACACCAGGCCACGCCGACTTCGGTGGCGAAGTTGAACGCGGACTTGAAATGGTCGATGGCGTGATCTTGCTCGTCGATGCATCTGAAGGCCCACTACCTCAGACACGTTTCGTACTTCGTAAGGCGCTTAGCAAGAATCTTCCTGTCATCTTGGTCATCAACAAGGTTGACCGTCCCGATTCACGAATCCCAGAAGTTGTCGATGAGGCCTACGGTCTCTTCTTAGATCTCGATGCAACGGAAGAGCAGATTGAATTCCCGATCGTCTATGCATCTGCAAAGGCTGGTCGCTCATCACTGAATCGTCCAGAGAATGGCGTCATGCCAGATCTCGAGAACTTGGATTCACTCTTTGAAGTCATCTTCAATACAATCCCAGCTCCGGTTTATCATGAGAATGCACCACTACAAGCACACGTCACAAACCTTGACTCATCGCCATACCTTGGTCGTCTTGCACTCTGTCGTATCCGCGAAGGCGTCATCAAAAAGGGCGAGAACGTCATGTGGATGAAGTCCGATGGAACAAGTGAGCGGGTAAAGATCTCTGAGCTCCTCATCACCAATGGACTTGAGCGCGTTTCAGCTCTAGAAGCTGGACCTGGCGATATCGTCGCTATTGCTGGCATCGAAACGATCACACTCGGCGAAACCCTCGCTGATCTCGAGCGTCCATACGCACTCCCACCAATCATCGTTGATGAACCATCGATCTCGATGACAATCGGTATTAATACCTCACCTATCGCCGGACAAGAGGGAAAGCTTCTTACTGCCCGCCAGGTCAAGAACCGCCTCGATGCAGAGTTGATCGGTAACGTCTCACTTCGCGTTGTAAATACTGATCGCCCAGATACCTGGGAAGTGCAAGGTCGCGGTGAGCTCCAGCTCGCAGTACTTGTTGAAATCATGCGCCGTGAAGGTTTCGAACTTACCGTTGGTAAGCCACAAGTGGTTGTGAAGACCGTTGATGGCAAGTTACAAGAACCGATGGAACGTTTGACGATTGATATTCCGGATGAGTTCCTTGGAGTTGTAACACAGCTCATGGCACTTCGTAAGGGTCGCATGGAGCAGATGGTTAACCACGGCACTGGTTGGATCCGTATGGATTACAAGGTTCCATCACGTGGACTTATCGGATTCCGAACTGAGTTCCTCACCGAAACCCGCGGAACCGGTCTCCTCCACCACGTCTTTGATGGTTACGAGAACTGGAACGGTGAGATTCGCACTCGTCTAAGCGGCTCACTCGTTGCAGATCGTCGCGGAATCATCACTGCCTATGCAGTCGGTGGTATCCAAGAGCGCGGCGCAATCTTCCTTGAAGTTGGAACCGAGGTCTATGAAGGTATGGTCGTCGGCGAGAACTCTCGTACCGAAGATATGGATGTCAATATTGTCCGCGAAAAGAAGCTGACCAATATGCGTTCATCCGGTGCCGATGATGCTGAGCGGATCATTCCGCCACGCCTCATGAATATGGAGCAGGCGCTTGAGTTCTGTCGCGAAGATGAGTGCGTAGAAGTCACGCCAAAGCATGTTCGCGTCCGTAAGGTGATCTTGGATCAGAATGAGCGCGGTCGCGCGACTTCTCGTACCAAGCGTCAAAATGAAGGCGCTGATAAGTAGGCCGAAGAATTATCCGCAGGATCTGGGTGGGGCTAACACAACTGTGTCAGCCCCATTCGCTTAGATAGGGGTTATGAAAGCCGGGCGCAAACTTCAGCTACTCCGCCGCCCTCTGCTGACCCGTTTCTTTGAGCTTGATTCACTTCAATCAAGCGTCGCTACCACGCTCGGAAGGGTCGCCATCTACGGCGGACCTGGGACTGGAAAAACCACCACCCTCATCGAGACAGTGCTCGCACGGGTTCACGCTGGTGCCGATCCGAGTTCACTTCTGATCCTCACCTACAGCCGCGAACGTGCATCTGATTTGCGTGATGCGATCGCACTCGGGGCGGGCTCAACATCCTTTGAAGCGCTAGCCCGAACCTTCCACTCACTCGCTTTCTCCATCCTTAACGAGAAGCTCCGACCTGAAGATCCTTCCTATGTCTTAGTCTCGGGCGCGGAGCAAGATGCATTTATTAAAGATCTCTTACAGAACGATCTTGCGCCTATTGATTGGCATCCGGATCTACGCGATGCGCAGAAGAGTCGTGGTTTTATTCGAGAAGTTCGAGATCTGATCTCACGCGCAACTGAACTCAACCTGACACCAAAAGATCTTCAGAAGCTTGGTGAAGAGCTAGGTGAGAAATATTGGGATGGCGCAGCCAAGTTCTGGGCTTCTTATTATCAGAGCATGCAGCTTCGAAATCTCACTGTTTCAGATTCTCAGATCCGTATCGATCCCTCCTCTGTCATCGTTGAAGCGATTGATCGCCTGAAGAGCGACCCCGATCTGCTCGCGACGTATCGTGCTCGCTTTACCACTATTGCTATCGATGAGTTCCACGAGAGTGATCCGGCGCAACGTGAGTTACTTCGTTTAATCGCGCCGCACGATGTTCTCTTGTTTGCTGATCCAGATTCGGCCGTTGGCCGCTTTCGTGGCGCTGATCCCGATGGGCTCGTTGCCTGGATGGATGAGTTCACGACCACGAAGATTGCGCTCTCAAGGGTCTACCGGAGCGCACCCACTATCGCGAATCTCGGCGTAGCTACCGCATCTCACTTTCGCTCACGCAACCCTGCGCGTGCTCGGACCACGGTGGACCTTGATATCCCCGACTATGGCGTGAAGTTAGCCAAGTTACGTAACCCCACAGAAGCAGCGAATTACATCGCCTTTATGCTGCGTAAGGCCCATCTTGAAGATGGAATCGCCTGGTCCGAGATGGCGATCTTGGTGCGCACACCGGGTCACCATGTCAGTGCATTGCAGCGAGCATGTGCACTCAATGGCATTCCATTGAGTATTGATTCGCAAGCAGCAGCGCTCGCGCAGAATCCAGCGGTTCGTCCGATCCTTGATATCGCGCAGCTTATTATTAAACCTGAGCTCTTGATTACCTCGCATTGGCCAAAGATTGAAGAGCTCTTACTCTCAGAGTTCGGTGGAGCAGATGCGATTGAGCTCCGTCAGATTCGGCTAGCCCTGAGCAAAGCTCGTAAAGAGGGGGATGATCGATCAACAACTCAGATGATGCTCGATGCGATTACCGACCCCATCGCAGATGTAGAAGATCATCAGATTGCACCACTTGTTCGATTACGCACACTCATTCGCGCAGGATCGAAGGTGCGAGGCGAGACCTCAGAGCTCTTGTGGGCGATCTGGTCAAACGCTAAAAATTATCGGGGCGAGTCGATTCCAGGATCGTGGCGAGAGCGCGCACTTGCTGGCGGGTCACGTGGAGCGGCAGCTGATCGCGATCTCGATTCAGTGATCCAACTCTTTGAAGCGGCGAGACGATTCTCTGAGCGAACCACACATTCGACTCCGCAACTCTTTATCGATCAAATGATGGATGAGCGCATCCTTGGCGATGCAATCTCATCACGTGCCCAGCGCGAAGATGTCGTCACACTCACAACGGTGCATGGCGCTAAAGGGTTGGAGTGGTCGCTCGTCGCTCTCGCAGGGCTGCAAGAAGGTAGCTGGCCCAACCTTGCAGAGCGTGGATCACTCCTTGGATCAGAGCGACTCGTTGAGGCGATCCGTACCGGTTTCACCGCTCGCGATCAGATCGCAGCGACTGCGGGTTTTGCACTCGTAGAAGATGAACGTCGATTGCTTCATGTAGCTCTGACGCGAGCTAAATCCGGGCTTATTCTCACCGCTTCCCAAGAGGAAGATTCCTACCCATCACGCTACTTTGAAGAGCTTTACGAAGCGGTACATGGAAATTCAGCTGATGAGATGGAGTTTACGCAACCTCCACGAGCGCTTACCCAGCAAGCGCTCGTCGCCTCGCTTAGACGTGACCTCCTCTCACCAACTTCGGAGGAGAGTGAGCGAGAGTTTGCAGCATCACTTCTTCGTACCCTCGCAGATGCCGGAGTTCGAAGTGCTGATCCAACGCAGTGGCTAGGTACCCGAGAGCTCAGCGTTGACCTCCCACTTATTCCAGATGGTGCAGATGTGAACATCTCACCAAGTAGCCTTCAAAACTTTGTTGATTGTGGATTGAAGTGGTTCCTTGAGAAGAGTGGTGCCAAGGATGGCGATTCCACGGCGCAACTCTTAGGCGTTGCAATCCATGCTCTCGCAGCACTAGTGATGAAAGAGCCGGATCTCACAGCAGAGAGAGCGATCGAATCACTTACCGATGCCTGGGGGATCGTTGATCAAAATGTCGGTTGGTATAAGAGCGCACAACGTGAATCTGCATCAGAGATGTTGCGCCGCTTCTTCCGTTGGAACGCAGCAAACGATCGAATCCTCCTAGGAGTAGAGCGTGACTTCCTCATCAAAGTTGGTCGAGCTGTTATTCGTGGTCAAGTGGATCGCATTGAGGCAGATGCAACTGGTGCCCAGATTCATATTGTCGACCTCAAGACAGGTAAGAGCGTCTCGACGAAGGTTGAGACGGAGCAGCATCGACAACTCAAGGCCTACCAACTCGCGGTGATTATGGATGGTTTTACTCTCCCGGGTAAAGAGCCACTCACCGATATCACTTCAACAGGTGGCGCAGAACTTCTCTTCCTCGCAAAAGAGACGGAGAAGTTAGCCTCACTTCCACAGGCACCGATCGATAGAGCTGAAGTCGAGGCGGATATTGCTTCGATCGCAGAAGGTATGGCGGCAGCAACTTTCACTGCACGAGCAAATAAGCGTTGCTCTACCTGCCAGGTTGCAGGGCTCTGCCCAATCCAGAGTAACGGCCGGAGTGTGATCGAATGAGTCATCAGATCATCAACAATATGATCGTTCTTGAGAACGAGATCACCGCCATTCAGATCGCAAAAGCACTGGCAGATGCTGGTGGCAGGTACTTAGAGCCGACTCCCGAACAGCGCGCGATTATTGAATCCAAGCATTGGGGACCAACTGTTGTCATCGCAGGCGCTGGCTCCGGCAAGACCGAGACAATGACGCAGCGAGTTCTCTGGCTCGTCGTCAATGGGATCGTTCGCCCTGATGAGATTTTAGGACTCACCTTCACGCGCAAGGCCGCTGGTGAGCTCTCATCGCGCATGCGCCATCGCTTGCGACAATTACGCAAGGCTGGACGGATTCCATCCGACTCCTTCGGTCCACTCGATATCGCCGTAGATATCTCGACCTACCACTCTTATGCAGGGCGCGTGCTCTCCCAGCACGGAATCAGATTAGGTATTGATGCAGATACTGAGCCACTGGGCGAAGCAGCTGCATGGCAACTCTTCAGCAACGTTGTCGCCGAATTCCCAAAGACGCTCTACCCACTGGAGCACTCACCAAATTCCGTGACTGATGCAGTGATTTCGCTCAGCTCGCAGATCTCAGAACATGGCCAATCAATCGAGGCCGTCCGCAGCGCAACAGAAGCACTCCTTGTTCAACTGGAGAGTATCGATCCCTCAACAAGTAATCCAGATACTCGCCAAGCGCTCACTACGGTAAAGGAGCGGCTCTCAATCTTGGATATGGTGGAGATCGCAGACCGGAAGCGCTTTGATGAGGGACTGCTTACCTTCGATGATCATATGAGCCTCGCTGCCAAGTTAGTCGCAGCAATTCCTGAGGTCGCAGAAAATGAGCGGCGCAAATATAAGGTTGTTCTCTTAGATGAGTATCAAGATACCTCGCAATCTCAAGTTCGCTTCCTCGCCTCACTCTTTGGCAGCACCGCGGAATCTTCCTTCCCGATCACGGCAGTCGGCGATCCTTATCAAGCGATCTACGGTTGGCGTGGTGCGAGTGCTGGGACGCTCGATCGCTTCGCAGGTGATTTCGTCCGCTCTGCACACCAGGCGCTCTCATCCGATAGCGCTGTAGGCCTACATTGTGAGCGTTTTACGCTGCTGACATCGTGGCGCAACGATCGTAAGGTCTTAGATTTCGCCAACCATATCGTTGATCAACTCTCTCTCCGTATGGGCAGCGCGGGTCAGAGCGTCACTGTTGATCGATTACTCCTCAACCCGAGAGCAGAGGAAGGTTCGCTCTACGCTGGACGTTATCTCACTGCTCGCGATGAAGCGGTCGCTATCGCTACCCATTTTGCAGCGCTCTGGAACGATCCAGCGCGTCTCGCTCTTGCTGAGAGTGAACGATCGACCTTTGCAATCTTGATCCGCGCAAAGTCATATATTCCTGAGATTGAAGAGGCGCTACGCGAAGCAGGGCTCCCTGTTGATGTTGTTGGCCTCGGAGGTCTTATTCATATTCCAGAGATTGCCGACATCATTGCGCTACTTCGTACCTTGACGCTGCCAGATTCCGGAACTTCACTTGCTCGACTCCTCACTGGTCCCCGTCTGGCACTCGGCGCAAAAGATCTCATGGCTCTTGGTCGATATGCCCGTGATATCACTGAAGGTTCTGCACAAGGCAAATCAAAACGGTTAGAGGAGATTCTCGAGTTTGGAACTTCTGCGACCCTTGAGAGCGATGATTTTGCCATTGGTTCAATCATTGAAGCGATTGATCAGATTGGCAATGCGCCTCGTGAGTATTTCTCTCCCGTTGGATTAGCGCGACTTACCGAGTTCTCGTCAGAACTTGCAACTCTTCGTCGAGAGCTTCAAGGGTCAATCACTGACGCACTCATTGAAGCGGAACGATTCCTTCGCTTGGATACTGAGCTCTTAGTACGTGATGGGTGGGAGAGTGGTCGGCGCCATCTCGATAAATTTATGGATGAGGCCGCCTCCTTTGCGCGCAATGGCGGAACTTTGCAGAGTTTCTTGCGCTGGTTAGACGTTGCAGATAAACGAGAAGGTGGCCTAAAACCTGCATCTGTCACTGCTTCGACCTCTGCCATTCAAATTCTCACTATTCACACGGCAAAAGGCGCCGAATGGGATCACATCGCTATCCCTGGCCTCGTCAAGGGAAACTTCCCAAGTGCTGGCAAGAAGAGTGATAGCTGGCTCAAGAACTCAGGTTCGATTCCGCTTGAGCTGCGCGCAGATCGCCTTCAATTTGGTTTCTCCTTCGAATTTCCCCACACTGCAGATCGACCTAAGGCTGCGCAGGTCGGTAAGGCTCTCAAAAGTTTTGATGAATCATGGAAGGAGTTGCGCCTTCATGAGGAGTATCGCCTTGCCTATGTCGCATTTACCAGAGCGCGCCACAGCGTACTTGCTACCTCGTCAATCTACCGTGATGGGGCAAAGGAGAAGGAGATCTCAGATATCTATATTTGGATCTCTGACTATCTCTCTGCACGTGATCCCGATTCCATCCTGATGGCTGCAATTGATGACGACGGGATCAATCCGGTAATTACTAACCCTCGTAGCGCAACGTGGCCGATACGTAGCGAACGAGCCGAGGCAATCGCTGCCAGTGCAGGATATATCCGCGGGAAGAGACCATTCGAGCAAAGCCAACTGAGAGAGTTCGGCAGTGACAAAGCACGCGATGCGCTTTCCATCATCGCCGAGATAGAGGCGCGGCGAAGTGATGATCCGATCTATCTCCCGAATCGACTCTCCGCTTCAGCACTTCTCTCATTGAAGAGTGATCCCGATCAACTTGCGATGACGATACGTCGACCAATGCCCAACCACAGCGATCCATTTGCTGCTCGCGGTACTGAGTTCCATAGATGGGTAGAGCGGTATTTACAGATCTCAACCCTCTTTGATGATGATCTCTTCGATCCAGCTCCGATTGCAGAACTTTCGATTAAAGATCTCCAGGATAAGTGGCTCGCATCAGAGTGGGCACACCGAACTCCAGTAGCCGTTGAGCTTGGCTTTGAAACAGTGATCGCAGGCATTGTGGTCAAGGGTCGAATCGATGCGATTTATGCTGCTGGAGATGGCTCTTATGAGGTGATCGACTGGAAGACCGGCCGCGAGAAATCAGGGGATGACCTTGAGCAAGCATCGATTCAGCTCGCGATCTACCGCCTTGCCTATGCGAAGTTACAAGATCTCTCACCGGAAAAGGTCCGTGCCGGTTTTCACTACATCAACGAAGGCAAGACGATTCATCCAGCGGATCTACTCAATGAAGAGCAATTGATAGCACTCATTCAATCAGTTGATGTGGTTAGTTAATTTCGACACCAATCGGTAGATGATCGCTGACCCCTAGGTCAGGAAGGTCCAGGGGGTGCAGATTGCGTTCTCCAAAGTGCGGGATATGCGCGGTGATGTAATCGAATTGAATCTTTGGGTTCCAGGATGGATATGAATTCTTCACCACAAGTGTTCGCCAATGAGTTCCGCGAACTGGCAGCCCCCACCCAAGATTGAGATCTCCCATAATGATGTGGATGCCGGGGAGGTTTGCTACCCAGCGCCTGATCTTCATCAATTGGAAGTAATTCACAAATGGGACAAAAGATAGATGAGTGACAACAACGGTATAGCCATTCTCTAATTCGGCGGCGAGCGCAACTCGTGGCTCATCGCGAACATAGATAAAACGGATCGAGCTCTTCTTCTTATCAGAGATACTTTCAGTGTCACCATCACCGCCAGCATCACCGCTAGCGCCACCACCCGGAATCGCAAGAGGGAGTCCAATAAGACTGCGACCAAGATCAAGTTTGTGCCACTTCGTAACTGGAATCTTTGAGATCAGACCGATCCCATAACTTGCATGATCAGAGGTATGCGCACCGATACGTAAATCAACATCACCCTTGTTCAGTGCCCGCCATTTTTCGCCCGGGGTTCCGATCACCGTTGGCGCGTAGGCCCAATCAACCGCACCGAGTGATTTCGCCATCGCAGAGATCTGAGAGAGATCACTCGATCTAGATTGGCCATCATCAACCTCTTGGAGACCAATGAGATCGGCGCCGATATCTCCAAGTCGGGTCACCGCTTGATCGAGCAGATCATGAGCCAGCTTTGGGCTCATTGGCTTGGCGGGAGGTGGGACGGGCTGCCCATGCAAGATATTCCACGAGATGACCTTCATGCGTACAGGCTAGTAGGGTCGCCTCGTGGAGCGAGCCGAAAAGAAGATCAAGATCCTCGACCTGCCCTTGGCCCACAGCGTTGTTGATCGCGCCGAACACCTGCGCAAGGATCCAGATCTCCTCGAGGCCTTGTGGGAGCGCGCCAAGATCATTCACTCCGATGGTGAGAAATTCCTCATAGATCAGGAGAGCGGCAAGCTCGCCTATCTCAAAAATTTTGAAGCGCCCGATAATGGGGATGAATTCTTCCTCGGCCTAGATAGCGGCGACCCATACTTTCTCTTTCTCTCACCTCAGATCGCTGGCAGAGAAGAGAGTTATAAGACGCTTCGAGAGGTCGGTGGATTACTTGATCACCTTCAAATCGGATTAGCAGTCCATGCACAAGGGTTAGCTCACTGGCACAAGCGACATCCACGATGCTCGCTCTGTGGCGCTCTGACCGCACCAGCACTTGGCGGTTCAGTACGGCATTGTTCGCAATGCGAAACCGATCATTACCCACGAACTGATCCAGCGATCATCGTCTTAGTGAAAGATCGTGACGATCGAATCTTGCTTGGCAGGCAGAAGGTTTGGCCAGAACATCGCTTCTCAACTTTCGCAGGCTTTGTTGAGACAGGTGAATCCTTCGAACAATGTGTCGCACGTGAAGTTGCTGAAGAGGCTGGCGTGCTCGTCAGTGATGTGCAATATCTCGGCTCTCAACCATGGCCATTCCCGGCATCCCTGATGGTCGCCTTTGAAGCAACGATTCTCGATCCTGAGAATGCAAGGCCTGATGGAAACGAGATCGAAGAGATCAAATGGTTTGATCGAGATTCAATCATTGAAGAGATTCAAGTAGGCGAGCTCTTGCTCCCACCAAAGATAAGCGTTGCACGTGCCATGATCGAAGCTTGGTACAACCAGGTTCCGGCAGCCGATGGTTCGCCGCGAACTCCTTTTAATTCCATCGAGATGAATGAGAGCTGGCGCAAGTAGCGCATCATGGAGCTGGAGGAGATCTTAGAAGGGCTTGATCCGCAGCAACAGGAGGCGGTCACTGCAATCCGCGGACCAGTCTGCGTAATTGCGGGTGCGGGTACCGGTAAAACTCGAGTCATTACACATCGCATCGCCTATGCGGTTGCTGCAGGAGTAACAGATCAGAGTAAAACACTTGCCCTGACCTTCACTGCGCGCGCTGCTGGCGAGATGCGCGCCCGGTTACGGGCTTTAGGAGTCCCCAACGCAGCCGCTCGTACATTTCACGCAGCGGCGCTCAAACAGTTGATGTATTTCTGGCCGTACTCATTTGGTGGAGCCTTTCCAAAGCTACTTACGAGCAAAGCCGGCTTTATGTCGGAGGCGATGGGTCGAAGCGATACCTTCTTAGCACCAGGTGCAACAACACTTCGCGAAATTTCTAGTGAGATCGAATGGGCGAAGGCGGGAGAGTTTGCTCCCGATCAATATGCCGAATCTGCGATCGCCGCGTCACGATCACTTCGAATTCCTAATGGAAAATCTGATCGTGAGAACTTCGCTGAGATTGCAAAGGTCTACGACGCCTACGAGACGCTCAAGCGCCAAGAGCGTGTCATTGATTTCGAAGATGTCTTACTACTGACTGTTGGAATGCTCGAAGAAGATCGGGCGGTCTGTGAACGCATTCGGGATCAATACCGTTACTTCACTGTCGATGAGTACCAAGATGTCTCACCGCTGCAACAGCGATTACTCAATCTCTGGCTAGGCAACCGAAGCGATATCTGTGTGGTTGGCGATGCAGCACAGACCATCTACTCATTTGCCGGAGCGACCTCCGCCTTCCTCTTAGGATTTACTGGCCGCTTCCCAGATGCGAAGGTGGTCAAACTTACTCGTGGTTATCGATCGACCCCAGAGATTATTCAGATGGCCAATCGTGTCTTGAGCGAGAGCGCAACGCACGGAGATCAGCAGCTCGTATCAATGAATACACATGGTGCAAACTTTGAACTCCAGACCTTTACGACAGCTGCCGGCGAGGCGGCTCATGTGGGTAAGCGCATCACCGAGTTAGACCTCACCGAGAGTAGCGTTGCGATCTTGGCGCGCACTAATCAGCAGTTAGATATCTTTGAGCGCGAACTTGCGACGCGAAAGATCGAATCACAATTAAAGAGCGCCGAAAGATTCTTCGATCGTGTAGATGTGAGAGATGCAATGAAGGTCATTCGTAGCGCTTCAGTATTGCCCAATGATGAGAGTTGGCTTCGCGACTTAGAGTCAGTGCTCCGACCATTTGGAGAGGCCGATTACATCAGAGCGCTGATGTCCTTGGCCAGAACAATGTTTGCCGAAGGGGCGCCATCACTTCGTGCCTACCTTCGAGAACTTGAAGATCGTGCGCAGCAGAACAACCCTCCGGCCTTGCCCGGAGTAGTGCTCTCCTCGCTCCACGCTGCCAAGGGGCTTGAGTGGGATCACGTATTTTTGGTGGGGGTCAACGATGGCACCCTGCCGCTGACTGTAAAAGATGGCTCGCAGCCTTCACCCTCACTTCTTGAAGAGGAGCGTCGCCTCTTCTACGTGGGACTCACTCGCGCAAAGCGCCAGGTTCATATCAGCACATCGGGTGAGCCGAGTCCATTTCTAGCTGCGCTTGGGGCGGCCATTTAAATTAAGTTGCGCCGCCTCACCGCACTGCTTTACTCTAAATGCGTGGAGAAGATCATGATCAATCAGGCACTCACAGGAGCAGGCTCACACGAGCAACGCTTTGTGATGGCCGCTGCTTGGCCTACATCAACAACACCCGCACTTACCTTCGCAGATGCCACCGCCTATGCATTCTCACATACGTATGCATATGCGAATACACAGCGCAACGGTGCGAGCGGGACCTGGAGGAGTATCGGATAACCGATACCAAACCCCCAGGGGCCGCAAATCCGTAACAGGATATGCGGTCCTTTTTCATTTCTACCCCATAAAACAATCACAGAAGAAAAACCAGAAAATTACACGAGAGGAAGTGAGAACGATGAGCGTTCTCTTGAGCGATTTATTACTCCCAGGATGGGCAGAAGGCAGTGATGCGTTGATCGGACTTGACGCAGTTACTTCCGTAACGGGTTCGGGGGATGAGTTTTCACTACCCTGCCACACCGCTGATCCAGAGCTCTTCTTCTCAGAGGATGTAGATCAGATAACTAGCGCAAAGCAACTTTGCCGCGGTTGCCCGATGGTCACCGCTTGTCTTGAAGGCGCACTCTCTCGGAGTGAACCATGTGGTGTGTGGGGTGGCGAGCTCTTTGAGGGCGGTCTCGTTATCGCTGCAAAGCGCGGCGTCGGACGTCCACGCACCCGCACTCTGGATGGAAGTTCCACCTGCGAACCCCTGGGGCAAGAGCTGGTTCAAGCAAGTTAATCAGCTGCGAGGTCGTGCTTACCGGTCGATTCGCCTGGTAAAAGTTCTCAACGGCGCTGGCAAGTAATGCGGCTACGAGCGCCGCTGCTGCAACAGGGAGTTCATGGCGGCCAGATGAGAGTGAGAGCGCTGAAAGATTAGGTGGGAGGGCATCTCGCCGATGAAGCGCAATGCAACGAAGGCATGGGGTGAGCCCGGGTTGGATGAAGTATGAAAGCTCAATCTCTGCACGGATTGGATCACTGACGGCAATATGAGTGATCCCCTCACTCTGCCACTCCTGAATCTGATCAGGTGCAGGCGGAGTAGTAGCGATTATCAGATCGCTCTTACGCGAGGAGATGAGTTGGGTTGCTCCTGAGATATGAGAGTGGCGAATCAGTTCGCGATGGTGGAGAGCCTTGCTTTTACCGAGATGCTCAAGAGTCACAGAGAGACCGTTGATATCCATTGCCCCAAGTAGAAAAGGTTCACTCGGCAAGGCGATCACAGAGCTTTTGGTAAATCCACTTGAGGTGAGTAGAGGGAGTAAGTTCCGGGCAATTCGAGTATCTCCCATGATTGCAATGACGTGTTCTGCGCGATTAGCCCATTCAGCAACGCCGCCATCAGGGCTTCGATGGGTGATAAGTGATCTCTCAATGGATAAGCGCGTCTGATTATTGATCTCATGCTGATTAATATTTTCGCGGTGAGTAAGTGTTGAGTAGATGGGTGTAGGTAAGAGCTCGATCAGGCCCCAGGTAGCCAGATCAAGGAGAGCAGCTCGTACCTGGTCGTGGGGTAAAGAATTTTCGCGGGCAACATCGGCCACAATGGATGAGGCCCTGGTCAGTCCACTCGAACGTTTCATCAACCAGAGATAGGGAGTGCTGGGAAGGTTGTACCCGCCTCGGCTATCTCCAGCGAAGAACTCCGCAGCGTTCATCTCGACCGACTCGAGCGACTCACCTGAGGCAGGCAAGTTAGCGGAGTTAGAGGAGTTAAGAGGAATCGCGCAGGTTGCACCCTTCACCTTGGGGTAGGTGGAGTAAGTAGGGGAGCCAGAGTCAGTGGAGTCAATGGAGTCAATGTTTATCACGGGGGAGATGGTTCTCTACGCAGAAGGCGAGTGAGCGCACCGATCAGAGATTGTGGGTGAGCGCGAAGAAAATATTCGATCGAGCGCTCAGATGAAAACACCCCGCCTATCTCACCGATTGAAGTGTGAGATAGGCGGGGTGGATAAAACTAGTTTGGGAATTAAGCCTTGCCCAAAATGCGGTTGACCTTGGTGCCACACACTGGGCAGATGCCCTGTGCCATGCGGCGGCCAGATTCAGAGACCTTGACGTGTCCTTCGAATGAACGCTTCTCTTTGCACTTTACGCAGTAAGCCTCGCCCTTATATTCCTCAGCCATGATGACCCTCCTATCGCCGCAGCAACTCATAAATTCGCCCGGGTGCTTCCCGCGCTGAGCGTGCGTACATGCTGAGGGTACCCGCGTGTGTGAGCGTAGTGGGGGATCTTGAGCGTCTATTTGTGTGCACGATTGAGTGGGTCGAGCGTGGGTCGAGCTGGGTCGAGCGTGGGTCGAGCGTGGGCTAGTCGGCCTAATCGGCCTAATCGGCCTAATCGGCCTAATCGGCCTAATCGGCCTAATCGGCCTCATCGGCCTAGAGGAGTGGCGCTGGCTCTAGATCCTGCGGGATAACCGGTTCTGGGGCGCTAGCCAGCCCAGATTCAAAGCCTTCGAGGAAGGCCTCCGCTCGGGCTAAATCTGGGTAGCGGGCAAGGAGCTCATAAAACTCTGGGCCGTGGCCTGGCAGGCGTAGGTGAATGAGCTCATGGAGGATGACGCAGTTCAACACATAATCGGGTGCGCTCGCTAACCGGCCGGCGACACGGATGGTGCCATCCACTGTGGTGCAGCTACCCCAACGCCCTTGCATGCTCCGCCAGCGGATTGAGGATGGACGCTCATGAAATTCTGGGAGGTACTGGGAGAGTAGTTGACTGGACATCTTCTCTAGGAGGTCATCACCGCGACGTTGGCGCGCTTCGCGTTCTACGACAAGTGCGATCATCTCGGGGATCAGTGCAGCTTCATCCCGCCTCGTGGTGCGATCCGGGATATGAATCTCGATGATGCCATTGTTACGAAAGGCGGTGACACCGCGCTTGCGGCGGGTCGAGCGTACGACGCGAAAGTCAGGAAGTGATGGGTGAGGTGCAGTTTTAGCGGGGGAGAGAAGTCGCCTACGCTGGCGCTGCTGAAAGTTCGACGGTTGAGGCGTTCCGGTCACGGAAGGGAAGATATCTTCGAAGAAACTCTCTTGAATAAAGTTCTCCACCGACATAGTGAGTTATCCCCTCATTCTCCACAACGTTATCAACAGAAAATGTCGCGTTATCAACATAGTTATCAACAGCTAAGGTAGATCCAAGAGAAATTTTCTCCTACTTGTACACAGTTCGGTGGGATCTTGATTGAGAGTCTTACGAAAATTTTTTGGCTCCGCAGTCGCAAGATTCGTCATCTCGCGGGCAATGTCCTAGTCCTACATCGGATATTCATCTCGACCGAGTGCGAATCTTTCTCGCATCGATCAATTATTCGTTTAAAAGCTCGGCGCTCTCATTTGATTTACTGAGAATAAGAGCCTACTTTTCTCACACGGAGTCCTCGGATAACCGTTCATTATCAGCAAGGGGAAGGCTGATAAAGAATTGTGCGACCGGGGGCTTCGCTTTTTTATACCCGGCGATAGGTGAGTTAGATCAGCCCACTTAAATCATCAGGAACCGTTGTGCTCTTCAAGAATGCGGCTGGATCAGCGAGATCTTCACCACGTGGGAGAAGCGCTGCATCTTCCCATCTGTGATCTCGACCATCTACGCCACCGAGTTCGAAGAGTGCGCCCCAGAAGATCGCAGTTTCGCGCATCTTGCGCGGTGAAACTTCTAAGTTAAGAAGTGATTTAAAGAGTTGTTGAGTTGGTGAATTACTCACACGCGAACGGCGAAGCACTTCCTGGAGCGCTGAGAGTGATGGAAGACGATCCTTCGCAGCTAAGGAAACAACATGATCGATCCACCCTTCAATCAGCGCTAGCGCCATCTCTAATTTCTCAAGTGCAGCGTTCTGTTCAGTGGATTGCTCTGGCATAAACATGCCGCTGGTGATTGCGAGATTAATTGAATCAGCGTTTTCAATATCGAGCGCGCCAGATGAGATTGCTTCCTCAGCCTGTCGCTGGATAGCCTCCATATCTATTTTTATACCGCGACCATAAGCAGTGATCGTCTCGCGCATGAAGTCTGC
Organism: uncultured Actinomycetes bacterium; assembly: GCA_903843225.1. Lineage (GTDB taxonomy): Bacteria > Actinomycetota > Actinomycetes > Nanopelagicales > Nanopelagicaceae > PALSA-747. Next base: position 47,357 of record CAIMOX010000007.1, on the reverse strand, counting down.
GAGCCACGGAGTGTGGCGAAAGAGTCGCACAGCAGCAGATTCACGTAGCGCTAAGAAGATTGAAATTTCACTGGCAGGAAGATCTAAACCCTCACCCCATGCTGCGATATTTTGTGGAATGAGATGGGTCTGCGCACTGGAAAAGAGCGGTAGAGCAACATCGTTAGCGCCAGTAACTCTTATAGCGAGGGCGCCTACGGATTGGCCTAGTTGGGTCGCGATCATCGCTCCCATAAAACCGCGCATCATCGGCATAATCGCGCCAGTTGTAAGTGGGCTATCTCCCATAATTGACGTGAAGGCAGGAATGGCAACCTCTGGGATCGCATCTAAAGCGTTATCGCCCTCACTAAAATTCATGCCGCTCATCAATTCTGAGAGGGCCGATGCCATACCCTCGGCGAGGGGTTCAACAATTTTCTGCCAACCGGGAATAGATGAATCAAGCCAATCTTTACGACTCCAGGCCACATCTCGTGGAGCGCTTACATTAGGAAAGATCGTTGCGTTATCTAGCCACGTGTTTGCGATATCAAGTGACTCTTGAACTGAAGCTAGATCTGCGGTTCCGACTGGAATGACCGAGTGTGAGTTGAGAAAAGTCCGAGCGCTATCTCGCAGTGCTTGAATAGCGATCATCGGGATATCCCCACTACCACTACCGGAATTTGGAGAGTTGAAAGCTCCACCGGGAGTAAATCCAAAGTCACCGCTCATAGGGAAAGTCTGCCAATGTTGAGTGAACTTTTCATGAGATAGAGAACCACGAGTAGAGAAAGATTATTCCGATGGAGATCACATTCTTGTGGCGGAGATCAATTGTGGGTTTAGCCGTAGAGTGCTCCTATGGATTTACGAGCAGGGCTTCACTTCGCGCAGGCAACGACCGGTTCCACACATGGGAATGCCGCCTTCTCAGCGTTGATCTGGTGGCTCGTCCCGCTCTTCGCCGTCACTGGTGCCATCATCTATGTCATCTGGGTTTCACGCTTCAAAGATAAATATGAGAGCGAGACCAATCGCTCAGTCTCAGCATTTCAAGCCTTTCAGCGCAGCTTTACCGCGCCAGGGGAAGATTTCGCGGAGCGCGAAGCTGGGAACGAGCCAACTAAGCCTGAATAGTGGCTCCAGAACTACCAGGATTAAAGAGGTGGAAACCGGTTTAACCAGGTGTAAATCAGCAGCGTGAATCCCCCCGCGCTAGAGTGCGGGGTATGAGTTCATTTAACTTTCCAAATAACCCGTTCTCTCAAGGAAATAACCCGATGAGACCTGGTCCGCGAAAGAAGGTTGGACCGCTACCCCTCACCATTGCAGCCTTGGTCGTCATCGCGCTTGTGCTCGTCTCGCTGAGTGGTTTCTATGCCGACATCCTCTGGTTCAAATCAGTTCATTTCTCATCTGTCTGGCGCACGACCTTATTGACTAAGACCGAACTCTTCCTCTTCTTTGGAGTTCTTACCTCTGCGATCATCTCGACCAATATCTTCCTCGCGCATAGAAGTCGCCCTATCTACGTTCCGACCTCGCTTGAGGGAGATAACATCGAGCGCTATCGCAGCCAGCTCGATCCGATCAAACGTCTGATCCTCGTTGGCCTATCAGTCGCTATCTTCTACTTTGCAGGAATGTCTGGCTCGCGCCTCTGGCAGGTTTGGTTGCAATTTAAGAACTCCACCTTGTGGGGCACAAAGGATCCTCAGTTTGGCTTAGATATCTCCTTCTTCGCCTTTAAATTACCGTTCTATCAATCAATGATCGGATGGGCGATCTCAACGCTCGTGCTCACCTTGGTGGCAACTGCTGGAGTGCATTACCTCTATGGCGGAATCCGTCCGCAGATCGCGCAAGATCGCACAACAGTCGCAGCAAGAGTCCAACTCTCTGTACTCCTCGGCATCCTTGTGCTCGTGAAGGCCGTTGCATACTGGTTTGACCGCTACGCACTCGCCCTTAAATCGGGCAAGTTGATCACCGGGCTCGCCTACACCGATGTCAATGCCACACTTCCTGCTCAATCAATCTTGGCGGCGATCGCAGTGATCTGTGCGCTCCTCTTCTTTGCAAATATTGTTCGACGATCATGGATCCTCCCAGCGGCTGGAGTCTCGCTGATGGTGATCTCCTCACTCTTGATCGCTGGAATCTATCCGGCATTCATTCAGCAGTTCCAAGTCAAGCCATCTGAATCTTCAAAAGAGGCACCGTATATTCAGCGCAATATCAACGCTACCCGGGCCGCATATGGTCTTGATAAAGTCACCATCAAGGATTACCAAGCGACAACAAGTGCCTCCTCTGGACAGCTAGCAGGAGATGCGCTCACAGTTTCAAATACTCGATTGCTCGATCCCAACGTAGTTTCTGCAACCTTCCGCCAGCTTCAGCAGATTAAGCCGTACTACACCTTCCCAGATTCCTTAGATATGGATCGCTATGTGATCAACGGCAAGAGTCGCGATACCGTTGTTGCAGTGCGTGAGCTAAATATTGCCGGCAGCCCAGTTCGAAACTGGATTAATGATCACTTGGTCTATACCCACGGCTTCGGCTTCGTTGGGGCATATGCCAATACAGTTGATGCTGATGGAAAGCCATCCTTCGCCGTAGGCAATATCCCACCAACAGGTGGACTTGGCACATTTGAACCTCGGATCTACTTCGGTGAGAATGTTCCGGATTACTCGATTATTGGTGGCACCAAAACCAGCGCTCCAACAGAGTTAGATTATCCAGACGATACATCGGCTAATGGCCAGAAGAATTACACCTACACAGGTACGGGTGGCGTCCCAATGGGATCAATCTTCTCTCGTCTGCTCTTCGCGATTAAATATAAAGAACAACGCATCGTCCTCTCAAATCTCATTAATAAAGATTCAAAGATTCTCTTTAACAGAAACCCAATGGAGCGAGTCCAAAAGGTTGCGCCATGGTTGACCCTCGATGGTAATGAGTACCCATCAATCGTCAATGGCCACATTCTCTGGATTATTGATGGATATACAACTTCTGCTGGCTACCCATATGCGAAGGTCACCAATCTCAACGCTGCGACCACAAACTCTGTCAGCTCATCAACGACCGCTGTCGCACCACTTGCTGATCAGAATGTGAACTACATTCGAAACTCAGTTAAGGCAACGGTTGATGCCTTTGATGGCACGGTTCACCTTTACCAGTGGGATACAACAGACCCAGTTCTGAAGACCTGGTCGAAGGCCTACCCAGGAACTGTTGAGCCAAAGAGCGCGATCTCACCAGCACTATTGGCGCATATTCGTTATCCAGAAGATCTCTTCAATGTTCAGCGTGATGTGCTCAGCACCTATCACGTAGATTCGGCGAGCGCCTTCTATGGAGGTCAAGATTTCTGGCGTATTCCAAGTGACCCATCATCACTTGGTGCAAATGCTGCAACGCAACCGCCGTACTACCAGACGATGCAACTGCCTGGTGCAAAGAGCGCATCATTCTCACTCTCAACCAGCTTTGTTCCCAAAGGTGGTCGCCAGAATCTGACTGCCTTCGCTGTTGTGAACTCTGATGCTGGTCCGAATTACGGCAAGATCACCGTTCTCCAGTTGCCGCGTTCAACCAATATCTCTGGTCCGTCACAGGTTGCTTCGAACTTCGAAGCGAAACCTGATGTGGCACAGGCGCTCTCACTCTTGCGTCAAGGTGGCTCAGATGTGGTTCTCGGTAACTTGCTAACGCTCCCTGTTGGAGGCGGCCTACTCTACGTTCAGCCAGTTTATGTTCGAGCAACAGCAAACTCTGCTGCTTATCCGTTGCTTCAGAAAGTCCTCATTAGCTTTGGAGATCAGATTGGCTTCGATAACACACTCCAAGGCGCGCTTGATCAGGTCTTCGGTGGAAACGCTGGCGCTACTCTGACAAATAGTTTAGGCGCACCAGTGACAACAACTGGAACGCCTGGGTCTGCCGGTGCTACAAGTTCTTCATTGAAATCAGCACTCGCTGCTGCGCAATCTGCTATCGCAGATTCACAAGCTGCGCTGAAGAATGGTGATTTCACGGCATATGGTGCGGCTCAAAATCGTTTGAAATCAGCGATCGCGGCTGCTATTCGGGCTCAAGCAGGTAAGTAACTCAGACCGGATTGGGTAATTCAGAGGATTTCCTTTAAGATTGAGTTACCGACGCGGGGTGGAGCAGCTCGGTAGCTCGCTGGGCTCATAACCCAGAGGTCATAGGTTCAAATCCTGTCCCCGCTACTTGTACGAAGATCCGACTCATGAGAAGTTTTCATGAGTCGGATTTTTTTTCGCCTTGAAAAACGAATACGCTAAGACATATGCCATCCGACGACTCTTCACCTCAGAGCGGCTCAGAGTCGACGCGTTTTCAGAAACTCTTTGATCCATCTGCCGAACAACTCATTCAACTCGTGGCTGGTCGCACCGTCGCCGCAATTGTTCATGCCTGGCATGAAGGCCGCGAAGCTCAGATAGTGATCACTGGAGGCCGTACTGGCCTTGCGATCGCCAAGGGGATTGATGTCGCGCTCTTTCGCACTACCTCGCAAGATGAGACCTTTAAGGGCGCCAAGGTGAGAATCTGGTTGAGTGATGAACGCTTCCTTGGATTAGATGACCCAGAGCGCTCAGATTCAACGCTGATGGCTGGCTTTGAAAGATCGACCAGCCACATCCTCTTTGAGAGAGTGGCAGAACCGAGTACCTGCACCCTTGCCGAGGCGGCCGAGAAGTACGCCAGCGAGCTCGACATAAAGGTAGGGGATACCTCGCGCTTTGATGCCGTCATCCTCAGTATGGGCGAGGATGGCCATATCGCCTCACTCTTTCCAGGCCACACCCGCGAGCTCGATTCTATGAAATCAGCTGTTGCGGTAGATAATTCTCCTAAGCCACCCGCAGAGCGGGTTTCGATCGGTGTAGCTCGATTGGCTAATGCATCTGCTATCTATATCTTCGTTGTAGGCGAGGGTAAGCGAGAGGCGCTCGAAGAGCTCCTTGGTGGCGGTCAGACGAGCCCAATCTCACTGTTTCGAGAGAGTTCACCTAACGCCTCAATAAGCATCGTTACAGATCTCAAGTTCTAGATTAAATTTTTACCATTACATGATGTGCCACAAGTTAGAGGGAGATGAATGAGTACTCAAGGACTGCAATTTACTATGGTTGGTCTTGGCCGAATGGGCGCCAATATTGTCCGCCGCATCTCCACTCATATCGATCCAACAACCCCAGTGCAGATCAGTCTCTTTGATGTGAATGCAGATACGGTGAAGAGTCTCGCCGCAGAAGGCCACACCGGTCTCTCTTCGCTCGCAGATCTTGCGAAGCAAAATAACGAGAGCAATCCACAGATCGTCTGGATTATGGTCCCCGCCGAAGTTACCCAGCAGACTATTCATGCCGTCGCCGAGCATCTCGCACCAGGCTCAACCATTATTGATGGCGGAAATACTTTCTATCGTGATGACATTGCTAACGCGGCTTTTCTTGCAAGTAAGGGAATTAACTTTGTCGATGTCGGAACATCTGGTGGGGTCTACGGATTAGAGCGTGGGTATTCATTGATGATTGGTGGCGATGTAAAGGTTGTTGACCGCCTCACTCCGATTTTTAAGGCACTCGCACCAGGATTTGAATCTGCCGAGCGCACACCAGGACGTACCGGCGAACCATCTAACTCTGAATGTGGTTTCTACCATTGCGGCCCGGTCGGTGCGGGACATTTCGTCAAGATGGTCCATAATGGAATTGAGTATGGCGCGATGGCAGCGTATGCAGAAGGCCTCAACATCTTTGAAGCAGCGAGGTCGGGAATCAACCACCCAACTACGGTTGGCGATCACAACCAGACTCAATACGATTTAGATATGCGCGAGATCACGGAAGTTTGGCGCCGCGGATCAGTAGTCGCATCCTGGCTCTTAGACCTTACGGCGATTGCGTACCAGGAAGATCCGAAGCTCGATGGTTATGAGGGATCGGTCTCAGATTCAGGCGAGGGCCGCTGGACCGTAGCTACCGCTATCGATGCAGGTGTGCCAGCAAATGTGTTGAGCGCCTCACTCATGGGTCGCTTTACTTCGCGCGGAAATGACCTTTATGCAAATAAGGTGCTCTCTGCAATGCGAAAGAAGTTTGGCGGACATATCGAAGCGAAAAATACGCAAGCAACCAAGAAGTAGAGGAATTCATGGCACCCCGCAAAAAGAAGCTTGATGATGCAGATGTACTTGTGCTCTTTGGAGCGACCGGTGATCTTGCGAAGAAGAAACTCTTTCCCGCGCTCTACAACATGGCACGTAGTGGCTTTCTCACAACAGATATCGTCGGTGTAGCCTCAACAAAGTGGAGCGATCAAGAATTCGTTACATATGCCTTTGATTCGATTAAGAATATTGTTAAAGCCCCAGACGATAAAGTATTAGAGTTTCTTGATAAGCACCTCCACCTCGTCGTTGGAACATATGAAGATCAAGATCTCTATGATCGTTTAGCCATTAGCCTTGAGGGCAAGAAAAATATTGTTATCTACCTTGCGATCCCACCATCTGCTTTTGAGCAGGTGACACGTGGCTTGGCGGCTGCCGGACTGATGGATCGAGTCCGCCTCGTCGTTGAGAAGCCATTCGGCCGCGATCTAGCATCTGCGATTCAACTCCAAGATTCACTCGAAGCTGTTCTTCCAGAAGAGCGAATCTTTCGTATCGATCACTATCTCGGAAAAGAGGCGGTTGAAGATATTTTGATCTTCCGCTTCGCAAATTCAATCTGGGAACCAGTCTGGAATCATCGTTATATCGCAAGTGTTCAGATCACCATGGCTGAAGATTTTGGCATTGATGGACGCGGTGCTTTCTATGACGGAGTTGGTGCGCTCCGCGATGTCTTGCAGAACCACCTATTGCAAGTTCTGGCACTGATTGCAATGGAGCCACCGTCAGAGATCAACTCGCACAATATGGAAGATGAGAAGTTAAAGATCTTCCGTGCGATCTCACCGCTCAAACCAGAGAATGTCGTACGTGGACAATATGTGGGCTACCTCGATGAGCCAGGAGTGAAGCCACACTCAGATACCGAAACCTTCGCAGCAGCGCTGGTCCATATTGATAACTGGCGATGGGCAGGAGTTCCGTTCTATCTCCGCACTGGCAAGGAACTTGCAGAATCCACACTTGAAGTGGTCATCGAGTTTAAGCAACCACCTCGATTGCTCTTCGCTGAAACGCAAGCAGGTGCACCAAACCTCCTCCGTTTCCGTCTAGGCAAAAATGATGGTGTTGATATTTCACTCCTTGCGAAATCTCCGGGAGATTCCCTCAGCACACAACCAGTGCAGCTGAACGTCGAATTTTCGGCAGCCCTTGGTGAACGTCAAGAGGCGTATGAACGTCTGCTGCGCGCCGCAATGTCGGGCGACCATATGCGTTTTACTCGCATTGATTCAGTACTTGAAACCTGGCGCATCCTCGAAAATGTTATTTCAGGTGAGCCAGCACTCTTCCCATACTTTGTTGGATCATGGGGACCAGAGCGCGCTTCTGACCTTGTTGGCGGAAAGTGGATTGATCTCTAACGCAGCTGCGAGCTGGTAGTGACGGCTGCGTAGGAAATTCCATCGATAGCGAGTACTAGGGTTCGCGCTGAGCTTTCATCTGCGGGATGTCGCAGATCTTCGCGTGGAGTATCTGCGATTTCTAAGGCGAGGTGGGCAGAAATTTCGGCAGCAAATGGCGTGCTCGCCCGCCCAACTGCCGCACGATCGCCAAGCAAGATCGTAAACCGTCTTCCATTCAAGAGCGCTCTCGCCGAATATCCCACGCTCTCTTGACCAGAGAGTGATAAAACGTCAACGCTCTCTAGTGAAATATCTTCAGCTGCCGCTTTGGCGGTAAGTGCGAGTGAGAGTGCACGAAAGAGTGATTGCAGTGATTGCTCTTCATGGGCAAGTAATGAAATTTCTTGGCTCATAGCGACGAGTGAACTCATGATAAGCGTGTGGTCGAGATCAGTACCTCGGGTATCGCCGAGTGGGTGGGTTACGACAGTGAGATGCTCGAGGTTGTGGTGCCATTGTCTTTCAATAACTTTGGCCGCGCTACCGTGCGATGTTTCGCCATTGAGCCCATCGATCTGGGAGCGTTTCTTCTTTCTGGAGAAGAATGAGAACAAGCCCATATGTGATTACCGTTCCTTAATTCTTTACTGGGTTGATCGCATCAAGGAATGGTTGGTGTAATTTTCCATTGGTAGAGAGTGCATTTGGACCATGCGCACCGCGCCCACCATCGAGATCACCGAAGGTTCCACCGGCCTCTTCAACGATAATGGCATTCGCTGCCATATCCCAGAGTGCGAGTGCTGGTTCTACTGCAATATCAACGGCACCTTCTGCGACCAACATATGTGACCAGAAGTCACCGAGGCCACGAGTGCGCCAAATCTTCTCTTGGAGATCGATAAAGTGTTGGCGACGATTACCCCACCCGACCAAATCGGAATATGAGATTGAGCAGTCAGCAAGTGATGCAACCTGTGAAACATGGATCTGTCGTGCGGCTCCGCCATTTTCACTGACGAACGCTCCGCCATTCTTCTGGGCATACCAACGTCGATAGAGAGCAGGCGCGCTGACAACACCTACAACTACTTCGTGTGCTGGGCTTACGAGTGCAATCAGAGTTCCCCAGGTCGGAACCCCGCGAACGAAGTTCTTTGTTCCATCGATGGGGTCAATTACCCAGTAGTACTTCTCGCTACCGGCAGCTAACGCTTCCTCTTTTCCACCGAACTCTTCACCGACGACGAGATCGAGGGGGCGTTCTTGCGAGAGGACATCGCGAATCATGAACTCGATACCCTTATCAACATCAGTCACGGGAGTGAGATCTGGTTTCGTTTCGATAATCAACTCAGCGCTTTGATATTTCGCACTTGAAATTGCATCAGCGGCATCGGCTAACCGAAGTGCCAATGATAAATCGAGAGCATAATTTCTCATGGTCAGATTCTATCTGCTGCCACTTATTTTGCGCCTTCGGCAAGAAGGCGCCGCAGGTTCGCTAAACGGTGGAGTGCACTCTCTGAGAGCGTTGGCCAGTGATTGAGTGCGCAATTCTCTTCATCGTGTGAGCAGTTTCGCGGGCAGTGTTCGATTGCGGCAGCAAACTCTGGAAAAGCGCTAATGACGCGATCCCGCTCAACATGCGCCAAACCGAATGAGCGGACTCCTGGAGTATCGATAATCCAGCCACTCTCATTCGCATCGAGATCAATTTTGAGAGCGACCGCGCTTGAGGAAGTATGTCGACCGCGCCCCGTTGCGGAGTTCACGACACCGGTAGCTCGACTCTCACTCTGAGTCAGTGCATTCACCAACGTGGATTTGCCTACGCCAGAATGGCCAAGAAGAACTGTTCGTTTATGTCGGAGCTCTTTGCGCAGTGGATCAAGATCACTACCTCGAGAGATCATGAGCGATTTCACATCGAGCTCAGAGTACATCTCGAGGAATTCTCGAGGATCGGCGAGATCGCATTTCGTCACAATAATGAGTGGTGTAATTGCCTGATCAAAGGCGACTACAAGTGCTCGATCAACAAAACCATGACGTGGTTCTGGATCAGCTGCGGCTATCACGATACCGATCTGATCGACGTTCGAGACGATCATGCGTTCAAATTCAGCGATATCATCGACAGTGCGCGTGAGGACATTCTTTCGAGGAGTAACGAGGACGATTCGAGCGAGAGTTCCTTCCGTGCCGGTGAGATCTCCCACAAGGCCAACGAGATCGCCGACAACGACTGATTTGCGGCCGAGCTCTCGAGATTTCATGGCGGTGATAAGGAGGCCACTCTCCTCAATGAGACAGGTGGTGCGACCTCTATCTACTGCAATAACGCGGGCGATTTGTGAGGCGGAGTAATCTGGGCGATCTTTCGTACGTGGGCGAGTGCGCTCCTTCGGCCGAATTCGAACATCATCCTCATCAAATTCGCGTGGCGTCACTGATTCGCTGCCCCAGGCTCGACTCGAGTTTGCTGCAGGAGATCGCTCCATGCACCGGGGAAATCAGGAAGGGTTTTTTGGGTAGTTTCAATATTCTCAACCATAATGCCAGGTACGTGTAATCCAAGCATCGCACCAGCGGTCGCTAGGCGGTGGTCTTCATAACTATGAAAGGTTCCGGCATGTAATGGCGCTGGTGATATGTGGAGCGCGCTCTCTTCTTCATCAACATCACCACCTAATGCGTTGATCTCTGCCGCGAGTGCTGCCAAGCGATCAGTCTCGTGAAGCCGTAGATGGCCAATGCCACGAAGTGTGGAAGGAGTTTGGGCTAAGGCGCAAAGAGCTGCAATCGATGGCGTGAGTTCGCCAACATCGTGCAGGTCGATATCAATCCCGCGGATAGTTCCGGTGCCGGTAATGGTGAGGTCAGATCCATGCTCGGATTCGGAGAAGCTCACCTTCGCACCCATCTGGGTAAAGATTGATCGCAACTGATCACCTGGCTGAGTGGTGTGACGTGGCCAATCGGTAATAGTTACTGATCCACCACAGATCATTGCAGCTCCCATAAAAGGTGCGGCATTTGATAGATCCGGTTCAATCGTGATCTCACGACCAGCCATCACGGTCGGATAGACACGCCAGTTCGTGCCATCAGTTACCTCAACTTCGACACCAATCTCACGAAGCATCTGAACAGTCATTTCAATATGAGGCATCGATGGCAGCGTCTGGCCAGTGTGGCGAATAGTAATTCCCTCTTGCGTCGCCGGCGCAACGAGTAGGAGAGCGGAGATGAATTGACTCGATGATGAAGCATCTACATCCACAAGACCACCGCGTAGCTGACCATGCGCATTGATAGTGAGGGGTAGCGAGTAGCGATTGCCATGTTCGATACTGACACCAAGTGATTCAAGGGCTGCAATTACCGGACCTAGTGGTCGTTCGTGAGATCTGGCATCGCCATCAAAGTGAACGAGCCCATTAGCCATCGCAGCAACCGGCGGCAGAAAGCGCATGACAGTCCCAGCATTACCAACATCCACCTGAGCCGGGCCGTACAGAGGAGCGGGAGTAACGGTGAGGTCGCCATGTGCAGCACTCTCGATTCCGACGCCAATCGCCTTTAGCCCAGCGATCATGAGCGCAGAATCTCGTGAGTGCAATGGCTTTCGAAGTAGTGAAGGGGAGTTGGCCAAGGCGGCCAAGATGAGCGCTCGGTTGGTAACCGACTTTGAGCCAGGAATCGTGATGCGCGCATTGACTGGAGTACTCCCGCGGTGGGGGGCTGGCCAGAGTTGCGTCATGTCAGGATTCTACTGGGAATAGATATCTCTCACAGCGCGTTATCAGAATATGCCAGTAGCCTTATTACCTATGAGCACCGAAGTGGATCTAACCTCCTCAACAGGAGCAGCCCCGGTTCTCGTAGTGGACCGCGCTACCGAGACTCTTGCCGAGCGCACCGCACGATTTGAACGAGATGCACTGGTATTTGCGAGCCCCCTTTACTCTGCTGCGCTGCGATATACCCGTAACCAACATGATGCGCAGGATCTTGTTCAGGATACCTTTGCCAAGGCCTTCAACTCCTTCCATCAGTTTGAGCCTGGTACAAATCTCAAGGCGTGGCTTTATCGCATTCTGACAACGACTTTTATCAACACCTATCGCAAGGATCAACGCCGGCCACAAATCTCTGATGGCGAAGTCGAAGATTGGCAGATCTTTGAAGCGGCATCCCACACGAGTGATCAAGGCAAATCAGCCGAAGATCTTGTCCTCGAGAATATTCCTGATGGCGATGTGAAAGCGGCGCTCTCTGCTATCCCTGAAGATTTTCGGATGGCTGTCTATTACGCCGATGTCGAAGGTTATTCTTATAAAGAGATTGCCGAGATCCTTGGAGTCCCGACAGGGACTGTGATGTCAAGACTTCATCGCGGTCGTAAGTTGCTTCGTGAGTCACTTGCCGATTATGCACGTGCAAGAGGGATTGATCCGAGTTCTTCTACCCAGGCGCAAAAACCTGAGAAGAAGGGAGCAAAGTGATGTCCTGCAGCGCAAACCACCAGCACTCCTGTGAAGAGATCTCCACAGTAATCCTCCTCTCAGTGGATAACGAGCTATTTGATCCGATGTTAGAAAGAGCGCTCACTATTCACTGTGCAGAGTGCCCGCCATGTGGATCAACCCTTGAATCTCATCGCACCAGCGTTGCGCTCTTGAAGAATTTGCTGGGGAATTCTCAGCTTGATGAGATGCCGCCAGAGCTCTACGAGAAGTTAATCGCCCAAACCCAAGCGCTCGCCGCCGCAATGGCAGCCGAACAGCTCAATGGTGGAGCCTTCAGCCATATTGAAACTTTCACGCAGACAACGATCACAGTTGATGGTCAGACAACCATTGAGATCTCACATACGCAGGAGTTTCGGGAAAATTTCTAATAATTTTTGCCGGTATTAGGGCGGGGATAACACAGCTTCAATCTCTTTTTCGGATATGTTAATTCCATGACCGGCGAAGAGCATCCACTCCTAGGACTAGTTGGCATGTCTACGATGATTGTCCGAGCTGGCGATACATCGGTCGCCGCCGGAACAAATGATTTAACGGTGCTATCAAGCAGTGCAGCCCAATCACTCGTAGAGAGCGCGTGTAGCGCTGCTCTTGCCGAATACTTTGCGCCAGGTGAGACCTCCTTCACCGAGTCGCTTTCGATCAAGATGCTTACCTCGGTACCGATTGGCGAAGAGGTGAGAGCTCACGTTCGTGTAATCGATGTTGCCGAATCGACGCTGACCTTTGAGGCAGCTATTACCCATATAAATAGAACAATCGCCACTGCAGAAGTGCAGCGGCGATTGGTCGATCGAATCTCATTTATGGCGCGTATCGCCGCTGAAAAGATTATTTCAGCCTGATTAAACTTAAGCCTTCTTTGTTGCCCAGAAGATCTCGGAAATCTCTTCGATCTTTGCAAGCAACTTGTCGGCTACTGCAACATCGTTTGTTCCCTTAGTTCCGCCGGCACCAGCGAGCTTGGTTGTCTCGTTGAAGAGTGCATGAAGTTGAGGGTAGGCCTCGAAGTGAGGAGCCTTGAAGTAATCAGTCCAGAGGACCCAGAGGTGATGCTTGACCGCATCAGAGCGCTCTTCCTTGATCGCTACAGCACGAGATTTGAAGTCAACATCGCTAGATGCAGCGTATTTCTCCATCGCAGCCTTCACTGATTGTGCCTCGAGCTTTGCTTGTGCTGGGTCATAAATTCCACATGGGAGATCGCAGTGTGCAGATGCAACAGTGCGAGGGGCAAGTACTGATTCAATAAGTGTTGTAAGTGTTGTAAGTGTGTTCATGCCCGATAGCGTACATCTAGACTTAGGTGCATGGCATCTGCAGAGCTACGAGGTGGCAGAAGAGTGCGCTTTTTACCCGTGCGAATCATCGGTCGATCAATGGAGCCAACCCTGATAGCGGGCGATTGGACACTTTTCCGGTTTTATCCCGCTGGGATGCCCAATCGAGCTCTTGAACGAGCGATAGGCAAAGTTGTCCTAGTGCGGCGCACTTCGGAGCCAGGATGTCTGACGACAAAGCGGCTCATAAAGGTTTTAGATACTGGGTATTGGGTTGAGGGCGATAATCAAGAGGCATCAACCGACTCTCGTCACTATTTGACTCTCGCGCCGGAGGAGATCGTCGGTCTATTCGTGTTGCGCTACCGTCGCGGTAGCGCAGGAGAAATTACTGAGTAAATGCGGCTTCGATGAGCGCCTTCTGCTCTTCTTCGTGTTGGTGATGACTACCGGTTGCAGGTGATGCTGTTGCTCGGCGCGAAACTAGTGAGAGATCTCTTCCACCGAGTGCATCACGAGTATTGAGAGCGACAAATGGCCATGGCCCCTGATTTGCTGGTTCATCTTGAACCCAGATCAAAGCTGCGCTTGGATTTTGAGCAGCGATAGCAGCGATCTCTTCTACTGGAAGTGGATAGAGCTGTTCAACGCGGACTAGCGCGGTAGAGGTATCACCACGCTTTGTGCGATCGGCAAGAAGATCCCAGTAAATCTTTCCGGAGGTGAAGATAATGCGTTGTGCACTGCGCACGGTTGTATCTGGAATAAGCGGTTGGAAGTGACCGCTCGTGAAGTCAGCGAGACCAGAACCTGCCGCCTTTAAGCGAAGCATCGACTTTGGCTCGAAGACAATGAGAGGACGACGAGCTGGATTCTTTGTATGCCAGCGAAGGAGATGGAAGTAACTCGCAGGTGTTGAAGGTTGAGCAACTGTCATATTTCCTTCAGCACAGAGCGCGAGGTAGCGCTCAATACGAGCAGAGGAGTGATCGGGTCCTTGACCTTCATAACCATGCGGCAGAAGTAGAACTACTGATGATCGCTCGCCCCACTTCTGAAGCGCTGATGAAATGAACTCGTCGATAATTGTCTGGGCACCATTGGCGAAGTCTCCAAATTGCGCCTCCCACATAACAAGGGCGTTGTCGCGAACCACGGAGTAGCCATATTCAAAGCCCATCGCGCCATACTCAGAGAGCAGCGAGTTAAAGACAAAGAATTGATTTTCGCCATCAGCGACGAGCTCTCGTAGCGGAGTCCAGAATGAACCATCATTCTGATTGAGAACTATCGCATGGCGCTGTGAGAAGGTGCCGCGACCGACATCTTGCCCAGCAAGTCGTACTGGATGACCCTCGAGCAGGAGTGATCCCATGGCAAACATCTCACCTGTCGCCCAATCGACTGTTCCTTCATCAAGCATGTCTACGCGCTTTGCTAGCTGTGGAGCTAAGCGTGGGTGGACGGTAAATCCTTCAGGTGTCGCTACCTGAGTAGCTGCAATCTTTCGCAAGGTCGCTTCATCCACGCTGGTTGCGAGAGCGGATGGATGTGGAACTTCTGGGACCACAAAGCCAGACTTGGTATCCGGTTCGACATTGTGGACTGAGTTAAAGACTGCTTCAAGCTGTGATTGATAATCACGGAGTACTTCTTCAGCCTCTTCGACGGTGATATCACCGCGACCGATGAGAGCTTCGGTATATAGCTTGCGAGTGCTTCGCTTAGCATCGATGAGCTTGTACATCATTGGCTGGGTGTAGCTTGGTTCATCACCCTCGTTGTGACCGCGACGGCGGTAACAGACAAGATCAATGACAATATCTTTGTTGAATGCTTGGCGATACTCATATGCCAACTTTGAAACGCGAACAACTGACTCTGGGTCATCACCATTCACATGGAAGACCGGCGCCTGAATCATCTTGGCGATATCGGTGCTGTAGGTCGAAGAGCGAGCAGCCCATGGTGAAGTGGTAAATCCGATCTGGTTATTCACAACGATATGGATCGTTCCACCTGTGCGATATCCGGAGAGCTGCGACATACTCAACACTTCAGAGACGATTCCTTGACCAGCAAATGCAGCATCACCATGAACAAGAATCGGCAGCGTTGCAAAGTCGTTCTTAATATTCTTGATATCTTGCTTAGCGCGAACGATTCCTTCAAGAACCGGATTGACCGCCTCTAAGTGGGATGGGTTAGCTGCGAGATAGATCTTGGTTCTCTCTCCCGCTGGAGTAGTGAAGGTTCCTTCGGTGCCGAGGTGATATTTCACATCGCCTGTGCCCTGAACTTCATTATCTGCGTAGTGACCTTCAAACTCTTGGAAGATCTGACCGTAAGACTTACCGGCGATATTTGCGAGAACATTCAATCGGCCGCGGTGTGGCATACCGATACAGACCTCATCGAGTCCATCGACTGCAGCGCCATAGATGATGGCATCGAGCATTGGGATAAGTGACTCTCCGCCTTCGAGTGAGAAGCGCTTCTGGCCAACATATTTTGTCTGGAGGAACGTTTCAAATGCCTCAGCGCTATTGAGCTTGCGCAAGATACGGAGTTGTTCGTCACGCTCAGTTACTGGCGCACCAATCTCAACGTGCTCTTGGATCCAGCGACGCTCCTCTGGGTTCTCGATATACATGTACTCGATACCGATATGACGGCAGTAGGAGTCGCGCAATATTCCGAGAATTCGACGCAACTTCATAAATGGCTTACCGCCGAAGCCACCTGTTGCAAATTCACGATCAAGATCCCACAGGGAGAGTCCGTGAGTCACTACATCAAGATCTGGATGTGACCGTTGTTCGTAACGAAGTGGATCGATATCTGCCATGAGGTGGCCAGATTTACGATATGCCTCAATAAGTTGTTGAACGCGAGCGGTCTTGGAGATCTGATCATCCTTCGAGAACTGCATATCCTGAACCCAGCGAATTGGCTGGTATGGAATACGTAAGGCTGCAAAGATCTCGTCGTAGAACTCACCTTCGCCAAGCAGGATGCCATGGAGGCGACTGAGGAAGTCTCCTGATTGTGCACCTTGAATAATGCGGTGATCGTAGGTACTGGTGAGTGTGATGACTTTGCTAATTGCAAGATTTGAGAGCGTCTCTTCATTTGCACCTTGGAATTCGGCTGGGTAATCCATCGCACCAACGCCGAGAATAAGTCCTTGTCCTTGTACCAATCGCGGAACGGAGTGAACGGTACCGATTGTGCCTGGGTTGGTGAGTGAGACAGTTGTTCCGGCGAAATCTTCAACGGTCAGTGCACCTGTACGGGCCTTGCGAACGGTCTCTTCATAGGATGCCCAGAACTGACCGAAGTCGAGATCTTCACAACCTTTAATCGATGGAACAAGGAGTTGGCGCGAACCATCTGGCTTTGCGAGATCGATCGCAATACCTATGTTGATGTGTTCGGGCTTGCCGATCGCTGGCTTGCCATCGAGTTCAGTGTAGAAAGCGTTCATCGCTGGCATCTGGCGAAGTGCCTTCACCATCGCATAACCAATGATGTGAGTAAATGAGACCTTGCCGCCGCGTCCGCGCTTGAGGTGGTTATTAATAACGGTGCGATTATCGATCATGAGCTTTGCTGGAATTGCACGAACAGAGGTGGCGGTTGGGACCGTGAGAGATGCTTCCATGCTTTGAACGACGCGAGCAGCAACTCCGCGAATCGGCTCAACAGATGCAGCGCTAGGAGTCGCGAGAGTTGGGATCGGCTTCATGATCGGATCAGCAGGAGTTGAGACCGGGGCCTTTGCAGGATCGATGCTGCTGGCTGCTGCTGGAGTCGCTGGAGTTACAGGATTATTCACGGGTATCTCATTCGTCGTAGGTGCAGATACAACTGGAGCTGGAGCGACTGGAGCAGCCGACTTTGGTTGCGGTGGGTTTCCACCAAGAGGTGCAGCTGATAAAGGTGGGAGAGTTTGTGATGGCGAACTCTTACTTGATGTCACATAGTCAACAAAGAACTCGTGCCACGCTGAATCTACTGATTGAGGATCGCGAAGGAATTTTTCGTACATCTCATCGACGAGCCACTCATTGGGACCAAATGATCCACCAAAGTGATTCTCAGGAGTGTGTGATCCCGACGACGACACTGGCGCTCCGCTTCTCTCTCTCGATCATGGCCCAGTGAAATATCTGGGGCTTTTGCTCGCACGCCAAGTCTAGTCAAAAATGTGGCCTTACTTTTCATCTCCATCAGGCTGATAGCCGAATAGGCAAGCGATAAGGGTCACAGCGGCGAGGGCGAGTAAGGGAATTGCGGTGATATAGAGCTTGCCTGCGAACATGAAGTAGGAGACTCCGATGGCGATCAAATTAGCCAAGACGGCGGGAGAGCGTCCCCACGAGGTTTGGCGTGAATATGAGAGTGAGCATAGGTAGAGACCCATCGCCGCGAGAAGTGCGAAGGCGATCTCTGCGCCGAGGGCGCCAGGATGAGTCACAGTTCTCACGGTAGCTGCCACCGAGAGGTAGAGCGCAAGAGCGAAGAGAATCGCTCCCTCAAGGCGAAGAAGCGCAACGGCACCACGCCTGGCGATGTGATGGAAGGTGCCTTCGTTAGTTCTACTCATAGGTGTGATTCTAGCTCCGCATGGAATGAATGTCGGATCCAGATATGACATTTATGGGCGTGCGGTTTTACCATGGCTTATGGGAAGTGATCGTGGGAGAGCACAAGCCAATTCTTCTCAAAAGAGCCTGGAGCTACAAAGCGATGGCCTCTTTGATTCCCTGACTGGAGCCTTAGCGCCAGAACGCTTTCTTGAAATTCTTGCGAGTGAGTTACGTATGGCTTCGCGCGAGCATCGGCAGATCACCCTCATCTCTATTCGATTGAGTGAAGAGCAACTCACTAGGCAGATTGATGAGCAAGAGTTACTCCTCACTCAACTGGCTGGCAAGATTCGAGATCAGTTGCGGGCTGGTGATTACTGCGCTCGAATCTCTGAAACTGGCTTCTGGATTTTAATTCGCGGTGATGGTGAATCTGCGCGGAAGGCTGCGCCACGATTAATTGGTCAAAGTACTGATGGGCTTGTTAATGAGCTTCTCTGGCGAGTTGAGTTCTGCGAGAGTGAGAGCGGTGAAAATATAAAGAACCTACTTCGCAGAATGGATGCGATCCACTTTACGAAGTAGGTTCATTGAGTTAATACCGAGGGTTAATTGCTAGCAACTCGCTTTGATCGGCAGGCAGCAAGTGCGGTAGCAATCTTTGGAGATTGACGATCCAGCCCTGCGATATCTGCAAGGGATGCGATGTTCACGCCGTTGGTATTGAGACATGCGATGTAGGCAGCTGTGTTTGCTGGAGTATTCGGAAGTGACGCTCCGCCACCGAAACCACCCGGAGCACCAGCTCCGCCACCGAAACCGCCAGCCCCGCCAGCACCACGACGGCCACCAAAGGCTGGACGAAGCGCTGCACACTTAGTCATGGCAGCTTGTTGCTTTGCAGTGAGAGGTGTTCGAGATGGTGCGGGAGCAGGTGTCGCGCCAGCAGTTGGAGCTCCACCGAATCCGCCACGGCCTCCACCAAATGCGGGGAGCGTGACACCTTGTGCTTTAAGACATGCGGTGTACTTTGTCATTGCAGCGGCAAATGCAGGATTGCCATTTGGTCCACCTGCATCTGCCCCACCAGCGCGAGAGCCGGCAGCTGCAGGAGCGGGTGCGCTCCAGGTAAGTTTTCCGCTTAACGATTTCGCACAGATCAGAGCCTTGCCGCTCACAGTTGTTGTCGCTCCCGCAGTGGCGCAGGCGGCGCCAGCCTTTGCAGGCGCACTCTTGGAAATTGCGGCGAATGAACCCGGAGTAAAGATGGTTGAGAGAGAGAGCGCGAGGATTGTGGCTGCGATCAAGCGCGTGCCGGAGTTATTTCTTGTCATGGGTTAAGCCTACGGATGGCGCTGGGAATAGCGAGAACTATTTGGTGATTTTCGATCAGTATTTGCTGAGAATTTTCGCTGATTCGGGGAGTTAGACTTCAACCATGACTTCGACCTCTGCTGGAAAAGTCCTCGCCTCACTTCCCGTAGGCGAGCGAGTCGGCATCGCATTCTCTGGCGGTCTCGACACCTCGGTCGCTGTGGCTTGGATGCGTGCGAAGGGTGCAGTTCCATACACATACACCGCTGACCTTGGGCAATATGACGAGCCAGATATTGCTTCCGTGCCATCACGTGCACAGGCTTACGGTGCCGAAGGTGCTCGTTTAGTTGATTGCAAATTAGCGCTTGTAGAAGAAGGTCTTGCTGCAATCGCCTGCGGTGCATTTCATATTCGCTCTGGTGGGAAACAATATTTCAACACCACTCCACTTGGCCGTGCTGTTACCGGAACTCTTTTGGTGCGGGCAATGCAGGAAGATGGCGTCTCGATCTGGGGGGATGGATCCACCTACAAAGGAAACGATATCGAACGCTTCTATCGTTATGGTCTATTAGCAAATCCTTCATTACGCATTTATAAGCCATGGCTTGATGGTGATTTCGTTAACGAGCTTGGTGGTCGTAAAGAGATGTCAGAGTGGCTAGTAGCGAATAACCTCCCTTACCGCGACAGCGTTGAGAAGGCTTACTCAACTGATGCGAATATTCTCGGGGCAACTCACGAGGCGAAGAAGCTCGAAGAACTCGATGCTTCCCTTGAACTCGTCGAGCCAATAATGGGAGTGAAGTTCTGGGATTCATCAGTTGCGATCCCTACTGAAGACGTCACGATCGAATTTAGTCAGGGGCGCCCACTCGCAATCAACGGTAAGAATTTTGAAGACTCGGTAGCGCTGATGCAAGAGGTGAATCTGATCGGTGGTCGACATGGACTTGGAATGGCAGATCAGATTGAGAATCGAATCATCGAGGCGAAGAGTCGTGGAATTTACGAAGCGCCTGGAATGGCGCTGCTCTTCATCGCCTACGAAAGATTAATCAGTGCAATTCATAATGAAGATACGATAGCGAATTATCATGCTGAAGGCCGCAGACTTGGTCGCCTGCTCTATGAAGGACGTTGGTTTGATCCGCAGGCTTTAATGCTACGTGAATCGTTGACTCGTTGGGTCGCCTCGGCCGTCACTGGCACCGTCACAATTCGCCTACGTCGTGGCGATGATTATTCGATCATCAACACCGCAGGTCCCGCGCTGAGTTACCACCCAGAGAAGCTCTCGATGGAGCGGACTGAGGATGCGGCATTTGGACCAACCGATCGCATCGGACAGTTAACGATGCGAAACCTTGATATTGCAGATACGCGGGCGAAGTTAGAGCTCTATAGCCGACAAGGACAGCTCACCGGCGAGGGTCAGTTCAAGTTGATTGGCGAGCTCGAGTAGTTTTTAAAAAACTAAAAATTCTGCTGCTGCTCTTGCATACGTGCACGGTTACGCGCGGCGCGGCGCTTCATAGCGCGACGTTCATCTTCAGAGAGTCCGCCCCATACGCCGGCATCTTGACCCGATTCAAGCGCCCAAGCGAGACAGGCATCCTTCACGACACAACGATTACAGACCTTCTTCGCCTCTTCGATTTGTGCAAGGGCGGGGCCAGTGTTGCCAATAGGAAAGAAGAGCTCTGGATCTTCTTCTCGGCAAGCCGATTCGTGTCGCCAATCCATGCGTGGTGAACTCCTTTAGAACGGGGAAGTTGAGTCGTAGAACGGGTTCATCGAGTTGATTCAATGACTCGTTTGCTGACTTGAATATGCTTATTCTCTCAGCGATTACCTCTCATAACAAGGATATTGACTGAGACATTCCTCATTGTTTGGCCGTTGGCTCAGACGCATAAAAGGCGCGGGTATAGGTGGGGCTAAACCGTTGCCATAGTCACCAATGTGCCCCCGACAGGATTCGAACCTGTGCACCCGCCTCCGGAGGGCGGTGCTCTATCCCCTGAGCTACGGGGGCTCGGGTTGTGAAGAGTGGTACGTGAGATAAAGGGTATCAGTGCAAGAATTACCCCATGAGCAGAGAATCTAGCCCCGAGAGCACGCCCGAGCTTTCCCGCGCCTATTTCGCAACCGGATGCTTCTGGGGTGCAGAGCGCAGATTCTGGAAACTTGGCGGCGTCATCTCAACATCTGTGGGTTATATGGGCGGAGTTCGCCCTGCTCCAAGTTATGAACAAGTCTGCACTGGTGTCACTGGCCATGCTGAGACAGTTGAAGTTCTCTTTGATCCATCTGTGATCTCCTATCGCAGGCTTCTAGAAGAGTTTTGGGTGAT
The DNA here is from genome assembly GCA_903843225.1 of uncultured Actinomycetes bacterium. Classification (GTDB taxonomy): domain Bacteria; phylum Actinomycetota; class Actinomycetes; order Nanopelagicales; family Nanopelagicaceae; genus PALSA-747. The sequence continues at coordinate 25,714 of CAIMOX010000007.1, read as the reverse complement.
GCACGACCCAACCTCGCTCAATCAGCAAGGCGGAGATATCGGAACCCAATATCGCAGTGCGATCTTTACGACCACAGCCGAGCAGTACAACGATGCGCTCGCTACTCGAGAGCTTTATCAAGTAGCGCTGAGCGCCGACGGCATCGGACCAATCGTCACTCAGATTGAAGATGCGACACCACATCCGTACTGGCCCGCTGAGGAGTACCACCAAAAGTATTTGAAGAAGAATCCACATGGCTACGACTGCCACTCTTCGACAGGGGTTGTTTTCCCCTCACTCGTTAAGTAACAGATGATCAGCACTTTTGCATGGACGATTACGCTGACCGGGCTTGCCCTCTTTCTCGCCCTAGATTTCTTTATCGCCTATAAAGATCGACATCATCCGACAACGCTCAAGAAGGCGACGCTTTGGGTAATTATTTACATTGGTCTCGCGATCGCCTTTGGCGCCTATCTAGGTGTGTGGGCAACACACCAAGCACGGACCGAATTCTTTGCAGGCTGGATCACTGAGTACTCGCTCTCATTCGATAACCTCTTTGTCTTTATCCTGATTCTTGCGCGCCTCAAAGTCGCGAAAGAACGTGAAGAGCTAGTTCTTCTTATCGGAATCATCTCGTCACTATTCTTACGTGGAATATTTATTGCAGCGGGCTCAGCGATTGTTAACCGATTTGAGTGGATCTTCTTCTTCTTTGGCGCTTTCTTGATTTATACCGCTATCCAACTCTTTCGGGAGAGTGAAGAGGAGGAGTGGCGCGAAGGTCGCACCCTCACATATATGCGCAAACGTGGTGCTTCTATCTTCCTGCTCGCACTCACTGCCATCGCACTCACCAACGTACTTTTTGCCTTCGATTCAATTCCTGCGATCTTTGGTCTCACGCGTAACCCTTACGTTATCGTCAGCGCAAATATCTTCGCGTTGATGGGTCTGCGCCAGCTCTACTTCCTTATCGGCGGACTCATGTCTCGCCTCATCTATCTCACCGAGGGCCTCTCCATCGTCCTCGCCTTTATCGGCATTAAATTGATTTTTGAGGCTGCGATTTCGACCCACCATCGTCAGGTGCTTGGGCTAAATGTTCCCGTCATCTCCCTTCGAATTAGTCTTGGTTTTATTATCGGGACGCTTGTACTGACCGCGATCATCAGCTTGATCAAGAGTAAAGGCGGTGCTGACTCTTTACCTCACGCAGAAGGTAAGGAAGAGTAAGCCGATGGAATCGATCGAGCTCTTAGCCGTCCCACCCCTGGCTGATTTAAAGCAACGCACGAGTGCGAAGTGGCGTGATTTCCCACAGGATGTGCTCCCACTCCCTGTCGCTGAAATGGATTATGAAGTTGCACTACCTATTCGAGAACGTTTGATTGCAATGGTCAGTAGCTCTGATATTGGTTATCTCGGTTCAATGCCAGAGCTTGCAGAATCAATGCAAACTTTTATGAAGAGGCGTTGGAACTGGGAGATCACGACGGACTCAATCTTTCCGGCAACTGATGTCGGAGTAGGAATGGTTGAGCTCACACGACTTCTTGTAAAGCCAGGTGATGGAATTGTTATTAATCCACCGGTCTATCACAATATGTTTCACTGGATTCAGGAGTTAAAATGCGTCAGCGTCGAAGCTCCATTGAAACGAGAGGGATTGCAGTACGCCTTAGATTTCGATGCGATTGACAAGGCATACCAGACTGGGGCAAAAGTTCACTTCCTATGCAATCCTGCAAATCCTGTCGGCACAGTATTCACACGAGCAGAACTTTCTTACCTAGCCGATCTTGCGAAGAAATATGGCGTCACGATACTGAGTGATGAGATTCATGCACCGCTTACCTACACTGATCATGAATTTGTTCCCTTCCTTGCGGTGAGTGATACCGCGCGTGAGGTCGGTATCTGTGTGACATCAGCCAGTAAGTCATGGAACCTTGCCGGTCTAAAATGCGCTCAGATAGTTACTGGCTCGACGCGCGCCTTTGATCTTGCAAAGTCGATGCCGCCGGCAGTTCATTGGCGTTCTTCACTCTTTGGGGCAGCCGCTGCTGCGATCGCCTATCAAACGACAGAGTGGCTCGATGCTGCGATCGCAACTAATAACCATCGCCGTAATTTTTTAAAGGAGCTCCTTGCACGTGAACTCCCAGCAATCGGCTATCGAATCCCTGATTGCAGTTACCTCGCCTGGCTCGATCTCACTGATCTCAACCTCGGCGCTGATCCAAGCGGCAGACTCTTAACAGAGGCGAAGGTTGCCTTCAGTAATGGGGTTACTTTTGCTGCCGATCACCATCAATTTGTCCGATTGAACTTTGCAACGAGTGAAGAGATCCTGGTCGAGGCGGTCGCACGCATTGCTACGCTTACCTCATGAGCGATTCTAAAAGACTCCAACCCGACTCCTTGATCGTTACCTCAGGACGACCAGATGCGATTCCTGGTGCATCTGTAAATACTGGCGTCTCCTTCACTTCTACCTATGTCGCTCCTGATGGAATTGGCTACGGCCGTTCTGGAAATGAGACCTGGACCGCGCTCGAAAGTGCGATTGGTGGCATTGAAGGTGGAAGCACTCTGCTCTTCTCATCTGGAATGGGTGCGATCTCTGCCGTCTTCTCACTCTTACCGCATCGCTCAATTATCGTCGCTTCACGAAATGGTTACACCGGCACGATGTATCTCCTTCAAAAGCTTGAGAGTGATAACCAGTGCGAGATCCGCTACGTTGATATTGCACATACAGAGGAAGTCCTAGCGGCGCTTCAAGGTGCCAACTTTCTATGGATGGAATCGCCAACAAATCCCGCGCTTGAAGTTGCTGATCTTCCAAAAATTATTCCCGCTGCTAAAGCGCTCGGACTCGGCGTGGGAGTCGATAACACCTTTGCAACTGCGCTCAATCAACAACCTCTGGCGATGGGTGCTGATATCTCAATGAACTCGGTGACCAAATTTATCGCCGGACATAGCGATCTCATCATGGGATCTCTTTCGATGAATGATGAGGCACTCCTCTCTCGATTAACGATGCAACGCAAGCAAGGTGGAGCGATTCCAGGAGCGATGGAGGTCTATCTCGCGCTCCGAGGTATTCGCACTCTCGATGTTCGCCTTGAGCGCGCGCAGAAGAACGCTCTCGAGATCGCAACACGATTGAGCGCTCACCCGGCAGTTCAATCAGTGCGTTACCCAGGGCTGCCATCTCATCCGCAGCACGAGCGTGCGGCATCTTTCATGAAGGGCTTTGGCGCGATCATCTCCTTTGAGGTGAAGGCCGGGGCTGACGCCGCCGACCGAGCATGTGCGGCATCGAAAGTGGTAGTTCATGCGACCTCACTTGGCGGAGTTGAGACGCTCTGGGAGCGTAGACATCGCTGGGCGGGCGAGAGCGAACACATCTCTCAAAGCCTGATCCGGCTCTCGGTAGGGATTGAGAACGTCGAAGATCTCTGGGCCGATATTGATCAGGCTCTTTCTGCTATTCATTAGCCAAACCAACCTTCCTGCCGTGAAAGTGTTAGATTCTCCCTATGTTTAAGGCGATACGCAGACTCTTTGGACTCTTCGCCCTCTTGGCGATTATCTTTGGAGCGCTCAAGACTATCTTTCAATGGCTAGATCACAACGGTGAGGATGACCACGAGATCTTTGCCGAGGAAGAGGAGCACTCGCTCTAGTGGCCACCGATATCTCACCTGAGTATGTATCAGGTCAATGCAATATCGGTCCATCTGAAATTAGGAAGCGTCGTACTGTTGCCTTGCTTGGCCTGGTATTGACGGGACTAGGAATCGCCTCTTACATCCATCTGCACAGCACACATACAGCTCGCTTGGGAATCTTTATTCCATTGCTCGTCTTTAGCGTCGGTTTTATTCAATCAAGAAAAAAATTCTGCCTGGCATTTGGCTTTATGGGTACCTTCAATTTTGGAAAATCTCGAGATATCGCACGAGTCTCACTCCCAGAAGATCGGGCTCGGGATCGAGCAACAGCGTTAAAGATTCTTGGTGAAGCGGTGGCAATCGCGCTTGTTTTGACACTCGTGGTAGTACTCCTACCGCTCTGATCACAATGTCGGAAAAAGTAGCTCCAAAGGCGCTCCATATTGTCCTTAACGCCGTGACTGAAGATTCACGCGTTCTTAAATGTGCTTGGTCATTAGGTAATTCTGGTTGGGATGTCATCGTCGCCGGCGCGACACCATTTACTCACAATGATCAACTCACTATTGGTTATGCAACTATCAAGCGATTACCCCTGAAGGTCGTTCTGAAACAAGATTTCATAGCAAAAGTTCTCCGTAAAGGTCGTTACTACCAGCGTAGATTCCAAGCGCGATTCTTGGGAGGGTATACGCCGGGGGTGCCAAACTGGGGGAGAGCGGTAAAAGCGATCCTCCCTACAGCTCTCTCATTCAAGCCTGATGTAGTTCATGCCCACGATTACACCGCATTGCCAATAGCAGGCGAGATCGTTGCCGCCCTCAAAAAAGCGGGCCACGACGCTCAATTAATTTATGACGCTCACGAGTATGTTCCGGGAGTAGCTCACCTGAAGGCACCGCTCATGCGCTCATACACCGAGCAAGAGATTATTTATACGGCGCAATCCGCCGCTGTCCTTTCGGTGAGTGAAGGAATGTCTGAGCTTTTAATTCCACACCTCAAGATGGGTGACTGTCGCCCCGAGATTGTTGCTAACGATCCATTAGTTGAGGGCCAGCAACCCGCTGCGAGAAGCCTTCGTCACGATTGTGGAATTTCTGGGGATGTCCCTCTGATTGTTTACTCCGGTGCGGTTGCACCGCAGCGCGGAATCGGGACTGTGATCGAAGGTTTGCGTCAGATGCCTGATGTGCATTGCGCACTTATCGCTAATCCTGAGAGCGCATCTGTAAAGCAATTTATTCTTGATGCTGCAGATATCGCTGACCGCTTCCATGTTTTGCCTTATGTTCCCAATGCAGAGCTAGTTGATTATCTACGAGCCGGAGATATTGGATTGATTCCGATCCATCACAAACTCAATCATGAGATCTCATTGATCACAAAGTTTGGTGAGTATATGCAAGCAAAGCTCCCGATCGTCGTGAGCGATGTCCGGACCATGGCGGCAGAGGTGGTTCGTCTAGGTAATGGTGAAGTATTTATTGCGCAAGACACCACAGACTTCGTACGTGCTGTACGGAAGGTGCTTGCTGATAAGAGCCGTTATAGCGATGTTTATACGGCCAGAGTTCTACAAGAGCGCTCATGGGAGCGACAGGCTGAGAATTTACTTTCGATCTACAACCGAATTGCAAAAGTCACACCAACGGCTCGGGAGCATAAGAGTTTTACCCTCTCGGCGCCCTCTACTCTTTCGAATTAACGCGCTGGCGCTCCAATAACTCGGAAAGCAACTCCAGGAAAGCGCGAGGAATCCAAAGCGCGTCGACCATCCACAATCGCTTTCACGGATGGAAAATCGCTTGCACTCAGTGATGTATATTCGGTGTGATCGGCTTGAAGAACTACACCGTCAACGGCAGTGCCAAGGTGATGTGGTGAGAAGCCGAGTCGCTCTGATTCAGCATCGGTATACATCGGATCGTGGACTGTAACGATCGCACCCTCTGCCTTGAGAGCGGCAACTGTGCCGAAAACTCCAGAGAATGCAGATTCCTTTACGCCGCCACGGTATGAGATACCAAGAACGACGACCTTTTTGCCGGTGAGTGAGCCAAGTTCTGCTTTCAGTATAGAGACAGCATGCGCAGGCATTGCAGCATTTGCCTCACGAGCGGCGCGAACAACGGTCGCACCGGGATCGTTCCATAGGTAGAAGCGTGGGTAGATCGGAATACAGTGGCCACCCACTGCGATACCTGGTTGATGGATATGGCTGTAGGGCTGGGAGTTTGAGGCAGCAATAACTTTTGCGATATCGATATTCGCACTTTCGGCAAAGATCGCAAATTGATTGGCGAGCGCGATATTGACGTCGCGGTAGGTTGTTTCAGCAAGCTTTGCCATCTCAGATGCCTCTGCCGTACCGAGATCCCAGACGCCGTTAGGTTGCACGAGGTCAGGGCGATCATCAAAGTCGAGAACCGCTTCGTAGAACTCAACGCCGGCAGCGGTGCTCTTCGCATCGATTCCACCGACTAGCTTTGGATATTTGCGCAGATCTGCAAAGACGCGCCCAGTGAGAACGCGCTCTGGTGAGAAGACGAGTGAGAAGTCTTTACCTGCAGTGAGGCCAGAGATCTTTTCGAGCGCTGGTGCAAAGCGAGTACGAGTGGTTCCGACTGGAAGAGTTGTCTCGTATGAGACGAGCGTGCCGGGCTTGAGACCAGCAGCAATCTTCGTTGTCGCCTCATCCATCCAACCAAAATCAGGGATTCCCTCGTTATTAACAAAGAGTGGGACTACTACGACAACTGCATCTGATTGCGAAACAGCCAATGTTGTATCGGTTGTAGCAGTGAGGTGCCCTGAAGCAATAACCTCTTTGAGGTATTCGTCTAGATGAGCCTCGCCCGGGAATGGCTCTTTTCCAGCGTTGACGAGATCGACGGCCTGCTGATTAACGTCACAACCAATGACGTGGTGGCCCTTCATCGCAAACTGGACAGCGAGAGGTAAGCCGATCTTTCCAAGCGCGACGACAGCGATCTTCATAATTTAACGAGAGCCTTTCGCAGCTGATGGATTGAGAAAGATAACTTCATTTCGATCATTCGAGTCGATCATTGCCGCCGCGACAGCGACAGTAGCAAGACCTTGCTCCATGGTGACAATACGATCGACTGCGCCGGGTAGCCCTAAGACGGCATCACGAAAAGCCTCATGCTCTGTCTTAAGTGGTTCTGGCTTGGCAAATGCATAGCGAATGACATCGCCTTCGCTTACACCGCGAAAGGCAGCAACTGAATCCCATTCGGTCTCAATAGATGCGTTGGCGTAGTACGTAAGGTCTGCGGTCAGAGTATCTGCAACAAATGTGCCGCGCTCACCAGTCACGATAGTGAGACGCTCTTTAAAGGGAGTCAACCAATTCACTAAGTGATTAGTGATGATTCCATTTTCGAGTTCGCCGACCGCGGCCACCATATCTTCATGTGGGCGGCCAGATTTCAAAGCGGTACGCGCTGAGACAGATGCAAAGGAGGAACGTGCGACCCATGCGGTGAGATCAATATCGTGTGTAGCAAGATCTTTAATAACACCCACATCGGCGATTCGAGCTGGGAAGGGGCCTTGGCGCCTGGTGGCGATCTGGTAGACGCTGCCTAATTCGCCGGCATCAAGGCGAGCGCGCAGTTGTTGGAGCGCTGGGTTGTATCGCTCAATGTGGCCAACTGCGCCAACAAGCTTCTTTGCAGCAAATGCTGCAGTAATCCGCTGAGCGGCAGGGGTATCAACAGCGAGTGGCTTCTCAATGAGTGCATGAATTCCAGCTTCTGCAAGGTGCAGAGCGAGATCCTCATGGAAGGCGGTCGGTGCTGCAACCATCGCGTAATCAATGCCAGTGTCAATGAGCTCTTGCACGGAGGAGAGAACGGGGCGTCCGCCGGCAACGCCATGTGGGTCACCCATCGGATCGGAGACGGCGACAAGTTCGACACCTTCAAGTGAGCTCAGAACTCGAGCATGATGACGTCCCATCATGCCTAATCCAACTAGTCCTGCACGAAGCTTTTCGGCCACTTTTACTCCTGATCGTTTTTACTATCGAATAATCTGCAATGCGAGCCGTTAGAGCCCTGCAGCCACATCATTAACAACGGTCACAATCTTCTCGAGATCGTGCTTGGAAAGTGATGGATGTACAGGGATTGAGACGCACTCCTTGATGACCTTCTCGGTCTCAGGGAGATCAAGATCGAGCTTAAAGGTTGGTAGGCGATGGATAGGTGTTGGGTAATAAACGCCACAACCTACGCCACGTTCACGAATCAATGCCATGAAGCGATCTCGCTTTGCAGCATCTTCGCCTTCGATTCGGATGGTGTACTGGTGGAAGGCATGCGTTGTATTCGGTGCGACATAAGGAGTGACGACGCCCTTGAGGTGTTCGGTGAGGTAGGCGGCATTCTTTTGACGAGTTGCAGTCCAGCCTGGAAGTTTGCGAAGCTGAACGCGGCCTATGGCAGCGTGGATATCGGTCATGCGATTATTAAAGCCGACAACTTCGTTCTGATAGATCACCTCTTGGCCTTGGTTACGTAAGAGACGAATCATGCGCGCGATATCGGTGCTATCTGTGGTCACCATTCCGCCTTCACCAGCGGTCATATTCTTTGTTGGATAGAAACTAAAAGATGCGACGGTACCCCAGGCGCCAGTTGGTCGTCCGTTAAGAGTTGCCAGGTGTGCCTGAGCAGAATCTTCGATGAGTAGAAGGTTGTGCTTCTTACAGATCTCTTCGAATCGATCCATCGCAGCAATGTGTCCATAGAGATGAACCGGCATGATCGCCTTGGTACGAGGTGTAATGAGGGACTCGACGTGGGCTGGATCCATATTAAATGTCTTCGGGTCGATATCAGCGAAGATAGGAGTTCCGCCAGCAAGCGCGACCGAGTTCGCGGTGGCGGCAAAGGAGAAGGATGGAACGATGACTTCATCGCCGGCTTTGATTCCAGCGGCAAGGAATCCAAGATGGAGAGCCGATGTTCCAGAGTTCACTGCGATGCAGTGGCGGCCTTCAACATGATGTGAGAACTCTTCTTCAAATGCCTTAACTTCTGGGCCTTGAGCAAGCATTCCACTACGAAGGACTCGGTCAACAGCTTTTCGCTCGTCATCGCCAATCAACGGCTTTGCGGCAGGGATCATTGTGACAGTGCTCGTAGTTGCTGAACTCTTCTTAAACAATCCCATGAATGGCCTGGTTCCTTTTCTTGTGGTTAAAACGCTAGTGAATTACTCGAGCTCGAGTTGCCCATCCGAGATCTCTCGGTAGAGCTGCTCTGTTACGGGGCATCGGAAGAGATTATCGCCGATTGGTTCCAACGGTACTCCCGCACGGCCCACCCAACGGATTCTTTTTGCGGGGACACCTGCCACTAGAGCGTAATCCGGGACATCTTTCGTCACGACTGCGCCGGCAGCGACGAGGGCCCATGCGCCGATATTCACCGGAGCAATGCAGACCGCTCTCGCTCCAATTGAAGCACCATCGCCAATAGTGACTCCAACCGCATCCCAATCGGAGGCGGCTTTGATGCTTCCATCTGGATTTACTGCACGCGGAAATTGATCATTCGTTAATACAGCTGCAGGTCCAATAAAGACACCGTTACCTAATTTCGCTGGTTCATAGACGAGTGCATAATTTTGAATCTTGCAGTTATCGCCGATTTCAACGCCACTGCCGATATAGGCGCCTCGCCCGACGATACAGTTCTGACCAATCTTTACCCCATCACGAATCTGAACAAGGTGCCAGATTGAGGAGCCTGTTCCAATAACTGCCGTGGGATCAACTTCCGCAGAGGCGACAATGCGCGCGGGGAGTGCGGTGCTCATTTGTAAAGTCTAGTCTCTCGACTCGGTTTTTCTCAGCCCTTACTGCGGGCGGTGCGCGTGGATCGGAGAATCAAGCCCTGAATACGAGCGATCATCGCACCATATTCTGCCTCTGCATCGAGGTTCTTCGCCGACCAGGTGAGTCCATTGGTACGCATTTTCTCAAGTGGGGCTGGCTTAACCTCCCACGAGTTGAGCAGTTTTGCGACGGATGTAGGGCCATCGGCGATCGCTCCAGATTTCGACGACGAAACAAGGGCAGCACTTCGTGGCAGAGGTGTTGTAATTGTTGCCAGACCAACCGACATATATTCATAGATCTTTGATGGGACCGCAGCGATAAATGCAGGCGTCGGTTCTAGTAGTGACAGTCCAACCCATGCGCCCTTCGCGAGCTTCCACGATTGATGAGGAGAGAGTCGGCCATGGAATGTAACGCGCGAAGCCGCACTCTCATTCGAGATCGACCAGAGATGAATCCATGTCGCGTCTGCATCCGAGATCGGTCCGACGATATCGAAGTGCCAGTTTGGAGCAAGCACAGCAGCTTGAAGCATCGTATGTAATCCACGAGATTCCCGAACGTCACCGATATAGATCGCCCGGGGTTTCTTTGCGAGTTTGCCGCTCATCGAGAGGTGCGCAGCATCTGGCACGTTCCGTAGAACAAGTCGATCTTTCGCTGTGAATGGCGGTACTTGTGTATCGGCAACGGTTGTAAGAGATGCCTTAGATGCATAGAAGGTTGAAACCTTTGTGATTACCGAACCGACCTTGCCGGGAAGGGTAAATAATTTCTTGGCCCATGCTCGATCTTTAAGGAGGGATTGATAATCTTCATAAATATCCGCGCAATAGATGCGACGCTTGAGAAGCGCCGCCTTCCAGGTAAAGAGTTGGGCTTCTGGTGCGAGACAGTAGAGCACTCTTCCTTCTGCGCGCCATGGCGAGTAGAAGGCTCGATGGATGCGCCACTTAAAACCTTTACCCTGATGCACAGCGCGAATCATTGCGCCGGCAGGAGCATCGGCGGCTGCGCCCGGTGCAAAAATTTCGACGGTGAGGCCTGCCCTGATGAGGGCGTTAACGATTCGGTGAAGCCGCGCATCAGCAAGCGAGGCGCCAGAGGAGATGATGGAGATATCTACCTTCTGCATTACTTACATATCTTCGAGGTTAGAAGGAAGGGTTCCGACATCCAGGAACTTCAAATACTCTTCAACGATCGCACCTGGTTCACCGTGAGCAAGTAGCTTTCCTTTGTGCATCCAGATTGCGGTATCGCAGAGATCGCTAATGGTGGCAAGGGCATGCGAGACGATTACGATGGTGCGTGCTTCTTCAACGAGTTCACGCATCCGAAGGAATGACTTCTCTTTAAATGCTGCATCACCGGCAGAGAGCGCTTCGTCAAGTAACAAGATATCTGGCGTCATACTCACTGAAACTGCAAAGGCCACGCGGCCATACATTCCAGAAGAGTAGGTACGCACTGGCATATCGATAAAGCCATCAGGAAGATCTGCAAAGGCAGCAATCTCGTCAGTCTTCGACTCGATCTCATCACGGCTTAAGCCAGCAGCGAGGCCACCTAAAATAATATTGTCGCGGCCTGAGAGCGCTGGATTAAATCCAACACCGAGTGCGAGCAGAGTTGAGATTTTGCCGTTGACGATAATACGACCAGTAGTTGGAGGCATGATGCCTGCAATCGAGCGCATAAGAGTTGATTTACCAGCGCCATTTGCGCCGACAATTCCAACAACAGAGCCGTGAGGAATATCGAGTGATACCTTCTTCACCGCTTCGACGGTACGCATGCGAACCTTCTCGCCCTTAGATGCGCGCATCACAGCGTTCTTGAGAGTCTTCTTCGTATCAACGTTGATCTTGTAGGTGATAGAGAGATCTTCAATGCGAATAGCGAGGTCGTCGGGGATGGAGATATTTCCGTTATAACCCTTTGCTTGCAAGAGCGTTGTTGATGGCGTGCTGTTGCCGAGTCTGATCACATCTTTACCGATAGTCATCAGATACGCACCGCAAAATCTCTCTCTCGCGATGTGAAGAAATATGTACCAATCGCCATCGCCATGAGCACCCAGACTCCCATACCGATGAATTCTGCATTCGATGGTCGCACTCCATCGATCCAGACGTGATAGGTCGCAGCGAGCGTCGGACCAAGTGGATTGATATAGAGAAAGAGGCGATGCCAGCCATGGAGCATCTCAGGCTTCCAGAGAACGGGAGAACCGTAGAGCCAGATACGGGTTGTGTACGTCAGTAATTTGCTCGTATCACGGAAGTAGACATTCATCACCGCAAAGATGAGTGATAGACCAAAGGCGGTGATTGCGAGTGCCGCAATGATCAGTGGGGCCCAGAGGTAATTCCAATCAGCTAATGGAATTACTGTCTTGGGGTAGAAGGCTTTTCCGATCAAGACCACGGCAAAGTAGGTCGGGATCGTTGGCCAGAACTGACCAAAGGCACGCACTGATGATGAGAATGGAAGTAAGGCGCGCGGAAATGCTTGATTGAGAATGAGTCGTCCGCCAGCAGTGATTGATTGCGCACCATCGCTGATGATGTTCTGTGCGAAATAGAACATGAAGATGCCGATCAAGATATGTGCCAGCGTGCTTAATCCAGTGTTCTTATTTGCTCCACCTCGGAGCACGGTGACGAGGAGGAAGTAGACAAGCGAGAGGAAGAGGGGGTTGAGGACGAGCCATGCCTTACCTAACTTGGACTCAAGATATTCAGCCTTATCGGCGAAGCGAGCGAGCTCGAGGGCGAATGCTCTGCGCTCCCAGAACTCTTTGATGTAGGGGATGAGCGGTGGAGTCTGAGCTTTGTGGGGTTCGAAGACCTGAATAAGCGGAGTTGATGGGCGTTTGACTGACGCGCCCTTTTGATCCGATCCCGCTGCACTCATAGGGCATGAGTCTAGTTATAAGAAGCAGCCCTTTCCACAGCCACGCGTTATGCCCAAGAGAAGAGTTTTGCGCCTCCAGCGATCGAGATTTTCGCCAAAGATCCGCTCATTCGGCCAGATGCCGACCCAACGTTATGACTAAAGAAAGGGTCTAATGTGAATATTCAGAAGTTCAATCACTCACCTATCCGGCGCGGAGCTCTCGCCTGTGCCCTCATTGGTGCGCTCGCTCTGCCAGCGGGTGCCTTAGATATCACTGCGGCATCGGCTGCGACTAAAGCTGCAACTAAAGCTGCACCGGCAACCGCTCTCGGTTCGACCGTGGCAAAGAAGAGCGCTCCTAAGAAAGCAGCAGTGAAGAAGGCAGCAGTGAAGAAGGCGAAGGCTCCAACGCGTCGCACCGGCGTCAAGCGACTGAAGGCGACAGGCGCAGCTTTCACTCCCAACTCAACGTCCGCCAAAGTTTCTTCAGGTACTGCCGCTACACGTAAAGCGCAAGCGTTGAAAGAGGTAGTACGAAAGCGCGCTGCATTGCGCACCAAGGCATCCGCTGCGCGATCTGCCAAAAGTCAGGCAAGCGCCGCTGCAGCAACTGCTGCCAAGAAGTCCATTGCAACAAAGAAGGTAGCTCTCTCTAAGCGCGCTGCTGCAGTTCGAGTAACTCAAGCTAAAAAGAGTTCTACAACCTCTCGCCGAGCGACGAAGAGTCCGGCCGTCAAGGGTTCGACCGTGAAGCGTCCGGCCGTCAAGCGTTCGACCGTGAAGCGTCCGACCATGAAGAAAGGTGCTGCACTCAAGAAAGTTTCAATGACCGGGGAGCCAGGATCAATAACCCTCACATCAGATAATGCGGGTAATGGGGGTATCGCAAAGGTCGGGAGCGGCGCTGGGATTGCAGCACCTTTCCAGGCAGCAACTGATTCAGCGTTCGTACCGGCTTCCGCGCATGTAGCTAAGCAAGGTGCTGGCTCTGATGTGAACGGATCTAGTGCACCGGCTTCTGGAGCCGCTAAGGGTGGCAAGAAGTCAGGCGCAGCGAAAAAGTCTGGCGCAGCGAACAAGTCAGGCGTAGTAAAGAAGGCGAGCCGAAAGAGCACAAAGGGTAAGCGCGCCATGAAGAAGGTACGCGCAGGGCTCTAAACCTTCAGGCAATAGGCACTGCTCATTTCTGCACCTACCTAGCCATGGCTCCACCACTTGTGGCCGGGTAGGCGCAGGAGTAGCGTGAGAAGAAGAGTTCCAGACTATTTGTAGGGAGAGCCTCTCGTGGAAATAATTGTTCATGCACGCAATGCCCAGCTCGCCGAAGATTTCGAGGGGATAGTTCGAGAGAAATTGCTATCACTCTCTCGATTTAACATTGTGATCGAATCGATAAAAGTTGAAGTTCAGCACGAAGCGAACCCATCCTGGGGTAAAAACTCCCATCTAGTCAGATTGACCTCTCACGGCGCAGGGCCGTTTCTGCGAGCTGAAGGTCTAGCTTTTAACGACCTTGCCGCCTTTGACCTCGCTATCGATAACTTTGATCTACAAATTCGTAAAGCCCATGAACGCTCCAAGGCTGTTATTCACGAGAGTGTGATCTCGCATCTCGTGGCTGAATAGGGCTGGAACCCTGAGATACTTGCGGTGTGAGTACTACGGCACAAGCGCCAGAAAGAGCTAAGAAGGGTCGAGTTGTCGATCTAAAAATCTTTCTTCGCGAGGAGTTACCTGAACGCCTCTTTGAGCTCCGAACTATCGTTGTAGCTCAATTCAAAAAACTTTTTAGAGTTGTGCCCCGAACCGGCTTCATTATTGGACCGACAAATTCTGCGAATCAGGCTACGGCATGGGCGCGCTCACTCCCTGAGGGAGAGTCGTTGCGCATCGCAGCCGACCCAGCCACTGAATGGTTTCATGCAGATCACGAGGTGAAGAGCTCAGATCGTAACGCCGAGGTCCATCGCATCTCGATACTCCATGAGATCTTTTCCGATAAAGGCTCCATCCTTCTTGAATCGCTTCGCCCGATCTTCGCCTTTCGAAAAGGGCGTCAAGGGTTTGCATCGCGACATAGCGTTGATGACCTAATCTTGCTCCGTCGAATGGGAAAGCGTGTGGGAGTTGTATTCCATGGCAGTGACATTCGAGATCCCGCTGCCCACCTCGCACGCAATCCGTATTCGCCCTTTCAAGAGCCTGGCCATCCTGGTCTCTTGCGCAAAGAGGCGATCGAATTACTAGAAGTCTCTGGCGTTAATCGTTCGCTTCTTCCGCGCATTCGTAAGAAAAAGATCCCTCTCTTTGTTACAACGCCAGATTTATTTCATGAGGTGCCCGATGCGATCTGGCTGCCGGCGGTAATCGATATCGCTCCTTATGAGGCAATTGCAGATAGTTCACCGCTCTTTGCATCAAAAAAATTGCGAGTCCTCTATCTCCCAAGCAAATCGTGGCTCAAGTCATCGGGAATTATTACTCCGATCCTCGAAAAGTTACGAGATGAAGGCGTGATTGAGTATCAGAACTGGGTTGATAGCGGGCCCGTGTTGCACGATCAGATTCCGAAAATTTTTAGTGAGGTCGATCTCGTGATCGACCAATTTATTGGCTTAACTGGAGTTTTCGCTTTAGAGGCCGCTGCCGCTGGTCGAATCGTCGCAACCTATATCGATCCTTTGCACGCCCACCACCCGACTTTGCCACACATCAACATCAATCCTGAGACGTTGGAGTCAAAACTACGCAGCATTGCGAGAGAGCGCGAGAAGAGCCTGATGTATGCACAAGTACCAGAGAATGATCATGGTCAGCCACAACGTACCCTTCAATCTCTCCCCATCGCTGAAGGAGTACGGGCCGCCCAAGAGTTTGTAAGGTTCTATCATGATGGAAGGTTTAGTTCTTCAGTTATCAAAGAGAACCTCAAGTAGCCAGGAGCCCCGAGATGCATAAAATTGTGAGCGGACTCAGTGAGGGCGGCTGGATGCTCTTCGATACTTTTTGGGCTCTGATCTTTGGCTTTGCACTCTCTGGAATCGTCCAGGCCTTTGTCACGAGGTCGCAGATGCAAGGGGTGCTCGGCAACCATCGACCAACGACCATTGCTAAAGCTTCACTCTTTGGAGTGATCAGTAGCTCGTGTTCCTACGCAGCTAGCGCACTTGCCCATTCAATCTATCGAAAGGGTGCTGATTTCACCGCCTCGATGGTCTTCATGTTCGCTAGCACCAACCTAGTAATCGAACTTGGCATCGTCCTCTGGCTTCTGCTCGGCTGGCAATTTGCCGCAGCAGAATTTGTCGGCGGTGCGGTCATGATCTTCTTACTTGCTCTCCTCACGCCACGGGTGATAAATATTTCTAGGCTAGCCCAACCTATTCAGACCATTGAGCCCGACCCAGAGAAACCTCACGAAAGCTCCGGTGAAGATTCACATTCGTCTCACTCGCCCACTTCTCGCTCACATTTGCGGTCCGGGTTGAGTTCATCTGCTGGCTACACCATCGGTGATTTCATTATGCTCCGGTGGGAGTTGATCATCGGATTTGTTGTTGCAGGGTTAGCTACCACCCTCATTCCGCTCTCTTGGTGGAAGGCGCTCTTTATCTCTGGCCACGGCTTCTGGTCGGCGCTTGAGAATGCATGTATAGGCCCAGTATTAGCATTCATCTCCTTCGTCTGTTCTGTGGGAAATGTTCCACTTGCAGCCGCGCTCTGGGGAGCAGGGATCACCTTTGGCGGAGTCATTGCCTTTATCTTCGCCGACTTACTCTCCTTTCCACTCGTGATGATCTATCGAAAGTATTACGGAAATGCCGTTGCGCTTCGGATGTCGCTGCTCTTCTGGGTGATTATGGCAGTGAATGGCTTAGTGACTGAAGGAATCTTCACCCTACTTAAGCAGATCCCGATACATCACAATGCTCATACCACCGCTAAACACTTTGGTCTCAATACCACAACGATTCTCAATGGAGTAGCGGTACTTATAGCGGCTTTGATTTATTATCTCTATAAAAATCCATCTGTTAATTCTGAAAGTGATTTCGCCCAGGATCCAATCTGTGGCATGCAGGTGCGAAAGAGTGATGCGCCGGCGTCCTACCTCGATGGCGTGAAGATGTATTACTTTTGCATGGATGGATGTAAAGAGAGTTACATCAAGAGCAGATAGACGGTTATTTACCGGGACAGGAGAATCCAAATTCGCTCTGCACATCGGTAGGAACTTTACCGCAACCGACGGTGGCGGTACCGAAGTCAATGACCTTCCAGCGCCCATTGACGGCATTCGCCCAACCGTAGGCATTATCTGTCACAGGCAGGTAGGGGACGCTAGTAAAAATTACCCACTTCTTATTGGTTGTGGAGTAGCGAACATCAACGATCGCTGCAAAATAATCATCGCTTCCTACCACTTGTGTCGCAATATCACGTGCGACAGCGGTGGGAACCGGAGTGCCTGCTGTGTATGACGCGTTCTCGCTAGTGAAGTGATTGGGGAATGTGCCGGTCAGTGCCCATGGAATATATACATAGGCAAGCTCATTACTCGTTGCACTCGGCCAGGTTAATTTCCAACCCGCTGGTGTAGAGAAACCCTTGGGAAGTGGCTTCTGTAATTGCGCATCAACAGATTTTTGATCCCAGTTGCGATTTGCTGGATGGTTAAGGGTCAGATCTTTTATTAGGAGAGAAATTCCATCACGTAACTTTTGATCATCTGGACGTATATCAGGGTTGGCAGCGCCGCAGGCGGTCAAGGTAAATAGGGTGAGAAGAGTTATCACGCCAAGTCGTGTCAGCTTGCTTGGGGAGGATTTACTCATGTCTGCACTCTATTACCTCCGAGGAATACTGTCAGCGCTTGGAATCTTCCTGTGGGTAGATAGAACGAGGTAGTTGCTCCTCTTCTTGTGGATCATGCCTGAGATGAGGTCGGTGGGATAGTTCCCTTCAGCAGTGAAGATTGAGCGCCAAGCAGAGTTCGGGAAGATCGCCGAATTGATCGAAGATCCAGCAGTAGAAGAAGTTTGGATCAATTCACCTCATCGCATCTTTGTCGCGAAGGCTGGAGTGAGTGAATTAACGAATCTCGTCATGAGCTCCGAGGAGGTTCGCGAACTCGTTGAACGACTACTCATGTGGGGAGGAAGACGGTTAGATCTTTCGCACCCATTCGTTGACGCCAGATTGCCCGATGGAAGCCGATTGCATGTGGCCATCCCTGAAGTCACGGCGAATCACTGGGCTGTGAATATCCGCAAGCATCTCGTCCGAGGGAAGTCGCTCGATGAACTTGCGGACCTTGGCGTTATGAGCAGAGAGGTAGCCACCTTCATGAGTCGGGCGGTCGCGCACGGCCTCAATATTTTAGTGAGTGGATCGACGCAAGCTGGGAAGACGACCTTACTCAACGCCTTAGTGAGTGCAGTGCCAGCAGGAAACCGCGTTCTCACCATCGAAGAAGTATTTGAACTTAAACCAAAGTTGCCTGACTGTGTTGCGCTTCAAACAAGACCTGCCAACCTACAAGGGGAGGGCGAGATCGCGCTACGACGGTTGATTAAAGAAGCGCTACGTATGCGCCCCTCACAATTAGTTGTTGGTGAAATACGCGAGGCGGAGTCACTTGATCTCCTCATCGCACTGAATTCAGGAATTCCAGGGATGGCCACAATCCACGCAAACTCAGCTCGCGATGCAGTGAGCAAGTTACAAACCCTTCCCTTATTAGCGGGAGAAAATATCTCACACGATTTTATTGCACCAATAGTCGCCTCTACGATCGATCTCGTCATTCACACCACGATTGCTCGAGATAACAGCACGACCCTGAAGCCTGGGCTCGTTCCGGCATCGCGGGCCGGCGTAAGACGAGTTGTTGAGATTTGTGCAATAACCGGTCGAGTCGAAAATAATCGAGTCGAGAGTGAGCCACTCTTTATATATCAGAACGGTAAATATCTCCCTGGGTTAGGTAACCCGGAGCGAATCTTTGAGCGCCGCAACCATTCATTGGAAACGGAGATGAGATGATCCGATCGAAGAAAATTACACTTCCGCTAGCAGCCTTCCTCACAAGTTATCTCCTGCTGAGATCCTTGCTCTTGGCGGTGCTCATTGCACTTCTATCTTTGTATCTACCTACCGCCTTTGCGAAGCGAAGTGCTGAGCGGGAACGAATCGAATTGGCAGCGTTGTGGCCAGAGATCATCGACCACATCATCTCTGGACTGAGATCGGGAATGTCGTTGGCGGAGACACTTATAGGGCTCTCTCAGCGTGGCCCGCTCGCTACCCGAGAAACTTTTAGAGATTGTGAGAGCGTTTTAAGGACGAATGGAGATTTTGATGAAGTATTTAGAATTATTAGGCAGAGATTTGATGATGGATTGGCCGATCAAGTCTGCGAAGTTTTGAATTTCGCCCGAGGTACTGGAAGTCGAGATACGACGATAACGCTACGCACTTTAGGGGACTTTATTCGCAGTGATATTTCGTTGCGGAGTGAGATTAGGGCCAAACATGGTTGGATTAAAAACTCCGCACTCATCGCCGCCGCTGCGCCATGGATTCTCCTTCTCATCCTCTCAACACAATCAAATACAGTGAAGGCTTTCTCTACTCCAGGCGGGGTGAGCGTTCTTCTCGCTGGAGTCGTGATGAGTATCGTGGCGTACATCTGGATGGGTCGTGTCGGTAGATTGCCTCAGACACCAAGGATTTTCCAGCGATGAATAATTCTCAATCTCTGCACATCCTCGCCTTACTCGTCGTTCTTCCCATCGTTATCTACTTCAGTCGAATTCTTGTCGATGAATATCGTGACGGGATTTCTTCAGCTAAGCGGGGTTTAATTGCTAAAGGTGCGCGAAAGAAGAGGCGTGACGAGATTGAACGTGAGTTTCCGCTCATTGTGGAGCTTTTCGCGATTCTGATTGGTGGTGGGATGAGTCCATCAACAGCACTGGCCTATATCTGCGAAGAAGGCGAGGGAGAATTTCTCACCCATCTAAGGCCGATTGTTGAACGGATGCGCGAGGGCATGAATCTTGCACAGGCGCTAGATCTCCTCAATGGCGAATTTGATTCACCGATCATTCGGCGATTCTGTGATTCGCTTGCGATCTCGGTGGAACGCGGTACCTCTCTTATTGATGTTGTCGCAAGACAGGTCGAAGAGGTGAGATCGGCTCAACGTTTGGCGATTACGGAGAGGGCTAACAAGGCGGAGATCTCCTTGATGGTTCCAGTCGTATTTCTGATCCTGCCGATTTCGATCCTCTTTGCGCTTTGGCCTTCTTACTTTGCGCTGGGGAAGAACTTCGGAGGTGGTTAATCGAGGGCTGTAGGAATATCAATACCGGAGATGAAAATATCAAGAAGAAAATGAGAGAGCGAGAGTGGGGAATCGAATGGAGATAACGATGCAAGCTAAGAGCGAAACGGAAGATGTGTGGGTGGGGGAGCTACCTGTGGACGGCCCGAGCATCGAAGAGCTAGATGCAGAGCTAGATGCAGAGCTAGATGCAGAGCTAGATGCAGAGCTAGATGCAGAGCTAGATGCAGAGCTAGATGCAGAGCTAGATGCAGAGCTAGATGCAGAGCTAGATGCAGAGCTAGATGCAGATGCAGAGGAAGAGAAGGAGGGGGTCGAGGTCTACGCGAGAGAGGGTGAGTCAGCGTTCCTCTGGCTCTCGGTGCGTATCAGCAATTTTGTGCGCGACTTTAAGAGGTGCATTCGTAGGGTAATCATTGATGAGCGTGGAGATGTGCCAGGATGGGTACTCGTGGTGTTGATGACTACGGGTCTCGTTACAGGAATCTGGACCGTCGCAGCCCCGCGCATTGAATCATTGCTACGCGGCTCACTCGACGCGATGAATAATGTTCGATGAGGCCGCTCCCGATATGTTGCTCAGGAAGAGTATCCGGGAATCCTGGCAGCGGAGATTGCGCGATGAGAGCGGAACGGTCGAGAGCGCTCTAGTACTTGTTCCGTTACTTGTATTAGTTCTGAGTATATTGCAAATTGCAGCTGGCGTATTAGGTCGTCAGGTTGCGAGTAATCGTGTTCAGAGCACAGTGGTGCAGAGCGGGCTTCGTACGGCCACCATCGGTAATCCATTTGAATTCATGAAGGCGAATGGAATTGATGCCGCGACTGGCTTGTCGCTAACCGGCGGTGGTCAATTGTTGATCGGTGAAGAACAGAGCCACCTTGCAGCGATAACGCCACTTTTACCTAGAGGTGACAATTTCGCGTCGGTTGGAGTCACGCTTGGGGAAGGACCATGAAGCGATGGTTTCGTGATGAGGCTGGAAGCGCGGTTCTAGAGTTCATCATGATTGCCCTGCCGCTCTTTATCCCACTGTCGCTCTATTTGAATTCGGTCAATGGTGCTGCCCAGGGGTCGATGGATTTACAGAATATTTCTAGGCAAGTTGCCCGGGCCTACACCACTAGTACCAGCGAGGATTTAGCCCTGGTCAGAGCGAATGAAGTATTGAGCGTGTATCAGAATCAAATTCTGCCGATACACGGGAGTCGTGAAATTTTAACCTTAGCGATTCAATGTGGAGCGATACCTTGCTTATCGCCGAATGCAAAAGTATCGGTCACGGTCACGGCATCGCCTAGTGGAAAGAGCGGGAGCGCAACACAGATTGTTGATGCTTGGAGAAGCAGTGGCTAGCTCAGCGAGATTGCAACGCTCGCCCAGCGACTTACCCGCGCGCAGCGACTTACCCGCGCCTGGTGATATACCCGCGATTGGCGATATACCCGCGCCCAGCGACCAATGCGCACGGAGCACATGCACGGCGAGCAGTTCATTCCTTAGTGATGAGTCTGGATCGTTATCACTTTTTATCACCGCCCTCTTCTTACTCACAGTGGTGCTCTCATTTGCAATCATTGATGTATCTGGGGCTTACCTTTCGCAACGCCAATTGATTAATATCGGTGAGGCAGCAATATCTACTGCCGCACATAACGTTGACCTGAATCGCTATTACTCGGGGGAGCGAGTGCAAGCAGATGCTGGCGGAAATGCCCCAACCTATTTACTCCCCATTGACTGTTCTGCAGCAGCGCAAACCCTTGAAACCGAACTAGCGTCGGTGCAGTTACACGGAGCTCCGATTTCCGTCGCTCACTTCGCTTGCGATGGTGATGTGCTCCATACAACTATTACTGCGCAGATTGCCCCGATGCTAGCGTTGCCGTTGCTACCTGGTTCTGCGATGAATCGACTACTAACGATCAAGGCGACAGTCAGTGCAAGCAACGTTATTGGTGGTTAATAGGTAGGGGTTCATGATGCACAAGCAGCAGGGGCAACCTAACACGCTACTCTTGCCCTATGGCCGCCCGTGAATATTCCCTCGAACTCGAGAACTTAAGCGCCACTCTCACAAGTATTGAGAAGGTCATTGACCTGCCGCGCCTTCGCAGTGAGTTTGAAACCCTAGAGGTAGAGGCCTCGGCTCCAAACCTTTGGGATGATCCAGAGAAGGCTCAAATTATTACAAGTAAACTCTCGCGCCTCCAGTCAACAATTAATCGCGTCAGCGGAA
Organism: uncultured Actinomycetes bacterium; assembly: GCA_903843225.1. Classification (GTDB taxonomy): domain Bacteria; phylum Actinomycetota; class Actinomycetes; order Nanopelagicales; family Nanopelagicaceae; genus PALSA-747. The sequence continues at coordinate 3,678 of CAIMOX010000007.1, read as the reverse complement.
TCCGCCGCCGTCTCGATGATGTTCCAATCCTGATCGAGCTCGCCCAAGATGAATCAGATAGCGCAGCGCTAAACGATGCAGAAGGAGAGTTGGACTCTGTTGGTAGAGCGATCCGAGAGCTAGAGGTAACGACGCTCCTGAGCGGAGAATATGATGATCGCGATTGCCTCATCACAATTCGCTCTGAAGCCGGGGGAGTTGAGGCTGCCGATTGGGCGCAAATGCTGATGCGCATGTATCTTCGTTACTGCGAACGTAAAGAGTACAAAGTGGATGTCCTTGAAACATCATATGCAGAAGAAGCCGGAATTAAATCAACTACCTTTAGAGTCAGCGCACCGTACGCCTACGGAATGCTCTCGGTTGAGCAAGGAACCCATCGTCTTGTTCGTATCTCACCTTTCGATTCGCAGAGTCGTCGTCACACATCCTTTGCTGGCGTTGAAGTTGTGCCGGTTGTAGAGCAGAGCGATCATATTGATATTGATGAGAAAGAGATCCGCATCGATGTCTATCGCTCATCTGGTCCGGGTGGTCAGGGAGTTAACACCACTGACTCGGCGGTACGTATCACTCACCTTGCGACCGGAATCGTTGTCTCGTGCCAGAACGAACGTTCTCAAATTCAAAATAAGGCAACGGCGATGGCTGTCCTGCAATCAAAACTATTAGAGCGTCGCCGCCAAGAAGAGCGTGCCCGAATCGATGCCCTCAAGGGTGATAACTCCGGTTCATGGGGTAACCAGATGCGCTCCTATGTATTGGCTCCCTATCAAATGGTGAAGGATCTCCGCACTGATTTCGAAGTGGGTAATCCTGCCGGAGTCCTCGATGGCGACATAGATGGCTTCCTCGAAGCCGGAATCCGCTGGCGTAAATCCACCGAGTAAATCGGCGGACCTAACACCAGTGGCGTAAATCCACTGGCGTAAATCCACTGGCGTAAATCCACTGGCGTAAATCCACTGGTGTTAAGCAATGAACTACTGTCCAGGTGAACTTTGGATCCCCACAAGAATGGTGGTGGCTTCCTCGCCGACCGAGTAATTACCGAGTACCAACCGAGTGGCCACTGCTTTGCCGACCCAGTGATGGCCGAGTGAGCGCCGAGCGGCCACTGCTTTGCCATCCGCTTCATCGATATCCCAGCGCTCTTTGAGTAGCAGTTACGCTCAAATTAGTTTTTTCTCACAGCCAAATTTGCGCGTATTTACCCACTCTGAGCGCGCAACCTACCTAAACTGCAACCTGTACCCGAGAGCGTGGCATCCCCGCCGCCGTCCGGTGAGCCGTGAATATTAGGAGGAGTGCCGTTGATTCGCTTTGAGAACGTCACCAAGCTCTATCCGAAGCAAGATAAGCCCGCCCTCGACAACGTCGAGCTCGATATCGTCAAGGGGGAGTTTGTCTTCTTGGTTGGACTTTCCGGCTCAGGCAAGTCGACCTTTCTGCGCTTAGTCCTGCGCGAAGAGGTTCCTTCGGCTGGGAAGATCATCGTCGCTGGCAAAGATCTTTCGACGCTGGCAAAGCACAAAATTCCAGAGCTACGGCGGCAGGTAGGAACTGTTTTCCAAGATTTCCGCCTACTTCCCAACAAGACCGTAGCCGAGAATGTCGCATTCACTCTCCATGTCTTGGGCTATTCGCAGAAAGAGATCAATCGTGAAGTCCCCGAAGTTCTCGAGCTCGTAGGTCTTGAGGAGAAGGCTGATCGCAAGCCAAATGAACTCTCGGGTGGAGAGCAGCAAAGAGTGGCAATCGCACGCGCCTATGTGTCGCGCCCGATGATCCTCATTGCAGATGAACCAACCGGAAACCTCGATCCAAACACTTCAGTAGGAATCATGAAGCTACTCGACAGAATTAACCGTGAAGGCACCACGGTTGTTATGGCAACGCACGATGCCGGCATTGTCGATCAGATGCGCAAGCGTGTGATCGAACTCGAGGGCGGTCACGTTATTCGCGACCAGGCTCGCGGTGTCTACGGATATACGGGTTAAAAGTATGGTTGCTTTCATTCTTCTTTCGAGAGAGGCTTAATCGATGCGCGCTGGATTTATCGCTCAAGAAGTTCGCATTGGACTTCGCCGTAATGTCACGATGACTCTCGCGGTGGTCACCACAGTAGCTATCTCGCTCACACTTCTGGGTATTGGCTTGCTCGCCAATTCGCAGGTTCGCGTCATGAAAGATTATTGGTATGACAAGATCGAAGTTTCAGTATTCCTCTGTGGCGCTCTCTCTGAATCGTCTTCATGTTCTGCTGGACCTGTCACTGATGCACAACGGGCGGCGATCCAGGCTGATCTCAAAGCGCTACCAGTTGTTCAAGATGTTTTTTATGAATCACAAGCTGCGGCCTATCAGCACTTCCAAGAGCGATTCAAAGGCTCAGCGATCGCGCAGAATGTCACTCCAGATCAACTCCCCGAATCCTTCCGCGTGAAATTAAAGGACCCGACCCAATTTGCCGTTGTACAAAGCGCTTTTGCTGGCCGTCCCGGAATTGATACTGTGCAAGATCAACGGACGATTCTCGATAAATTCTTCAAGCTGCTCAATGTCCTCCGTAACGGCGCTCTCCTAATTGGTGTTGCAAGCGTTCTTACCGCGATGCTCTTGATTAGCAATACTCTGCGGATCGCTGCTTTCAACCGACGCCGTGAAACTGGCGTAATGAAATTAGTTGGAGCATCCTCATTCTCGATCCAGCTTCCGTTCTTACTCGAAGGAATCTTCTCTGCACTTATCGGTTGGGGGATATCAACTGGACTGCTCTCGCTCTTCAAATTGCTGATAGATACCAAAGTCTCTCCGCTGCTCAGTTTCACACGCTTCTTCACCTGGTCAGATGTATGGGTGAGTAGCGCGGAACTTCTCGGGGTTGGCCTCGTGATCTCGGCGCTTGCATCGTTTGTGACCCTTCGCCGCCACCTCAAGGTTTAGTCCGCTCTCACTGGAGTATCCTTAGCCCTAGTCCATACGGTAAACGAGATGGAAATAAAGGTATGAGGGGCAGGTGAGATGAGATGGTCAAGGAAGTTGGCAAGAAGTTAATTGCGCAGAATAAGTCAGCACGTCATGACTATTTCATTGAAGAGGTGTACGAAGCTGGCCTCGTTCTCACTGGTACCGAAGTAAAGTCGCTACGAGCTGGTCGCGCATCACTCGTTGATGGCTTCGCCATGATGAATAACGGCGAACTCTGGCTCAGCGGTGTTCATATCCCTGAGTACAATGAGGGTTCCTGGACAAATCATGTCCCACGCCGTGAACGTAAACTTTTGATGCATGCACGTGAAATTACCAAGCTTGCATCAATCTTGAAGCAGGGTGGACTGACGATTGTGCCGCTCTCGCTCTATTTTAAAGATGGACGAGCAAAGGTAGAGATCGCACTCGCTAAGGGTAAGAAGTCACATGACAAGCGCCAAGCGCTCATGGAGAAGCAGGCCAATCGTGAAACAACGCGCGAGCTCTCTCGCCGGACATCGGGTAAAAACTAGCTCTCTGGCTCGTTACAACGCGAGCGCTCCCAAGCGTTACCAGGGGCGCTGACACTTTAAGGCGCGAGCTTCACCGAGCGTGCTCCTGCCGCCCTCGATTGCCATTACCAGCCACTTATCTTTACACTTGTATCAAGCGACGCACCATCAGATTTAAGAACCACTTTTT
>CAIMOX010000006.1 GCA_903843225.1 uncultured Actinomycetes bacterium | reverse complement strand
TAGAATACATCCATGGTCGTGGTACGAAAGTTTCAGTCTGATGACATGAGTGCTTGGCAATATTTGTGGCGTGGGTATATTGAGTTTTATCAGGCGACTATTCCCTCAGAACAGTACCAACTCACGTGGGAGCGACTGCTCGATGATTCATACAATCTTTACGGAATTGCGGTAGAAGTTGATGGACAAATGCAAGGAATCACGCACTACTCCTTTCAGACATCTTCCCGGGCACCTGACAATTATTGTTACCTTGAGGATTTGTATGTGGACCCTGAATTTCGTGGTGGGGGATTAGGTCGAGCACTCATCGACACCGTTCGCGACATCGCCATAGATGCAGGGTCAAGCCGCCTGTATTGGAACACCGATGCGACGAACGAAAGAGCGCGCAAGCTGTATGACTCTTATGCCACAGAATCCGGCAAAGTTCAGTACCGGATTCAACTTAATCCTTAAAAGTAACTTTGTGATGGGTCGACAATCTTCGCCCAGTCCAACAGATATGTGATTGGATTTAACGCCCCAGTGTCGGAACATATGCTGCTTATAGGGCGACTCTTCATACATTAGTCACTGCGAGTAACCAAGAACTTATGTCATAGTTTCAATCCGCTTGTTTGTTAGTGATCGGGACTTGGGTAATCACCAAGCCCCTTTTGCCTTACTGTAATTTTCTTGTTTCTATGGAACAATACTTAATACGATGGATTGGTAGTAATCGGGACTTGGTAATCACCAAGTCCCTTTTGCTTTACTGCGCCATGATGGCATCGTGGACATAATGTGAAAGTCCTCGCACGCGACCATCGTAATATTCTGCAAAACGCGGATCTTCTATATAAATAGTTGCTAGATTCTTTTGCATCTCAACAGAACAGTCATAGAACCATTTTGTAATTGCTGCACGATGAGCAATTACCGCCTCTTGAGCCTTAGGGGAGTCGATGGAATGTCCGTTGCCAAAGGCAGACACAAAGAGCTCAGTTGCAGCTTCTTGATCCACTTTTGCAGCAGCGAAATCTTCAGCTGAGTATCTTGAAGTTTTAGATACTGATTGACGATAGGCATCGGTACCGGCCCATCGATCCCGAGCTTCTTCCTCATAGACGTTCATGTTTAGTTGAGAGTTGCGATGATTGCCCCAGCAATCGTCAGATTAATGGCATCGTTCGCCGTTTCAATGATCCAAACTTTTAGATTCTCTCCACCAAAGAGGCGGTGGGAGATAGATGAACACATTGAAATTCCAACACCGACCACAAAACCAACTCCAGCACCGTTGAGAGCGCCAAAGTGTGAATTATGTAATTGCAGAGAGTTAATAATTACTCCCAAAGTCAAAGTCTGGATAAGTACACCAAGAATCGTTCCACCGAAGAGTAGGACTGGGTTTTTCAGTTCGCGATTTAATCCACCGGAGACATTTCCTTTAGCTCTCATCCATACTGGGTAGAAAGTTTTTGGTCCAAACCAGATCGCTCCGCTTACGAAGGAGAATCCGAATGCAACGAGAATGCTTGCGAAATTAAGTCCTGTAAAAGTCATGCGGCGATTTTACTTCGATTTGTGCTGAATTTCGGTAGTTGATCTAAGTTTCTTACTGGGCAGTGGGCTGGTCTCGCACTGCTGCGGCTTTACTTCAGCGATCCTTGCTCGAGCCCCCGTCGGCAATTAGACAAAGTGAGAATGCCGCCCTGTTAGAGTTCTAGGATGCTTCGTAGATACCTCGCTGAATTCGTTGGGACTTGCACGCTTGTAGCTGTAGTCGTGGGTTCAGGCACGATGGCCGTCCAGATGAGTCCAGATGGCGGTGTCGAACTTCTGATTAATACCGTCTCAACCGTCTTTGCTCTTGGGATCCTGATTCTTATCTTTGGCTCGATCAGTGGTGCTCACTTCAATCCTGTTGTCACTGTAAGCGAGTGGGCGCAGAAGCGGTTCGCTTCGAAACTAGTGCTTGGTTACCTGATCGCTCAAGTTGCCGGGGCTATTGCTGGTGCGATGATTGCAAATCTCATGTTTAAGAATCCCGCTTACTTCCCATCTCATCACGTGCGCACAGGGCTAAATCTCTGGCTCGGTGAAGTTGTGGCAACTGCCGGACTTCTCTTCCTGATCCAGTTACTGCGTGGCCAGAAGAAAGATTCACTCGGCCCCGTGGTTATCGCCTCTTGGATCGGCAGCGCTTACTTCTTCACCTCATCGACATCCTTTGCTAACCCGGCAGTCACACTGGGTCGTGCCTTCACTGATACATTCTCGGGTATTGCAATCGGTTCAGTCGCAGCGTTTGTAGTGGCTCAGGCGATCGGAGCGCTCCTTGGAACGCTCGGTGGAAATTATTTCAATACAACCTCTAAGGAGTAAGAAGATGAGCCAGAAGAAACCAACAGTCCTCTTTGTCTGCGTGCACAATGCTGGTCGTTCTCAGATGGCGGCAGGATTTATGCGTGAGATTGGCGGGGATCGCGTTGAAGTTCTCTCTGCTGGCTCAGCTCCAAAGGATTCAATCAATCCAGTAGCAGTCGCAGCGATGGCTGAAATCGGGATCGATATCGCCAATCAAGAACCAAAGTTCTTAACGACCGAAGCGGTCATTGAATCTGATGCAGTAATCACCATGGGTTGTGGCGATGCCTGCCCGTTCTACCCAGGCAAGCGCTACGAAGATTGGGTCCTCGAAGATCCAGCTGGCCAGGACATCGATTTTGTTCGCAAGGTTCGGGATGAGATTAAAGGCCGCGTTGAATCACTTCTTGCCGAGCTCTTAGTTTAATTACTTCGATTTAATCAGTTTGATTCTCTGCTGAACTAAGGCGGCAGAGAGTAGGACGAGTAAGCCTCCGATTAACTGGGTGACTTTGAATTTTTCCTTCAAGAAAAGTATTCCCAATACTGTGGCAACCACTGGGGTTATATAGGTGACCGTGCTTGCGATCGTGCTGCCTGCAAGCCTGATATTTCTAAAGTTCCAGATATAGGCAAAGCCGGTTCCAAAGGAGCCTAAGACAAGCATTCCGAGTCCAGATTTCAGAGTGATGGACGAATGAATTGGATGGGATAGCAAGGCGAAGGGGAGCAAGATAATTGCTGAACACGTCACTTGAGTCGCAGCAAGTGCTGTAGCCGGATAATCCATCTTGCTGATAAATCTCTTGGTGTATGGCGCAGTGACTCCGTAAGAGAGAGTTGCTACGAGTAGTGCAAGCGTGCCCTTCCAGTCAGCGCCACCGCCACTGAGCGCACCCGTGACCAGCACAATTCCAGCAAATCCGACGAGAACACCAAGGAGTTGATTGCTGTTTACCTTCTGCTCTCTGAAGGCGAAGGTAATGACCAGGACAGTCATAAGTGGAGTCGTCGCATTGAAGAGTCCAGCCATCACGCTGCTGACGTGAGTCTCACCAAAGGCGAAGAGATAACCAGGAAGTGCGTTGAGAAGGAGTGCAATGACCGCGAGATGGCCCCACTGCGTTATTTTATTCGGAAGTTTTGTTCGAGTAGCAAGGCAATAAATCAGAAGTGTCAGAGCGCCAATTAGTCCGCGAAAGAATGCAACGCCAAGAGGGGTAAGACTTATCAGCCCCCATTTAATAAAGAGAAATGAACTTCCCCAGGTAATACCGAGTGCAATAAATCCGGGCAGCCAATTCCTGGTCTGAGAGTGAGTCATCGAAGAATAGAGTTCTCTATTTTGATTTAGTTGCGGAGTAAAAACTCCACACATCTAACCGATCGAGATCGACGAGATGACCATGCTGCTTCATGATGGCAGCTATCTGACCCTTGTGTTCGGCAGAGTGCATCACCGCTTGTCCGAGGATGAGCGAACGAGGAACTCTCACCATCCCTTTCTCATCTTCAAATTCGAGGATCTCATCTTCTAGACCCAAATTTTCAAGAAGCGCACCATCAAGTTCAGCCATCATAGGCAGGTACTCCATGGCTATTGCGCCGGAGGTAACCGGTTTGAGATCTATCCAGGTTCCTTTGTTGAGACAATATCGATACCACTCACCGCTCCCAACGAAGTGGGTAAGGAGTTTTCCCACACTCCACTCGCCATCTGCAGCCTTGAGTTCAAATACCTCATCGGGCATATCTGCAAAGAGCGAGAAGAACTTTTGGTTAGACCATGCTAGGTGCTTGAGGGACATCTCCATAGAAATCATGCATTGAGAATACACGGGGCTCGTGCGGCCACTCGGTAATGAGAGGTTGAAGATCGAATTGAGCGAAGCATCCTTATACTTAAAGGGTGTCACAGAAGCCCGCCCCGAAACGACCTATGGCCCCGCCATTAATGAGCGATGAGGAATATGCCCAACTAGATGGTGAATGGCGAAAGATTGGGCTGAGCGCTCCGGCACGACGAGCTCTGGTTGATGCAAAGCTGTATCGAGTCTCTGACCTTCGAAAGATTTCACTTACACAATTGACAGAACTGCATGGATTAGGAAAGTCAGCGATTGCTCGCCTGAAGACGATCATGGAGGCGAAGGGGATTAGGTTCCGTTAGACCTTGCCCGATGGCTTAAACTTGCAGCATGAGTGCATATCCAGACCGTAGTAAGAGAGCGTTAATGGTGATCGACGTGCAAAATGGCGTCGTTGATTACGCGAAGAATCGCAATGAGATTGTTGGTCGAATCAAAGTTCTCGTTGATAACGCCCGAGAGGCCAACCTCGATGTGATCTGGGTTCAGCACTCCGAAGATGATATGCAGCTTGAATCTGATCTCTGGCAGATCGTTCCAGAGCTCAAGCCCGCTAAAGGTGAGCGCATCGTCCATAAGTTGTGGAGGAGCTCCTTTGAAGAGACTGACCTTGAAGATATTTTGGAAGAGCTAAAAGTTGATCACCTGATTGTGAGTGGAGCACAGAGCAACTACTGCGTTCGCCACACAATTCATGCTGCAATTGAACGTGGCTTAGATGTCACACTCGTCGCCGATGCTCACACGACATTGGATGAATCTTGGAAGGGCGAGTTAATCCCGGCAGAGATGATTATCGCTGAACTCAATCGTGGCTTTGATGGGTACGAGCTTCCAGATAGCGAAGTAGTTGTAACCACCGCTGAAGAATTACGTTTCTAGTTTAATTGCTCTTGGGCTCGAAGAGCATTTCTTCTGGCGCAATTCGATGAGCTTTAAAGGTGTTGTCTTTCGCCTCACGTGGGTAGCCGATCGCCAATCCGCAGAGCAAGCGATAATTCTTTGAGATTGTAAATTCGCGTCTCACTACGTCATCCCAGATCGAGACGGCGCCTTGCATGCAGGTTCCGAGTCCATGAGCGTGTGCCGAAAGCGCAAGGTTCTCCATCATTAAGCCAGCATCACTTGCCGCGAAGATGCCAAGACTTTTATGGACATAGATAAAGAGTTCAGTTGGTGCGCCATAGAAATCGTAATTGGTCGCCCACCATGCATCACGAGCTTTGCGATCATCACGCGCGATTCCTAGCGTGCCAAATAGTTCAGCACCGAGCCTCATCGAAGCAGGCTTGAGATCTGAGTGGTACTTCTTTGCTACTAAGCGATTACTTGTTGGAAGACCACGCCGAGTCAACGCGATAGCGAGTTTTCCGCGCCACCCACGTGAGAGATTATGTGAAATCGATGCCCACCTAGAGCCAAACTCAGCGCTGATGCGATCTCGACGTGAACCAGATGCCACCGCGATCTTAAATGGGCGAGTGTTCGACCAGCTCGGTGCAGTAAGAGCGTCAGTCAGGATCTGATCAAGGAGCTCCTGCGGGATTGGGTCTGGCAGGAAGGCTCGAGTGCTGCGCCTAGATGCGAGGAATTCAGAGATCGCTGCGCCGCTTAACTTGTTGGAAGTCGAAGTCATGAAGGAAGCCTATCTTTAATGGAGCCAGTACTCCTGTCATCATTTAATCTTGATCCATGCCCGAGCTACCAGAAGTTGAGACGGTACGCAGAGGGCTTGAGCGCCATGTCGTTGGCCAGAAGATCACGGCCGTCAGTCAATTGCACCCCAGGGCCCTAAATCCGAAGAGCATCGCAAACCTCGATGTACTCGAAGGAGCAAGGATTGAATCCATTGAACGCCGCGGAAAATTCTTATGGTTTGTTCTAGATCGACCTTATGTACTGGCTGCCCATCTTGGTATGTCAGGCCAGTTTTTAATTAATAGCTCAGACCGTCGGCATACTCGGGCTCTATTGACTTTACGTCGCCAACTAAAGACGAGCGAACTTCATTTCAACGATCAACGAACCTTTGGCTGGTTATCGATTGAAGAGAGCATCAACTCGATCCCAACATCTGTTCAACGTATCGCACGCGATCCATTTGATCCTGATTATGACCAAGCCCAAGTAGTGGCCGATATTAAGAAGCGAGATCTATCGATCAAGACCGCGATCTTGAATCAACATATAGTTTCAGGGATTGGCAATATCTACGCAGATGAATCACTGTGGCTCGCACAAATCCACCCCGAGAGTCGAACACGATCCATGAAGCTCTCTGAGATTTCACGAGTGCTCGATAGCGCGAAGGAAGTTATGACGGCGGCGCTGAAGGTTGGAGGAACTTCTTTTGATGAGCTCTATATAAATGTGAACGGGGAGAGTGGTTATTTCGATATCTCTCTCAATGCTTATGGGCAAGAGGGTGAACCCTGCCCACGGTGCGCACGGCCGATTACGAGAATTAAATTTGCCAATCGATCATCGCATCTCTGCACAAAGTGTCAGAATGTTAAATAACGAGCGCGAAAATCGGCAGCGCTCATCTCATAGATCTCTTCCGGGCCATCGATCTCATCGAGTTGTTGACCGACATGCGCAAAGCCAAACTTTTCAATAAGTCTGACTGAGGCGAGATTTGTCGCACTCAGTGTGTATCGGAGAGTTTCGACTCTTGGTTGTTCAATCACCCAGAGCCACATTGCCATTAGCGCTTCAAATCCAAAGCCTTGATTATGGAACGCCTTCTCAATGCCAAGTCCGATCTCAACCATTCCCGTCGAATCTGGCGCACCATGGAAACTGATACTGCCAATAATCTCTTGGCTCTCTTTCACAACAATCCATCGCACAAACCAGATATTGAGCGAGGGGTCAGCCTTTACCTGCGGTACTCGCCAGGGGAGAGGCCCGCTGTCATCCATGAGCACTCGGTGGGGATTGGTGAATGGCTTGCCTATATAGATTGCCATATTTGAAGGCTCTTCAAAGAGAGAGATCAAATCATCGACACCAATCAGGTGAAGCGAGAGGCGATCTGATTCAATCAGAGAAGACATATTGCTTTACTTGCCAGCACCTTTGAGGTAGCCAAGAGCACTTTCAATGATCGATGTACGTTGATGCATGCCGAGTGAGATATGACCTTCACCAGGTACAAACTTCAATTGCGATGAAGGAATCCTTGCAGCAAGCCACTTCGCATGTTCGTGAGGCACCATGAAATCTTCATCGCCTTGCCAGAGTTCCACTGGTTTTGTGATTGATGTGATATCAAATCCCCAAGGTTCGACAAATGCAAGATCGTCATCCATCCAGCCGAAGTATCCCTTCGTAAGCGCATAACGGAACTTACTTGCAACGGATTCTGCGACATCAGGTGTCAATGACCTCTTGTCGGCATCACCGATCAAGCCGCCTAACGCCTCAATGAGCTCGGGCCCAGTGACCTTCGCACTCCCGCCAGAATATTTTTCCATCCATGCCTGAATTGCAGCTGGCCCTTCGATTGCAGCACCAAACTCGACGTGATTCTCTTCACCCATCCCTGCTAAGAAGTCGAGGCCAGGTGCATCAAAGGGTGCAACACCTGCAATGCTGATTGCTGCGAGAGATTCAGGGAGTGTTGTGTCGGCTATGCAGTGTGGCCCTCCGCCAGACCACCCAAGTGAAACAAAACTTCTAACACCGAAGTGCTCAACAATTTCGGCGACATCGTCACTATTTGCGATAACGGTTCGGCCTTCATGACGCTCACTTAAGCCATAACCAGCACGCGAATAAGCGATAGCGAAACCACCAACGGCTGCAACTTCAGGAAGCCATTCTTCCCATGTCAGCGCTGAACCCGGGGTGCCGTGGTGGAAGAAAAGTGCAGAGGGCGAAGGCGTGCCCTCCGTGAAGACTTCAATCTGGCGACCACTTGCAAGAGCAATCATTTCTTTATTCATGTGGGAAGTTAATCAGAGAATGGATCGTTATGGACTAATTAAATGTCAGAGTTTGACCCGATGCGAATTTTCCGGTGCGGTCACCATTGAGTACGTGGGCTGATCCTTTGCCGGTTACCTGCCAGGTGGCGAGGTCATCACTCCACATGGCAGTCTCTTCATCGATACCGACGACGCTGACGTGAGGTGGTGCTTTGAGGAATAGTGCAGCAGCGCTATCGGGGATCCATCCAAAGATTTTGTCGTAGTGCGGTATGACACGGATCTGTGCGAGCACTCCAAGTCCAATACTTCCTGGCGATTTCATCTTTCGAAAATTGGGGATATCTGGACCAAGAGCCATCGCTCCTGCGCTACATCCAGCTAGTGAAGAACCGGCTCGCCAGTTACGTTCGATTGCAGCCCCCACGGTCGTACCGTAGAGTGATTCGGCAAGGTAGTGGGGATCGCCACCACTGAGATAGATCAGCCCTGCACCATCAATCTGCGCAGCTATATCTTCTCTCATGGCATCGTCGCGGTTAAAGATCGGAAGAAAAATCTGCTCCGCGCCGAGACGGCCAGCTTGTGCCCGGCCGAGCTCTTTCCAGTAAGCAAGTCTGGTCTCGCTTTCACGACCAGCTGCAGTTGGAATCTGGACATAGCGATTAGAGGGTCCATGTGCGAGAAGTGAGCCTTCAAATTCCTGCATGACAGGTAGATACTCACCTGATCCCACAAGCGCAATTCGACCCTGATGTCCCATGTTCTAACGGTACCGACTATTTCCCCATAACATTGGCCAGTGAACAAACGGGTTGATATATCGATCAGCAAGCTCACCGCTTGGCAGGAAGAGACGATAGAGCTACGCAAGATTGCGCTTGCAACTGGCCTAACGGAAGAGCTGAAGTGGGGCCAACCTTGTTACACCCTGAATAATAAAAATGTCTTTCTCATTCACAGCTTTAAAAGTTATTGCGCCATCCTCTTTCTTAAAGGCGCCCTCATGAAAGACCCCGGAAAGATCTTGATTCGTCAGACTGAAAATGTTCAGGTGAGTCGCCAGCTCCGATTTGAATCTCTCAAGGAGATCAAATTGATGAAGAAGACTATTACTTCTTACTTGAAAGATGCGATTGCGGTCGAGGAGTCTGGAGTTGAGTTCGCCTTTAAGAAGGCAGCTGAATTTGAGATTCCTGAAGAGGTTTCCAAGGCGATGAAGAAGTTCAGTGGACTTCTCCCTGCCTTCAAAAAACTTACCCCGGGGCGCCAACGGGGCTATATCTTGCATTTTACTTCAGCCAAGCAAGAGGCAACGCGTAACTCTAGAATCGAAAAGGCTGCCTCTCGCATATTGACTGGAAAGGGATTAAATGATTAATGAGAACCCGATTGATTTCGAAACATCGATCTCAGATGGATCGGTGATCATCCTCGATGTCCGCACGCCTGAAGAGTTCAATGAGGGGCATATTGAAAATGCACTCAATATCGATATCTATGGTGAAGAGTTTGCCGCCAAGATCCTTAAGCTAGATCCAAATAAGAGCTACGGCGTCTATTGCCGCAGCGGCAAACGATCTCTGGATGCGAGTAATTTTATGGAGGCGAGTGGGTTTACCTCTATCCATCACCTCAAAGATGGAATACTTTCGTGGCTTGCCGATGGCAAGCACGTCACAGAGAAGAGCAATGATGTGTAGTCCGGCTACTTGTGCAACCTGTCGAAAAATTACGTGGACTGGCTGTGGCGAGCATATTGAAGAAGCGCTGGCTGGATTTGGTGAGGACCAACTCTGCAAGTGCAAGGTTGCTTAAGCCGAAATTAGCAGGTCAAGGTAGTTCGGCTCGTTAACTGTAAAAGGGATCAATTCGCATTTAAAGTGCTTCTGGGCGAGAGCCAATAATTGATCAGGGCTCTTCACTACTTTGCCTAGTAAAACGTAGCGAACTAGTTCTCCGCGATATTTCTTAGACATGTGAGTAATTACCGATCTCTTGCCTCCTTTCACGTCGAAGACTCTCACAGCAACGGTTCTCTCTAATGGGGGAGTCCATACCCCTGCATATGTTGATGAACGACAATCAATAATTAGTTCGGCAGGTTGGGCATCAAGGAATTCCGAGAGAGGCTTCTTCCAGAGCGCACTCTTAATCTTTGCCTTATAGGTAGGAATAACATCTGTAATCCTTATGGCGCCGAAGATTGCAGAGATAATCACTATTGAAGCCTTACCTTTTTTAGTCGCTGTGGCAGTTAGCGATTCCCAATCGAGGGCTTGGTAGAGCACGCCGCTGTAGATCTCGTACGCAGGCCGGCAGATTGTTGTATCAATCTTTGGACTCTCGCTGAGCGCTTTCTCGCGTGCTTCCTTGAGGGCGCTGGCTGCAAAGAGTGTCTTGAGATTGAGCTTGCGACCAGATTCAGGTGAATTTTTGCCCTCACTCGGGGGTAAGAGAATCAACACGGCACCAGCCTACTTGCGGCTCATCCAAACTTTCGGATCATCGCGCGTAAACGCTTATGCTTGCCTCATGAGCAAAACTCGTTATGTAGTCGTGACCGGTGCTAGTAGCGGAATTGGAGCAGCGACGGCGCTTCTACTCGCTGAAAATGGCTACCACGTCATTGCCGCAGCTCGCCGTCTGGATCGCTTGGAATCACTTGCTAAGAAGAGCGCAAATATTGAAACGATCGCTTTGGATGTCACCGATCAAGCAAGCGTTGATCTGCTCGCAGCCTCCTTTGGTGAACGACCGCTAGATGTTGTGGTTAATTGCGCCGGTGGAGCTTTTGACGCATCATCAGTTTTAGATTCCGATCCTTCGATCTGGCAAAAAACATATGATGTGAATGTCATCGGCACCGTCCGAGTCGTGAAAGCTTTGACGCCTGTCCTACGCAAAAACGGCCGTGGCCATATTGTGATTATCTCTTCGACTGCCGGACACACTGCATATGAGAATGGCGGAAGTTATGTAGCTGCAAAGCATGCGCAGACATCGCTAGCTCGCACACTTCGCCTTGAGCTTAACGGTGAGCCGATCCGCGTCACCGAGATCGCACCAGGCATGGTCAAAACTGAGGAGTTCTCACTTGTCAGGTTGGGTGATGCAACCAAAGCAGAGAATGTTTACAAGGGTGTTGAGGCGCCACTAGTTGCCGAAGATGTTGCTGAGGCAATCCGCTGGTCAGTGATGCTTCCTGATCACTTCAATGTTGATTCCATGGTGATTCGTCCGATTGCACAAGCTGCCAACCACAAGGTCCATCGCACCTAATGACAGATCGGGTTCAAGAACTTGCGAGAATTAATCGCAAGATCCCCAAGATTGATCCAGTATTTGGACCAGCAATCAAGAACCTTGCAAAGTGCACCTTCGGAGTCACTAAGCCAACGCAGACTCATTACCAATCACTTGTAAGGGCAGTGATTGCTCAACAGGTTAGCTCAGCCGCAGCCCGAACAATCGGAGGGCGACTTAAGGAGAAATGCGCTGGATCAATTACTCCTGCCAAAGTTGGTGCGCTCTCACTCACGGAGCTTCAGGGAGTTGGACTGACCGGTGCAAAGGTTCGAACGATTGATGAACTTACCCAAGCAACTCTCTCTGGCGATGTGAATTTCAAAAGATTCCCATATCTGGCAGATCACGAGATCATGGAAGAGCTTCTCCCACTCTTTGGAATTGGGCGATGGACAGTGGAGATGTTCTTGATCTTCCAACTCGGACGCCTTGATGTCTGGCCGGTCGGGGATTTAGCGGTTCGTCGCGGCTGGGATCTCCTTCACAAGAATGTGAAACCAATAAAGCCCAAGGCGCTTGATCAACTAGGCGAACAATTTGAAGGCATGCGAAGCGTTGTGGCTTGGTATTGCTGGCGGGCTTCTTGATGCGAGTAATGGCAGACTCCAGCCATGCATGAGTTCACTCCCGATGTTGAATCCCTGGCTCACGAAATTCTTGAATACTCACTCCTGAGGCTCAAAGAGAATCCACCACTAGATGGACCAAAGAGCGTGGAAGAGCTGTACGCACTCGTCGGGAACACCATCACCAGTCAAGGGTTGGGTGGAAGTAAAGCTTTATCTCTATTCAAAGATGTACTAGCTCCTGCATGTATCTCGACCGATCATCCGCGCTACCTCGCATTTATTCCATCTGCGCCAACAGAAGCTGCAAACCTATTCGATCTCGTTGTCGGTGCAAGCGCACTCTATGGTGGCTCTTGGCTTGAAGGCGCTGGCGCAGTATTTGCCGAGAACCAAGCACTTCGTTGGATTAGTGATTTAGCAGGTATGCCTGAATCCGCCGGCGGTGTCTTTGTCCAAGGCGGAACGATTGGTAATCTTTCAGCACTTGTGACGGCACGCAACTACGCAAGAACTTTTTTTACCGATGTAACTCGGTGGGTAATTGCCTGCAGCGGTGAAGCACATTCATCAGTCCAATCAGCGGCAGATGTTATGGATGTTGAGATCATCAAGATCGCCACAAATGGTCAAGGCATCATGACCGGCGACGCGCTTAAAGTTGGCGTTGAAGAGTACGAGTCAACCCATGCCGGACATAAGGTCTTTGCGGTCGTTGCGACGGCAGGCACAACTAACCTTGGAATTATCGATGACCTCAACGGGGTCGCTGATTATGCAACTTCACGTGGAATCTGGTTTCACGTTGATGGCGCTTATGGATTAGCTGCACTCTGCTCGCCAACAGTTCGTCCAAAGTTTGCTGGAGTTGAACGAGCAGATTCGATGATCGTTGATCCACATAAGTGGCTCTTTGCGCCATTTGATGCCTGTGCGCTGATCTATCGCAATCCGCACCTTGCAAAGAGGGCCCACCTTCAGCACGCCGAATATCTCGATACGCTCAATGATGATGGCGAATGGAATCCATCAGATTACGCAATCCAGTTAACCCGTAGAGCTCGTGGTTTGCCACTCTGGTTCTCACTTGCAACTCATGGCACGGATGCCTATGCCGAAGCAATGGATAAGACGATGAATGTTGCAAAAACTGCAGCTGATCTCATCAAAGCGCACCCGAGGTTAGAACTCTTAGTTGAACCAAATCTCTCCATTGTTGCTTTCACTCGCCCAGGATGGGAAGCAGCGGACTATCAGACATGGAGCGATAAGTTACTTGCCGACCAAATTGGATTCGTCACGCCATCTGCCCACCATGGATCTCCGATTTTGCGCTTTGCAATCGTCAATCCGTGGACGCAAGTCAGCGATATCGAAGCAATCCTCGCAACGCTCTAAGCAGATGTTTTAGCGGTCTAGAAGATTACGAACCGGCGAGTACTCGCCACCTTTTCGACGGAATGCGATTGCGCTGAGCGCCTCAAGTACAACTCGGTTGGCGAGCATCGCAGTGATATCAGAGCTATCAAATGCTGGGGCAACTTCAACAACATCGATTCCAACAATAGGTAGTTCCATACAGATTCGACGAACCGCTTCAAGAAGTTCGCGCGATGTCATGCCACCAGGTTCTGGTGTGCCTGTGCCTGGCGCCATTCCAGGATCAACAACATCGATATCGACAGAGAGGAAGACACCTTCACACTCATCAGTAAGGATTGCAAAGGATTCATCAAGAACTGTCTTGAGACCGCGGTGATGGATCTCAGTCATTTCATATGAGCGCATACCTTGATCGCTCATCCAATCAAGTGTCGCTGGCTCTGGCCAATAACCGCGAAGACCTAACTGCAAGAATCGATCTCCGCGCACTGCGCCAGAGTCAATGAGTCGTCGCATGGGGGTGCCATGTCCGACAAGTGAACCGTTTTGGGTATCACCAGTATCTGCGTGAGCATCGAAATGAATCATCGATACCTTGCCCCAGCCATATTTATTTGCGATACCAACAACATCGGCAGAAGTAATCGAGTGATCCCCGCCAAGAATCAACGGGATTGCACCGCTTCGGGTGATCTTCTCCGTCGCAGCTTCTAATACTTTAAGAGAGTTCACTAAATCATCACCGGGCATGAGGAGATCGCCAGCATCTACAACCTTGAGATCCTTGAGCCCATCGGTACGTAGCGACATATGTGGACGCTCACCATCGTGAGGGAGATAGTCGGTGCCACGGATCGCTTGTGGGCCGAACTTCGCACCAGATCTAAATGAAGTTCCGGCATCAATCGGTGCACCAACGATTACGACGTCAGCACCCGCGTAGCTCTCTGGAATATCGAGATCACACGATGGCACGCCAAGGAATGTAAAAGCTGGTCCGTACATGTTGCCGATATATGCCATGTCTAGATCCTACTTAACGACTCGGTAGGTGGATAGGGAAGGGTCAGTTGCATAGGCGATGCGCACACCGCCCGCGGCAGAGGCAGCGAGTCCATCAATAATCTGGGCAGTCAGCACCTCACCAGGTGCAACCACTGCAACTCCTGGCGGGTAAGGCGCAATGAGGTCAGCACTTACTCGACCGACAGCTGCAGAAGCAGGCGCCATCTCGGTCTCGGCAAAGTAGGCATCGCGCATGGTGATCCCAGGCGTTGGAACGATCGACCAGCTCAGTGCGGTTGCTGATGGACGTGGCTGCTGCTGTAACTTCTTGAGTATCGAAATCAAAACCTGCGCGAGGTAATCAAATTCAGGTGCAGAGTCAGCGAGTGTTGCGAGAAATACGACAGTGTCGCGATCGGCCATCTCGACCCGAATATTCTCTGCGCCGAGCTCGCGCTCGATATCGACACCTGAGGCACCCAGCTGATTGGCACGCAGAACGATCTTTACGGGATCAAATCGATCTGGAGTGAAATCTGTAGTGTTGAGAAAGATTGGAAGCTCAAACTCTGCTTGGACTCGATCTTTGAAGGAGTTCACGTGCGCAAGCAGGTCGCCGAGAAGTTCGTCGCCACGACTCTGCAGAAGTGCACGAACGGCATCGATCGAAGCAAGTGGTGCACCGGCAGGGGAAGTGGTGTGAGTCGTCTCGAAAGATTGCTCGATACGTGCAAGATTCAAATACTTTCCTTGGGCCAATAAGAGCGCACTTGCGCTATACCCAGGTAGCGCTTTATGGACACTAGTAATGAGTGCATCAGCGCCAAGTTGAATGCAATGTCGTGGCAAGTCATCATGGAATCCAAAGTGTCCACCCCACGCTGCATCGATGATGACAGGAATACGGTGCTCATGTGCCTTTGCTATCAGAGTGGGAAGATCGGAGAGTGTTCCGAGGTATCCAGGCTCAGTAAGTAGGAGTGCGATAGGTTTCTGATCAAGGACCGCATTGAAGGTTGCGAGTGATATTCCGGTCGGCACTCCGGTTGCTTCATCAATCTCTGGAGATAGCCAGATCGGCTCAAGGCCAGCTAAAACAATCGCTGATAGAACTGAGCGGTGCGCGGTTCTTGCGATGGCAATCTTCTGACCTGGCTTACCGAGCGCCAAGATGATCGCTTGGTTGGCGTGGGTAGAGCCACCGGTTGAGAAGCGCGCATAATCTGCACCCCATAACTGGGCGGCCAACCCTTCAGAGGTGCGGAGAACCTGGTTGGTTAACTTGATCTCGTCGAGTCCACCGTAGAGTGGAACGTCGCTGTCGACGAGCGCTCCGAGGCCAGCATCTAAGCGCGAGGCTCTCTGCTTATGCCCAGGGATGGTGAAGGGTGTGCGCTCGCTCTCACAGTAGGAGAGGTAGGCATCGAGTAAAGGTGCGCTCGCTCGTAACTCGCTCATAAGGTTAAGAGTAACTTCACTTTACTCGGCGCGCTGCAGCCCTCTCATGGCTTTAGACTTTACCCATGATCGATACAGATACCCTCCCGCAGGTTCGCCGAGTAGTCACTGCTATTCCGGGACCCAAGTCAGCAGAAGTGCTCAAGCGCCGCACGGAAGCGACTTCTGGGGGACTCGGTATGGCGATCCCGGTAATTGTGGCGAAAGCACACGATGCGATCATTCTCGATATCGATGGGAACCAGATTATTGATCTTGGTGCAGGCATTGGTGTCACGAACGTAGGCAACAGCGCACCACGCGTTGTCGAGCGCGTCATCAAACAAGTTCGCGATTTCACGCACACAAACTTTACGACTGCGCCATATGAGAACTACATCGAAGTTTGCGAGTGGCTCAATAAGAACACTCCAGGAACATTTGCGAAGAAGTCAGTGCTAGTTAACTCAGGAGCAGAAGCGGTTGAGAATGCAATCAAGATTGCTCGCCACTTCACAAAGCGCCAAGCAATTGTTGTCTTTGAGCATGCTTACCATGGTCGTACAAATCTCACGATGGCCTTGACTGCAAAGAACATGCCATACAAAGAAGGCTTCGGACCATTTGCCCCAGAGGTTTACCGCATGCCTCTTCCTTATTCGTATCGCTACGAGGGCAACCTCACGAACATCACCGCTGAATCACTTGATCACATCACACATAAGATCGAGAAAGAGATCGGCGCAAAAAACGTTGCTGCCATTTTGATCGAGCCAATTTTGGGCGAAGGTGGATTTATCGTTCCGCCAAAGGGATTCCTCCCTGGACTACAGAAGTACTCGAATGAGAATGGCATCCTCTTTATCGCTGATGAAGTGCAATCAGGATTTGCTCGTACCGGTCATCTCTTCGCTTGCGAAGAAGAAGGAGTTGTCCCGGATATGGTGACAACAGCGAAGGGCCTAGGTGGAGGACTTCCACTCGCTGCAGTTACTGGCCGCACCGATGTTATGGATTCAAGTCACGTAGCTGGCCTGGGTGGAACCTATGGTGGAAACCCACTCGCATGCGCAGCAGCCCTTGGAGTCTTTGAGACCATTGAAGAAGATGGCTTAGTTGCACGTGCGCTGATGATTGGTGAAATTCTTACCCAACGTCTTGAGGCGATGAAGTCAAAGTATTCAGTGATCGGTGAAGTACGCGGTCGCGGCGCGATGCAAGCGATTGAGCTTGTGAAGCCAGGAAGTAAAGAGCCAAATCCAGAGGCAATGGCGAAGGTCATTAAGTATTGCCAACAAAATGGCGTACTGATACTCACCGCCGGCACCTACGGAAACGTCATCCGATTCTTGCCACCACTGGTCATCACCGTTGATCTTCTTAATGATGCACTCGATGTGCTCGAAACTGGATTCGCGACACTTTAACCGCTGCACTACCGTCGTCGTATGAAGCAACTGATTGCCAATCGTTTTCGGGAGATTGTCTCTGGCTCGCCAGATGGCAGACCTGATTGGGTTGAGCAGATTGCGATTGGCGATGACGTGGGTCTCTTCGGTCCCGCCAGTCCGGTATGGCAAGTACATGGAAATATCGCAACCCTTGTCGGGGGAGTAAGAGCGCTTCTACTTCAGGCTGCTCATCCAGCCGCACTTACCGGGGTCGCCGAACATTCACGATATGAGACTGATCCACTTGGCCGATTAGCTGGAACATCCAGATGGCTCACGATTACAACATTTGGATCTACGCAGGCAATTGCACAAGAGACAAAGCGTGTGAATGCGATGCACTCGCATGTTAAGGGCGACTACATCACAAAGGCTGGCGAGCAATCTCCGTACAAAGCCTCAGATCCTCGTTATTTGTTATGGGTGCACTGCGCTTTTACTGATTCCTTCTTACAAACGCACTTAGCATTTGAGTCAAAATTTGCAGACGCTGATGAGTATGTTCGTGAGTGGGCGAAGAGCGCCGAGGGTCTTGGGTTGGAGAACGCCCCTGGCTCTGTAAGTGAGTTGAAAGCGACGATGGAAAACTTTGCATCAGAGGAATTAAGCCCATCGATTCATACCGAACGTGTGGTTCGATTTATCTTAAAGCCACCGCTTGGTAGACCATCGCTTATCTTCTATCGCTTCCTTGCAAAGTCAGCGGTCTACACCTTGACCCCAACCCAACGTGAGATTTTAGGATTGAAGCAGGTAAGCAAGGCCTGGGTCACCGCGACTTCTTACATATTAGGAGTGCTCGCATGGACGCTGGGTGGGGAATCCCCAAGCCAAGAGGTAGCGCGCGATCGAATTGCGCGGATAAACCAAGGAGCTATTTAGTTGAATATTCAACTAAATCGGAGTACTCTGAGGTTGTGACCAAAAAAGCAGCTGCGCTCTATCTGAGTCATGGCGCGCCGCCATTACTCGATGACCTTCGATGGGGGAGCGAACTCTCCGTATGGAGTGAAAACCTCGAAAAGCCGAAGGCGATTCTCATCGTGAGTGCTCATTGGGAGTCAGCCCCGCTCTCGCTCACATCCACAGAGCCAGGCACACCTCTGATCTATGACTTTGGGGGCTTCGCTCCTAAGTATTACCAGCTTCAATATCCGGCCCCGGTTGCACCAGAGCTAGCGGCGAAAATCAAATCTCTTATCGGCGAACCCGTGGTTGAGCATCGTCGAGGATTAGATCATGGTGCTTATGTTCCGTTGATGAAGTTATATCCAGAGGCTGATGTACCAGTGATCCAGATGTCGATCCCCACATTTGATCCTGAAAAATTATTTAAGCTTGGTCAAAAGCTCGCACCGCTGCGCGATGAGGGTGTGATGATTATCGGAAGTGGGTTTATGACCCACGGTTTGCCATTTCTCAAAGAGTTTCGGATCGATGCAACGCCACCGGGGTGGTCAACGGAGTTTGATCTTTGGGCGAAGGATGCGCTTAATCGCGGAGCAGTGGATGAATTAATGAATTACAAGAGCTTGGCCCCAGGATTGCCATACGCACATCCCACGGTTGAACACTTTGCACCTATCTTCTTCACCCTTGGAGCCGCGACTACGCCGGATGCGGTGCCCGAAACAACTATCGAGGGATATTGGATGGGACTCAGTAAGCGATCATTCCAAGTCGCTTAATTGAGAGATTTTCCGCTGTAAAAGCGTCCCAAGAAATCCTTCTTTAAATCGAAGAACTGACCGGCATCAATAGCTAGACGCATCTGGTCAACTAACCGAACGATAAAGCGCTCATTGTGAATCGTTGCCAAGGTCGATGCGAGCATCTCCTTCGCCTTAAATAAGTGGTTGAGATAGGCAGCTGTGTAATGCCCGCAGGTGTAACAGTCACAACTCTCATCAATAGGGGAGAACTGGCGTTGGTACTTCGAATTAGTCAGATTGATCTGCCCATCATTGGTAAAGACGGCGCTGGTGCGAGCCTTGCGTGAAGGCGCTACACAGTCAAATGTATCGGCACCATTCTCAACGCCAACAAAGAGATCATCAGGCTCGCCGATTCCAAGCAAGTGACGTGGCTTGTTATCAGGGAGCTCTTCGCAAAGCCAGCCAACGATTGTGCCGAGCTTCTCCTTATCAAGCGCTCCACCCAAACCAAAGCCATCGAAGGTAATGCCATCTTCGTTCAATTCAGAGAGATCCTTCGCAGCCTTGCGTCGAAGATCTTCATACTGTGCACCTTGTAATACACCGAAGAGCGCTTGATACGGTTTGTCGGCGCGAAGCTCGGTGAGACGTCCGTGTTCAACTAAACAACGCTTCGCCCAAAGACGGGTGCGCTCAAGAGATTTCTGTTGGTAGCCACGGGTGTTGTGAAGCGTCGTGCACTCATCAAAGGCGAACATGATGTCTGCGCCGAGTTGGTGCTGAATTCCAATCGAAACTTCTGGCGTGAACCGGTGAATTGATCCATCGATGTGGGACTTAAATGTAACTCCGTCATCGTCAACGTGTGCGAGTCGATCTTTACCTTCTGCAATGACTTGATCATCACGGAAGGTATCTTCATTCATGGCAATGACTTTTTTGAATCCAACGCCGAGTGAGAGAACTTGGAAGCCGCCACTATCTGTAAAAGTTGGGCCAGACCAGTTCATAAATTTTCCAAGACCGCCTGCTTCATCCACAATCTCAGGACCAGGCTGGAGGTAGAGGTGATAAGCATTTGCTAAGAGCGCTTGCGAACCAAGGTCACCCATTGATTCTGGAAGAACAGCTTTGACAGTTGCCTTGGTTCCGACTGGAATAAATGCTGGAGTCTGGATCACGCCATGAGGTGTAGTGATTGCTCCGGTTCTGCCGAGCGCGCCTTCAAGTTGGGTCTTCTTCTCATAGGAAAAGGCGCTCATTTAGGCAAGCCTAGTGGGATCCCGAGTGGGGTCCTCGAGGGCTATTCCTCAAGGTTAATTTTTCGTTACGTGAGGCAAAATAGTTGCCCTCAAACGGACATATGGGGCAGACTTCCTCCACTCTGTAGGTAGGGGTGGTCACTAGCTAGGTCCACTCTCCGACGGTC
The DNA here is from genome assembly GCA_903843225.1 of uncultured Actinomycetes bacterium. Lineage (GTDB taxonomy): Bacteria > Actinomycetota > Actinomycetes > Nanopelagicales > Nanopelagicaceae > PALSA-747. Next base: position 2,621 of record CAIMOX010000006.1, on the reverse strand, counting down.
CCTCGATAAGGAGAATAAATGAAAGCACGCATCAATGCGCGCGGCGTTCTCGCTCTTGCAGCAGCATCAGCGGTCGCAGTAACTGGCGTCATCACGGCGCCGGCACATGCCGCAACAAAGACAACAGTCGTCATGACTGAGCCAAGCCCGCTTACGAGCTTGAACTACAACGCAACAGATATGAACCTCAACACCAACTTGGATGTTACTTATCCAACAGGTTTTGGTTTCTGGTATGCAGATAACCAGAAGAACCTTGTTAACAACACAAAGTTCGGTTCGTACAAGATTGTTAAGAATCTTGCAACAGATTTCGAAGTTGCTTACACAGTAAACCCAGGACAGTTTTGGGATGACGGCGCACCAATTACAGGCGTCGATCTTCTTCTCTCACACGTCCTTGGTTCATCAGCATATTCAAAGGCCGCTGGCCTTGGTGACCCTGCTGCATCTGGCGTAACTCCTGCATTCGATTCACTCGGATATGCCGGCGTTTACGATCAGAACATCGTTGGAGATCCAACTCTTTCAGCTGACAAGATGACAGTCACACTAAAGTTCAAGGCACGTATTCCAGATTGGCAGCAATATGGACCTGGTCCATCACCTGTCCACGCACTTGAGCTCATGGCTGCTGGCAAGAAGACTCTTCCATCTTCTGTCGCTGAATCAACTGCTGCAACAGATAAGTTCCTCTCAGACTTCACATCAAAGAACACAGCATCACTCAAGGCTATGGGTGATGTCTGGTCTAAGAGCTACAACATCTCAACAGTCAACTCTTCAACAAACCCACTTCTCCTTGTTGGAAACGGTGACTTCAAGATTGATTCTTGTGTAGATCAGATCGCTTGCACACTCGTTCTTGATACAAAGACCAACGGTACTTCTGGTCCAAAGACCACAGGAATCGACAAGATCGTCTTCCGCTTCGACGTTGCTGATACATCAGCACCACAGGCACTTGGAAACAAAGAAGTCGACCTCTACCAGGGTCAGCCAACAGCAGATGCTGTGAACCAGCTCAAGGCTGTAAAGGGAATCTCACTCGTACCAGGCCCATTGGCTACATACGAGCAGATCTCACTTCGTACGGCTTCAGCCGGTAACAATGGCGCTGTCTACAACGGTCCATTCGCAGGAGAGACTGAGAAGGCAAAGGCAACTCGCCAAGCATTCTTGCTCGCACTTCCACGTGAAGATATGGTCAACAAGCTTGTGAAGACTGTTCAGTCAAACGCTGTTGTTCTTAACTCACGTTTCGTCATGCCTGACTCAACTGCAGCGTATGCAGATCAGATTGCAAAGAATGCATCTGGTCCATTCACAGCAGGAACTCAAGCATCACGTACCGCGCAGGCTGTCAGCATCATGAAGCACTACTACGGCGCTGACTTCTTGAAGCACCCAATCACAGTTCACACCTTGTTCCGTAACAATGCTCGTCGTCAAGGCGAATTTGATCTCTACAAGGCTGCTGAAGCCGCAATTGGCTTCAACATGACTGGCCCAGGAATACCTGATTGGTCTAAGCACCTTTCAGATAACACCTACGATGCAGCATTCTTCGCATGGGGTGCAGCACTTCCTGTACAGGTTGGCGATTGCCCACAGTTGACATCTTCATCTTCAAACCAGACCTTCGGTTGGAAGAACGCAACAATCGACAATACCTGTAATGCTCTTGCAGCACAGGCCATGTCTGATACAGCACGTAACCGTAACTGGGTAGCAGTTGAGCGCGCCATCTATCAAGAGGCGTACACAATTGGCCTCTTCCAGTGGCCTGGTGTAACAGCTGTTAACTCAGACCTCAAGGGTGTTAAGCCATCATCCATTACTCCAAACCTTGTTTGGAACTACTGGGAGTGGACATACTAAGTCGGCAAAGGCTCACTTAGCAGAACCATTAACACTTGAAGAGAGCTAGAAATAGCTAGTAGCACTTAAGCAAAAGCAGGACAGTCGTGGAGTTTGAGAGTAATCTCGGGCTCCACGACTTACTGTATTTAATAGATCTTTTAGCTGTGTATGAATGTAGAACTTTTTGAGAAAGAGGTAGTGAATGTTTGCCTTCATTATGCGTCGACTAGGGACGCTCTTTGTGATCCTTTTTGGATCCAGCTTCATTCTCTATAACCTCACTGCGATCTCCGGTGATCCTACTGAACAATATAAATTTGCAACCGATACCCGTGCAAAGCAAGAGCTTGCTGCGCTCATTAAGCAACTTGATCTCAACACCCCACCACCACTTCGCTACTTCAAGTGGCTTAAGGGCATCCTTAAGGGATTCACGGGACATATCGATTTCGGAATGACTCGCACCAATGAGTTTGTTTCAACTCGGCTAGCTAGTGCGATCCCGACAACACTTCGCTTGGTACTTACTGCGACTATTATCGCCATTGTCTTAGGCATCATGCTCGGTATCACTACGGCGCTTCGTCAATATAGTCGTTTTGACTACGTCGTAACCTTCTTCTCATTCTTGATGTTCTCTCTCCCAATCTTCTGGGTAGCGGTCTTACTCAAGCAATTCTTGGCAATCAAGTTCAATGACTTCTTGGCTAATGGCCATATACCGATTGGCTGGGCGCTCGTACTCTCTATCGCGACCG
>CAIMOX010000005.1 GCA_903843225.1 uncultured Actinomycetes bacterium | reverse complement strand
TGACTTCAGTAGAAGCTACCGGGCTATTAGAGATAACTTCCCAATGGCCAGGAGCTGTGACTGTGAGTGCATAGACCGCCTTGAGATCTGGCTGATCAAAGCATGGATACATCTTGCGAATATGTGCGGTCTCACCCATTGAGTAGAGGTATGCCTCGTTATCGACTGGATCCACTGAGAGCTGGAGTCCTTCGCCAACTTTTGAGTATGGCATCTCGGCGTTGATGATCAATTCGTTTTGTGATGTGAGTCCGTTGATGAAGAGGCTCTCACCATCAAAGGTTGAAATATCAACAGGTGCACCATTGAGAGTGGCAGAGATAATGCGCGTCGCTACGACATCGATAAATGTTGAATAGCCAGGAGTTGTGCACGTAAATGTCACAGCCGACTCTGCGATGAAGTGCTCGCGGCCGGTCGTGACATCAAGATGAACACGATAGGTATCGATCGCAAGATGTGCAGAACGTTCTGCCGCTTCGACGCGAGTGAGGTTTAGACCAGGCACAAGGGCTCCTTCAGTGATTATCGATTAGTGAGGCGGAAACAGAGCGATAACCTACTCCTGTGAGCGAGGTTGAGCGTCCTAACAATCGAAGTTATCGACTTCGTGGGGATCGGGCTACCCCTGCTCAAGAGGCAGCGTATGAGCGACTCTGGCCGATATTTGGCATCGCACCTGGTGGGGTGATCGATCCACGGGTGATCTTCCCCGAGAGTAAGCAGCGAATTATGGAGATCGGCAGCGGTATGGGTGAGGCAACTGCCGAGATCGCTGCGCACTTTCCTGAGACTGGCTTCTTAGTTGTTGAAGTTCATAAGCCCGGTATCGGGGCGCTCATGAATCTCTGCACCAAAGCTGGAACTACCAACCTTCGTATTATTGAAGATGATGTCCACGTCATCATGCGCGATAGCGTGCCGGATCTCTCACTTGATGCGATACATCTTTACTTCCCAGATCCGTGGCCGAAGAATGGCCATCACAAACGGCGGATGGTACAAAAAGAGTTCTTAGAGCTAATTCATCCGAAGATTAAAGATAGTGGGTATATTCACATCGCAACTGATTGGTTCCCGTATGCACAGTGGATCCAGCGGATATTTGCAGCGAGTGATTTATTTACCGGGGGAGTAATCGAACGTCCACAGTGGCGGCCAGTCTCAAAGTTTGAAGGTCAAGGAATTCGTAAGGGTCATATCGTTACTGATATGAAGTACTTTAAGAATTAATTAATTTCGCCGTTAGTTTCGTAGCGAGAGACCATTGCGATTCGACGGATATGTCGCTCATCTCCTGAGAATGGTTCAGCGATAAATGCATCGACCAGCTGCAAGCAGAACTCAGGAGTATGCATCCGTCCGCCGATTGCAACAACGTTCGCATCATTGTGTTGACGTGCAAGTTTTGCTGTCTCGATCGACCAAGCGAGTGCCGCGCGAATTCCTTTGACCTTATTTGCAGCGATCTGCTCACCATTGCCAGAACCACCTAAGACGATGCCGAGTGAGCCGGGATCATTAGCAACCGCTTGTGCTGCGGGAATGCAGAAGACGGGATAGTCATCGAGTGGGTCGAGGGTGAATGGACCGTGGTCGATCACCTCATGCCCCTGTGTTTGAAGGTGTTTGACGATTGTTTCCTTGAAATCAAGGCCAGCGTGGTCGCTACCAATATGTATTCTCACAGGGATATCTTCTTATAAATCAGCAAGAAATGAAGCAGGCGCTCACTGGGAAGTGTGAGCGCCTGCTTCTCTTAACCCCTCGAAGGATTAAAGGTGGTTATTAACTGTGCTTAGCCATTTGTTGAAGGTGCTGCTGGGGCTACAGGTGCCGGTCCACGACCACCCATATGTCCCATTCCACCAAATCCACCCATTCCTGGCTGGCGTGGTGCTGCGTTGACATGTGCTGTAACGCGAGCAACGGTGTTCGCCTTCTGATTAGTTGCCTGAGCTGCAGTGATCTTGCCAGCGGTTACTGCTGCATCAATCTCCTTGTTCTCAAGTGCAACGAGTGCATCGATGAGAGCTTGGCTCTTTGTTCCGGCAATTGTTGCCAATGATTTACCAGCATCGCGCCCTGCCTTCAGCGTTGCAGCATCGATACCAAGTGTTGTGAGGATTGTCGCTTGCTCAGCTGCTTGGTCGACTCCTGCAATGCCGCCACCCATGCCGCCACGTGGGCCACCAAATCCGGGTCCACCAGCAGCTCCACCAGCAACAGGTGCAGGTTTCGCAGCTTGGAAGGCTGCAACGATTGCATCTTCCTGAGCTTGGGTAATGGTTCCCTTTGTCACGAGTGCATCAAGAACTCCTTTAAGTGGATTTGCACCAGCAGTTGCGCGTGCGCCACCAATAGTTGGCTTTGTAACTGCAACGCTTTTTGTTGACTTTGATGGTGATGCATTAGCTACAGTGAATGATCCAACCGTCACTGATGCAATTACTGCAGCAACGATCGCTGATGATTTCTTGTTGAATTTCATCTACTTACCTGTCCCTTGTTTGTCTTGCTCGAAGTATTTCTCTTGTGGTTCTTGTCGTTCGGTCTATGAGATATCTAGATGCCCTCACATCTAGATATCCGTAGATAACTCCTCGAACCTGCGAAAGAGCGTCGATACAACTGGGATGGTAATGAGAGTTGCTGAGAACTAGGTGAGAGGCGCGCATGATGCCAGCCAGCCCAGAGATAGAAAAGGGTGTACCCACCTAGAAGTTACGCTCCGCATTTTTCATACTAGGGGGAATCTGGGCTCGTGGAGCCCTATTAACCTTTACAGGGGAAAGCACATGACTTACTTACCTAAGTTCAGTACAAAATTCACCTCCTTAGCCTTGGCTACCGCAATGGGGCTAGCCACCTTTGGGTCGCCCGCGGCAAGCGCCGCTACAACGATCAAAAAAGCAGGGCGGATTGCAGCTCCAAGACCCAACACAATTCTGAGCGGTCGTGGCGCGCCATCATCAGCGATCGGGATAGAAGGTGATTTCTACATTGATCTCACCACCTTGAACTTCTATGGACCCAAAGGCGTGACTCGTTGGCTCACCCCACTCGCTCTCAAAGGTGATCAAGGTGCACCGGGCAGTGAGGGTAAGAATGGTTCTTCGTCACAAGGTGCAACCGGGGCGCAAGGAGTCCAAGGAGCGCAAGGAGCCCAAGGTTTGCGTGGAGAGAAGGGTGACACCGGTCCAGTTGGAGCAGCTGGTCCATCTGGTGCAACAGGTCCCGCAGGTCCGACCGGTGCAACAGGTGCAACCGGTCCGCAAGGTCCAGCTGGTGCATCAGGAAGTGGTGGCGGTGGATCAACCGGTGCAACTGGTCCAGCTGGTCCTACTGGTCCCGCAGGACTTACAGGTCCGACCGGTGCAACAGGATCAGCTGGTTTAACAGGACCAACTGGTTTAACAGGACCAACTGGCCCAACAGGTGCGACAGGACCAACTGGTTTAACTGGACCCGCAGGTCCTTCAGGTGCAACAGGTACAACTGGATTAACTGGTGCAACAGGATTAATGGGACCAGCTGGAGCGAAAGGTGACACCGGAGCAACTGGTGCTCAAGGTATTCAGGGTGCCACGGGTGCAGCGGGCCTTAACGGTGTAACAAAAATAACTTATGGAAATCTAATATTTCCAAATATCTCAACCTCCGGAGCCGGATCAACTATTTCTCAAGGATTTATAAATCTTGCGGTGGGAAAGATTTATTCAATTGAAGCGCTAATCCATGGTCAACTTAATAGTGGCTTGCCCTGTCAATTAACCTTCTTGCCAATAGTTAATCAAGTCGGGTCTGGAACGGCGCCGTTAATTCTCTTTGATTACGTGCGTGGAGACTCGATTAGTCGAAACGATTCGGGGCAGTTTGAGGAAAACATTCAAGCTCGGGGACTAATCGACAACAGCCTTGGTACAACTCCATTAAAAGTCGCTTTTCAGATTTCTGTTGATAGCGGAACATTTGTTGCGTCCGGCAGTTACTTTGTGGAGGAAGTGGGGGCGGCTATTAAGCAAGTCTTGAGCTAAAAACTGGAGCGGGTGACCGGGATCGAACCGGCATGGCCAGCTTGGAAGGCTGGGGCTCTACCATTGAGCTACACCCGCATTTTCATGCAGTTAGAACTTTACCGCGATTCGAGGTGGGGTCAGAATTTGGCTCCCCCTCGTATCAAGGGATAGGTTACCGACTCGGTTAGGAGAAGGGAATTTCACCCCTTAGACTTCTCACTTACGCCACGGGGCGTAGCGTAGTGGCTAGCGCGCCTGCTTTGGGAGCAGGAGACCGGGAGTTCGAATCTCCCCGCCCCGACCAGAACTCATAAAGATCCAACTTCATCAAGGGCCTCGAGGCCTGATTACCTGAGGAGATACGTGAAAAGCTCTGTCACCAAAATCAACGAGACGCGCGTCAAGATTGATATTGACGTTACCTTCGAAGAGCTTGCTCCTTATTTTGCCGAAGCTTATAAATCGATCGGCGCATCCATCACAATCCCAGGTTTCCGTAAAGGCCATGTCCCACAAGCGATGATCGAAAAGCGCGTGGGTCGCGCAGCTGTTATTGATGAAGCAGTGAACGCTGCACTCCCAACTTTTTACACTGAAGCTGCAAAAGAGAACAAGATCAAAGTTATCGGCCGCCCAAAGGTTGATATCAAGGAACTCGTTGATGGTGAGAAGCTCTCCTTTGAAGTCGAAGTAGATGTTCGCCCAGATCTCACACTTCCTAATTTCTCGGAAATCACTCTTGAAGTTGATGATGTCGCTGTTGGCGATACTGAAATTGCAGAACAAGTTGATGCACTTCGCGCTCGCTTCGGAACGCTCAGCACTGTAGAAAAGCCAGTTGAGAGTGGCCTCTTCGTCACAATCGATCTCGTTGCATCAAAGGATGGCAAAGAGCTTGATGGCGGCGTAGCAAACGATATTTCTTACGAAGTTGGCTCAGCATCAATGATCGATGGCCTTGATGAGGCGCTCATTGGTCTAAACGCTGGCGATTCAAAGCGTTTCACCGCAGCACTTGTTGGCATGGCCGAAGGCGAAGTTGGCGATATCGATGTAACAGTGAAGGCTGTTAAGAATCGCGATCTACCTGAGCTCAATGATGACTTTGCAAAGCTTGCATCAGAGTTCGAAACTCTCGCAGAACTTCGCGCAGATGTCACCAAGCGCCTTGAGCGCATTAAGACACTTGAGCAGGGC
>CAIMOX010000004.1 GCA_903843225.1 uncultured Actinomycetes bacterium | reverse complement strand
TGGAGTTGGTGGTGTCCATGTGCTCAACGGCGACCACTCTGGCAAGTATGGCCAAGACAGTTCAGTCGTAATCGAGTAACAACCGCAATTCCTTTGCGATTAACGTCTTGCGAGCAATTAAGACAAAATATCCTTGCTGGTAAATCGGCTGTAACTCAATGAGCCAAAGATCGCGATATAACAGAACTGAACAATGAGATTGTTTCCAAAAGAGCTCAGACTCATTGGACTGCGAAGGAGGTCAGAGAAACCCAGCCAGTAATGACTTGGGGGTCGCTTTGCTTTTGGATTTGGTATGGATTTGGTATGAGTTGATTGCCTACACCTGCAATTTAAGCGCACTAGAAAATGTCTGTAGTAGATGGAAGAATAGGTTTTGAATACAACTACATACGGAACTTACGCTCATTTCAGCAGATTCCGCTTTTCTAGATGAGTGGGCCCTGACGGGCTCGAACCGTCGACCCACGGATTAAAAGTACGTTGTTTCCTTATCCACCTTTGTCCTGCCTTGTTCAGTGAAGTCTACTCCACACGGGGGACATGCGAAAAGGTCGTTAAGGGGTCTTTTCGAGAAGGTTTAATTGCATCCAAGAACTGCATCCAACCCATACCTTGGACTAGTCCGTTGACTGGGGAACAGATAAGTTCTTACTTTGTTTTTTTAGGCTACTGCTCAGCATCGTGCCACTTACCTATCCATACCATCTGGAGCTCATTCCGATAAGAAGACATTAAAGGGTGGGGGCACGCAAGAAAAGTAGTAAAGAAGTAAAGGCTTTGAGGGTGACATAAGAGCCACTTATGTTCATCAGTAACTTAAGGCCCGGTAGCGCAGCTGGTTAGCGCGCCGCCCTGTCACGGCGGAGGTCGCGGGTTCAAGTCCCGTCCGGGTCGCAAAGGTTTTGGTGTTGTATGCAAATTTATTTGTGTGCCATACGTACTGGTGGGCAACTGCTAGCAAGATCTTTGTTGGCTTGATAGCTCAGTTGGTACGAGCGAACGACTGAAAATCGTTAGGTCGCCGGTTCGATCCCGGCCCAAGCCACTTCACAACTGACTTGAATTCCTAAAGCGATTTCGAATTTTTGGAATAACTCGCGACTAATTATTTCGCCCTGCTGCCTTCTTGATAAAACTTCTCTGAAAATCAAAGTTTTAGGCGTCTTAAGTATCTATATAAATAAAAGTCAAAAAGACCAAAGAGGTGAGAGGTGAGAGCCGAAATAATTAACGTAAGACTAATGCTAATCCATTTATTCCAAGAAAGGTGTTGGGACATCAATGACATCAGAATTGTAATGAGAGGTACATGTAGTAGATAGATACCATATGAATAATTCCCTATTTGAACTAAGAAGGATCTAGATGTTGCTTCAATCAACGATAATATGCAAAGGCAACTCGAAAGACTTAAAGCCAATAAATATAGATTAGAATTAAAGTCAAAGACATAGAAAGAGGTTATGGTAGCGAGAATTCCAAGAAGGGTTCCAAAAATCTGAGACTTGGATGTCGAAAAAGGTTTGATAATTTTTGCATAAAGAACAAGCTTTAAAACGCTCCCAGCAATCAGAGCAATGCACCATGAGCTTGTAAAGACTTTAAAACCCACATTGAGAATCTCACTCTGTTCTTCACGAAGTGCAATTATCAAAATCCAAACAAATAGAATCAGCACAAAAACATGTAGCCTTAGACGGCGCCAAAACAACGTAAACGCAATTAATAAGTAAAAGCAAACTTCAAAAACTAAACTCCACTCAACAAACAGCGGGTAGCTCACATTCCCAAACGGCAGCAAGGTCAGCGCCTCAGTTACGTGACTAACTGGCCCTAAGCCTCCCCAGAGGAGAATCTTTGTTCCCATTACAACAAAGGCTGCAATTAGAAAAGAAGGATATATCCGAAGCACCCTATTAGCCAAAAAAGTTTGATCTCCCCTGATTAATGAACCGGTCATTAGGTATCCCGATAGAACAAAAAAAATAACAACGCCGCATGTACCTAGAATTGGCACTCCGGTCACATGGAAACCAAAAAAACTTTGCGAATACCAAACGAAATGATGGATAAAGACGGATGTCGCCGCGACAGCTCTCGCAATCTGTAGCCCTTGCGACCTTTTAGGGCTATCGAATTTCAGATTACTTCCCAATCTCACTTTGAAACCTGATCCACTCATAAGTGTTTTGGATTCCTTCTGCCAATGTCATTTTATAGTCCCAACCTAATTTTTCACGGATCAAATTATTTGATGAATTTCGACCCCTTACACCTTGTGGGCCATCGATATGTGATGTTTCTATTTTTTTCCCAGCAATATCGGCGGTGATACTAACTAGTTGATTTATTGTGACCATCTCTTCTGAGCCAATATTTACTGGGCCTATAAAATCAGTATGCATCATAAATCTTCTTGTTGCTTCGATGCACTCATCGATATAAAGAAATGAGCGAGTTTGATTTCCATCCCCCCATATTTCGATTGAATCTGTATCCTTCGCAGCCGCAACTTTTCTACAAATTGCTGCAGGTGCTTTTTCACGGCCCCCTTCCCATGTACCTTCCGGGCCAAAAATATTGTGATAACGAGCTACCGCAACTGGAATATTGTGGTTTCGATGATAAGCGAAAAACAATCTCTCGCTAAAGAGTTTTTCCCAGCCATATTCGCTATCTGGTTCCGCGGGATAGGCTGAATCCTCTGTGCAGTTAGGATTATCGGGATCTTTCTGGTTATAAGCGGGGTACATACAAGCAGATCCTGAATAAAATATTTTGGTATGATTCAGTCTTATAGATTGATTGTGTTGATGCAAACTCTCCAAAACGTTTAAATTGATCGTAGCTGAATTGTGCATAATTTCAGCATCGTTTTCTCCAGTAAAGACAAAACCTGCGCCACCCATGTCTGCTGCGAATTGATATATCTCATCAAAGATCAGAGACGAACTTGGGATTAATACTTGTTTGACAACTTCGACATTACGTAAATCAGCAATAACAAATTCGTCTGCATTAGTACTCGAATACTCAGGATACTTAAGATCCACCCCCCGCACCCAATAGCCTTCAGATTTAAGTCGCTTCACCATATGGCTTCCTATAAATCCCCCTGCACCTAGAACTAGGGCTGACTTCATCTCTATTTTCTCCATTCTGTGTCCGTATTTCACATCTGCATTTTGAGTAATTTATCTGCAAGGCCAGAAACTGATTTATTCCAAGAAAGATTTTGAAGAGCAAAGTCTTTAGCACTCTCACCCAAGGTCTTTATTTCATGACTGCTCATCATCCTAAGTTGTATTAAGCCTTCCAGCCAAGCTGACATTGACTTATCAACGACCTCTAAACAATTTTCTTTGTTTCTCAATTCGATATCTAGAGTAAATCTCTCGATCAGGGTTGGTCTCCCAGAAATGAGATACTCGGGCAATTTGCTGGGAAATCTGTATAAGTCAAACTCGTCCTGCGAACTACATTGCAAATTTGCAATTGACTTTCGCATCAATTTACTCACCATATCCTTGGCCAGAAAATTACCTATGACTACCACGTCAGGAATTCGATGTAGCAGTTGATTGGTCCAGTCCCTTCCGGTGACAAGTAAGATGTCTTCGGTGTCAAATTTCCTGTTGTATTCCTTTACAGCGAATGCAATATTAGTTAATCCTTCAAGCACATAATCTGTCACGTTGCCAGCATAAAGGTAAAATCCTGATGAAATTTTTGCGAGGGGTAAAGAAACTTGAATATCAGAAAAAGTAGCATCGTCTACCCCTGGAAGAAGGAGATAAGTATCTATATCTTTGGGAATCAACGAACTTGTATTTGAATTAATATAAGTGATCAAACTAGACTTCTCTAGTGTTTTATCAATTTGGCCGAGGGAATCTAAATTTCCTAATAATTCTTCAAGATACCAATCATTGTCTTCAACGTGCACTATGAGGTGTTTATAGTCATACAAATTCGCGATAGATCTATTCTTACTGCGCGGTGACCAAAGATAAAGAAAATCTAGATCGCGTATTTTAGTGCCTATTACTGATGATTCTATATTTTGTTGCCTCAATAAATCCATAGTAGTCCCTGGCATGATTTGAGCAAACTGAACAGACACTATGAAACCTAATCTCTTCAGATGAAGAGCAACGTTCGTGACATGATAACTCGAATTTGCTTCAGATTCAGAGTCAATTGAGATTAGGATTTTGTTACCCATTGTTATTGGCCGTACTCGAATTTCTCCATCGCGAACCCACGGTAAATGGATCTAACACTCCATCAGTGTGCCAATTTGAGAGTATTTTCGACCTATCAGGAAATGAATATGCAGATCCTCTAGATACACTTTCCATGTGCAACAAAAATACACTCTGCATTTGAACAATGGAACCAAATTTATCTGATAATTTCAGGCACAAATCCAGGTCTTGGTAAGCAATATCAAACTCTTCATCAAAACCCCCCACTTCCGAGAAAAACTTTCTCTTTGTCAGCAAACACGCTGCGGTTACTGCAGAAACTTCGCGAGACCAATTTAGTGAATCGTGAACACCTGAATCCGAATACTTCCAATTCCGATACATATGGTCCGCAGTCCCCCGTATCCCTAAGGCTACACCGCCATGCTGAACTGTTCCATTTTCATAAAGTAGTTTTGCTCCCACAGCTGAAATTCCGGGAAATGCCAGCATCGCTTGCATTTTTCGGAACGTGTCATAAGTTAATAATCTTGTGTCATCATTCAAAAATAGCACGTCCTCAGAATCTGATTGATGAAAAGCAAAGTTATTTACTTTAGAATAATTAAATTTTTCATCCCAGACCAGGACTTTTAGTTTGGATCCAAAAGATTCTTGAATCTTAACAAATTCAGTCGGTCTAGAATTAAGATTAGTATCAATCAAAATTATATTTACATGCGAATCTTTTATGAGAGTTTTTAATTGGTTGAGAAGCCGTATAGCATGGTCACCCGACCACATAGTTGGAATTATGATGTCTAGCGCAGGTTGCTTAAAGCTATTATTAACAATAGGCGCAAGGCGATGGAAAAACGGTCCGTACACTCCTTGAAAGTGTAAAGAATTTGAAGCACTGATTTCAGATATTGACTTTTCAAAATTCAGCATTACTTCCGGCTTAGTAATTGCACTATAAGCTAAAGAAGTGTCATTTATTCGCCAGGCAGCAAGCAGAAGTGGTATGTGTGCGATGCCATAACCAGCAAGCCCAATTTTAAGCATTGCAATATGATCAGCGGTCAAATCGTCAAGTTCTATTGTATAAAAACTCTCAATCAAATCTTTCCTAAAGCATTTACTGTGGCCAAAATACATAATCTGATGCGCCAAAAATGGTGACCATTTTGGTTTGCGGAAAGTTTCAGTAATCACCCCAGTTTCAGTAACTACAGCATGATCTGTGTATATGCCACCAAAGGTGCTATCGAAGACATCAAAGGAATCAATCGCTTGGGCATTGAGTAGGTCGTCTTGGTCCAATAGAACCACCCGATCCCCTTTTGCAACTTTGATAGCAGCAATTGTCGTATCACGAATACCCACTCTTTTAGGCTGAACAATCAAACTAATCTTCGAATTCTCAAAGCCCACTGTTGGGAATAACTGGCGTGTGTCGAAATTAGTAACGAGCTCTTTCAAGGTGTTGCTTTTATATATTTCATTTGCGGATTCAATTCCATCTGCAATCAATATTATTTCCCAATTTTTGTTCGTTTGTGATGTGACACTTCGAACAGCTTCTTCTAACAAATTTAATTTTGGCTTAAAAACAGGAATAATCACTGAATAATTAAAATTATGAGATTTGAAATTATTTTTTCTAAGCCAACGATTTGCCTCGTTCCTAATTTCAAGAGACGCATTGAAATGAACTTCATCTTTGTTAAGTTTTTCTCTGTTTAGAATTGGCAAAAAAATAGATCTTGCCGAAAGCCAATCGCGTTTCCGGGCGATCCGCACTACAGTGAGGACCGATCCAGGGTGTCGCAAAAAATAAATTGCTAGGCGAAGAAATCCTCTCCGGCCGTAGTTTAATTTAAAGATTCGCCAGACATCTCCGATATTCAAGATACGACCTCGTTATTCGTTACTATAGACACATGCGAATACTATCTAAGCTAAAGGCCCTAACTGCGGAAGTGACTAGTCTTTCTCATTTGATCCCAAGAAATCGCCTCATAAATTTACTCCGGCACTGGGAATTCTCGTCTGTCATTGACGCTGGAGCCCATGATGGTACTTGGGCGAAAGACGTATTGCCATTTCTCAATCTGCAATCAAACCCAAATCTTTTGCTAATCGATCCAATAACTTCACTCTCACCAAAGAATTTTGAAATTTTGAAGAAATTTACAAAAATTCAGAGTCATGCATTAGCGTTGGGATCCGAATCTAAAAGTGCTGCTTTTCATATAGCCTCAAATTCTGGCGAATCTTCCAGTTTTATGGAGTTTTCTAATGCTCACCTGGGAGCCGCCCCTGAGGTCTTTTTCGAAGAAATTCGGAATGTTTCGATGGTCCCACTGGACTTATTGGCAGATTCACTACTTGGCCCAATTCTATTAAAACTGGACTTACAAGGCTATGAGATCGAAGCTCTGAAAGGAGCCAAAAATACTCTTAGCAAAGTTGAAGTTCTGGTCATTGAAGCATCGCTGGTCGAGGCGTACATAGGAGGTTCCACCTTGAAATCTTTAATAAGCTACCTCGAGCCTCTTGGCTTCAGTTTGGTTGGATTAGTCGAATCATTTTCTGAAAAAAACTATGGAAAAATGATTCAAATGGATGCAATATTTGCTAGGAATTCGATTACTTAATTTTTCTAATACCAAAAATTTCCTTGGCAAGATGATCTGCTAACTCATTTGTAGGATTAAGTGGAAATTCGTCAGTTCTAAGATATTTTTTTTGTAAGGCTTCCCCATCGATTAGGCTACCCACTCTTAACCCATGATTTTCAAGTCTTCGCTGGAGCATGATTTCACCTCGGAAAACTATAGTCCTTTTGAGTTTCCAATTCCGCCAGTTTGAATATTTAACGAATCTTGAAGCAACACTACCTCTTACTAAAAGTCCGAAGGTTTGTATGTGGGGGATAATTTGATAGGACTTAGTTATGGATAGCACGTCAATGTTAGAATCAAATCTAGCCAATAAGCAATCAATGATGCGATCATCCCATGTCATAGTATCGTTTATCAAAAATATGTACTGGAGTTCGCCTTCTCCTTTGTCCAAAATAATTCGAATTGCATCTCTGTATGCAGCAAGATCACGGCCAATATTTTTGCGGCGGACAATACTTAGATTTAGAAGTTGGTTGTCCCCGATATTTTCGCATCCATTACTTACTACAACAACATGTATACCTTTTTTACTCATGGAATTCAGAAAATCTAAATGTCTTTTCATGATTATGGGTCCATAAAATACAAAGACAAGAAACCTGCTGCTTTTTTCAAAGTCAAGACTTTTTCTGACTAATGTAACCTTCGATGAAGTTTGTGAAAAGAGATCAAAAATCACACACAATGCATCTAGAAGTCTTCCTGCAACTCTCCTTGTATACCTATTGAAATTTCTTTTGATCATACTTGCCGGAGAGTTGGAGCTGAGTTGTCTTTTTCTGACAACAATATGGGTAACTTATGCCAAGGTATTCCCAGGTGAGGGTCAAGGCTATTTAATGATCTTTCAGAGTCTTTATTCCAATAATTCGTAACTTTATAATGAACACGCGTACCGTCTTCTAGTGCCTGAAATCCATGGGCAAACCCTTCAGGCACCCACAATGCAATTTGTTCATATGAATTTAATGCAACTGAAACATGTTGACCGAAAGTTGGGCTTTCTTTTCGAATGTCAACTGCAACATCCAAAATAGCGCCACTCAGGCAACTAACAAGCTTTCCTTGTCCGTAAGGTGAGGTTTGCCAGTGCAGCCCACGTATGACACCTTTGGATGATTCCGATAAATTATCCTGAACAAATTTTGGTATTCCCGCCTCAAGATATTCGGCTTCCTTGTAAGTTTCAGTAAAGAATCCACGTTCATCATGAAAGCGTGTCGCGCGGACAATTTTTACGTCAGGGATGGCAGTTTCTTCAACTTGGATAGGCATTTATTTTTCCTCTTCTGGCAATTTGCCAAGTAGTTGACCGTATTGTGTTGCTTTTAGTCCGCTTGCGATTTCCAATAATTTTTGATCATCGATCCATCCTGACCTCCATGCCGCTTCCTCTGGAGATCCAATCAAAAGTCCCTGTCGATCTTGAACAATACGCACATACTCAGCCGCTTCTAAGAGTGTTGCAGGAGTACCCATATCGAGCCATGTTGTACCTCGCGCGAATGTTTTCACACGCAGCTGGCTGTCATTCAAATAACTCCGGTTTAGGTCGGTAATCTCAAGTTCTCCGCGAGGAGACCTTTGGAGAGATTTGGTTCTATCTACAGAAGTTTCATCATAAAAGTATAAACCTGGCACTGCCCAAGAACTTTTGGGTATCACAGGCTTTTCTTCAAGAGACTTTGCAAGTCCATCACTACCAAATTCCACTACTCCAAATGCTCTTGGATCGGAAACATGATAGGCAGCAATCAGAGCCCCGGGGTTTACAAAGGAATCTTGAAGTTGTCGGCCTAGGCCAGTTCCATGAAACAGGTTATCGCCCAAAATTAGGGAGACTTCCCCACCATTTATAAAGCTTTCACCAATCAACAGAGCCTCTGCAAGGCCACCTGGATTTCGTTGTTCTGCAAATGAAATCTCAATTCCCCATGAGTTAGAATTTGAAAAAAGTCTTCTAAACTGAGGAAGATCATGAGGCGTAGAAATCAATAAGATCTCACGAATACCGCTCAACAAAAGAGTAGTTAATGGATAGTAAATCAAAGGTTTGTCGTAAACGGGCATCAATTGCTTGCTTACACCTAGTGAAGCCGGGCGCAGCCTGGTTGCACTTCCGCCAGCAAGGATAATGCCCTTCATTAGATGTGGCCTTTTTCTACTAGGTAGCGGCTTAGCCCTTCTGACCAACTTGGAGAACTTATTGAAAGGCCCTCGATTTTTTTGATATCCAATGAGGAGTTCTTGGGTCGTTTTAAAGCAGATTCCCAATTCGTCTTGGACGAATTTAGCTCGGTAGTTAATTTCGTCTGTTTGAGAATTTCTTGTGCAAACCCAAACCAAGTTGTTGAACCAGAGTTTGTCGCGTTGAAAGTACCACTCTGGTTAAGATTCAAAAGTTCTAAAATCTTTTGAGCTGCATCCACTGTATAAGTAGGGGACATTAAAATATCGTCGACTACTGATAACGGTTCCCCAGCCTTTGCCTTATTAATGATGGTTTCAACGAAATTGCCACCCTTACCGCTGCTTCCTGCAGCGCCAAAAACACTCGCAATTCGGATCACTAGATTCTTTTCATTCGCAGCCAAGGTCACTGCCTCTCCACCAGCTTTGGAATGCCCATATGCGTTGACAGGTGATACCAGATCGCATTCTGAATATGAATCCTCTTTATTGCCAGAATAGACATAATCTGAGCTAATGAATACGGCGCGCATTCCCAGATCACGTGCTGCTACTGCAACATTCTTTGCGCCGAACGCATTTATCTCCCATGCTTTTTGCGAATCTTTTTCACATTCATCCACCTTATGGAAAGCAGCAGTGTTAATCACCCAGTCTGTCCGCACAATCTTGAGAGCACCCGAAACAGACTCTGGGTTTTCAACTGATATTTCACCATGCGTTATTGGAACTACTTTCCAGCCTGCAACCGAAAAGACTTTTACTAAATCTGAACCAAGTTGACCATTTGGACCGATAATTGAAACTGAACTCACAATATGTTTCCATCTGGAGCAAGGTCCTTCATTCGCTTTTCCCATTCAATTAATTCTGTGTACCAGGCTAGGGTTTTGGTGTAGATGTCAGGTTTGACAGTCCCGCTCTCTAAGGCATCAGCAATTTCTTTAGCACCTTCGAGTGGTGTCCAATCTGGGGTAAAACCAAGCACATCTTTAACTTTGTCAAAATTGACTTGATATGAGCGGTGATCAGGATCCCCGTACCAGGTGAAATCGAATTTCTTTCCAATTCCCTCAGCCACTAATTCACCTAGCTGCATGATTTGATAGTTCTGTTCTTTGCAACCAACATTAAAACGCTCGCCTGCGATCAATTCTCTCTTTGCGTTTAAAGCAAGAATAAATGCCTTCGATGTGTCACGGATGTGAATAAAAGGTCTCCATTGTGTGCCATCACGAAGCATCGGGATTGTTCCGTTCTGCCACATTCCAAGGGTCATGCCGTTTACTGCAATGTCAAAACGCATTCTTGGGCTTAGACCATACATCGTTGCTTGCCTAAATAGAGTTACGGCCAAGTCGGTACCATTGGCGTGAAGCTGCAGAGCTGATTCTTCTGCTCGCAAATTAGCTTCTGCATAAGTAGTTAAGGGGTTTGTTGGGGAGTTTTCATCCAGGATGCCATCTTGAAATCCATAAATACTGCACGATGATGCGAGTATGTATCTTTCAACTCCGATATCAGATGCCAATTCTTGGAGTCGACGGCGAGCGCGATAATTAATATCAAGAGTTTTAACTGGATCAAGCTCACCTGCTGGATCGTTACTGAGTGCGGCTAGATCTAAAACCGCATATGCACCCTGAAGATGCGATTGCATTATCTGTCGCGAATCGATCTTTATTTTTTCGATATTCTCGGAATCTGGGATGGTGTTGCCGAAGAAAAAGCGATCAAGAACGCGTACTCGATATCCTGCTTCAACTAGAAGTGGGCATAAAACAGAGCCGATATAACCACTACCACCTGTAACAACAACCAGTTTGCGCATGACAAATTCTCCTTTTGAGTCTACGTAACTATCCTAGTAGCGGAAGGACGGATTTTTCGGCAACATGTCTTCCAAATGGGATTGAACTTGTCCAGCCAGGAGAAACGGCGTTAAGTACATGTGTGGCATTTGCTTGACTAGTCACAATGAAGTCTTGCTCAAGTTTTCCTGTCGGCAAGTGAACTAACTGAGCTCGAATTCCTGGTGGTTTGCGATGCCAGTCTCTCACCCCTATCGCGGAGGGCACTAACTCGGTTGATTCTTTTACAAGAAGTCTCTGAATAATCTTTGGCCATTCACTCTTCAGAATTGCACCAAAGTCATGAGAATCTCCAGTTACTAACGATTTCATACCCTTCAAAGCCTGAGCAATATCAGAGCCCGACCAACCTTCTGTAAATGAATACTGTTCGCGACCTGCGATTGGTATTGCTGTTGGACCAATTTTAACTTTTCCATCAATCGTAAGAGTGAAGTGGACTCCGAGAAATGGATTAATTGGATGCGGAACCGGATATACAAGTCGTTTCAGTGGCAGATTTTTCTCACTTGTCGCTCGGTACACGCCCATGAATGGCAACATTGCATACTCTGATCCCACACCTACAGCTCTTGAGATTCGATCTGCTTGCGCACCAGCGGCATTGACCACATGCTTAAAGAGAAATTCATTGCTAGCGTCGACAATCTCGCCTTTAGATTCGACAATCTTTACCTTTGAACCAAACTCGATCACTCCACCGAGTGAATAAAACTCATCTCGCATGGCTTTCACAATTGCAATTGAGTCAGATATTCCAGTATTTGGTGACCACATAAAGCGATTGTGCGTAATTGCCAGAGGTTCGAAATCTTTGAGTTTCTCTTGAGGGTGTATTTCAAGTTCTACTCCATTTGCAATGCCGCGTTCGAACAATGTATTTAGGCGAGAGTCCTCATCTTCGTTTCGAGTTACTACAACTTTCCCAACATTGTTAACGGGAATTCTATACTTTTTGGCAAGTTTTCTTAATTCAAAATTTCCATCACGACAAAATTTAGCCTTAAGCGAATCAGGAGAGTAATAGAAACCTGCATGAATAACGCCTGAATTACGGCCACTAGCGTGGAGTCCTATGTCTTTTTCTTTATCCGCGATTACGACTTTGAGGTTTGGGCGGCTTTGCAGAAGAGCAATTCCAGTTGAAAGTCCTACGACGCCAGCGCCGATAATTAATACGTCACACTTTTTCTGCATGGTGAAAAGTAACTTATGCGAGGCTAATAAATCAATGGTGACTGGTCTCGTGAGCCTTAGTCGAGAACAACTGACCCTGCCGGCGTCATCAAATGCACCGCAACAATCCCCGACTCCCCATCATTTGTTGACGGGTCAATGAACTCAAGATCTGTGCCATTTAATCCAGCAAGGATCTCTGTCTTAAACCATGAGTCTGATAGTTGATCAGAGTCAGCAATCGTAATCTTCTCAATTGCAGCAACCGCTTTGCCATCTTGTGATGAGTGATCTGCAGTCAACCATTGGATAAAGAATGGCAGCTCTCGAGAATCGGCAATTTCATTAACTCCGATTTGCTTCCACTTGAGATCAGTACCGTCTGGACGTGTGCGGTGACCTTCGATTGCGCTGCGTCCGAACTTCTCTTCAACCTTTGGAATAGCTTCAGTTGCAAAAACCCAAGTGAGCCAACCGCCACCTTCTTGTGCTTTATGTCCAGGATTGTCTTAGGGGCTACTGTGTTTGACGTAGAGCCACTATCCATCGGCGTGACCAGGTTTCCATGCCTAATCCATATTTTGATGACTTGACATGAGTTTTCTAGTCAATCCATGACTGTCCAGTTTGCAGAAAATTCCTTATGCAAGATGAAATTCCACTTTTTTGCCACTAGTTACAATCCAATGACCTTGCTAACAGGTCTACAAGCTAGAGGTCCATGACAACTGCTGTTCGTCTACTTTGAATGAAATCTTGAATCTGTTCATTGGTAAATCTACGATTTCGCCCAATTTTTATACTCTGAATTTCTTGCCTAGAAATTATGCTGTAAATAGTCCCCCGAGAGACGTGCAAGTAATCTGCTACTTGTTTAGGGGTATAAAGGGATGGAATGTTCATCAATGCTGTGCCCTGCTTTTAGTCGCTCTAGTAGCTGCTGTTCCTCTACTGGGGTCCACTTCGACCAGGGGTTGTCCCAGCAGGATTACGGTGTCAAAGTTACGGAGTTCTGTAAGCCTAAGCTCCAACGGACTTTATAGAGTCCAAGGATGACTTTCTGAGTCAGCTGCATCCAAGAACTGCATCCAGAATTGATGATTCGATGTAAAAGCACACTCAACTGCGCATTGCATGCGCTAAATGAGTGGGCCCAGACGGGCTCGAACCGTCGACCCACGGATTAAAAGTCCGTTGCTCTACCGACTGAGCTATAGGCCCCACGAGCGCTTTCACGCTCAGTGGGAGAGTCTCTATAACGGTAGGCGAACAGGTCAAAACTCCTGGTGAACCAGCCCATATGCAAGTGCTTGAATTAAATCCAATTCAGCAGGGAAAGCGTTGGCGCAACAAGGTAATCCGCTTCTTTAAGGTGCTGACTGGTAGGAAGTAAAGACCGAGAGGGTTTGACCTTCTCATAATTTCAGCCTTGGGCCAATGCATCCCTTAGCGCTGTAATTAACCGAGTAGCTCGTGTGTCACAGGCGCTGTCTTCCATCTCTGTCGTCAGATATGCAAAGCCGATTTTGTGTTCCAGATCTGCAAAAGCTGTTTGCCCACCAGCACCATTATGGCCAAAAGATCGAGAGCTCAAGTACCTACGGGCTTCTGAGTCAAGTTGAAAACCCATTCCAAAACGTGAGTAAGGTGGTGGTAATTCATTGAAGGGATTACCTGTGGATTGCAATGTAGTCGCCCTAGTAATCACCTCGTCACTCAGTAACCTCATACCATCGGTCTCAACCACAACTGCTGACCAGAATTTTGCAAGCGATCTTGCAGTTGATATTCCATTAGCCCCAGGAACTTCAGCTTGCTGGACTCGTGGATCATTAAAACCACTTTGTGGACCCACTAGCTCTGGCGTGAAAGCTCCCCCCAGTGATAATGCTTGCAGTCTTAAGTCTCCAAAGTAACTGCCTTCAGCCTCAATATTTGCGAAAGCATTCTTTAATCCGTCAGCTGTATACATCTGTGCCACTTGATATTGAATATCTTCCGATACCCCAATCCAACTATCAAGCTTCAAGGGCACGGCAATCTGGCTCTGTAGAAATTCGCCAGGTGACATTCCGCTAACACGTACGATCAACTCACCGATCAACCAACCGTAGGTTATAGCGTGATACATATAGTAAGAGCCAGATCTCCACAGCACATCCTCGGACTCCAACCGTTGAACCATGTAATTCCAGTCGAGAGTCTGCTCGAGAGTGACACCGTCTTTCAGGACTGGTAGACCGCCCCTATGTGAAAGAAGGTCTCTGACTGTCAATCGATCTCTTCCTTGAAGATTAAATTCAGGCCACCACTTTGTCACCAAATCTTCATACTTCAGAACTCCCGATTGAACTAATTGCGCAGCGATAACAGAAAGTATTCCTTTTGTAGCGGAGAAAATGACACTTGGCGTATCTTTCGTCCAGGCTAGTCGCCTCTCATAGTTTGAGAACCCACCGTAGATATCCAGGACACAACCACCGTTATGCCAAATTGATAAAGCCTGACCAGATCGCGGACGTTCTGTGAGTATTTGATAGAAAATTTCCTCTATCTTTTCAAATGGGCTACCTTTGAAATGCCCCACTATATTATTTGGCATTGAACCTCTTAGACCAACGCAATGGAATTAGCTGGTGAACCAACACCCGCATAGATATTGAGAGGGGCTGAAATAATCACACCATGCCACTTTGAAGACTCAGCGCACCTCTTTGCAAGGGCCTCAAGATCAAATAATTCACCAAGCAAAAACCCCAGTAAAGGAATGAGCTGGTAATGCATAAATGTGGCTGGATCACTAACATCAAATGGCGTCGCTTCAACGGTTGGATTGTCAGCTGCTATGCCGACAACGCCTTGATCCCACAACCATTCGATCAATGATTCATCGTTTTTAAGACCAGAAATCTTCAAGGGGGCGGCGGCGAGCTGGACTCGAGCAGAAGGTGAGAAATTGGAATATTCCTCGGTCCACCCTGTTCTAAGGATCAAGATGTCACCACTTTGTAACGTAGTTTCTTGAAAATCTAGAATCGAGATGAGTAATTCTTTAGAAATTTGGAAACCTGACATTCCGGACCAGGACACGCCAGATTGAGCATGAAAGTTCACAATATCGATGAGAATGAATCGTGCGGTAATCCCAGCACGGGCAAGATTATGAATGCCTAATTTCTCTCGGACCGAGAGACCGCCATCGAATTCATCCGTGGCTAATACTCCGTTGTAGTACCCAAGCTCAGGGTGACGACAATGGCACATCGCGTCCCATTGACTTGAACCTTGCGGAAAGTAACCATCAAGATAGTCATCCCAACCATCAGTGACTCGTTTTATATTATGTTTATATGGCGTTCTCCCCAAGATTCCTGGATCGGGATACTCAAGATTCCAATTAAGAGAAATTGGTGTGGGATCGCCTACTCCGATTAATTCTTGCTGTACTACTTGTGAATCAACCAAATTAAGCCTGCCAAGAGGATATCTCTCTCCAAACAAGTCCCACCCAACCCGTTGCTGCGCTACCCCTCGACGCGGCAATTCATTATAGAAAGGAACGCTCATTCCCATAGATAGTTACACCACACTCGCGCTCTCCTCGCCCGTGATCAAGATGGCAAGTTTTCCAACTTCGATATCTGCCTTGAGAAAATTTCCAACAATCCTGCCCTGGCGCACAACAGCGACTCTATCTGCAAGATTCTTTGCCTGATCTAATCTATGAGTAACAAGGACTACTGCTAACCCCCGCCCGCGTAACGTGCGAATCATCTGCTCAACCTCAGCAGTTTCAGCGATACCTAATGCAGCTGTGGGCTCATCCAGGATGATGAGCTTCTCTCCCCACCCTACGGCTCGTGCGATTGCAACAGCTTGGCGCTGGCCGCCAGATAACTCAACTGTCTTCCCTTTCAGACTCGAAAGTTGAGCTCCAAGGGACCTCAGTAGGTCACTGCCTTCCTTACGCATTACTCGTCGCGCCAAGAATGGCCACCATCGCTTATGGACAACAAGCTCGCGGCCCAAATAAAGATTTTCAATCGGATTCAATTCTCCGACAACAGCGAGCTCTTGGTGCACTACTTCAACTCCCAGGGATCGGGAAGTCGCGACACTCCAATGTTTCTGTTGGGCTCCAAGAAAAATAACTTCTCCAGAATCCGAAGACTCCGCGCCGCACATAAGTTTCAATAGTGTGGATTTTCCTGCTCCATTACTACCTAAAATTACCAAAATCTCACCGGAGTAGAGGTCGAGGTCACTCGGATGCAATGCTGTAAGACCAACATATTTCTTACTAACGTTCTTAAGTTGAAGGATTAGCTCAGTCATTGAATTCATTTCTTTCTTTTTCTATCATTTAATTTGAAGTGATAACTACCCGCGATAGTACCTAAGGCAAGTGCCACTACAAGCGTTCCACCCGAGAAATAGTATTTGGCAGCCGTTGGCATACCAATAATTGCCAGTCCGTTATAGCCAACCTGCAGAATGAGCGCTCCCACTACGGTCCCTGGAACGCTAAATTCTCCCGCCCGATAAAAACCCCTGCCTAAAAAGGTAGCTGAAAATCCATCGAGTAAGTAGCCATTTCCTGCATTTGGCTGGCCACTGCCAAGACGCATAGACAACATAATTCCACCGAACCCAGCAAGAAATGCAGAACAAACGAACGCCCACATTCTAATTTTTGCGACTGGAAGCCCAACTAGCTCTGCAGCACGTGCTTGTCCACCGATGGCACGCATATGAACCCCTAATGGTGTCCGCTCTGTTACGACCCACAAGATGGCGATACAACAAATCCATAGAAGGGTGAGGTTCTGGATCTTTATAATCGAACCTAAACCAAGAGTGTCAACAATGTGAGGGGTCTTACCTGTAATGAGTGCGCCGTTACTAAAGGAGTAGACGATACCTACTGCCACGAAACCGATACCAAGGGTTCCTATAAAAGCATTCACTTTAAGCCTTGAGACTATAAGTCCACTGATCAATCCCAGAAGGGATGTAGCACCGAGGGAGTAAAAGACTGAGAGAATGAAACTATCATGATGGTTGACCATAAAACCAAAGACAAGCAGACCTGCAAGGCTCGCCATATAACCTACAGAAAGATCAAACTCCCCGACGATCATCGTGATAGTTAAGGCTAGAGCCACTACTCCACCGGGGGATGCCTGCACAAAGATGTTCTGCAGATTATTCAAACTAAAAAATGCGCTTGGACTTAGAGTCCCAAAGACAACAATGAGAACCGCAAGGACAATAAGTGCGCTGTAGTTGACAAGGAATCTGGTGCCTTTTTCAACAAACGTTAGATTTGACTTCATGGATCTTTGATTGTCCTTTCGTCTAATGCGCTACAACTCCAACAAATGTGAATCTACCTAAATAATGAATTATGAGACCCAACGACTTCTGCGTGGGGCTCATAATTCACTAATTAGAGCTGTTTTTTATGGAAGTAAAGTTGCCACGTTTGCTGATGTTATCAACGTAAACGGCGCCGCGATCGTTCCAAGATTTGCCTTTTTACCTGCCTTAAGGGAGGTCAGAACAGCTGCAAATGTAGCCTTACCCGTCGCGATCGGATCAAAGAAAACTGTTCCTTTCATTGTTCCAGCTTTAATTGCAGCCAGCGCATCTGCACTTCCGTTATAGCCGTAGACAAATGCCTTCTTGCCCGATGCAGTGATTGAGCTGATCGCTGCAACTGCAGGATCGTCGTAGCAAGCCCACACTGCAAGATTTCCTGAGTATGAAGCATTGGTTTGCAACCAAGCAGCAGTGGTTGAGGCAGCATATGCTGCGTGGCCATCGCTTGGAAGTTCAGACTTAGTAACAGTGATGTTTGGATACTTACTCATAACTGAATCAAGAGTGTTCTCGCGGAGCAAGCATGGAAGACCTGGCTTGAAAGTAAATGCTAGAACCCTGCCTTTGCCTCCCATCACCTTCGCCATATCAAGAAGTGGTGCGGCATTAGAAACGTCGTTGACACTTGTAACGTTACCCGCAATGCCTGGTGCTAATCCACCAGACTGACTCACGACCGGGATACCAGCTTTCGTGGCTTGAGCCAGGCCTGACTTTAAAGAGGTGCTGGCAACAACGGTCGCAATAATTGCGTTGACCTTTGCACTTACAAAATTTTGGATTGCGCTATTAGCCCCATCAACACTACCTGCCACGTCAACGGTCTTGACTGTCCAGCCATTTGTCTTGGCAGCGGCCAAAATGCCCTTTTCGGCTAGCTGAGAAAATGTGTCCTGGCCGTTGAAGATAATAAGACCAAGGGTTTTGGTAGTAGCCTGAGATTGCGATGTGACTCCAGCAGAGAGTCCCATCGCGGCGATAACAGCGGTGCAAGCGCTGATCATTCGCCTAGTATTTTTGTTTTTTGCGAGCACTTAAGTTATTCCTTCCTGTATCCGGAATCTCGTTCACTAAGGTATCCCCGGGTTTATACCTCTCCAGCAAGGCTAATTCGCAGCAAATACAAAAGTCAATAGTTTTGTGGAGATTTTGTTGACTTCCACTAAATATTAACAAGCTGTGGAACGAGGGCTCTACGGCTTCTTTTCCTACTTAACAGATCCTGAAGTGAGGCCCCTGAGCAGCCCCTTCTGGGCGAATACAGTGAAGAGAAGGACTGGCGCAACAACTAAGAGCCCAGCGGCCGTGAGCGCGCCCCAATCGGTCCCTGCGGCGCTGATGAAGGTTTGAATATCGACCGAAACTGGCCTGGTATTTCTTCCTGAAATGATCAAAGCATAAAAGAATTCGTTCCAAGCCATGATTGTTCCGAAGATGGCGCATGTAGCCACGCCAGATTTAACTGACGGGATCAGGATTCGAAATAGCGCCTGGATACGACTACACCCATCGATTCGAGCAGCTTCCTCCATTTCAGGTGGCAGCGACTTGAAGAATCCACGCATCAGCCAAGTTACAAATGGTAAAACAATCGTTAAGTAGGTAATGATTAAACTAAAATAATTATCTAACATTTTAAGATGGCTAAACGCTAAATAGAGTGGAATCGCAAAAGTAACGGGTGGCGCCATTCGCGCCAAAACTATCCACCTACCCATATATTTGCTACCTTGTCCGGAAGGTCGGGACAATGAATATCCGGCTGATATTCCGAAAATCAATGCAATCGAAGTCGTGCCGAGAGCTATTACGAGACTATTGATGTAACCGTGAACAAATGACCCCCGACCTAAAACCATTCTAAAGTTCTCTAATGAAGGCTTGAAAATAATACTCGGAGGCATTTTCAAAGCTTCCACTTGAGTTTTTAGAGAGGTTAAGACGAGCCACAAGAGCGGCAGAAGAGAACTTAAAACAATCACATAGGTCAAAACGGTAGTGAAGTGTGATTGAACTTTACTGCTCTTCCTATTATTCATTTTCCATTTTTCTTAAAATTACTATTGAAACTCCAAATATTAGGACCAAAAGGACACAACCCATCGCAGCGCTATACCCCACTTGAAGGTTCTCAAAAGTAGCGAAATATATGTGTAGATCAAGCGTTTCAGTGGAGTTTCCTGGAC
Source organism: uncultured Actinomycetes bacterium (assembly GCA_903843225.1). GTDB lineage: Bacteria > Actinomycetota > Actinomycetes > Nanopelagicales > Nanopelagicaceae > PALSA-747. The sequence continues at coordinate 41,463 of CAIMOX010000004.1, read as the reverse complement.
CACCTCCAGTCATGACGTAGATTGAATCGAATCTCTTCATCGCATCCATCAGGCGAAAAAGAAGTGATAGAAAAATCATCGGTCGCAGTAAGGGTAATGTAATATTCCAAAAGATCTTACTTGCACTTGCCCCATCAACACGTGCTGCCTCAAAAATCTCTGTCGGTATAGATAAAATACCTGCTAGCAAGATTACTCCCACAAAAGGCGTTGAAAACCAAAGATCCGTGAGAATAATCGCTGGCATTGCGGTTCGAGTATCTCCCAGCCAATTTGGACCATGGATTCCAACCAAGGACAAAAAATAATTAATGGCACCACCACTTGGATTGAAAAGCATCCGCCACAGAAGTCCGACTATGACGGGGGTGATCATCATTGGAATAATATAAAGAGAGCGAAGAAGGCCAACACCTCGGAATTTGCGGGAAAGCAAAAGGGCAAAAGACATTCCCAATACCATTTGACCTGAAACGGTCACGATAACTTGATAGGCAGTCTTACCTATTGAATTCCAAAATGTGGGATCAGAAAACATTTGAGAGTAGTTGCTAAAACCAATAAATTTTGGCCCCATTGGATCGCCAAGATACCAACCGAATAAGCTTGTAACAAAAGTAGCAAGAAGTGGTAAGGCAGTAAGAGCAAAAAGAACTCCGAATGGTATGACCACAAGCATCTTATACAAGCGTTCACTATCACTAAAGAGAATTGCCTTAATACCAAAGCGTGACACATCATCTCGTATCGATTGATTGATATGTTGTAAGTGTTTAGAACCCTCACCTCGTGAGGCAGTCACTTCTTCTTTTACTTGTTTTGGCATAATCTTCTTCTCATTTCTTGCCAATGAAAAACCCCTGTGCCAACGATAATCGTCAGCACAGGAGTTAGTTCCTTATTTAGTGAGCTGCTTAACCGTATTATTTGCCTGAGTCATCGCCCCTGTTGGACTGCTCCCTGAAAGAATCTGAGAGACCGCAAGTGCGAGTGCAGATCTAATCGCCCCACCTTGGGAGATTAGTGGTGAGTATGCAGGATTCACGTGAGACCAAGACAGTTTCAAAGCTGCCATATAACTAGGGTTTAGTTTGGCAATGACGCCTGGGTCATCGAGAACGTCAGTGCGAGCAGGAGCCGAGGCGCCAGCCAACGTAGTAGCAAGGTTCACGTCCTTGCCTGACAGATACTTAATTAGTTCCCAAGCAGCATCTGCGCGCGTTGTTGTTTTAGCGATTGAGTAACCCCAAACAGCACCAGGGACATATTTCTCGTCTCCAGCTGCCTTGCCAGTTAGCACGCTGTAGCCAACTTTTCCCACGACGGTAGATTTTGCAGGTATCTCAAGTGCAGGTCCAAGTGCGGCGTCATCGAGCCACAAAGCAACCTTTCCTTGTGCCATCTGTGTTTGGCAGTCGTCAAAGTTGAGGCTTGCGATTCCCGGTGACGCGTAATGTGATAGAACTTGATATTGCTGAGCAGTCTTGATCGCAGGTGCATCGGTTAGGACATCGTATCTACCTGTCCCTGATGGATCCCAGCGACCACCATTCAACATCCACAACATGATCCAGCCGAATGAATTGGAATTTGAAGCACGAGTTCCGCGGAAACAAACTCCAAAATGATCACTACTATTCAATCGTCTTGCATCGTCTACCAATTGTTCGGTTGTGTTTGGTGGAGTCTTGATCTTTGCAGCTTTGAGCATTTCCTTGTTGTAATACAACACAACTCCACCCATGTTGAACGGGGTGACATAGGAATGATCCTTATATGAAAGGGATTTTATAGTTCCTTGCGAGAACCCACTCATGAAACTAGCATTTGCTGAGTCGGCATAATATTTGTCTAACGGGAGCAGCCAATTGGAATCCACTTCTTGCGGCACTGACTTGGCGCCATTTTCAATAACATCGTACTGACCCTGACCCGCACCAAGTGCCAAGAGGGCTTTTGTTATGACTCCAGATTCTGGAACGGCATCTACATTGATCGTCATGCCGCTTGCCTTTTCAAAGTCTTTGATAATGGTGCTACTTAAGAGCAACTGGCCTCTAGGAGTGGCATCAACAAGAACATTGAGGGTAGTCCCAGCGAATGCACGACTTATGGGAGTTGCAGCATTTGCAGGACTCGAAATTGAAGTCACCAGGCCTGCAAGAGTGACCATTCCGAGAGTCACAATGCTAATCCGGTTCTTAAATTGGAGACTTTGACGTACCATTTTCTGCACCTTTCATTGCTCGTTCAATAGTCGGATGAACTCCTAGTGAGTTTTTTACCCACTTAACGTGGAATTTAAACATCTTTGCACAGCTGAGTCAACAATATTGTGGGATTTTTATTGAAATCCATATTTATAACATTTTGTAATTTCCCATTCCTCTTTCGGCAAAGGGCTCCGTCGTATTAGGCTGATGGCGTATCTAGTGAAGGGGAGGGAGGCAAGTGATGGCCAAGAAAACTCAGAAGCCTGAAACACGACCTCGGGCAACGAAGGCTACCGAGCGCCTCGAAACGATCTCTAATTTACTCAACAAAAATGAGCGAGTTGATGTTAATGAATTAGCAAGCCTCTTCACGGTCACAAATGAAACTGTCAGACGAGACCTCATTAAGTTGGAAAATGGTGGGCTAATCGGTCGCGTTCATGGTGGGGCTGTCTTGAGAGCTCCTGGTTTCCTGAAAGTTCAAGCCCCAACGGCTTCAGAGCGCTCGATGTTACGAGTGAAAGAGAAAGTGGCTATTGGCCTTGCCGCTTTGAACTACATGCCCCATGGTGGAGTGGTTATTTTTGATGCCGGAACAACCGTCTTGGAACTAGCGAGGCGCGTCCCTGTCGATTACTCACCAACAATCGTTTCAATGGGATTACCAGCCGCCTTAGAGCTCTCCTATCGAGGATTTCAATCAGTGCTCGTGACGGGTGGAGAAGTGAATCCAAAGACCTTCGCCTCAGGGGGTGAGTGGGCGCTACGTATTCTCGAAGAATTATCAGCTGATGTAGCGTTTGTAGGAGTCTCAGGAGTCTCTCTGGAGAGAGGGTTTACAACAAGTTCTCATTTAGATGCTCTCATGAAGCAAGCGATTTTATCTGCAGCGAGACAGAAAATTGTCTTGGCAGATTCATCAAAAATTGAAGCCGTTTTTACCTCAAAAATCTGCAACATCGATGAAATCGATATTCTGATCACAAACGCTGATGCAAACCCCAAGATCGTGAGTCGATTGCAAAACAGCGGCATAGAGGTCGTCCTTGCTGAGTAAGAAGGAGCCCGCGGAAAAAAGGGCATTGAAAAAGATTTCAAGGGGTGCTAAGGTTTTGGAGTTCAGTTGGAAGTCCAAATATCTTCCACTTCTTTAGGGTAGGTACACAGATGAAAGATTCTCTTTGCATATTAGCTTTCGATCATCGGAAGGTGCTCCGAGATCTCTTCCCTGGAAAAGATGAAAAAAAGTACTCTGAACTTAAGTTATTAGTTCTCGATGCTTTGTCTGAAGTCGCGGGCCAGGTCCCTGGCAGATTCGGTTACTTAGTCGATGAAGAATACGGTGCAGAGGCCGCAATAGAGACGAAAAAACGTGGACTCCTGCTATCCATGCCGGTCGAAGCTAGCCGAACTCCTGAAATGATTCTGCAGTACGGAGACGACTTCCCAGCTCATATCGATAAATTCAAGCCTGACTTAGTAAAGACTTTGATTTTTCACTCATCCAGTGATGATTCGGGCCGAAAAGAACGCCAAATTACTCTCCTTAAGAAAATTCAAGAGTGGTGCCAAGTAAATAACTACGACTACCTCGTTGAAATTATCATTAATCAATCAGAAGAATCAACACGCTCTCGAATCTCAAAAGACGGACTCTTCCCTGAACTTAAGTCAACGATTACGGAACTCTCTGATGCAGGAGTTAATCCTGCGGTCTGGAAGATTGAAGGCCTCGACTCTGAAGATCACACCAAGCAAATTGGTGAGCTTAAGATCTTTGAGCAGCTCAATTCTCAGCTAATTGTTCTTGGTAGTGGCGCCTCTCTTGAAGCAGTTCAAAACTGGGTTGGGAATGCAGCAAAGGCTCCTAACTACTCGGGATTCGCTGTGGGTAGAAGTGTCTGGCAAGCACCAATCGGCAAATACCTAGAAGGAAACGTTAATGCTTCTCAACTCATCACTGAAGTAGCGGGGAATTTCAAAATGTTGGTCACTGCATACGAAGAAAATCTCTGACCCTAAAATGCGCGCTCTACTTGTTCAGTCTGCAAATGATTGGGTAATAGCAGACGCTCCAAAACCAGTGGCACATGAGGATGAAGTTGTTATTTCGGTGGTAGCTTCGGGTATCTGTGGAACCGACCTTCATACGCTATCTGGGTCAAATACAGCTGTGATTTTTCCCATCATTCCAGGTCATGAATTTGGTGGCATAGTAGTTTCCATTGGTAGTGGCGCCACCACATTTGCAGTTGGTGACCGCGTCGTCGTAAATCCATCACGGACTTGTGAAAACTGTAAATTCTGTATCTCTGAAAAAAGTAATCTCTGCCGAACAAAGGGGGGTTACGGCACGAAATATCCAGGGGGCTTCAGTAATTTTGTAGCTATTCAAGAGAAGTCTTGTGTTCTCGTTCCGTCAAGCATGTCTTGGAAAACAGCCTTACTTGCCGAACCGCTCGCATGTGTACTGACTGGAATGGTAAAACTCACAGATGTAAAAGGTAAAAGGGTCTTAGTTATCGGTGGTGGTCCTATCGGTAGCCTATTTGCCTACGTGCTAATGAAATTCACCTCCGATGTTACGGTCATCGAGCCCGTTAAAGAGCGTAGAAATCTGATATCACGTCTTGGAATCCGATCAGTTCTAGATCCAAAGGATCTATTGGCTAATGACAAGTGGGATATTGTCATTGATGCAACAGGAAGTGCTGCTGTGATGCAAGACTCTGTAAAGTTCGTTGAGAATGGTGGAATCTTTTTGATTATGGGTGTTGCACAGCCAGATGATCAAATACTAATCTCACCACAGATGCTTAACCGCTGGGAGATCTCCATCATGGGCTCATTCTCCATTAACAACACCTTTGCGGAAGCTGTTCAACTCCTCTCAACCACAGACGATGATCTGGAAATATTAGTGACGGACATTTACAAACTAGAGTCATTTGAAGAGGCACTACAGGCGATGAAGCGAAAGTCAGCCATGAAAATTCTTGTGACGTGTTCTGAAGAGATTATTCTATGAGTAGCACAATGAAAGAGGGCAAGCTTTTCATTGGAGGAATATGGCGGGACTCTCGCTCCGCTGGAAAACTGACTGTGATCAATCCGGCAACGGAGGAAACCATTGGATACTGCGCCATGGCAGATACAAAAGATATCGATGAAGCCTTGGTGGCAGCTCACGAGGCTTGGCTTTTATGGCGCATCAGTAATCCTTGGGATCGTACAAAGGTCTTACGTGAAACAGCGAGGCTCCTGATTGAAAAAAAGTCAGAGATTGCTCTCACTATCAGCCAAGAGCAAGGAAAACCTATTGCTGAAGCTGAAGCAGAAATTCAAGGATCAGCAGAGATCTTTGATTGGTGCGCAGATGAGGCCCGTCGAATCTTTGGTGAGGCTATCCCCGCAAGATCACAAGACCTGCGTCTCTGGACAATACAAAGTTCTGTTGGCCCCGTAGCGGCGTTTACGGCGAGTAACTTTCCCGCACTACTAGCAGCCAGAAAAATGGCATCAGCCATCGCAGCGGGTTGTTCTGTGATTCTCAAACCCGCTGAAGAGACACCATTCACCGCAATTGCCCTCGTTGAAACTCTGATGGTGGCTGGTTTGCCCGCAGGTGTTATTAATCTCCTCACAGGTGATCCAGAATTAATTTCACAGAGACTTATCGCCTCGCCCATCATTCACAAAATTAGCCTCACTGGGTCTGTCTCGGTTGGTCAGAAATTATTGAAGTTGGCGGCTGACAGAGTAATCCCTTCGACAATGGAGTTGGGTGGACATGCGGCGTGCATCGTTACTGAAAAAGCCAATCTGAAAGAAGCCGCGAAAGCTGTAGTGAAAGGTAAATGGCGAAACAATGGGCAAGTATGTATCGCTATGAGTCGTTTGATTGTTCAAGAATCTATCGAAAAAGAATTCACGGATTATCTTCTCGCTGAATTGGATGAGTTAAAAGTTGGGCCAGCGACGGATCCGTCAAGCACAGTCGGTCCCCTTCTCAATAAACGCACTCTGGATCGGGCGTTATCTTTGACAAAAAATGCTATTGACAATGGTGGAAAAATTCTTTCCGGGGGACAAGTAGATAGTAATTTTTCAAATGGTTACTTTTTTACACCAACGATCGTTTCAGATCCTGGTGATGACGCTGATATTTGGCAGATGGAACCTTTCGCACCCGTGCTTCCTATGAAAACTTACAAAACTCTTGATGAGGCTATTATTTTTGCTAATTCAGTGCCGTATGGCTTAGCAGGTTATGGCTTCACGACAGATCTTCGCGAAGCCATGAGGATAAGCGCCGAATTGGATGTCGGGATGGTTGGAATCAACAATCTCGTTATCGCGACAGCCGAGGCTCCAGCAGGCGGGGTAAAGATTTCAGGCTTTGGCCGTGAGGGTGGTCCAAACCCTCTAAATGACTATCTTGTCACTAAGTACATCAACGTACGGATCTAAGATGACGCGATTATTTGCCGGCCTTGATGTGGGTACGACCAACGTCAAATGTTGCATTTTTTCCTCAGATGGAACGGTAGTTACGTCAGCTTCTCGACCCACTCCTTGGAAAGTGTCTGGCCGCCAAATAGAGATGCAATCTGGGGACCTGCATAAAGTCATTGTTGATGTGTTAGCGGAAATTGACGTACACATAACTTCCCCCATCGAGGCTTTTGGGATAACTGGGATGGCTGAAGCTGGATTAATCCTAGATATGCAAGATGAAGCATTGTGCAACATTCTTGCTTGGAATGATAGCCGTCCTGATGAAGTAGTTGAGGAACTCTTCACAGAGGTCACTCGATCAGAATTCACAAGCATCACAGGACTTCCAACTAATAGTCGCGCCACAATCGCAAAATTATTGTGGTTACAATCCCAAATCACATTTCCTCAGGGTGCGCGATGGGTTGGAGTCCCCGAATGGGTTGCCTTCATCCTCGGTGGAAAACTGGTAGCTGAAAGATCATTGGCATCACGTACTGGCTTGTACGACATATTGGCTGATGATTGGCGCGATGACTTCCAGAATGCCGTATTTAAGACGCATTTTGAGATGCCTGAACTTGTCAGCACGCAAGATATTTTGGGAAGAATCGATAGAAAGGGTTCACACTTCAATGGGGCAGCATTAATAGTTGCAGGTCATGATCATATGTGTGCGGCTATTGGTACTGGTGAGAGCAACTCTTTCAACATCGTAGACTCAATGGGAACAGGCGAAGCACTCTCCAGGGAGGTTCGATTAGATCAACTCTCACCCCAAACAATTGAAGCTGCAGTTGCCGATGGAATCACTATCGGAAGACATCCTCTTCCTGGTCGTTACTCCGCGATGGTGGGACTTGGATCGGGCCTGATACTTAAAAGTGCGCTTGAGATCATGGGAATAAAGGGTGAGTTTGAGGGGAACCAAGCCACCATCTTACATTTGAGCCAAGATGCATTATCTGTTGTGGATGGGCCAGTTTTTAATGAACTCGACCCAGCGTCATGGAGTCTTATGAAAAATGAAGAGAAAGAAAGTGATGCGCGCATCTGGAGAGGTGCGTTAGATTTTGTTGGTCGTCGGGCTCAACGTGGAGTCAACATGCTCGATCAGCATTTCGGTCGTCACACAAGCATTGTGGCTTGTGGTGGATGGCTGAGAAACGAAGCAATTACAGTTACTAAAAGTATCTACCTGGGTGACTTCTATATTTCAGAAATCTCTGAACCTGGATGCTTTGGTGCTGCCCAATTAGCAAGTAGGGCAGCAGGGTTTGATGACTTAACGAATTCACCGACTGCTAAAAGACTAATTAATACCTAATGACTACAAGGAGATGATATGAAAATAACCCAAATCAACGCCCGAGTTCTGAAAGGCCGCCCTGAAAAGAGTGTGGTTTTTGCTGCGGGTCGCTATCCTGAATTTAGTGCAGTCTTGGTAACCATTGAGACCGATGAAGGAATCATCGGGTATGGTGAATCCATCGCTCGGTCGGGTGGAGAAGCCACCAAAGAAGCAGTTGAAAAGCTCTTTGCTCCCCTACTCATTGGCAAAGATCCTGAAAAAATCGAAGGTCTCTACCTCTTTATGGTAAATCAACTCCGCCGCTTCGGGCACTCTGCCGGAATCATTATTGAGGCAATCAGTGGAATCGACACAGCGCTGTGGGATATTGCAGGCAAAAAGGCAAATAAACCAATCCGTGACTTGTTATATGGAGCCGGCCGCGATGAGCTTGAGGTCTACGCATCATCTGTTTACATTGCGAAAACCGAAGAGATGATCGCTGAAACGAAAGACCAGATGGCCAAGGGTCACACAATGATCAAACTTAAGTCAGGCCACTCCAAAGAATCTGGCGGAAAGTATGCTGATATCGAAAAAATTCGAGCGATTCGTGAAGCTGTTGGGGATAAGGTAGAGCTAGGTCTCGATGCAAATAGCGCCTATGACGCCGCAGATGCTGTGTGGATGGCTAAGCGCCTTGAAGATCTCGATATATGTTTCTTCGAAGAACCGGTCCATCCTGACAATCTTGACGGTTATGCAGCAGTGCGACAGCATTCCTCGGTACCACTCGCTGGTGGAGAGACTGTCTTCCTAGCTTATGGCTTCCGAAAGTTTCTTGAGCGCGGCTTACTTGACGTCGTTCAACCTGACCTCGCACGTTGTGGTGGAATCACTGGAGCACGCCATGCAATGGTATTAACACATGCATTTGGTGCAAGATTTGCACCTCACACTGGATTCTCTGGTGGTATTAGTCATCTAGCAGCGCTGCAAATTGCTTCAGCTGCCCCTGAGTTATACAGACTCGAATATATGTTTATTGATAATCCACTTCGCGAGATATTTATTGGCGGTTATCCGACCCCAGCAAATGGCAAGATCAAAGTTCCCACAGCTCCCGGATTAGGACTTGAACTTGATCTTGATCTTGTCGATAAATACACCGTGGCCTAATCTGATTTATAGAAGATGGTACGCCGGGACTACAGAGAAGTGGGCCCAGACAGGCTCGAACTGTCGACCCACGGATTAAAAGTCCGTTGCTCTACCGACTGAGCTATAGGCCCCACGAGCGCTTTCACGCTCAGTGGGAGAGTCTATAGGAAGAAAGAATCACAGATTACTTTGTTGACTTAACTGGCTTAATTGGTTTGGCTGGTACCGCCGAAAGGGCGGTGTGCGCTGGGTTTTTCACCTATGGGGCATTCGTGGCGTCCCGATCCTTAATATTGTGAAGTTTCATAAAACCGTAATTGCGAGAAGCTAACGCTTCTTTGCTGGTGCCTTCTTTGCTGGTGCCTTCTTTGCTGGTGCCTTCTTTGCTGGTGCCTTCTTTGCTGGTGCCTTCTTCTTGATGACTTTTTTTGACGGTTGCTTAGTATCTGCCAACTCAAGCTCGGTTAAGTTTGATTCAGAGTCATTACTATTGATAATATTTTTCTTACTCCGTCGTACAAGAATCAAGCCGACGAAAATCAATATAATGAATAAGACGGCCGCCCCTACCTTGATGAAGATTCCAGTGTAATTTACTGGCACCACCTTGTAGATGGTGATATCACCTCTACTTGTTTGGACAACAGACCCTTGGGTTGCTGTTGTGAGAGCCGACCAATTCCCTGAAGGGATTGATGCAGGTAAAGGTACTTCGACTGCACCAGAAGTACCAGGTTGAATCGTTCCAGAGTTGAAATTAATCGGGGCACTTACTGTGAATATATGCTTCGGATCTTCAAGTGTTATTGATCCACTTGGAGCGATTGGTGTTTTACCTGTATTGCGCAAACTCACAACTAGATAAGGCGCCGCACCATTAAATTTCTCTTGCACACTCTCGATCGCAAAGAGAGTAACTATCTGATTCGTGTCTCCGACACCTAGGAAGAAAGATAGTGCGATTCGAACATTTGATTTGATCGAAGCCTGGGCACCGCGGCTTGCAGATGTGAGTGTCACGGGGTCTGCAGTAATAAATATTGTTCCCTCATGGATTCCAATAGGAGTTCCCTTTGGGATATTTAGGGTCATCGTTGATTCGGCTCTCCCACCGGCGCCTATTTGAAATCGGGGCTGGCTCAGCGAAAACCACGGTGTAATCTCACTAGTTTTACTCTCATCGAACACTGGAATCCCATTTACTAAATGACTATAAGACAAACGAAGAGAGAAGAATCCTGGGACATTTCCGGTGTTCTGTATCTGTAAAACTCTCGAAGAGCTCTCACCGGGTTTAAGCAAAAATGTAAGGTTTGTAGAGTGACTATCTTGCGAGCTTGTGCTTAACCCAGGTATGGGTTTGACTTGCACCGCGATACCTAAATTGCCAGATGCTGATCCTGGGGTTGCGATGATCACCCCAAACAAGATCGTTATGAGCGCACTGAAAGTCTTTCGCACTTATGGCTGGTGTAGTTAGCTCAGAGAGAGGGTTGTAGTTACGACTGGACCAATCAGCGTAACCGATGTGTAGCTACCGAATGTGGCGTCAAGTGCTTTTCCAGTGCCATTGGGCACGGTGGAAGTTGTTCCATTGTAAAGAGTACTCTGATCTGGGATTGCAGTGGAGTAAACAGTGCTCCATGAACAGCCGGCCTGGCTATTGTGGTTTCCGACCGAAGCAAGTGATGCTCCTGATGCATTCGCAGATGAGAGACCGAGTGTGTTGTAAACACAAGATGCGGTGTTATCGCCATTTGTAGTCGCTGTCATATCTAAATCAGTTGACGGACTTTTGAAGACCCATGAAAGATATCCGTTTGCATCATACATTCCATAGTTGGATGTTGTGTGAGGGAAATAAGAACTGTTATATATCCCGTTCCAGTGGTCACCTAAATAAATATTTGGGGCCATACTTGCTGTGATTGATGCATTTTGACCCGTTGCGGACCACCACACGCAGGTTGCGCTTGGGTCAGAGCCAACTGCAATAACCTTAGCGCTTGAAGTAACTGGCGCTGCGGTCAGAGTTAATTGTGTTCCAGCGTATTTCGTTGCATTTGCCATTGCGGGAGTAGTAGTCGAACCGTTGATCGCCCACTGGCACTGTGGTGCAGGGACTGTAGATCCTCCGATGGTATCTCTTTCAGTGCTTCCAGCTGGTGATGTTGCTGAACTTGAAATAACAGGAGAGAAAATCAGAGCCAATCCAAGTGACCCCACGGCAATTGCACATGAACCAAAGAATCGATGTCTAGTCCAACTCTTCATGACCGCCTCCTTTAGAAGCTCTTACGGCTTACAGCAACTCAATGTCGTGGGGATACGACACGAAGCGTATTTTTCACTGAGATTTTTTTTTCCGCTGAAACTGGCAACTTTTACAGGCGTGGGAATGGCTGGCACGCTGGGTTAGCCCTACTATCTAGATATGGCGATCCCCCGAAGGGGTAACCCCTCAACCTAGAACACACTATTTTAGTCCTATGCAAAGATTGCGGGTCATGCTCGTCGAGGATGATGCCTTCACTCGTACTACGATCAAGGCAGCACTCCAACTACAAGGCCTTGAAATTGTGCATGACACTGGATCGGTCGCATCCGCTATGAAGGTTGCCGGGGTCTCCAAGCCCGACGTGGCAGTCTTAGATCTTGATTTGGGATTTGGACCTAATGGAGTCGACCTAGCTTTAGGGCTTAGAAGAATCCTTCCACGGATCGGGATCGTCTTACTGACTGGATTCAATGATCCGAGATATTTAGATCCGAAAATTGCCAGGCTTCCTGGAGGATCGCGCTACCTAGTGAAGCGCGATATTCATGAGGTAGAGAAATTACATCAAGAAATTTTACTTTCATTATCAAAAAATCTACATAGTGAATCGGCGCCAATAAAAAAACAGGGCATATCGATTCCAGACGCTCAACTTGAAACACTTCGACTCGTTGCTCTCGGTTTCTCTAATACCGAGATCGCAAAAGTAAGAGGAGTGCGCGAGAAATCGGTAGAGCAGGCAATTTCGCGTTTGATTCATCACTTCAGGATAGATGACAGACACATTAACAAGCGTGTCGAGTTATCTCGATTATATTTTCAAGAATCTGGATCGATCCCGAGCGAAAATAGTCACATCAATTGAGAACCATAATTCTGGGCGGGCGACACGCGATCAATTATCGTATCGGTGTTCTCTTCGTTCCATTTCTTATTCTTAGCATTCCACTAACCGAAGATAACATTTCAAAGCAAATCTTTCTGCGATGGACGGTCGTTTCTACAATCTCACTTCTTCTCTCGGTCTTTTTCCTAGTAATACTTGATAAAACCTTGCTGGCTGACCGCATTGAGAATCCCATCTCTAATAACGCTCTATTCTCATTGGGTCTAGGGCTCGGAGCTTTTCGTGGTGCGATCACCTTCACTTGTGCTCGAATGATTTACCATATTCCATCTGAGACTCTCGGCGTTGGATTTATCCGAATTATCAATGGTTCTTTGATCGGATGTATTGCAGTGCCTTTTACCGCTCTAATCTCCTTTTCCTACTATGAAATATCCAAAGCTACGGCACAGCATCATGCGATCTTGACAAGTATTGAGCAATTAAAAGATGCTAAAAATATAACTCCGATTCGCATTAGGCTAGTAGAAGAAGTTTCACACCGCCTTGATAAGAGTCGAAATGAGATCTTGAAATTATCACAGAAGAAAAATTTGCCTCAAAACTCACAGATAGCGAGAGAGATTCGTGATTTAGCGAACAATCTAGTTCGACCGCTAAGCCACCGGGTTGTAACAGCTACTACAAATCATCAAAAGTTATTCAAAGATTCACTTGCCCTAATGCTCTTAATTCCAGATTCGATAGAGAGACAGTGGCCTTGGATGGTTTCCTTTTACAGTGCTACTCAAATTCGAAGTGATATCAGCGGATTTGGAATCGCGAAAGGCTTAATTCTATTCACTCTCAATACTACTTCCTTCATGGCATTAATTGCTTTGCTCGTTTGGACTTACAAGCACACACTTCCTGCCGTTAATTATGTCTTTCTGTTCTCAGTAATAGCGGGACTACTCAATGCTCTCTGTTGCCTTGGCGCTTATAGACTACTTAATGGAATTTTGGATCTCAAATCCTTTATCTTGATAGCTTTATGGACGATCTTTTTAATCTTGATGGTACCTTTCTCGGGTGCTTATCTAATGACCTCTTTGCAATCTCTAGATAAGATTCAAAGTCGATACTTCACAGAATACCGAAATATCACAACACATATCTATTCTCATAATGCATCGTTAGACAAACTTGCTCGGTTTCTTCATGGCTCACTTCAAACTAAATTAAATAGCTCCGCCTTTCGAATTTATAATCTAAAGACGGAAGGTCAAGTTCGGAAGGAGCTCGAGATTATTACTAGTTATTTGATCTTGCCAGATTCGATTACATCTGTAGAGAGCCAGATCCCAATTCGAGACCGGCTAGAAACTATTAAAGATCTCTGGTCACCACTCATCGACGTCCTAATTAGTGAGAGATCAATTGATTCATGTCCAGATTCGATCGCCTTAGACCAACTATGCGAAGTGGTTAGCGAGGCTATTTCGAATGCATGTAGGCACGGGGCTGCGACAGCGATTACTTTTACAATCGAGTACAAAGCCGATTCAATCTCGCTCGAAGCATCCAATGATGGTTAGCTGGTGCACTCCTTCACCGGAGGCTTTGGAGCGATGATTTATGACAAAGCCACCAACAAGAATTGGCAGTTAATCAATAAGAATCAAAAAGCGACGTTAGTTGCTGAAATCCCCGCGGCAGGCAAGGAGCTCTAAATGGCACGGACACCAAAGCTTCAATCACATCTCATCCTTGCAGAGAAGGTTTCGCGATGGGCCAAAGAATACGGTGCTACTGATGATCCCTACATCAAAGCGATCACAGATGGACTTGTTAGCCGCAAGCGTTGGCCAAAGTTTGCGACTCTTGATCCTTTTATTTTGTTACCACACCCGAATTCTTCACCAAGCTCTCTTTTAAAACGCCTATCTTTTGCCCTGACGCTAGTTCGAAATATTCTCGTCTTCGTTCCCGTGGCCTTGACGTGGAGCGCTGTTAGTCACGCGACCTCTGCTTTTGCAATTTATGTCTCCCGAAATACTGGTTCAGTTGCTAACTTCCTAGAGTTTTGGCAGAACGGGTTTCATATTCTGGGACGAGAATGGGTAATTGGGCACATTGCCTTCCTTGACTTCCTACTCATTACAATTGTTATCGCTCTGACGGTTGCTGTGAGCTTTACTGATCGTCGTATTTCTATGATTGAGGAAGCTCAAATTGAGATGGCAGATACAGCTCGAATTGAAATTGGTCTTGCAATCGTCGATTTCTTCTTTGATAAGCGAACTCTGACTCCTCTTGTTATGAATCAATCAATGGCCCAAGGTGTCAATCGATTAACAAGTTCTACAGAATCGCTCGCTAGATCGACAAAGATTCTGCAGGATATTTCGAAGGATGCACTCAAGTCAATTCGGAAGATCCAATGAGGCGCCGATATAGTGAAGTCGGAAAACCCGATATTCTCGGACAGGCTGGCTGGATGTATGCAGATCTTTTTTTGGCTCTGATGGTGATCTTCTTGGCCACGATCTCCTTCGTTCCTAAGGTACCAAACTTGCCGTCCACAACCATTGCTGCAAAAAGTCATTCAGATCAAGCTGCACAATATCTTGTCAGTAAGATCTACCCAAACTTCGACATGGCGGCAATTCGATCAGATATCGTTAGTTATGAAAAGTCGAACGGACTACCTCTTGAAACACCCATCTCGTCGATTCAAATTGTTGGGGGGTATAGCCCTAGTCTAGAAACCCCAGATCAAGGTGCCATGCGTGCGCTGATCTTTGGAATGAAATTAAAATCCGCTGATCCAACTCACTTTAGCTCTATCGGCGCTAGTTTGGATTCTTCCTCAGCTCTAACGAGCACTGAAGTGCAACTTAATCTCGAGTTTGGTGGTTGAGACGGGCGAATTGCTCTTTTACTTCTCGTAGATCAGGTCTGATCCCACACCTTCGATGACCTGATGCTCTTCTCCACTAATTCGCTTCCATAAAGCAACCCATGCAGCGCTCTTGGTTTCATACTCTGAGCCGCCGCCCCACTGGCGACCGTAAGCATCAGCGCTTTCAAAAATGAGTGAGAAGTAGGTTGATGGTGAGTTCTGTCCGATCTCAACTGTTCCCATAAGTACATCACTAATACCGAGTTTGAGCGCCTCAGCCTTTATCTCTTCAAAATATTTATTTGCTTTTGCGTATTGCCCGAACTTGACGCGATAGTAATAATGAGCAAGAACTCGCTTACCCATTGTTGATCCCTCTCACTAGATGTGGCTAAAGCCAATTAGAAAAGATCGACGAATGGAAGACCTACGACCCGCGGACAAACTCTGCTGGATTTATTCGGCGATACTGGCTGAGAACTGGCTCGCATACAGGTCGTAATAGAAGCCCTTGGCTGCCATTAACTGGTGGTGGGTGCCTTGCTCAACCAACGCGCCTTTATCCATTACCAGGATTACATCGGCGTCACGAATTGTTGAGAGTCGGTGAGCGATCACAAAGCTGGTACGGCCGGTGCGAAGCTTTGCCATCGCTTGTTGAACCAATACTTCGGTACGGGTATCTACAGAGGATGTGGCTTCATCCAAAATTAAAATTGCCGGGTCTGCCATAAAGGCGCGAGCGATAGTTAAGAGCTGGCGTTCTCCATTAGAGACTGTCGAGTTATCGTCGGTGAGAAGAGAATCGAATCCTTTAGGCAAGGCGCGTATGAAGTGATCGATATTTGCCGCAGATGCTGCAGCTGCAACCTGATCATCAGATGGATTTGTTGAACCGAAAGCGATGTTCTCACGCATTGATCCACTGAAGAGCCAGGTCTCTTGCAGAACCATTCCGAATTGTCGGCGGAGATCATCGCGAGTCATCATCTTGGTATCGATGCCATCCAACGTGATAACTCCACTATTGATTTCATAGAAGCGCATGATGAGGTTCACAAGCGTTGTCTTGCCAGCTCCTGTCGGCCCAACAATTGCGACGGTCTGCCCAGGTTTTACAGTGAGGTTAAAGTTTTCAATCAGTGGCTGATCATTCACATATCGGAATGAGACATCTTTGAAGATCACTTCACCCTTAGCGCGTCCGATTGGAGTTGAATCTTTACGATCAGGTTCTTCCTCGGTCGCATCGAGAAGTTCGAAGAGTCGCTCGGCAGAAGCAACACCAGATTGAACTGTGTTCATCAATCCTGCGATCTGAGCTAGTGGCATACCGAACTGACGCGAGTACGAGATAAATGCCTGAACATCACCAAGGCTCATGGCGCCTGTGGCTACCCGATATCCACCAAGCACTGCAATCGCCACATAGATCAGGTTTGAAACCAACTGCGTCACAGGTTGGATAATTCCCGAGATGAACTGAGCTTTAAAGCTTGATTCATAGAGATTCGAGTTGAGGGATTTGAAATCCTTGATCGCTTGTTGGCGGCGGCCAAATACCTTCACAAGTGCATGGCCAGTATGCATCTCTTCAACGTGGCCATTGAGTTTTCCGGTCCAATCCCATTGGGCGACGAATTCAACTTTAGATCGCTTTGCGATCTTCACTGAGGCGAACATGGATAGTGGAATCGCGATCAAGCTGACGAGCGCAAGCTCGGGACTGATCCAGACCATCATGATTAAGACTGATACGACAGTCAGAACTGAGTTTAGAATCTGTGAGAGACCTTGCTGCAGTGATGTCGCGATGTTGTCGATATCGTTGGTCACGCGACTGAGCAGATCACCACGAGACTGAGTATCAAAGTATTTAAGCGGTAGTCGACCAATCTTCTCTTCTGCGAGGCGACGCAAGCGATATACGGTGCGCTGTGTAACGCCAGCCATGAGATAAGCCTGAACCCACATGAAGAGAGATGAGATTACATAGAGCGCAATGGCGAGAAGTAAGAAGTGAGCGATCGTTGTGAAATTCATACCGTGGCCTGGGATCACAGAACTCTTCGCCAGCATGTCTGCTTGAGTTGTTTGACCCTTTGCCCGAAGCCCTGCGACGACTTGATCTTTTGACAGGCCCATTGGGAGTTTCTTCCCAATGAATCCATTAAAGATTTCGTTGGTTGCGCGACCGAGAATCTTGGGACCGAAGGCGCCGATCGTTACTGATGATGTGATGAGCACTAGAACAGTGACCAAGATATTTCGCTCAGGCTTGAGCTCTGCCATTAAGCGACGTAATGAGCCCTTGAAATTCTTGGACTTTGCAGGAGGCGCACCCATCATGCCGCCCATTGGGCCGCCGCGCATTCCACCCGCTGCTGGGCTCGCAGGACGTTGCTGGCTCATGATGCAGCCTCTTCAGGGCTGAGCTGCGACAAGACAATCTCTTGATAAGTCTTACAAGTATTCATGAGGTCGGCATGTGTGCCAATGCCATCGATCTTGCCCTCGTTCAGAACAATGATCTGATTTGCGCTCAGAATTGTTGATACCCGCTGTGCAACGATAATTACCGTGGAATCCTTGGCATGATCTTCAAGTGCCACGCGAAGCTTTGCATCGGTTGTGTAATCCAACGCTGAGAATGAATCATCAAGTAGATAGATCCGTGGGTTCTTCACAATTGCACGCGCGATAGAAAGGCGCTGGCGTTGACCACCAGAGAAGTTGGTGCCGCCCTGAGCGACTCGTGATTGAAGCCCATCGGCGAGCTCTGAGACAAAATCTTTGCCTTGAGCAATTTCAAGTGCCGCCCAGAGTTCTTCATCGCTGGCATTGAGATCACCGTATCGAAGGTTCTCAGCGATCGTGCCACCGAATAAGAATGATCGTTGTGGAACAAGGCCAATCTCTGACCAGATCCCTTCGAGTGATTGATCTTTGACATCGATACCATCAAGCAAAACTCGTCCAGAAGTCGGGTCAATAAAACGTGGAATCAAATTAAGCAGAGTGGTCTTACCGGATCCAGTTGAACCCACAATTGCGGTGACTTGGCCTGGGTGAGCAGTAAAAGAGATATTTGATAAGACTGGATGCTCAGCGCCGGGATAGCGATATTCAACAAAGTCAAAGGTTAGAACGCCTTCACGCTTTGCTGGGGTGAGGGGATTAATCGCATCACCAACTGATGAAGGAGTATCTAACACTTCTTTGATTCGCTCGGCAGATGCAGCAGCGCGCGGAATCATTAGCGACATCATCACAGCCATCATTACGCTCGAGAGAATCTGCATGATGTAGGTCAAGAATGCCATCAAATTACCGATCGGCATCGAACCAGTATTGATCAAATGTCCGCCGACCCAGAGCACTGCAACGCTCGATAGATTTAATATCAGCATCAAAGCCGGGAACATGATGGCGAAGGTGCGAGTTACCTTGAGCTGGACATCCATGAGATCTTGATTGCTCGCCGCAAAGCGAGCTTCTTCTTCACGAGTCTTTACGAAGGCTCGGATTACTCGGATTCCTGCGATCTGCTCGCGCAGAATTAAGTTAATGCGATCAACTTTAAGTTGGGTAGTGCGAAAGAGTGGGACAACCCGACGGAGCAAGAAGAAGATTAAAAGACTCATGATCGGAACCGATACGAGTAAAAGTAGGGAGAGCGTGGCATTGGTATGGACTGCCATGATCACAGCGCCAACACCAGTAATCGGAGCGCCAACCATCATGGTGAGCCCCATAAAGAGCACCATCTGTACTTGTTGTACGTCGTTCGTATTACGAGTAATCAATGAGGGTGCGCCAAACTGATTGAGCTCGCGGGCCGAGAACCCTTCGACGGTTGAGAAAACATCGTCTCGCATATCGCGACCGAATGCCATCGATACCTTTGAGCTCAAATATGCGAGCCAGACTGAAGCACCCATAATCAGCGCAGAAGATGCCAACATAATGAGACCGATGTGCCAGATGTAATGAATATCGCCCTTGGTCACGCCATTGTTAATGAGATCGGCGTTGAGGTTTGGT
The DNA here is from genome assembly GCA_903843225.1 of uncultured Actinomycetes bacterium. Lineage (GTDB taxonomy): Bacteria > Actinomycetota > Actinomycetes > Nanopelagicales > Nanopelagicaceae > PALSA-747. Next base: position 22,248 of record CAIMOX010000004.1, on the reverse strand, counting down.
AGGTAAAGGTTGGTGATTGTCTGAATCAGCAAGAGCACGGTGATACCCATAACGGTAGCGCGATATGGCGCAAGGTACTTACGAAGTACTGTTGTTAACACCTATTGCTCCTTATCAACTTGGAATATTACTCGTGTGCTGCGCGTTGCAAGCGATCTCGGATCGCAGCTGCAAGTCCATCGCCACCGGGTTGTAGGGCAACAACGACTTCAAGGCCCTTTTGATCGGCTAATCGAAGTGCTCGATACAAATCCCTAGCATATTGCTCATTTGTCGATGGCGCCATCAGTCGAATGACTCCGTTAGGAGTTGGGATCTGATCTGGTGCAATCAAACCATCACCGGCAACAGCAACAACATCGAGAATAACTTTTGCTTTAGGTGAGTAATGAGATTCAAGTGAACCGGATACGCGGATATCTGATTGAGCGCTGGTTGCATCAGTAACAACCAAGCCGGTTGTCTCTTCAATCATCTCTTGCGTGATCGCACCTAAGCGCAGGATTCGTGGAGCATCGCCGGTGCAATCAATAATCGTTGATTCAACTCCAACAAGTGATGGGCCACCATCGAGAATCAGATCAGTATCGGCCATATAACTTTCGAGTTCTTCTTGCACTGCATCAGCCGTGGTTGGAGAGACTGCACCGAATCGATTTGCTGATGGTGCTGCGATGCCGAGCCCACCGGCTTCATGAAATGCTTTAAGTAGTCCAAGAGCTAATGGATGTGCTGGAACCCGGAGCCCAACAGTCTCTTGTCCCCCAGTAATAAAGTCTTTGGCGATAGCGCTGCGCTGTAAAACCAGTGTCATTGGCCCAGGCCAGTAATCGCGAGCGAGCGCAATAGCGAATGCCGGAACATCCGCTGCCCAATCCCCCATACGATCCATCGAATCAATATGGACGATGAGTGGGTGATCCGCGGGACGACCTTTTACGGAGTAGATACGTGCCACTGCTTCGGGGTTCTGCGCATCAGCACCGAGCCCATAGACCGTCTCAGTTGGGAATGCGACGAGTGCGCCAGATTTCAGCGCCGTGGCAGCGTCAACCAAGGTATCTGTCGTGCATACCGAGAAGAGCGTCATGGCCTAATTCTCTCACCTATTTCTCGCTTCTTACGCACTTATAGGATCGATGAATTAGTGAGAGGATAAAGGTATGAAGATTAAACCTTGGTATCTAGCAGGCGCTGCAGGCGTACTCGTTATCGTAGTAGCGCTGAGCTTTGGATTTGGTGGCCGTATGGGATCCGATCACATGGGCTTTGGCCATATGGGATCAGGCTATAACGGTGATGAATCCTTTGCTGGGGCCCGCTTTGTAAACGTGGTGGGCGATGGCACTGTAAAGGTGACACCCGATTCTGTTCGGGTTGATGCAAATATTTCAACGCTCGCTTCGAGCCAGGCAGCAGCACTCGCATCCACTGCACAATCAGCCGATGCCTTCCGTGCTAGCTTGAAGAAGAATGGTGTTGAGGCTCAATACATTCGAGCAGTCAATCTCTCGACCAACCCTGAATACAGTTACTCATCAGCGGGGGCTGCAAAGATAGTCGGATACCGTTCCACTCAGAACTTCAATGTTGTGATCCGTGATGCGAAGAACGCTGGCCTCATTATTTCGAATCTGCAGAGCGCTGTGGGTAATGCACTCTCTATCAATTCGACTACCTCTTTTGTCTATGACCAGAAGATTGCAGAGGCGAACGCCCGCACACTGGCCATCGCTGCTGCAAAGGCGAAGGCTGAAAGTTACGCCTCTCTCACCGGCTCAAAGCTCGGCTTGGTATTGAGCGTTGATGAGCAGGTCAATCAATCAGGGCCAATTCCATTGATGGCGATGGCAAAGTCGGCAGGATCGATGGCGGCACCAGTCCAGATCGATCTCGGCCAGCAGTCAATTACGGTCACTGTGACCACAAAGTGGGAGCTGAAGTAGCGCAATAACTGAGTTTTGCCGCAGGCCGTGCGTCCGATACCCTTAGCGCTCGCTCTAAACGTCCCCATCGTCTAGAGGCCTAGGACATCGCCCTTTCACGGCGGTAACACGGGTTCGAACCCCGTTGGGGGCACCAATCCCTCACAGGGTTGATAATTAAATAGGTATCTGAAAAAGATACGACCTAGCTTTGGTACGGGAGCGATCCTGTATCGAATGAGATGTTCGGTTGAATGCGTAATAGCAGGAGCCGGGCACTCGGTTAGGCCCAGTAGCGCAGTTGGTTAGCGCGCCGCCCTGTCACGGCGGAGGTCGCGGGTTCAAGTCCCGTCTGGGTCGCGGTTATACAACGCCACTAATACTGGCTCGGTAGCTCAGTTGGTACGAGCGCGCGATTGAAGATCGTGAGGTCGACAGTTCGATCCTGTCCCGAGCCACTCTAGTTTTTAATGCACAGCCCCCACTTATTCACAGTGACAGCATCTCTCTTCATGTACCTTTCCGCTCCTTGCCCATGCTTCGCCGATGGCGCCCTACAGATCTATCTGGATTACTGAAATTTTGAATAAGGAATCCATCCGAGAAAAACTAGGATCAAAATATGGCATTGATTGTGGTGATCTCGAAGGCTATGTGATCTGCAATCGTGATCTTCGTGGAATTGATGAAGATCATGAGATTCACGGACTACGAACTGTAATCAGATTAAGGCTCCCAGGTGACAAAGTAATACGCACAGTTATATCACTGGTGAATGAAGAAAATAATACGTGGATTATTCGGACCGCACGCTATTCAAAATAGAAAAACTAGGAGAAACTAGGATCATGAAAACTAAGGTTGAGTGGGAGACGATTATCTTCGAACCGGCAGAAGCAGATGATCACTTCCTGAAAATGTTTGAAGCGGGAATGCCACTCGGCGATATTGTCTGGAAGTTACATGGAGAAATTATTCCCCCACATCCAGAAGATGGATATTGGGAGATGTTTAGTAGACCAATCTCACAACTAGGAATTCCAGAGGAGTTACTGAAAGAACATGGGCTACTTGGGTATTAACTACTTCTTTTTATAGCCTGCAGGGCAGGTTGGTTTTATGGCGGTCACTACTTTGGATGTCTTGCCCTTGATGCAGGTGATGGTGGACTTCTTGGCAGCAACCGTTGGCTTTGGGGCCGGAGCGATAGGCGCAGTTGTTGGTGCTGCTGAGGCAGTTGGCTCTGGTGTTGAGGTGGCAACAGGAGTCGGGGTTGCTACTGGAGCAGGTGCATCTTGAGAGAGTTTTACCTGGACTGTGGGAGTTGAGAATGTGAAATTATTGGCAGACAAGTAAAGCCATCCACCAGTTTCATTTGACACAGTCGTTGCAACGTCTGCAGAACCGTCAGAGGAAACAACTGAAATAGAGGCTTTAATTGGCGCGCTCGTAAATTTATACAGGCAACGTGCTACATCTGACCTCATAACAAGGTTATATGTTCCTTTAAAGACAGAACCATCCGGGTTAAAGTGAGGTGAAGCGACTGTGTATTGAAGACTTCCGTCCTTAAAGGAAGGAGGGCCTTCTGAATAGGTCGTTGAATTTGTGGTCACTATTCCTTTTAAACCGGGCCCGTTTGCAAAACAGCTATCAGCCTTTGCTAGTTGATTAGTGGGGAGTGTATGAAAACTCCACGCACTGGGAAGTGCTTGTGATTTGTCTCCAACAAGCGGAGTGAGAAGTTGAACTCCTTTGATGGCAGTTGCACCGAAGCCATTCATAGTCGCCCAGAGATTCAAGGTCTTTGAGTAATCAGCCGTAAAAGTTCTATTGAAATCAATGGGACGACCATCGTGAGTTCCTCCACCAGTACATACCGTCCCATCCGTAAAGCAAGATACCCAAATTCCTTCTTGATCCGAAGTAAGTTTGGAAGAGTCCACACCAAGTGAGAGAACCGGGACTTTTGTGGGGGATGCAGTCACGGTCATAACCACTGCACCATTTAATGAAGAAATTGAAATGCTTGGATCAACCATTCTGCCATGGAGCCACGCAACGGGTTCTTTCGAAAGGCGAATCTTCACAGAGTACTTAAATCCATCTGGGAAGGCCCGTGAAGTCAGGCACTTAGTCGGATCAGTCAGAGACATTGTGCATGCATCGGTAGAAGTTCCGTATCCCTGAGTATTTGTGCGCCCTGAAGAATCCTTTGGTGTTTCCCACAACGAGTCATATCCAACTTTGAGTGGGGATTCATTTCTCAAATAACCAACATCGATTTTTGAAACCGGGAGAAGATAGGCATATAACTGAGATTGAGTACTGTTCCCATTTGCGCCCATTCTGACGGACCCTGTTTGAGCCACGACAACTGCATATTGAGTTCCATATTGATGGGGTGCGGAGGGAAGATCCCAGAGACTCGGAGTCTCAGTTTTCGGAATACCCAGCGATAAATCTGGTGGGAACTTATTCACATGGTCTGGAACGGTGTAGGAGATAAACTTTCCTTCTTGAGACTGCCCTGCAATAGAAATAGCAGTCACGCCTTCGACACAATCTACATCGGCTGCTAGTTGGCAAACCGGGAAAATCGATTGATACGAGAATTGGCTAACATTTTGACAATGTGAGTCAGTAGTTGATGCACATAAAAAGCGACTCCAAATGTTTGGGTCAGCGGTGTACTGCTCGGCAGTGAGCTTTGGGTATGTAGCCAGTGCTGGAAGCTCATCTTGATAAGTTATTGAGTGAAAAGTAGGAGAGGAATTGATGGGAGTTATCCAGTGCTGATCCCCAACGACTTCAGCACTGGAAGTATTTGTGCCAAATATCAGGGCCACGGCAACCATCACAATCGCGAATTTAAAAGACTTCTTCATTTCTTTTTATATCCCGTTGGGCAGGTTGGTTTGACTGCGGCAACCGTTTTAGTGGTCTTACCCTTAACGCAGGTGATGGTCGTCTTCTTTGCAACAACAGTTGGCTTAGGAGCGGGTACGACAGGTTGGGTCGTTGGCGCTGCTGAAGCAGTTGGCTCTGGAGTTGGGGTGGCAATAGGAGTTAGGACAGGCGCTGGCGCATCCTGCGTGAATTTAACTTTGATCGTGGGATTAGAGTACGTAAAGCCATTGGCAGACATACGCAGGAAGCCATTATTTTCAGTCACAGTGGTTGTAACAGCCTGAGACGACCCATCGCTAGAAATGACAGAAACGGTCGCCTTTATTGGTGCATTCGAGAAGCCGTAGATGCAGCGTGCAACCGAACTATCTATAACCAAATCGTAGCTACCTTGTGAGACTGAATTATCAGGTAGGTAGTGCGTTGACAAGACTTTGTAATCTAACGTTCCATCCGCTGAATTAAAAGTTGGAGGCCCAGGGAGGTAAACGGTTGCATTCGTACTCACAAAACCAACTAGATTTTTTGTTTCCGTTCCACAATTATTGAGATTCCCAGATACCGTCCGGACTGACCACGCAGAAGGTGCTGCTACAGCTTTGTCATTAACGATTGGTAACCACAGTGCCAATTCCTGAATGCCATCCGGTGAGGTCCCTGGACTTCGAAGGATCGATTCCCAGTATCTTGGATTACACGGTCCACTAGTTTCGCTCGGATCTAGACACCTTCCATAGCCATTTCCCATGTTCAGATAGAACGGATCCATCGCTTTATAGAAATTTGTGAGTGCAGCAGGTGCTTTCTCTTTTGAGACCCAACCGAAGATTGTAGGAACTTTTACCGGGAACCCAGAAATTGTTACTAGCTGATCACCATCACCAGCTCGCGAGACAGTTGCATCCACATGAGAGATACGGCCGTGAATCCAGCCATCTACTTTTGTCCTAAGTTTCAATTTGATGCCGAAACTAACATCTAGTGGTAACGCAGATGCGATCGCACATGATCCGATCTCCGACTGAACCCCTTCACAACCACCCCCAGCACCCGAGTTAACTCCTAACGCAGAGTAATTCGTCGGTGAAAGAGATTCGGCGTACGGCTGGTAAGTTCCCGTTTTAATGCTAACTGGCCAGATAGTTGCTTGCAATCCGTTTGTGGTGAATTGAGAATCAGATGGGTATCGCACGCCGTCGAGAACAGACGAAATTAAATATTTACTGCCGCCAGCATGAGGAGCGCTCGGGATATCGACTAAAAAGGATTGTCCAGAGGTCGGTAGATTCATAGAGGAATTTCCCTTGAAGGACCACGAAGGGTCTCCGCCGTATGGTCCGAGATAATTTACCTGCAGAGAAGCGCCACTAGCACTTTTGGCAGTCACCTCTTGGACGCAGTCAGTTGAATTTGAAGCTGAGCAAAAACTCATCGGGGAGTGATACTTCTGGAATTCTGATAGGGGGCAATCAGCTCCACCTATCGTGTCACACTTCTTCACTGCAATTACCTTAGAGACACCAAATTGATATCCATCCGAAGTAAAACTCATCAAGCTTGGAGTAGCGAAACTTGTGTAAGTCTGAGAAATTCCTTGAGCCAAAATTCCCCACGATGCCTCCGCTGTCGGAGGAGGGGTTTGAACCCAAGCTTCATCAGTGGCAGCGATCCCGACGCTGGTAAATAATGCCGTGAATAAAACTGATAGAAATGTAATCGCTTTGTATTGTGAATTTCTCATTTCTTCTTGTATCCCGTCGGACAGGTGGGTTTAACTGCTGTAACGGTCTTAGTTGTCTTACCTTTAATGCAGGTGATGGTGGTTTTCTTTGGGGTTGGCGCATCCTGAGTCAACTTCACCTGAATATTCTTTTGACTAAATGAGAATCCAGCGGCGGCAAGGCTCAACCAGCCGTTGGTTTCACCACTGAGAGTCGTTGCTACTGGCCCGTCGCTTGCACCCGCAATAGAGATCGTGGCCTTTATCGGTGCACTGCTAAATCCATAGAGACAGCGCGCAACATCAGAACGCATCACCAAGTTATATGTCCCTTGAACGGGAGTAGTTCCATCGGGCATGTAGTGCAGTCCAGAAACGTGGTAATCCAATGATCCATTACTAAAGGAAGGCGCGGTTCCATCATAAGCCATCGAATTAGTTGAAACTATGCCAAGCAACTTCGAACTATCCTGCAAGCATGAGCTTCCATTACCAGGGGAAGTCGTGCTGAAATTCCAGAAGGTATTGGTAGCAAGCGCCGTATCCTTCACCTTTAGACGGTAATACTCGAGAAATGGGAATACATCTGCAGGGATACCTGCTTGAGCTCCTGAACCGTTTCCATCATCTGCTGTGGGCCAATATCCCATCTTTGCATATTCAGTTTTTTCAAAATCTGAAAAATTCGCTTGATTTGTGAGAAGGGCCATTCTCGGGACGGTTACTGCAGACGCCTCAACCGTCACTACATTGTTATTGATAGAGAAATTTTGAACGTCCATCACAGGATTACGAAGTCGACCTTGGAACCAACCCCCAAGTTCTTTTGTAACTCTTATTTTAATTTTGATTCGTGTATCCGATGGAAAATCTTGAGTGATGCCGCATTTACCATCTTCTTCATACACACAGATTTGCTGATACCGACTGTAGGTGTAGGGATACATTGGCGTGCTTGGCCCTGTTGTATCGATTTTTTGTGCTTTATATTTAGGGTCAAGCGCCTCCCGATAGGGAATCACGTTCACAAATAATTCGCCAAGATAGAATCTTCCATCTCTGAAATAAGACTGAATCCGAGGCATCACTGCATACGTCGACTGGCCCCCACTTGAAGCAACGCCCGGGACATTCCAGAGAGAAATGTTTGAGCTACCGAGGTAGTTATAGGAAGGGTTTGCTGGGAAAGTTAGACCGCTTATAACTCGCGATAAATCTGCTTTTGATAAGTTGTTAGGCGTGCCAATTTCGACAGAGTCTAGGCAATTCTCTTGAGTTGAGCTGGTACATGGAGGAAGGATCGAGGTTGCCTTCATACCAACGGGATTATTTTTTGGGTCACAAATAGGATCGTCTAAACCAGTGCACCATTTCCAACTCTGATTTCCATTCGCATTAGTTGGTTGAATTCCAATGTATGGACTCTTTTCAGCCGTTCCACCTTCGACCACATATTCGACGACATTCCCAGGTCCCCCTGTTTTAATGTTAAGTGGATCAAAGGCGTCAGACGTAGCCCGCGCAGCATTGGAAGCCACCAATGTACATAGCAAAGCTGTTCCCCAACCGACCGCGAGGGCTTTACGTGTTTTTTGAATCATTTCTTCTTATATCCCATCGGGCAGATTGGCTTAATGGCGGTGACATTCTTACTCGCCTTACCCTTGATACAGGTGATCGTTGACTTAACTGGCATCTTGGGGGCAGGAGTCGCTGTCGCAGAAGGCCTCTGAGTCGAAGTCACGACTGGTGTAGCCGATGGAGTTGGTGCTGCGGCGTCCTGAGATAGCTTCACTTGAATCGTTGGCGATGAGAACTGGAAGTTGTTGGCTGATAGGTAAAGCCAGCCATTACTCTCGTTAGCAACAGTGGTTGCAACATCACTACTACCCTCAGCAGAGATTACTGAGATGCTTGCATTAATCGGTGCCTTAGAGAATCCATAAAGGCAACGCGCCACATCTGATCTCATGACGAGGTTATAGGTTCCTTTGAATGGAGTAGTTCCATCAGGGTTGAAATGCGGCGATGCGACCTGATAATTCAGTGAGCCGTTTTTGAAAGCCGGTGGTCCAGCAGAGTAAGTTGTCGAGTTGGTTGTAACTATTCCTTTGATCCCGGCAGATTTCGTAAAGCAATCGTTAGCACCACTCATTTCATTGGAAGCAAGAGTTCTGAAGCTCCAAGAAGATTTCATCGCATTTGATTTATCGCCTACTAGCGGAGCTATCGCTGCCATACCTTCTAACGCGATTGGGCCAAATGAGTAAGGTTGTCCGATCAGATTCACAAACTCGTTACCGGCTAACGTACTCGCGGTTTCCCAATAATTTGGCTTTGCCCCAGCTCCTCCTAAGGCCCCTCCACATATGTCGCCATCTGTCATGCAATCAACCCAAAACTTCTTCAAATTGCTCGGGAGAGTGGGCCAGTCTGCCCCTTGATAGACCATCGGCACTGAAGTAGATCCGGCTGTAACCGATAACTCAAAAAGTCCACTAGAACTCGTGTTAATCGAAACGTTTGGATCAACCATGCGCCCGTGGAGCCAGCCGGTGGGTTCCTTTGCAAGTCTAAGTTGAACATTGAAACGTTGTGTTGGAGGGAAATCTTCGGCGACGTAACACATTCCTTGTTCATTAGTTGGAAACAGGCAGGTACCACCGTTTACGTGGCTGCAATCGATATTTTTACGAGTTGAGGTTTGCTGGAATTCTGAGCAGGAGTCGTAATAAAACCCGGTTGGGACGTTACCCCACCCAGCATCCAAGCTATTGGGCCCCTTGCCAAAGTCCTTGAGAACAACTGGGAAGAGTGATACTTCAAGATACGTACCGAATTGACCAGGATTACCTTGTTGAGGTTTCCCATTTGAATCGACCCACCCGCTCAACCCCGCCAGTGCCACATAATCGGCCCCCGAGGCATGCGGTGCGCTAGGAATATTCCAGACGCTAGGAGTGTCACCTGCGGGAATATTCATCTTTGGGTCTGCAGGGTAGGCGTTAATATGGTTTGTCACTGTGTACCTTGAAAACTTCGCTTGGGTGGGTATCCCATTCTGATCGAGACTACTTACACTCACGATGCAGTCGGTATCTGTCGTATTTTGGCAAACCTTTAATACGGAGTTATAGACTAAAGGCATATTCGAGCAGGTTGGATCCTGAGTTGACTTACAAATCCACATATTTCCACTGCTATCGGAACCTTGTAAGACTGGAAAATTAAATTTCAAGGGTAACTGATCTTGGAATGTCACTGAGTGAAAATTTGGATCATCCTGCTGCGGGGAGATTGGAATCCAACTAGCGCCTTGATATGCGACGGCAGGTGAGAGCGCGCCAATGGCGGACAATACGAGAACTGAAAGGATTGCTACCCGTGACCTATTCATCATTTATTTCCTTTTGTATCCCATCGGACAGGTTGGCTTAACGGCGGTAACGGTCTTAGTCATCTTGCCTTTAATGCAGGTGATGGTGGTCTTCTTTATCACCGGGCTAGCAGCTGGTGCCGGAGTAGCAGTAGCGGCTGGAGTAGGAGTGACCGAAGCGCTTGGAGACGGTGTTGGTGCTGGAGCATCTTGAGTGAGCTTTACCTTGATTGTTGGAGATGAATAACTAAAGCCTTTGGCAGACATTTTTAGCCAGCCATTAGATTCCACCAAGGTTGTGCTTGCAATCTGAGCATTACCATCATTGCTTACGATTTCAATTGAAGCCTTCACTGGGGCGGTTGAAAAGTTGTAGATACATCGAGCAACGGTTGATCGAAGCAAAAGGTCATAGCTTCCAATGGCCACTTTGCCGTCTGCTTGATAATGAGGTGAGAGCAACTTGTAATCAAGCGAACCGGTTCCGGAGTTAAACGAGGGAGGTCCGGCACTATAAACAAGCGCATTCGTAGTCACAACACCTGAGACGCCACCATCACTCGCAGTACACCGCCCGACATCACCCATAGATTGATTCCCTTGCAGTGTTTTGAACGACCAAAACGAATTTGAGGTTGATGCGGTGTCTTTTGCAATAGGCAAGAAAAGGGTTGCCAGGTCGAAGGAATCTGGATTTGATGGGTCGCCAATGACTTTCCCTCCCCCCATGCCAAAGGTCCGCCCACTAAAGAGATAGTTTGCAAGCGCTGAGGGAAGGGATGCGGTTGGCGCTGAAACTTCCAGTGTTGGAACAATTACCGGGTCAGCCTCAACATCAATTACCTGCTGCGCGCCATTAGTTATTGAGATATTTGGCGCATAGAAACGTCCATGGAACCAACCGGTAAATCCGTGAGTCAAAGACATTGTGAAGCCAAATCGGTATCCGGCTGGGAAATCACTCTTTGCGTAGCAGATTTTTGGTGCGTGGCCCGCACATGTGCCATCCAAAGCCTGGCCAAATTGAGTCGTACCTAATCCATGATCAGCTGTGGCCGAGACCGCAATGGCATGAATGTCATTTTGAGGATCAGCCTTCTCAACAATTGGTGTGAGGGTAGCTGTCATACCACCACCCCAATTAACTTTCCTGGTGGATAGAGGACCCGTTCCGTCAATCCGGCCGTTTAGCGCGACATCCAAGAGGTACGTGGATGTACCGGCTGAACTCATCACACCGGGAATGCTCCAAATAGCGCCGAGGCCTTTGCCCTCTGGAATGCCAAGTGATGGAATCGCATCGTAATGAGATGGATTCTCGGCATCAACGTATTTACTAAATTGACCCTCTATTTTTTTTCCGGAGGAGTCGGTTGCCCATACAGACTTAATGCAGTCGACTGAAACTATTGAAGTGCAAGGCACTAGGTGATTAAAGAAAGCGATGGTAGTCGCCGTGGAGCAAGTTGCATCATCAAAAGTATCGCAGAGTTTGTAGGTGTGCTCATCACTGGGATTTGTAGATCCAAAGATCGCATCGGGCATTGTTGATACAAGGATATTGTCCGAAATTGATAATGATTGATTGGGCAAATTTTTATCGGGCAATGCGGTTGCGTGTGCAGCGACAACTCCAGTCAGCACGAAGACTGATCCGATGAGAACGGCGATCAATTTACGAATGGGCATCGGTGAAAGTGTCCTTTGCTTCTGCTTGTATCCTGCTGGAGAGATGGACTTTTCGAGGTGAGATACGAGGATTTCCCTGGCGCCGCAGAAGCACCAGGGAAATTTCCCTCGATCTGTTAAACGACTAGCTACTTACTGTGTAGAGCTTCGATCAAACCTTGGGACCGATCTGCTTGAAGCCCTTTGGACATACTGGGTTAGTGCCAGTGATCTTCTTTGTTGATGCACCTAGAGCACAGGTGACTGTGACCTTTGGTGCAGGCAAGGCAGTGATTTTCGCCTTCGAAGGCTTGTAACCCTTCTTGATCGTGATCGAAAGCTTTGGACGCGAGAATCCGAATCCAGAGACATCGATAATGATCTTGCCATTCTTCGCTGAGACGACCGCGATCGCCGCAGATGTACCGCCAGCTTCCGTAGTCAACGAAACCTTAAGAGCTGTTGCAGCATCAGCTGGATTTGTAAGCCCCCAGAGCAGTGCAGCATCCTGGAATGGGATGACTGCCTTATAGAAGCCCTTGTTCACTGTCACACCATCAGATGCGAAGTGTGGAGCAGATGCTTCCCATGTAAATGCCTTATTGGTTGCATCCCATGTCGGTGTTGAGAGTGAGCAAACACCGTTAGAACCAACATAGAGGTTTCCAGTTGTTCCGTCGATACCGAATCCGGTCTGATCATTCTGAGGAATAATCAAAGTCTGGAACTGGCGGACATTTGCCTTTGCAACTCCTGCCTCGCCAGTACAATCTGTCGCTGGGTTCTTTGCAAGTGGAACGGTTACCGCAGATCCCTCAATCGAGACCAAGGTGTAATCACCATGGTTTTGAGTTTGGACTGTTGTATCGACACCAACTGCAACGGTGACGCCTGTCTTCATATCACCAGTACGTACTGTGACCTTGATGGTGATATCTGGATCGAGGTTCACTGCGTAACCCTTTGAGCCAGGCTGTGAAGCAAGATTAACCTTGTTGTTGGAATCGGTAAGAGTTGGAAGCACGTCGACGAAGAGGTTGTTTGTGAACTCGTTTGCCGCCTTTGCATCAACAAAGAGTCCGTCATAGCCGAGCTGGCCAAGTCCGAGTGTGTTCCACAACGGAGTTGTCCAGTGACCACCAAGTGCGCGACCAGCTTCAACCGGTGGAGCCACATTTGTTGAAGCATCAGGAGCAAGTGGTGCTGCTGCTACACCCGGAACAGCACCGTCGCCAGCTGCTGCCGGTGTTGATCCCGCAGCCGGAGTTGCCGGTGTTGCTGACGCTGACGCGGATGGTGAAGCAGATGGGCTGGCAGCCGGAGTCGCTGCAGGTGTTGCGGCAGGTGTTGCGGCAGATGGAAGTGCAGAGACTGTGCCTGCAACATCCCAACCATTGACGAGTGAGTTATTTGTTACCCAGATCGGTGTTACAAGTGGAACTGTCTTTGAGAATGTCTTAGTAGCTGGATCGTACTTAGCATTCCAATCAGGCTGCATCTGAGTATTTGCAAGATCCTTGAGATCGATAAAGGTTTCAGATTGGTAACGCTTTACCTCTGAAGCAGCTCGATCAGCTTTATTGTAATCGAACTCCATCTTTACTTCGCCATCCTTGATAATGACAAGTGCGCTCTTATAGCAATCAGTCCAAGCAACGTTAGGCGTTACGGAACCATTTGAGTTATCCCAACAATCTTGTGGGTAGGACCAACTATCCATCGGACGAGTTGTATCGAAGGTCTTCGTTGCTGAATCGTACTTAGCGCCCTGGACTGGGAAGTTTGGAGTGCCGATTAAGTTGGAGACATCCATGAAGACTGCGGTGCCAGAAGTCAGCGCATCACGTTGGTACTGATCAGCCCACCAGCCATTGCCGATAACAACGTTTGCCTTATTGAGTTCGGCCATTGGCGCGAATGAAATTCCTGCATTCGCTGGCTGCTGTGGAACGGGATTGCCATTTGGCACCCACATCAAAGGTACGGTCTTACCCTGTGCAGTAGTGATCACAACAGATTCAACGCAATAGGTTCCGTTGATCTGGGCACAGGCTGCAAAGGCGGTCTTAGGGACGCGAAGGGTTGCCGCGTGTGAAGGCAGAGCTGCCCCTACGAACAATCCGGCGAGTAATGCGAGGACTGAGCCTCGAGCTATCAACGACTTACGCACGTGGTACTCCTTCATTGGATGAGAATTGGCCGCCTCGAGTGGCCACCTAATTACCCAACCGCGATTTAGAGCCAAATTTATGCGTATACGGCCGCCCTACATCCAACAAGAATGGTCATATTTGCCATGCTCGAGCGTAATTATTTCTTTCGATAACCAGATGGACAGGTTGCGTTCACCGCAGTGATCTTCTTGGTGATGACACCTTTAACGCAGGTGACTGTGATCCTTTTTGGAGCAATGGTCGGAGTCGGGGTCGGCTTCGGTGTGCCGGTCACGAGTGGCTTCGTGGTGGTAGTCGTGTTCATGTTGTAATCGGGATTGAGAGTGATATCTAAGAGTGGATCAGGGAAGCTAAATCCTGAGACATCGATAATGATTAAATTATTTCGAGCTGAGACAGATTTCGTGGCGGCGACAGAGCCACCAGCTGAAGTTGTGATGGAAACAACAAGTGCCGAAGCGGCATCTGCTGGATTCTTCAGACCCCAAAGAGCTGTCGCATCAGCGAAGGAAATAACTGCATGATAGAAACCTTTATTGATCGTTGTTCCATCTGGAGCAAGCTTTGGTGCCGATGCTGAATACTTAAATGACTTCGTATCTGCGTTCCAGGTCGGAGTAGATAATTTACAGATTCCATTTGAACCAACATACATCTTCCCACTAGCGCCATCGACGCTAAATCCAAATGGGTCATTTGACGGAACGATCACAGATTGAAACTGAGTAACAAGCGCGGTGGCGACTCCGGTATCACCGGTGCAATCCTTTGTTGACTTCGCGAGTGGAACACTTACTGGATAGCCTGAAATTTCCGCTGTTGAATACCCAGCGCCACTGCTGAGATCCAATGTCGCATCAGTGCCGACGCCAAAGGTCACTCCTGCTTTGATATCCCCGGTATGTATCTTGATATCGATCGCGCTCTCAGGATCGAGATTGACGGGATAGTTAGGGTTTGTGGCTGTCGCTGCGAGATTGGTAGCGCTGCCACTAGAAAGCGTTGGCTGGGTGTCGATATAGACCCATGGAACAAAGGCGTTAGCAGCCTTGGCATCGATATACAAACCATCGTAGTTATTTGTATCGAATGCGCCAGGAGCAGTCCATCGTCCAGGAAGAGATGACTTTCCTGAAACTACACCTGTTGTGTTTCCGGCAGATGGTCCAGCTGTCCCGGCAGGAGTCCAGATAAGCACAACAGGTTTTTGGCCACTCTTGGTAATGCTGACACTTTCAATGCAATAGTTAGTGACCCCAGAAGAACATGGTTGGAAAGATGTCGTTGGCAGAGTGATTGCCGCGCGCGCAGGGGTTGCACCAGTTACTAGCGCAGTCAATGTGATGAGCGCTGTTACAACTGTGAAGAAACTTTTCAGAGAAGAACGAATCACAGTTATCACCCTTTGAACTTAATGGGCTGGTGTTAAGAACCAGTTCCATTGCCATGTTGAATTAGAGGCAACTGTAAGCCCTTGAGTAAGTTCTGGGAAAGTGTAAACGAGTAGTGATGAGCCTCCAGCTGTAACTGTGACTGGTCGCGAAGAACTTACCAATGGTTCGTGATTTACAAAGAGCATCAGTGCAGGGTTGGCTGTCACAAGATCTCCAGTGCGATTTTGCAAATTAATAATCCATGAAGTTGGGCAAGCACCTGCTGCACATCTCTGCCAGGTGACCTTCAAACCAACTGCAGTAAGCCCACCAAGTGTGTCTCCAATGCCGCCTGCCTTTGAAATTGCGCTCAAATCACCAACACTTTGCTCCCAGGTAACTGGGTAATCAGAGATTAAGTGGTCAATAAGGTTTGGTTGAAGAGTTTTTGAATCTGTAGAACCAACTGCACCATTGTTGCCCGTGTTATTTGCTGCAAAATTATGATCAGAAACTGCCTTCCCAAGTGCATAAATTCCAATTGAAGTTACGGTTAAGAGCAACACTGAGAGAACCGCGATAGTTGCTTTGCGGATCCGGCGACGGCGAACCTTCGCAAAGACAGTGGTAGCAAGGTCTTTCCCAGAGAATGCGCCATTGCCCATGAGCTCGAGCTCGCGGTGAATTAAGGCATCAATATCGATTGTCATTCTTCGACCACCTCTCCAAGTACAACGCCAGTAAAGTCAGAGTCAATCGACACATCACTCTTTAACAATGGCGGGAGCGATTTCTTCACAGACTTTTCAAATTCCGGAACCAATTCCAGATGCGCCGCTACCGCAGCCTTACCGCGAGCTAAGTGAGATGCGACTGTGCCCATTGGCAGCTCTAAGATGTCAGCGACTTCGCGCAGAACGAGCCCATGTTCATAGATCAAGACAAGAACTGCACGCTGGGCTGCTGTCAGAGTCTTGAGCGCAGACTGCACTAGTAATCGCTGAATCACTTCATCTGATTGATCAGCAATATTGCGAACGCCTTCGGCAAAATCCCATGCAGTTTCATTCTCCTGCTGTCTACGCCACCACTTGCGACGAAGATCAGTGTGCTTTGAAACCATCACACGGATGACATAAGCCTCAGGATTTTCGTGATCCTTAACCTTGTTCCACCGCTGATAGACATCAGCGAGAGCTTCTTGGAGGATATCTTCAGCATTCTGTGGATCAAATGCGATCGCTCGAGCAGCCTTCAAGAGCGCACCTTGGCGCTCGCGAAGCCAGATTGTGAACTCAACCTGGTTGCCTTTGCTCATGGTCGTAAGGTTACTCGGAGTCTGCGGTCTGATAGAAGAAGGCGAAGAGTCCGATCCATGCAGTCGCCGCAAGCCCCGTCACGACCTGTTCCATCCCCTTAGATGTCATCGGGATCGCGATAGCAGCTAGCGCAAAGATTCCAGATAACGACCATAAGGCGATTGCAGCGGTAGGACGCTCTAATCCAAGTCGCACTAATCGATGACTCAAATGGTCGCGACCACCTTGAAAGGGCGAGATCCGGCGACGTAAGCGTGAGAGTACTGCCACGCTGGTATCCAGGATCGGAACCGCAATAAGCAGTACTGGAGTAGCAAAAGAGGTCCATTGTGTCTGTGCATTTGGGTGCAATCGAATTGTCAGCGATGCAATCAAAATTCCTAAGAAGAGCGCTCCGGCATCGCCCATATATATCCGGGCTGGACTCTTATTCCATAATAGGAATCCAATAGTGGCTCCTGCAGTGACCGCAGCTAATCCGCCAACTAGATATTGATGGCCATCAATCCCAAGTTTTGTAAGTGCGATGGCAGATATCGCGATTGTCCCCGCGGCGCCACCATCTAAATTATCAAAGAAGTTAATTGAGTTACAGATTCCAACAATCCAAAGTGTGGTGATAACGGTATCGACGATCTTGGATCCGGTTGGGGTTCCGACCGTGCTCGATGAGATCAAGATCAATGATGTAAAGATTCCAGCAATTGTTTGCGCGATAAATCGTGGAAGTGGACGAAGATTCTTAATGTCATCCCACAACCCGATCAGACCTAACACGAGCGCTGGTCCGAGTACAGATGCTGCGAGCCAGAAATTTTTACTTGGTGAGTGCTTAAAGATGAGTGCGCCAAATGAAACCGCCAGGATTCCGATAATGATTGCGACTCCACCGAGATACGGCACTGGTTCTTTATGAGTCTTATGGGCAGTCGATGGCGTATCCATCACCTCGTGGTGAATTGCGAACCGTCGCATTACTGGCGTGAGCGCTCCAACGATCACAAAAGTCGCGAGCGCAAGGAGAAGATCTTGGAGATGTGTGATTCTCATCGGTATCTACCTGCGAAGTAATTAATCAGCGGTGATCTTGTTGAGTAAGGCTTTAACTTCAGATTCCTTGTAACGACGATGTCCGCCAAGGGTGCGGATTGAGGTCAGCTTGCCCGCCTTCGCCCAGCGAGTGACTGTCTTGGGATCTACGCGAAAGAGCGCGGCAACTTCTGAGGGAGTCAGGAGAACTTCCTGAGCCGGTACATCTTCTGCCATTGCTTCCCCCTTTCGCCGATCTCTGACGATTTCACATCAGTGAAGGTGTCCGAATCGCACCTTATGGGAGGAGTATCCCCTGCCAATTTAAAAAAGAGAAGTCTTTTTTCTGCAAAGAAAGTGAATTTACATCGCCTGTTCGAAGGCAGCCACACGGCGCCAGCGTGAGACGAGGCGCTCGTAGCCCTCACCGGCCATCGCGCCATCGCCCTTAGAGAGCCCCGCGAGGGAAAGATGGATATCTTCAATCGAGGTATCAGCTTCAAGCCCTGGCTCACCATTAGCGATGAGAGCCTGTTCTAAGTAATCAGCTAAGCCGCCGTAATCACATTCGACGATCGATTCAGCATGGAACATTGAAAGCCATTCAAGAAGGTCAGCGATCTCTTCTTCAATCGGACCGTTACCAAAAGAGTTCACGACTGATTGATGGGTATACATGCAACGCTGCTTTGCATTCGCAACTGATGTGCGCATAACGGTGTAGGCCCCGTCGGGAGATGTACCACGCAAGCGCTCATCTACTGAGAAGAGCGAGAACCATCGCGGTGGAATTACCCAAGTCTCGCTAATGATGTGTGGAACTCTCTCCTCGAGTCCATCACGATCAACATTTGTCATGATCGCATCTTCTGCAGATGTTGGAATAAAGAATTTTGCAACAGGTGCAGGAAGTGAATCCTTAAAAGTTTCGAGCGCTGCCCAACAACGAGTTGCTGTCGACCACGGCGCAACATATTTCTTTCCTTCAAATTCCAAGATGTGCGCACCATCGACTTGAAGAACTGGTGGCTCAGATGTGATTGCTCGCTTTAACGCACGAAGTTGTTCATCACGTCCGGTTAGCGCTGTCATCGGAATTGCATCCCAACGCAATTGATCTACTGGATCAAAGGCATCAATCGGTTCGTAAATTCGAAGCGATGCCACATACGGAGTTGGGCGCATAGGTGTGAGTATTGCGGAGTTAGCGGAGACTACGCGCGACGAATGTAGTTGCCCTCAGCGAAAGGGTCATCATCATTCTGGTTATCGGTATCGACTTCGCCATGTAACTCTTTGGCTAGTCTTTCAAGATCCATCTCTTGTCCGTTGTACTTGAGATCTCTCGCTACTTTTGTCTGCTTGGCTTTCGCACGGCCTCGACCCATAGTGAGACCCCCTTACTGAGATAAAAATTCGTCAGGGGTGAAGATTATCGGCTTTGGTACGTACCCACCAAAGTTGCGCCTGTGGAGCCTGCGCCTTGGGTTGATCGAGGAGCAATCTGGCCCGCAACCCAGGCCTTCATCCCCCGAGCGGCGAGCGTGCGGATAGCCCGATCAGCCTCGGCTGGGGCCAAAATCGCGCTCATTCCGATGCCGCAGTTCCAGGTCCGCTCCATATCGGCCTGCGGGACTGAGCCAGCTTTTGCCAGATAGCCCATCTCGGCGGGCAAGGCCCAGGTGCTCCGGTCGTAGGTCGCCATGAGGTGATCTGGCAGAACTCGAACTGTGTTCTCAGCGATTCCGCCACCGGTGATGTGAACAAATCCGTGAAGTGAACCTTGCATCGCCTTGTAGAGCGCTAAACAATCGAGTGAGTAAATCTCGGTTGGGGTGAGAAGTGCTTCACCAATAGTCATGCCGAGCTCTGCAACGTTGGTCCCAAGTGAAATTTTTTGCGTTGCAAGGATGTGACGGACTAATGAATAACCATTTGCATGAATTCCACTCGCGGGCATTGCAAGAATCAGATCGCCATCTTGGACCTTATCTGCACCGAGCAGACGATCAGCATCGACTGCACCGGTTGCAGCTCCTGCGATATCAAACTCATCTTCTTCTAAGAGGCCAGGATGCTCGGCAGTCTCGCCACCGATAAGTGCCACCCCTGCTTTCGCAGCACCGATGGCAATTCCCTTTACGATCTCGGCGATGCGTTCTGGAATAACTTTTCCGACCGCGATGTAATCTGTCATGAAGAGCGGCTCAGCGCCGCAGACAACCAAATCATCTACAACCATCGCAACCAAATCTTCACCGATTGTGTCGTACTTCGCCATCGCGCGTGCAATCTCAGTCTTCGTTCCGACACCATCAGTTGAGGTTGCAAGTAATGGCCGCTTCATATCTTTAAGCGCCGAGACATCAAAGAGCCCTGCAAATCCACCGATATCCCCCACAACTTCTGGGCGACGAGCACGCTTTAAGTGGGCCTTCATTAATTCAACGGCGCGATCTCCGGCATCTATATCGACACCTGACTCTGCATAGGTACTCATTCGTAATGGTTCACGATCTCGAGCAGATTCTTGCCATTTGAAATATCTGGTGGAACTTCGATTGGATAGTTGCCGGTGAAACAAGCGGTACAGAGCTTTGACTCTTCGATAGTGGTCGCTTCAACAAGGCCATCGAGTGAGACATAACCCAGTGAATCCGCTCCAATTGAGCGCCTGATATCGTCAACTTCGAGCCCAGACGCTACTAACTCCGCGCGGGATGCAAAGTCGATGCCATAAAAACAGGGCCACTTCACCGGTGGGCTAGAGATACGGACGTGAATTTCTAAGGCTCCAGCTTCACGCAGCATCCGGATCAAAGCTCGTTGGGTATTTCCGCGAACGATCGAATCATCGACAACAACGATTCGCTTTCCTTCAATAACTTCGCGCAATGGATTGAGCTTGAGGCGAATACCAAGTTGGCGAATCGTCTGACTTGGCTGAATAAAGGTACGACCGACGTATGAGTTCTTCACAAGTCCCGCACCATAAGGAATTCCAGATGCGCGGGCATATCCCACTGCCGCAGGTGTTCCGGATTCTGGGACTGGAATAACTAAATCAGCTTCAACGGGATGCTCTTTTGCAAGACGCTCACCAAGCGCGACGCGTGTGGCATGGACATTGCGACCAGCTATCGCTGTATCAGGCCTAGCCAGGTATACATATTCAAAGATGCAACCCTTGGGAGTTGCATCAGCCCAGCGATAGCTACGTAGACCTTGGGCATCTACTGCAACAAATTCACCGGGCTCAATTTCGCGAATAAATGATGCGCCAACGATATCTAGCGCTGCGCTCTCGGATGCAAAGACCCAGCCATGCTCAAGCTTTCCGAGTACGAGTGGGCGGACACCATGAGCATCGCGCGCCGCATATAAAGTTTTTTCATCCATGAAGACGAGTGAGAATGCACCCTTTAACATTGGCAAAGCTTTTACCGCTGCAGCTTCGAATGATTCACCCTCTTGGGATGCAATGAGTGCCGACATAATTTCAGTATCTGATGATGCATGTTTGCCGTGACCCTTATGGCCTGGAACGTTCTTCTCTAAATATTCTGCCAGGTCGCCAGTGTTAGTGAGATTACCGTTGTGCGCGAGGGCGAGAGTCCCGTGATTAGTTGCGCGTAGAGTTGGTTGGGCGTTATCCCAGGTTGAAGATCCCGTAGTGCTGTAACGACAGTGACCTACTGCAAGATTGCCGGGCAGCGATGCGAGATCGCTTTCGGTAAAGACCTGTGAAACCAAGCCCATATCTTTATATACGAAGATTCGATCACCATCAGATGTTGCGATACCCGCTGATTCTTGGCCACGATGTTGGAGCGCATACAGACCGTAAAAGGTAAGTTTTGCGACTTCTTCTCCGGGTGCCCATACGCCGAATACGCCACATTCATCTTGTGGGAGGTGTTCTTCGCTAAAGAGTTCGTGGGTTAAACGTCCATCTGGGCGGCGACTCATAGTGCGATTCTAATCTTTTTAAAGAGGGCCGAAACGTCAGATCGATCACCAGAGGCGTGGATCTCACCAGTTGAAACCCCAGAGCCCCAGGTCAGCTCTCCGGTAGTTAAGCGAAAGAGCACGTCAGCGCTCATCTCAACGACATTAGGTGGAGTACCTCTGGTGTGCTTTGGCCCGGTGCCACATTGGATCGCAGAGTATGGCGGGATTCGCACTTCAATCGCGTGACCAGGTTCGGCCGCCGAGAGTGCAGCGAGAATTTCTTTGACCTTCGCCATTGTCTGCGGATCTCTCACTGTCTCAGTATCGCTTCTTGATTAACCGAAGAGCCGTGGGAAGGTTTCGGTAAATGCGGTACGAAGCTCAGGTAATGGAATTACTGAGCCATTGATCACAAGGTTATCGCCACCAGTGCTACCAACTTTGTGCATCGCGATGCCTTCTTTCTCAGCAATTGACTTGAGTGATGCAACATCAGAGCTCTTAACTGCAACGACGACACGGCCTGGAGTCTCAGCAAAGAGTCCAGCAGTTACTCTACCTGGAATAAATTCTGTTGGGAGTTCGATCGTGGCTCCGATATTGCTTTTAAGAACCATCTCGGAGATCGTCGCAGCAAAGCCACCATTGCTAATGTCATGAGCTGCAGCAAAATATTGCTGACCGGCGAGCAAGAGTCTTACGAGTCGTGTCTCATGATCCACATCGGGGGTCGGTGCGTGATCACCTATCTGGCCATGCAAGTGCGCCCATTCAGATCCGCTGAAGTTATCGTCAGTGTTTCC
>CAIMOX010000003.1 GCA_903843225.1 uncultured Actinomycetes bacterium | reverse complement strand
GGGTCTCTTCTGCTGGAAACCTTCTTCTTGCAGCAGTGCGTGAGACTGTTTATCGACGTTCATTACCGCTTGCCACACGCGATCTTGAGATTCGACTTGGTGAGGTCAAAGATGAAGTCGGCCTTCGAGGGGCGGCAGAGATGGTGCTCTCTGAACTTTTCTCCCCAAATGTTTTGTCGCAATGGGTCGAGTCAGGCAAGCCACAACTTCCTATCGACTACTAAAAAGGATTACGACACATCCACTGCTGGATCGCCAGCGCTTGCGAGCAGATCGGTGAAGTAATCAGGCAGGCCATCCTCTAATTCAAGTGGAACGTAGCAATGTGCACCTTCTTGCGGTGGGAAGTTCATATAGACACCACGAAGATCACAGACAGTCTGTCCGCGTCCCGGACCATTGGTGATATCAACTTCCACATTCACACACGGTGAAACCTTCGCCTTCACAAGTCCTGCGGCCAGTGCAACTTCAATTGCATCATGCATTGTGGTGAGCGGTTTGTTATAGGTGCACTTCTCGTAGAAGTCAGAATAGAACTCGGTAATTCGAGCCATGTACTTGGAAATCCCGCCACCGTTATTCATCTTTTCAAAATGCTTTGGCTCAAGAAGAACCTTCATGGTCACATCTAATCCGACCATAGTGATCGGCCATTGTGCGCGGAAGACGACATCAGCAGCTTCTGGATCGTGCCAGATATTGGCCTCTGCCACCGGTGTCACATTTCCTGGAGTGAGCGCTGTTCCACCCATGACGGTTACACCGCGAACCAGGTTGGGAAGATTTGGTTCCAATTGGAGAGCGAGCGCAATATTGGTCAACGGCCCGACTGGAACAAGTTCGATTTCACCTGGGCGCTTGCGACAAGCATCGACGATAAATTCAGCGGCGCTCATATCAACGGGCTTTCCATAATTTGCCTTCATGCCTTTATTCCCTTGGCCATCATCGCCATGAACGAAGTAGGCAGGATCAGCTATATCCCCATTTGATGGACCCTCAGCGCCATGGGCTACTGGGACATCGCCTTTGCCACACATCGCCAAGATATTGAGAGTGTTTCTTGTGGCAATCGGGGTATGTACATTTCCCCAGATGGTGGTCACACCCACTAGTTCGATCTCAGGAGCAAGGCGGGTGAAGTTAGGCGCGGGGCAGCCTGCAGTGCGAGAGATTTAAGGCTTAACGGCCGAAATCATCTTCGATGCGGATGATGTCATCTTCACCAAAGTATGTACCGGTCTGTACCTCGACAAAGATCAGGACCTCACTACCGGTGTTATGAATTCGATGAGCCACACCAATTCCAAAGCTCACCTCATCGCTAGGCCCAACCTTGCTCACTACGCCATCAATCGTTACTTCACCACTGCCGGCCACGATGAACCAGTGCTCTGCACGTTTTTCGTGACGCTGGTAGGAAAGGCGCTGTCCAGGATTAACCCAGATGGTCTTTACCTTGTGAGTCGCATACTCACCAAGAACTTCATAACGACCCCATGGGCGATCTGATCTCTCGAGTGAGTTGCTCATGTTGTGATTCTACGCGAGAGCGAGCGCAGCACCAATCAGACCAGCATCACGCTCTAACTGCGCTGGAATGAGGTCAATCTTCTTCAAGAATCCAATCGCTTTCGACTCGTTGATGAAGTGCTGACGAAGTGGTTGCCAGTAGACATCACCCGCTTGAGCTACGCCGCCACCTATCACTACGGTATGGATATCCAAGCTTTGCAAAATATTGATGCAGCCGATCGCAAGAGCCCTGGATCCGTAATCAATTGCTTCAATCGCGGCAGAATCTCCGGTGCGTGCAGATTCGGCCAACGTTTTAAAATCATCTCCGGCCCAACCATGTCTGCTTGCGCGTTCGACCATCATTGGTCCTCTCGCATATTGCTCGAGACATCCTCTACGACCGCACCCACATGTGGAGCTCTCATCAAAATTAATAATATGGTGGCCAAAATAACTGACATTGCCACTCTCACCCAAATAAAGCTGATTATTAAGAACTAATCCGCCACCGATACCGGTAGATACAACGATTCCTAAGAAGTTCTGAATATCTCTTGCGGCCCCTACCTTGTGCTCAGCGTTTGCTAGCGCCATCGCATCACCATGAAGAACTACTCGATCAGCACTTGTTAGCTCTCTCAGTTTTGCAACGAGTGGGAAGTTGCGCCACCCCGGAATATTTACCGGGCTGATCTCTCCGCTGATTCGATCGATTGGGCCAGCAGATGCAATCCCAACCCCGCTTAACTCCTTCAGATGAGCTCCAGCAAGTGCTTTGACCGCTTTTTCGAGATCACTCCATAAATCTGGGTTGCTCCCTGATGGCACTTCACTTTTATCAATGATCTGGTGCGATTGATCCACTAACGCAATTGCGATCTTCGTTGCCCCGACATCAATAGCGAGCACTAGTTCGGATCGGTTACCCACATTGCAAAGCCTACCCGTAGGTTGAAATCAGCGTTAGGCTTCACCTATGAGCAAAAAAGCTGCGACAAATTCATATGACCAAAAGTCAGCTGGTGGCTGGGCCCAATTTATGGGCACAGGTTGGTCGCCATCTCCGCTTCAGGGCATCACGGCTGCGCCATCGAATCCTTATTGCGCCAAGCGCATCGAAGTTCTCTCAAATGAGTTCTCTGGCGTTCGACTTGTCATCCCAGCGGGATCACTCAAAGCTCGTAGCAATGACACTGATTACCGCTTCCGTGCTCACTCCGCCTTCTCCTACCTCACAGGTATCACCGC
>CAIMOX010000002.1 GCA_903843225.1 uncultured Actinomycetes bacterium | reverse complement strand
GCGGTGATATGAGTTCACTGTTGGGTTGGTAAATGCGAGTAGTGAAGGTGCATGCTTGAGAAGTCCGCCGATATACCATCGAGCCATATCTGAGAGATCGCCATAGCCATCACCGAAGAAGAGTGGCTTGCCATCCTTCCAGAGTGATTGGTGAACGTGCATGCCTGAACCGTTATCGCCAAAGAGTGGCTTTGGCATAAATGTTGCAGTCTTACCGTTCTTCCAGGCAACGTTCTTGATGATGTACTTAAACTTCATGACATCATCACCAGCGGTCAAAATATCTGAGAAGCGATAGTTGATCTCCATCTGACCTGCGGTGCCAACTTCATGGTGTGAGCGTTCGACAAGAAGTCCAGCTTTTCCAAGAGTCATGACCATCTCGTCGCGAATATCTGCGAGCTGATCGGTTGGTGAAACCGGGAAGTAACCACCCTTGAAGCGAGTCTTGTAGCCACGGTTTGCACTGCCATCAGCTTCGAGTGATGCACCGGTGTTCCAGGCGCCTTCAATGGAGTCGATAAAGTGATGTGAAGCATTCTGCGATGTCGAGAAGTTCACCTCATCGAAGAGATAGAACTCAGCTTCCGGTGCGAAGAATGCAGTATCTGCGATGCCAGTCGACTTTAAGTACTCGACTGCCTTTGCGACTACGCCGCGGGGATCGCGTGAGTAAGGGGAGTTGTCGATTGGGTTATGAACTGAGAAGTTAATGACGAGAGTCTTCTCGGCGCGGAACGGATCAATGAATGCGCTCTCAGGAATTGGGAGCAACTTCATATCTGATTCATGAATCGCTTGGAAGCCACGGATCGATGAACCATCGAACATCAAGCCGTCGGTGAATACAGCCTCATCGAATGATTCGATCGGAACGTTGAAGTGTTGCTGGATGCCAGGAAGATCAATGAAGCGAATATCAACAAGCTTCACATCTTCTTTCTTGATGTACGCGAAGATTTCGGCAGAATTCTTAAACATGGTTCTCCGTAGTTTCGAGGGAGTCAGGCCGCATCACCGGGGCCTTATTGACTGGTTTCTATGGTGAAATATAGGGCTTTGAGGGCGAAATATACGAACTCTTCTCTGTGATTTTCAGCGAGGTTGGCCGGTAAAGCCCTCGGGGAGAGTCCGGGCTAGGCTTACCCTGTGAGCACAATTGAACCCTCGGCTCGCCATGGCGCTGGCTTCGGCATCCGGTTTGCGGCGCTGTGCGTGGATTGGATTGGCACGAGCCTGATCATCACTGGCTTGACTGGTAAGAATTATGGGTACCAAGGCGAGCGCCTAGCGCTCTTCTTTGTCGAGGTTGCGCTCTTGACTACGTTGATGGGGGCGTCGGCTGGTCAGCGACTCTTCCGTTTGCGGGTAGTCGACCTTGAAACTGGCGGGCGAGTTCCTGCGACTCGGATCGTTATTCGAACAGTCTTAATCTGCCTCGTCTTGCCCGCGCTCTTTCGTAAAGCTGGGATGGCCTACCACGATGCTTTCTGCAAGACGGTGGTAGTGCGTAGTTAGCGCTTTGTTAGCGCTTCGTTAGCGCTTCGTTAGCGCTTCGTTAGCGCTTGGGCATCTTTACACCCTTAGGCATTGGGCCTTGAGGGATTGGCATCGAAAGTCCTCCGACAGCTTTAAGCCTTGCTCGAACTTCGCGCAATTGGGTATTCGACAACTTCTTTGGCAACTTCTTCATCTTCTTTGCAAGCTTCTTTAACGAAACTTCGCCAACGCCATCACCGGCAATGATTTCAGTTACTGGTACACCTGGAACAAATCTCTCCATCTTCTTCCGCTCATCAAGGAGGAGGGTACGAACTGCTTGACTGCCTTCTCCGACGAGCACGATGCCAGCGCGTCCGACGCTTCGGTGGACCATATCTTGATTGCGCGCAACGTTGACTGCAGGAGTTGTGGAATAACCGCGACGGATACTCATTAAGACACTTGCGGCGGCACCCAATTGACCCTTAATTGAGAGGAAGGCGGCGCTGTTAGCAAATCGTGTGAACATAAAGAAGGCTACGAGCAGACCAAGTGGTATTCCTAGAATCGCGAAGTAGACGGGATGATGAAGTGAATTCCCGCCGAGGATAGCTAGGCCTTCTGCCACGACTCCGCCGAGCACACACCACACAAGTGCAAGAGGTGTCTCTCGGCGAACGAGTGCAAAAGCATCCTTGAGAACAGCCATCTGACCTTGTTTCTCTGGAGCATCACTTGATTTATTTGTCTTTGCCATTGTGTGGCTCCTTCTTTGTTTCGAGTTTATCTAGCTCTACTTGTTCCTGTGTCGGTGCAGTGCCACCCAAGCGGACTGGCGCCCACCACTGTCCTACGGGGTTATCTGGGTAACGATTCTGCGTTTGGTGGAGGAGCTCAATCATTGCAACTTTGAGTTTAGCCTCTTCAAGCGGGATATCAGCCCCTTTTGGGATCATGATCGGTTCACCAAAAGTAATGCTGACAGGAAATTTATTCCGCCCAAAGTCAGGTTTGCGTTTCTTTGTGACGATCCGTTGACTACCCCAAAGAGCAACCGGGATGACCGGAACGCCAGCGCCCTGAGCGAGTCGGACCGCCCCCGATTTAAGCTCTGCGATCTCAAAACTTCGCGAGATCGTACCCTCGGGGAAGATGCCGATAATTTCCCCAGATTTCAAAGCGCGAAGAGCAGCAACAAGGGCGGCTGATCCAGCTGAGCGATCAACACTTATGTGGTGCATACCGCGCATCAACGGACCAGCAATCTTGTGGTCAAAAATCTCACTCTTCGCCATGAAACGTATGTAGCGTTTCATTGGAAGCGCGGCGGTGCCTGCCAGTGCAAAATCTAAATAGCCGATGTGATTGATAGCGAGTACTGCGCCACCACTCTTACCGGCTGCAGGAAGATGCTCTTGTCCTTGAAAATCAAAGCGCAAACCTAGATATCGCCATAGAGTTTTCACTGTAGCGATTACTGGGGGATAGACCAGATCGGCCATTACTGCGAGCCACGTCTCTCAACTGCTTGTTTATAGAGTCGACCGGCACGATATGAGGATCGCACCATTGGACCACTCATAACACCTAAGAAACCAATCTCACTCGCTTCATCGGCTAACTCAACAAACTCCTGAGGCTTAACCCAGCGAATGACAGGATGATGTAGCGGGGTCGGCCGAAGGTATTGAGTAATGGTGATGAGATTGCATCCGGCAGAATGAAGATCGCGTAGCGCCTGTGAGACCTCTTCACGAGTCTCGCCCATACCGAGGATGAGATTAGATTTCGTGATGAGCCCAAATCGTTGTGCTTGAGAGATAACATCGAGTGAGCGGTCGTAAGTAAAGGCCGGACGAATCTCTTTAAAGATACGTGGCACAGTTTCGAGATTATGAGCGAAGACCTCTGGACGTGTTTCAAATACTTGGTTAAGGAGCTCAGGATTACCGCTGAAATCTGGGGCTAGCATCTCAACACCAACGCCTGGATTCATCTCATGCACTACTCGAATGGTTTCGGCATAGAGCCAAGCTCCCTCATCGTCGAGGTCATCGCGAGTAACTCCAGTGATCGTTGCGTAGCGCAGACCCATGGTTTTTACTGATTCGCCGACTCGACGAGGCTCATCGCGATCGATCGGGAGAGGTTTGCCGGTATCAATATTGCAGAAGTCGCAACGTCTGGTGCAACGTTCACCACCGATAAGGAAGGTCGCTTCCTTATCTTCCCAGCATTCAAAGATATTTGGACAAGCCGCTTCCTGACAGACGGTGTGCAATCCTTCACGGACAACGAGTGAACGTAGCGCTGTGTACTCAGGCCCCATCTTGGCTTTGGTTTTAATCCATTCAGGCTTCTTCTCAATAGGTACCGCCGCGTTACGGGCTTCGATGCGAAGAAGTTTTCTTCCTTCGGGTGCGATAGTCATGCGCTCACTCGACTCAACGCTTCACGAAGATGGCGCTCGATG
Organism: uncultured Actinomycetes bacterium; assembly: GCA_903843225.1. GTDB lineage: Bacteria > Actinomycetota > Actinomycetes > Nanopelagicales > Nanopelagicaceae > PALSA-747. Next base: position 124,966 of record CAIMOX010000002.1, on the reverse strand, counting down.
ACTGGAGCGACCTCCGCGATAGAAATTTCTCGACCGAGTTCGCGAGCCATGGAAGTCACTCCTGTATCTGTGAATCCGCACGGGATGATGCGATCAAATGCGGTGAGGTCGGGGGAGACGTTAAGAGCGAAGCCGTGCATGGTGACTCCCTTAGCGACGCGGATACCGATAGCAGCAATTTTACGATCACCTTGGCCATCACGAAGCCATACTCCGGAGCGCTCACAATAACGTTCGGCGGTAATTCCGAATTCAGCACAGACTGCGATGAGGGCGGTCTCAAGTTCGCGCACGAATCCAACGACATCATTTCGGTTCTTCAAGGCGATGATGGGGTAGCCAACGAGTTGGCCCGGGCCGTGATAGGTAATCTTTCCACCACGATCAACATCAATCACAGGTGTCCCATCGGCAGGACGTTCGTCCTGCGTGGTGCGACGACCAGCGGTGTAGACCGGAGGATGTTCGAGAAGTAACAAAGTATTTGGGTGTGAATATTCCGCAACTGCAGCGTGAATCTCACGCTGTTTTGCAAGGGCATCTTCATACCGAATCAGCCCGAGGCCTTCGATATGCAGCTCCGTGGTGGACGGAGCAAGGGTCATGGTCACGCCATAAGCCTAATTGGCGAGATGAACTTTTGCTAAATAGCGAGGATAACCGGTGATTGGCCCGAATAACGAGCGAAATTAACCTCTCGAGCGAGTTGAGAGAGAGGTTCCACCCAAGATATTTCCTAGAAGCAAGTTAAACTGGGAGCCTGAGTCACTCACACACCACTGAATGGATCCACTAATGTCTACTGAGCCGCAGCCTGTCGCGACAAATATGAAGAAGCACCGTAAACCGCTCTGGTTTGCGATTGTCTTAGTCGTTGGATGGCTGATGGCTTCCAGCATCACCGGTCCACTCTTTGGTCAGCTCTCAACGGTGCAGAAAAATGACAATTCAAAGTTCCTTCCGAGCTCTGCTGAGACCGAAAAGTTCAATGCGGCAGCAGCGGCATTTAGTTCAGGCGCCAATAAATCACTACCAGAACTCGTTCTCTTCGTTGGAGATGCGAGCGCCGCTAAGGTCGGCGCAGCTAACGCCTTTCTCCAAACGCTCAAGGGGCAACCACTGGTTGATAAAATTGGCCAGGCGATCCCACAGGTAAGTGCAAAGATCGGTGACTTCTTAGATCCGAATAGTCCGCTAGTGGCCTTCCCGTCAAAGGATGGAAAAGCAATTCTCGCCAGCGTTCCATTTAATGCTGATCAAACTGGCCTCAATCTCTCCAATAAGAAGCCGGCTCTTCCTGCTGTGACAGATGCGATCCGTTTCTACTCGGCAAAATTTGCGATGACAAATGGTTTTACCTCTCATGTCACCGGCATTGCGGCAATTCTCGCCGATCTCTTCGGTGCATTTGGTTCACTCGATTCAAGTTTGTTGCTCACGACCGGTTCAGTTGTGGCAGTGATTTTAATTATTGTTTATCGTTCACCCGTCTTGTGGATTCTCCCGCTCTTCTCAGCTGGAATTGCCTTGAGTTTCGCCGGTGCGGTCATCTATGAACTGGCTAAACACAACATCATCGCGCTAGATGGCGCTTCACAAGGAATTCTCTCTGTACTGGTTCTTGGAGCCGCGACCGACTATGCCTTACTCCTGATTGCCAGATATCGCGAAGAGCTCCATCACGAGCAATCCCGAGTTGATGCGATGCGTAAAGCATGGCGCGGCACTGTTGAACCGATCGTGGCATCAGGTTCTACAGTCGCGATATCACTTCTCTTGCTCCTCCTCGCAAGCCTTTCGAATAACCGTGGCCTCGGACCAGTCGGGGCGATTGGTATTGCTTGTGCTGTCATCACAATCATGACACTTCTTCCAGCCCTTCTCGTCCTCTGTGGTCGATGGATCTTCTGGCCTCGCATTCCACACTTTGGTACCGAGGATGAGAAACTCTTAGGCCTCTGGTCGCGGATCGGTAATGCAACTGCACGTAAGCCTCGCCAGTACTGGGCCGCAACTGGCCTGCTCCTAGTAGTTCTTGCTGGATTTGCATCAACTCTTCATGCGAGCGGTATTTCCACAGCTCAGAGTTTTACGAAGGTTCCTGACTCAGTGAAGGCCCAGAATCTATCCCTTAAATACTTCTCTGGCGGCGAAGGTCAGCCAACACAAATCTGGACGACAGAGGCTGATCAAAGTGCTGTCACCGCAAAACTTCTGACGATAAAAGGAATTACTACCGTCGTCCCATCAACCGATGGTCCAATGAGTACCGCTCCAAAGGTGGTCAATGGTCATGTCATTTTGAATGCAACACTGGTTGCGACACCTGACTCAAATGAGGCGAAGAATCTAATACCGATAATTCGCGCTGCGGTTCATTCCGTCGATTCAGCGAGCCTGGTCGGTGGCACCTCGGCCGTTTATTACGACACGGCGAAGGCTGCGACCCGTGATCAACATGTAATCTTCCCAGTCGTTCTCATCGTTATAGCAATCATCTTGGGTCTCCTTTTGCGAAGCGTTATTGCCTCGTTGATGCTATTGGTGACGGTCGTCCTCTCATACCTCGCAACACTTGGAGTCTGTTCGCTCGTCTTCCATCACCTCTTCCACTTTGCTGGTGAAGATAGCGGCTTCCCACTCTTTGCCTTTATCTTCTTAGTTGCGCTCGGCATCGATTACAACATCTTCTTGATGACGCGAGTGCGCGAGGAATCGAAGAAACTCGGTACCCGTGCAGGCATGACCAAGGGAGTTACAGTTACTGGTGGTGTGATTACATCTGCGGGTGTTGTACTAGCGGCAACGTTTACAGTCCTCGGAATCTTGCCACTTGTCTTCCTTGCCGAGATCGGCTTCTCAGTCGCCTTCGGCGTTTTGCTCGATACGCTGATCGTTCGCTCTATCTTGGTGCCGGCAGTGGTTCATCAATTCGGCTCGAAGATCTGGTGGCCGTCAAAGATCGAGGACTAATCGCGCTACGCGAAGTAGAGTTCACACCATGACACTTCGCGTTGGTATCTCAGGTTTCGGTCTGGCTGGGCGCTACTTCCATGCGCCGCTCTTAGTTTCGACTGGCTTCGAACTGGTGGGGGCCGTAACGAAGAACGAAGAGCGGATTGCTCACCTTCGCGAAGATTATCCAGGCGCGAAGGCGGTCTCAACTATTGATGACTTGTTGGAGCTCGGTCTTGATCTCTTGGTGGTGGCCAGCGCGAATACCGCTCATGCCAGCGATGCGATCGCGGGAGTTCGAGCCGGGGTTCCTGTTGTCGTTGATAAGCCGATGGGACGAACGCTTGCCGAGACGCAGGAGATCGTAGATATATCCACTGTGACTGGCGTACCAGTAACAACTTACTTCAATCGTCTTTGGGATAGCGATGCACTTACTATCAAGAAAATCTTGGCTGATGGCGTGATCGGTAAGGCCTTCAGGCTAGAGTCCCGCTTCGAAAGATTCCGCCCGGAGCCTAATCCCACCGCCTGGAGAGAACGTTCTTCTTCCCTAGATGGCGGAGGAAATTTGCTCGACCTTCAACCCCATTTGATATCAACAGCTCTTGATTGGTTTGGCCCTGCTGAACTCACTTATGCATCTGTTCGCTCGATTCGCGGTTACGCAGATGATGATGTCGTCTTAACGCTCAAGCATGAGTCAGGCGTCGATTCTTATTTGGCAGCGAGTGCCATCATCGGCGCACCCGGACCTCGGATTCGACTGAGCGGAGATGAGGGATCTCTGATCATCAATGATTTAGATCCACAAGAGTCATTTTTGCGCGCCGGTAAACGCCCGGTTGATGGCAGGTGGAGTGAAGATACACGCAGCGGTGCAAAAATTTATCGTGGTGATGAGATCATTGAGTGCGAATCGGTCCCAGGGAATTATGCGCTCTTCTATCACCATGTCCGAGAAGCGATACTTGGTAAAGGGGATTGGCCGGTAAGTACATCCTCTGCTATCGCAGTTGCAACGATCATCGATCAGGCTCGCGCTCTCACTATTCGATGAGTGAATTTGATTGCATCGTTATTGGAGCGGGTCTTGCTGGGCTGGCGGCAGCACGAGATTTGCAGAGTGCAGGCGTAGCAACCCTCGTACTCGAGGGTAGTGATAGGCCGGGAGGTCGAGTCAAAAGTGATCTCATTGATGGATATCGCCTTGACCATGGTTTTCAAGTTTTTAATTCCGGTTACGCGCATATAAAAAATACGGGATTGCTGAAGGAACTCGGGTTTACCCCGTTTGTACAAGGATTAATCCCCTTCAGAGTTGTGGGAAAGATTGCTTCGCCTTCAGATCTCATCACACCTTTCTTACGTGGCGTCTTTCTTACCAATCCTTCACAGGTAGACCATAAAGTTCGACGAGAAATTTACCGAAGCTTCCTTCACGGACGCGCGGGATTACTCCGAGCTGGAGCTGGATCATTCACGGACGCGTTAGCTGCTCCAATCTCCGATATTCATTATGGGGAGACGGCGCATCGAATTGACGGACAGAGCGTTACGACCGATTACGCAACGTATTCAGCTCGTCATATCGTCGTTGCGACCGACCCAGTCACTGCTACGCAATTACTTCCTGAGATTGAAGTAGTGCGAATGAATTCGTCAACAACCTGGTATCACATCTCGGATGAACCGATCCCGAACGGTTCTCGATTCGCAGTTAACCTACATGGAGCGCTTATAAACTCAGTTGCCATCTCAGATATACAACCCAGTTATGCGCCTGCGGGAAAGCAGTTATTTTCATCGACATCATTAAATATTGTGTCGGAGAGTGAGATCAGGCGTGATCTATCGAATATTTGGGGAAGAGATACGACAAGGTGGGAGCTCATCGGGCGATATGAGATTAGGCAGAGCCTGCCCGTACATCCCCAAGGAAAGCCGCTTTACTCTGCGGTTCAACTCGATGAGGGGCTCTTTGTCATAGGTGACCACCGCGCTTATCCGTCACAGCAAGGTGCGATGGAGAGCGGAAAACGTGCTGCGCGAAAAATTATTGAGCGAGAAGTTCGAGAGCGCTCATTAAATGTGGGTAATCAAAGGTAAAACCTGATTCAGTGAGTGCGTGGGGTGAAACTCTCTTAGAGCCCAGAATCTCTGTTGCAAAGCCGCCTAGGGCCGCCTTCAAAGCAAAGCCAGGAACTGGAAAGAGTGCTGGCCGGTGAAGCGCCCTCGCAAGTGCAGCGGTGAACTCTTGGTTTGTGACGGGGTTTGGCGAGGTGAGGTTTACCGGCCCAGAGAGATTTGATTCTAAGAGATGACAGATTGCGCGAATCTCATCGTGCAAGGTGATCCATGACCACCATTGCTTGCCTGAGCCTAATTTTCCACCAAGGCCTAACCTGAAAAGAGGGAGCATTCGCCCAAGTGCGCCACCAGTTGGTTCGAGAACAAGGCCAGTTCGCACCTTGATGGTTCGAACATCGCCAGCTAAATCCGCTGCTGCTTCCCATTCGCGACACACGGCAGCGAGAAAATCTTCGCCGCCACGATCTGTTTCGGTCACGGCGCGATTTCCGGTCTCTCCGTAGTAACCGATAGCGCTTGCTGATATGAATACTTTCGGTTTCACCTCTGCGACAGCGGTAGCGATAGTAGTTGTTCCGAGCAACCTAGAATTGAGAATCTGTGCGCGATATTTCTTTGTCCATCGATGATCGCCGACATTTGCTCCAGCAAGATGGATGACTGCATCAACGCCAGTGAGAGAGGCGAGATCTACTGTTCCGGCCTGCGGATCCCATTCAATCTCATCCCGGGCTGACGCTTTACGGCGCACTAGACGTTGAACAGTGTGCCCTTCACTACGCAGATGGCCGACTAAGGCGCTGCCGATCAAGCCCGTCGAGCCAGTGATGGCAATGCGCTGCAAAGGTGCTGGCATTTAGAGTCCTAAATCAGATTCGAAGTTTCCGCCTTCTAGACGTTCTTTAAGAGTCACCAAGAAACGGGCAGCATCGGCGCCATCAACGATTCTGTGATCATACGAGAGCGCAAGATAGACCATGGAACGAATAGCAATTGTTTCGCCGCCATCCGTGCCCTTCATGACCATTGGTCGTTTGACGACTGAACCAAGACCGAGGATTGCCACTTGTGGCTGATTGATGATTGGAGTGTCAAAGAGCGCACCGCGACTTCCGGTGTTGGTGATTGTGAAAGTACCGCCTCCGAGCTCATCCGGAGTAATTTTATTATCACGAGTACGTGCAGCAACATCAGAGATTCGGCGTGCTACGCCTCCCATATTGAGATCACCCGCATCGCGAATCACTGGAACTAGGAGACCGCGTTCAGTATCAACTGCGATTCCGAGATGTTCTGCACCGTGATAGGTGATCTGGTCGCCTTTGACTGAGGCGTTGAGTACTGGGTGTTGCTTAAGTGCTTCGCATACTGCGACGGCAAAGAACGGTAAGAAGGTGAGCTTGACGCCTTCACGCGACTCAAATGTTCCTTTTGCGCTCTGACGAAGTCGATCAATCTTGGTGACATCGACTTCAACAACAGTCGTGAGCTGAGCACTTACTTGGAGCGATTGGACCATGCGTTCGGCGATAACTTTGCGAAGGCGTGACATCGTGACAGTTGTTCCGCGAAGTGGCGAGATCGCGACTGGCGCTGATGTTGTTGGGGCAGCAGTCGATGCCGGTACGGAAGTGCTAACAGGGGCAATAGGTGCGGGGCGCGCAGCCAAGATATCTTCTTTGCGAACGCGGCCGCCAACACCGGTACCTTGGACACGAGAGAGATCCACGCCGTTTTCAGCAGCGAGCTTACGAACGATTGGTGTGACGTAAGCATCGACATTTGATGATGCGGGTGGAGCGACTGGAGAAGAAGCGGGAGCAGCGGGAGCAGCGGGAGCAGTGGCAACAGGTGGTGGGGTTGGTGCAACTGGAGCAACTGGCGCAACTGGAGCAACTGGCGCAACTGGCGCAACTGGCGAAGAGCCAGCGACACCGATCATTGCAAGTCTTGCACCTACGGCGACAGTTGAATCAACTTGTACATCAATTGAAAGGATAGTTCCGGCGGCAGGTGAAGGGATTTCGGTATCGACCTTGTCAGTAGAGACTTCAAGGAGCGCTTCATCTACTGCGACAGCGTCACCAACGCTCTTTAGCCACCTTGTGACCGTGCCTTCGGTGACTGATTCACCGAGTGCGGGCATGGTGACAACAACGCCAGCAGCTTGAGCTGAAGATGCAGCTGGGGCTGCAGGAGCAGCGGCAACAGGCGCTGGTGGAGGTGTTGGAGCAACAGGAGCAGCAGGTGGAGGTGTCGGCGCAACCGGAGTAGCGGTGACTGCATCGGATGAGATCACAGCGAGTTCTGCTCCAACGGCAACTGTGGAATCAACCTGAACAACGATGCGCTGGAGGATGCCAGCGACGGGGGATGGGATCTCGGTATCAACTTTGTCGGTCGATACTTCGAGTAGTGGCTCATCCATGGCGACCATATCGCCTTCGTTCTTGAGCCAACGAGTTACTGTGCCTTCGGTGACTGATTCACCGAGCGCTGGCATGGTTACTGAAAATGTCATCTCGTTCTGCTCCTATTACCCGTGTGCGTGAAGTGGTTTGCCAGCAAGTGCCATGTGCGCCTCACCCATTGCTTCAGAGAGCGTTGGATGAGCGTGAATATGTTGTGCAACATCGGAAGCATCTGCTTCCCAGTTGAAGATTAATTGTGCCTCAGCGAGTAGCTCACCGACACGCGAACCGACCATGTGAATTCCAAGGATTGGTCCATCCTTCTGTGAGACGAGCTTGATTGAGCCAGAAGTCTTGAGAATATTTGCCTTCCCGTTACCTGCAAGATCGTAGGTAAGTTCGACGACATCGTAACCTCGCTCCTTTGCGAGAGCGGTTGTGAGGCCGACAGACGCGACTTCAGGCTCAGAGTAGGTCACGCGTGGAACGCCATCGTAATTAATTGGACGTGGATTTAATCCAGCGATCTCTTCAGCGACCATGATTCCTTCAGCAAAACCAACGTGAGCAAGTTGAAGGGTTGGGATGATGTCGCCAACGGCCCAGATTCCAGGAACGCTAGTACGACATTTGTCGTCAACGGTGATGTAGCCACGGTCCATGGCAATACCTTGCTCTTCATAGCCAATCCCTGACGTGACCGGACCACGCCCCACTGCAACGAGAAGTACCTCGGCGGTATGTGTCGAGCTATCTTCGAGAGTGACGGTAACGCCGGATTCAGATTTAGTGGCGGAAGCGAAACGGACGCCTGTAACAATGTTGATTTTACGCTTGCGGAAGGCCCGCTCCAATTGCTTGCTCGATGATTCATCTTCTAGCGCAACTAAACGTGGGAGACCTTCGATGATGGTGACTTCAGCGCCGAATGAGTTCCAGACAGATGCGAATTCAGAGCCAATCACTCCGCCACCAAGAACGATGACAGTCTTAGGAACAAAATCAAACTTCATCGCCTCTTCGGAGGTAACGATCTGCTTGCCATCGATATCTAGTCCAGGGAGTGTGCGCGGGTAAGACCCGGTTGCGAGGATGAGATTCTTTCCGGTGTAGTTCTCGCCATTTACCGTGACGGTATTAGGGGAGGTCAGACGACCTGTGCCCTCGACATATGTAATGTTTCGTGATTTGACGAGTCCTTGCAAACCTTTATGGAGCTTTGAAACAACGCCATCCTTGTACGCGTTGACCGCGACCATATCCATGGAGAGGAATTGTGAGTTGACGCCGAACTCGGAGGCATGACGAGAGTTATCTGCGATCTCACCAGAGTGGAGTAGCGCCTTTGTTGGAATACATCCGCGATGGAGACAGGTTCCGCCGAGCTTATCTTTTTCGATCAAAGCAACAGAGAGACCTAGTTGAGCGCCACGAAGCGCCGCCGCATATCCACCAGAACCGCCGCCAAGAATTACGAGATCAAATTCAGCCACAACCGGACCTTTCAGTCATTTCGTAATGGGCCGTGTAGACCCACAACCCCTGGCTTGCCCAGGCTGGGGCTAATCCTGCCACGATTTTCACCCAGCAAAAATCAGATTATTGTGACGAGTACGACTGCGCGAGCGCGATGAGCGAGCGGACGCTGATACCAGTGGCTCCGATGGCGTTATAGCCATGCTCGTTCTTTTCGACGTAGGACGGCCCAGCGATATCCAGGTGGATCCAGGGAGTCTCATCAGAGACGAACTCTTTGAGGAACACACCGGCCACGAGCATGCCGCCACTCTTGTCGCCGACATTTGCGATATCAGCAACTGGTGTATCTAGGGTCGCACGAAGTTCTTCGGGCAACGGCATCGCCCAGAAAGATTCTCCGGCCACAGAGGCGGCAGTGAGGAAATCTTGTATGAGGTGATCGTTATTACCCATCACGGCAGCGGTGCGGGTGCCGAGGGCGATGATCTGCGCGCCAGTCAAGGTAGCGACGTCGACTAGGGCGTCGAGTCCACCCGTTTTCTTGGCGTCAACGATTGCGCGAGTGATTCCATCTGCCATGACAAGGCGACCTTCAGCATCTGGATTGAGGACTTCAACTGTCTTACCACTGAACGTTGTGATGACATCACCCGGCCGAGTGGCGTTATCGCTAATCATATTTTCAGCCATGCACGCGTACGCGTTGATAGAGACTGGCAGTTTGAGTTCGGCGATAGCGAGGGCTGCTGCGATCACCGACGCGGCTCCGGCCATATCAGTCTTCATTGCATCCATACCTAGTGCAGGCTTGAGCGCGTAACCACCGGTATCGAAGGTGATGCCCTTTCCGACAAAGGCGAGTTGCTTGACCTTCTTCTTAGCAGTTGGTGCATACGAGATATGGAAGAGACGTGGGGGATTAGCCGAACCTTGCCCGACTGAATAAATGCCGCCGTAGCCCTTTGACTTTAAAGCCTTCTCATCGACGATCTCAACTTTTACACCCAGTGGTCCGCAGAGCGCCTTCATCTTGGTGACAAAAATAGATGGTGAGAGATGGTTTGCTGGAGTGTTTACTAGATTCCGAACGATGTGAACATATTTAGTGATGACGGCTGCTCGCTTGAGAGCGGCCTTTCCTTCTGCGCTATCACCGAGTGTTGAAATAATTGTGGCAGAGCTGAGTGGCGCCTTCTGCGCAGCCTTAGAATTGCCGCGATGTTCGGTAAAGGAGTAAGCGCCGAGGCCAATACCTTCGGTGATTGCCGCTAGCCCCGCGATGTTCTTGTGAGGTAGCGCGAAGTCTGCGCTCTTCTTGCTAGCAAGTGCTCGGGTTGCTGCACCTGCTGCACGGCGAAGTGTCTCGTGCGAATACTCTGTTTGAACCGAACCGAGTCCAGTACCGATGATGAGGCGGTGGCCGCTCTTGGGTGTCACCTTGGTGATTTCATCAGGCGCACCGGTGGCGCCGAGATCAGCGAATGATTCGATCAATGAACTAATGCTGAGACTCTTGTGAAGTTCAGGCGATCCAACCTCAACAACGAGCTTCCCATCTCGATTGGCAACTCCTACTACCAAGATCTCTGAACTTGCCTTGCCTGAACTCTTCACTGTAATCATGGGATGATCTAAGCACTGCGAGCGATCTTTTGCTCGTACTTTGCTAAGTTTGCCCGATGAGTGAATTGAAATCACCCCTCTATGACTGGCACTTTCGGGCTGGCGCCAAGCTCGCCGACTTCGGGGGATGGGATATGCCCATTGAGTATCCGCAGGGAACTCTTGCAGGAGCTCCGGGTGGGGTGATTGCAGAACATACTGCGGTGCGCGAACGAGTGGGACTTTTCGATGTCTCGCATTTGGGGAAGATTGAAGTCACAGGTCCTGGGTCACTTGAGTACCTCAACTCCGTTCTGACCAACGACCTGAATCGGATTGACGATGGCAGTGCTCAGTACAACTTGATCTGCGATGTGAAAGGTGGCGTAATCGATGATCTCATCGTCTATCGCCGAAGCGTCGATGATCTATTTCTGATTCCCAATGCTTCAAATTGTGCAGCGGTACTGGCAGTACTTCAAGTCGGGGCACCAGCTGGAATCTGTATCGTGGGTGCGCACCACAACTATGGAGTTCTCGCACTTCAAGGACCGCTAGCAAAGAGCGTGATGAGCGCACTTGGAATTACTATTGATTTTGATTACATGGCATTTACTGAAGGGCTCATCCCCGGCCACGAAGAACTTGGTTCAGTGATCATTTGTCGTACTGGATACACCGGAGAGTATGGATTCGAATTTGTTCCGCCATGGGATAAGACCTTGCCACTGTGGGAGTTGCTGGTCAGTGAGGTTGCAAAGGTCGATGGTCGAGTCTGCGGACTTGGCTCTCGGGACACGCTGCGCACCGAGATGGGCTATCCATTGCACGGACACGAGCTCTCACTCGATATCTCGGGGATTGAAGCAGGCGCTGCGTGGGCCGTCGTCCTTGCAAAGCCAGAATTCATTGGTCGCCAGGCTCTTCTCGCTCTCAAAGAGGCTGGCTTGAAGCGAACTCTTCGCGCCATTAGATCACTTGATCGAGGTATTCCTCGTGGTGAGATGTCAGTGCTTCGCGATGGAGTAGAAGTTGGGGTCGTGACGAGCGGAACCTTCTCACCAACTCTCAAGATGGGCATCGGTCTGATTCTTGTCGACCCTTCAATTAAGGTAGGGGAGAAACTTCAACTCGATATTCGTGGACGAATCAGTGATGTCGAAGTTGTTAAAGCGCCTTTTGTGGAGTCACACGTTCGCTAATTAGCGTTCGAGCTCATCTTTGCGAGCGACAACCACTGGTCGACCAGAATCAAGAGTGAAGACGTTAATACGATCATCAAAGGCTGCCTTAAGTTGCGGTGAATGAATAATTGATTCTGATGGTCCATCCACCAGGACTCGCCCCTCTCGCATCACGATGATTCGTTCGGCATACATCGCAGCTAGCGTGATGTCATGCATCGTCGAAACAATCGTCACGCCTTGTGCTTGAAGAATTTGAAGATTATTGAGAACCTCAATTTGGTGGTGAAGATCAAGGGCGCTGGTTGGTTCGTCGAGGAGAATCAGCTCAGGTTCTTGAACAAGTGCGCGCGCGATGAGGGTGCGCTGCATTTCACCGCCGGAGAGTTGAGTTACTGGCTGACGTTGCATGCCGTAGAGATTTGTCTGTTCCAAAATACTTGAGATAAATGAACGACTGGCCGCGCTTTCATTGCCCCAACCATCACGCTTTGAACGACCTAGCGCTACATATTCAGCGACGCTCATTCCCTGCGGGATATGTGGCTGCTGCGGAACGAAGGCGACATTGCGTTTTTGATTACGGAAGACCTCAACTCCATCGCTCTTTACGCTTCCGGAGTAGGGAGCTGTGCCAAGCAGAACTTTGAGGAGAGTCGTCTTGCCTGCGCCATTTGGACCGACGAGGCAGCTCCAACGACCATCAGGAATTTCAATCGAAATATCCGAGAGGATCTTCTTTCCGGAGAGAGTGACTTCAAGTGAATCGATAGCGATCATCGCGAGAACGTCCTTCGTTTACGTAGTACGACAAGGAAGAAGGGCGCGCCAACAAAGGCGGTAATGACTCCGATCGGGAGTTCGGCAGGGGAGAGCAGGGTACGAGCGCCAAGATCCGCGAGTACGAGAAAGGCGGCCCCCGCCAAAGAGATGGTCAGAAGATTCCTATTGGTGACGCGATGGGTAATACCCCTCACCAGATGAGGCACGACGATACCGACAAATCCAATGAGTCCGGATGCAGATACAGCAGTAGCTGTCGCAAGGGTCGCGGCAGACACTGCAATAATTCGCAGTCGGTTTGGGTTGATACCAAGTGAGAAAGCTTCTTCATCGCTGAGCATTAGACCATCAAGTTGCTTGGAAACAGCAATCAAGATCCCGATCGCCATCAAGATGTAGACCGATGACCAAGTCACGATCTGCCAATTGGCGACTGTTAATTCACCAAGAATCCACGAGTAGACCGGGCGCAGTGATGCGCTATGACGTTGCTGAAGATAGGTCTGTACCGCGGTCGCGAATGATCCAACTGCAATTCCACTGAGAAGGAGTGATTGCGGTTCAGCGAAGAAACGCCCAGAGATAAAGAATGAGGTGAGCACGGCAAGTGTGCCACCGATGAAGGAGAAGATTGGTAGCAAGCTGTAAACATTCCCGTGCGCATTAGTAATTGCGATCGTTGCTCCAAGCCCGGCACCGCTAGCAGCTCCGAGTAAATATGGATCGGCTAGTGGGTTTCGAAATACGCTTTGATAAACGGCGCCACTCGTGGCGAGTGCGGCGCCTACGAGCGCGGCAAGTATTGCGCGGGGAAGTCTTAGATCGATCAATACAGTTTTGTCTTGACCAGAGAGTCCACCTGGGAGCCTAGCAAGCGTCTTGATAATGTGTATGAAGCTCAAATTAATCGGTCCGAAGCTAATCGCGGCTAGCCCTACAACGAGCAAGAGCGCACCACAAAGAGCGGTGATGCGCCAATTCCAGATCGGGCTAATGCCCGAAGAGGTGGAAGCTTGCTCTGATGAACTCATTGTTAGTTACTTAATCGCAATCAGAGTGCGTGATACAAATTGGTAGAAGTCGGCTAGGCGTGGCCCCCAACGGGACGGAATATCTGCGGGTAGCTCGATGACCTGATTCTTGGCAACTGCTTCGATAGCGCTCCATCCCGCGCGGTTGGTGACATTGATGATAGGCTCACTATCACCAAGAAAGATCACTGTTGGATTTGATTTCAAGAGGTATTCGTTTGTGAGTTGCGGGTAACCGTAGCTATCCGCTGTATCTGCTGCGTCGGCTACATTTGTTGTATTGAAGGCAGCGTAAACATGTCCGATGAAGGTCTTCGATGTTGCGCTATAGAGCGTGTTATCTACTTCATGGAATATCGGCATAGGAGTCGTACGCTTGCCGAGGGCGATCGCCTTCGCAATTGAAGACTTCATCGTGGCTATGACTTTGGCGGCACCGGCACCCTTCCCCGTCGCCTTGCCTAGCGCGGTGATCTCCGCATATGCCCCATTGAGATCAGAAGGTGTTACTTCGAAGAAGACTTTAATCTTGAGCTTCTCGAGTGCGGCTTTCACCGAGACCGCTTTGGTAGCAGAAGATTGCAATACAACGAGATCTGGTTTGTACTTTGCGATCGCTTCAACATTTGGTGTAAAGGCATCTAATTTAGTTATTGGAGCACTTGCAGGATAGTTTGAGAGTGAATCAACAGCTATGACTTGTTTTCCAGCACCTATCGAAAAGAGATCCTCGGTTGCACTAGGGGAGAGCGAGATGATGCGAGTTGGTATCGCCGCGGCAAATGATGCAGGTGCCATGGTTGAGCCAAAAATGATCACGATCGGTATGAATACGGCACTTCTACTTCTGAACATAAAAAAACTCCCTCAGTAAGTGAGGGAGAAGAGGGGCTATTGGTTGAAACCTGTGTTGAGCTAGCCGTTATGACCGCTGGCTCCAAAGTTTCGTCAAAGGCCCGACCCTTCTCCGAGGTCGGATACTTCGATATGTGTGAGAGGCGACCTGGCTTAAAAGTTACGAGTAACTTCTTTACAGTTGCGGGACAGCGCCGGTATTACACCGGACTTCGCTCTCACAGATAACATCTACATACAACAACGTGTGCAGACCATGGAAAACTATCATGGGTGGCGGCCTATTTGCGAGAGCGGCGGCCAATTCCGTAGGCGAGTCCAACGGCAACTATCAAGGCACAGATGACTAAGAGGATAGGTAGTCCGTCAAGGCTATGTCGCTCTTCGTGGATCTGCGGACCTGCGCCGCCGTCATCTGCATATGCGCTCACAAGCGTGTGGGCGGTAAGAGTCATGGACGCCAATGAAATCACTGCGCCACTTCTTTTCATCTTCATATTCAGAAGGGTACTCTTCTTCCCATGGAATATCGTCGCCTTGGCAAGACCGGAATGTATGTCTCGGAAATTTCTTACGGAAACTGGATTACCCACGGAAATCAAGTCGAGCAGGATGCCGCCATTAAGTGTGTGCGAGCCGCCCTCGATGCAGGAATCACTACCTTTGATACCGCCGATGTTTACGCGGGAACCCGCGCTGAGGTGGTTTTAGGGAAAGCACTTAAGGGGGTTCGTCGTGAATCCTACGAGCTCTTTACCAAGGTCTATTGGCCGACTGGTGAAGGCAAAAATGATCGCGGACTCTCGCGCAAGCACATTATGGAATCGGTCCACGCCTCGCTTAAGCGGCTCGGTACCGACCATATCGATCTTTACCAGGCCCACAGATTCGATTACGAGACGCCGTTAGAGGAAACACTTCGAGCCTTTGAAGATCTGATCCGTCAAGGAAAGGTCAATTACATCGGCTTCTCTGAATGGGATGCCTCGCAGATATTAGAGGCTGTCAAATACCAGAAGGCGAATAACTTCGATCGCTTTGTCTCTAGCCAGCCCCAGTACTCAATGCTCTGGCGTGTTATTGAGAGTGAAGTTATTCCGATGTGCGCAAAAGAGGGTATTAGTCAGATCGTATGGTCGCCAATGGCGCAAGGAGTTTTGACCGGTAAATATCTTCCTGGCAAAAAGGCTCCGGCTGGATCCCGTGCTACAAATAAATCTGGCGGAGCGATGATCTCTCGATGGCTTCGAGAAGAAGTTCTTGAGACCGTTCAAAAACTTGTACCTATCGCGGAATCACTCGATCTCACAATGGGTCAACTGGCTCTTGCTTGGGCGCTTCAGAATAAGAATGTAGCCTCTGTCATCATGGGTGCGACTAAACCATCTCAGGTTAAAGATAATGTGAAGGCATCAGGAGTGAAACTTGAGCCCGCAACAATGCGTGCGATTGATCTTGCACTTGGAAACTTGCCTGAGCGAGATCCCGAGAAGACTGTCAGCCCTAACCCAAGAGCTTAGAAAGTATCTCCGCGCTTTACTTGTGGCTTTGGTGCACGCAGTCGACGCATCTGCGTTGAACGTAACCACCCGTAGATACCGATTCCCTTGAGATCCTCATTCGGGAACTTCTCGGCTGCAAGTTTTTTGATTTTACGACTCATAAAGAACGCTGAAGAGAATGAGTAGAGCATCGCGGCATACATGAAGAGGATAGCGACAAGTTGGATTCCCTTATAAGGAATTACCGTGAGTACAAGAACTAACATGATCGTCGGTAAGAAGTACTCACCAATGGTGCGCCGTGAATCGATGTAGTTTCGAACCCAACGCTTTACAGGCCCACGATCTCGAATTGGAAGAGCGTTTTCATCGCCACGCATATATGCGGCCCGAGATTCTGCACGACGGCTCTTCTCAAGGGCTCGATCTCGTGACTTCGCCTCTTTTGATGTTCCGCTGGCGATCGAATTCACCTTTAAAGAAGCCTGTGCCTCTTTCCGCTTTGGAGTTGCTTTACCTTTTTTATCAGTGTTCTCGCTCATGGCGTTACGGTAGAGCGAGCATTCGATCGAGCGCAACTCTTGAATAGTGGGCGATAGTTGGATCTACGCTTATCTGGTTCACGATTCGGCCGCTGACGAGCGTCTCCATCGCCCAAACAAGGTGCGGAAGATCAATTCGGTTCATGGTGGAGCAATAACAGACCGTCTTGTCCAGGAAGAGAATCTCGCGGTCATTAAATCGATTCGCGAGCCGTTGGACGAGGTTGAGCTCGGTACCAATTGCCCACTTTGAGCCAGGTGCTGATTGTTCAATTTTCTGGATGATGAATTCAGTGCTTCCCACGACATCCGCATGAGAGACAACTTCATGCTGACACTCCGGATGTACTAGAACGTTGACGCCCGGAACTCGTTCTCGTACATCACGGATGTTCTCTAAGGAGAATCGACCATGCACGGAACAGTGGCCACGCCACAAAATAACTTTGGCATCGAGCAGTTGCTCATCGGTTAATCCACCATTGGGCTTCCAGGGATTCCAGAGAACACAATCATCTAACGAGAGTCCTAGCTTGAGTACAGCGGTATTACGACCAAGGTGCTGATCGGGGAGAAAGAATACCTTTTCACCTTGCTCAAATGCCCAGCTCATGGCACGTTCGGCATTGGATGAAGTGCAAATAGTTCCACCATGCTCACCAGTGAATGACTTAATTGCGGCGCTGGAGTTCATGTATGTGACCGGAATAGTTTTTGTATCAATTCCGAGACGTTGGAAAACCTTCCATGCTTCGTGCACTTGATGCGAAGCAGCCATATCAGCCATCGAACAACCAGCAGCAAGGTCAGGAAGGATGACTTTCTGATCTGCAGTTGTTAATACATCAGCGCTCTCGGCCATAAAATGAACTCCGCAGAAGATCACATATTCGGCCTCTGGATGTGAAGCTGCGGCTTGAGCCAATTTAAATGAATCTCCGGTGATATCTGCGAAGTTGATGACCTCATCACGTTGATAGTGGTGCCCCAGGATCATCGCCTTGGATCCCAGAGCGGCACGGGCAGCGTGCGCACGCTCAATAAGTCCAGGGTCGCTGGCGGCTGGAAGTTCGCCATCGCACGAGACGCCTCGTTCGCTACCGAGGTCACGTTCGCGCCCCATCAGGAGCAGGTCGGTGAGTGAAGAAGCCATAACGCGATCTTAGGGGTAAAGTTTTCCCTATGAGCGCTGAGACAACCACAGATATCACCATCCAGAGCACCGCTACTGGAATCCTCTTGACCGATGTCGCTTCACTGAAGGTGAAGTCACTCCTTGAGCAGGAGGGCCGTACCGACCTCTCACTCCGTGTTGCTGTCCAACCAGGTGGCTGTTCTGGACTTCGTTACCAGCTCTACTTCGATGATCGCGCACTCGACGGTGACACCGTCGTTGCCTTTGGAGATGTCAAAGTTGTTACCGACAAGATGAGCACGCCTTACTTGATGGGCGCATCTATTGATTTCGTGGATACGATCGAGAAGCAAGGCTTCACGATTGATAACCCAAATGCCCAGGGCTCTTGCGCCTGCGGCGATTCTTTCAACTAACCGCGCATCCCAAGACTCCTCGTCAATAGAGGTACCTTTCATCCATGAAAATTGGTGTTGCTGGTTCAATCGGTCGCGATCATCTGATGACATTTCCGGGCGAGTTCACCGACTCACTCGTTGAAGGCTCTCTCGCAAAGGTCTCGCTCTCCTTTCTCGTTGACACCCTCGAAATTCGTCGCGGGGGAGTCGCAGGCAATATCGCCTTCGGAATGGGCGTTCTCGGACTCAAGCCAGTACTGATTGCAGCAGTTGGGAAGGATTGGGCAGATTACGATGCCTGGCTCTCTCGGCACGGTGTCGACACCACACACGCTCGAATCTCTACCGAGCTTCACACTGCAACATTTATGGTGACAACAGATAAGTCACTCAATCAGATTGCATCATTCTTCCCAGGCGCTATGAGTGAAGCGCGTGAGATCGAGATTGCGCCAATTTCAGCGGCAGTGGGTGGACTTGATCTCCTCGTCATCTCACCCGATGATCCGGATGCAATGCTTCGTCACTCGCAAGCAGCTCGTAATCTTTCTATTGCCTTCGCCGCAGATCCATCGCAGCAACTTGCACGGATGGATGGCGAAGATATTAAGAACCTAGTTCGCGGCGCAAAGTACTTGCTGATGAATGAATATGAACTTGCATTAACGCTACAGAAGACCGGTTGGAGTGATCAGGAGCTCTTTGATCAGGTTCAGGTCCGGGTAGTCACTCTTGGATCACATGGTGTTCGTGTCGAAGAACATGGCAAGGAAACGATCAAAGTGGAGTGCGCTAAGGAGAATTCAAAGGTCGACCCAACTGGCGTCGGAGATGCTTTTCGCGCTGGATTCCTCGCTGGAATATCGTGGGGCTTCAACCACGAGCGAAGCGCCCAACTCGGTTCGATGCTCGCAACATATTGTTTAGAGACGATTGGCACACAGGAGTATCGTTTCAATGATGATGAATTCATGAATCGTTTCGCACAGAGTTACGGGGATCTTGCGGCAGCCGAAGTTGCGAGCAAGATTCGCCCACAACTCGTTGATTAATTACTTTGAAATAACTTCGAAGGTAGTTCTCTCAATTATTCGTACATGGTTTCCGGTCATGCGACCCCAGGCCTGAAGATCTGCCCAGGTAGCAGGATCATCACTTTCTAGTCGAAAGATCGTTCCAGGCAGAGCATCTTTGACGGCAAGCGCGATCTCGATGATAGGCAAGGGACAGAGCTTCCCCATTGAATCTACGGTGATCAACTGTTGCCTCGAAGCAGTGCAACTTCTTCTTTAAGAGCCTGGAGGAGTGAGGTGATATCACTCTGCGTATGTTC
This sequence comes from uncultured Actinomycetes bacterium, assembly GCA_903843225.1. Lineage (GTDB taxonomy): Bacteria > Actinomycetota > Actinomycetes > Nanopelagicales > Nanopelagicaceae > PALSA-747. The sequence continues at coordinate 105,665 of CAIMOX010000002.1, read as the reverse complement.
GGGATAGAGATGGATTCTCACATTGCCGTGAGTAAGTCGACCCATCGCTGCAAGGACGTGACTTGCTTCAAGATTTGCGCTGATGCAGGCCGAGCCCGAATCGATAGAGAAACCGCGTCGCTCCATCCGGTCCACTAATTGCTGCGCATCAATATAAAGAAACGAAAACGAGAGTAGATGGGGGAGCGCATCCGCTGGTGATGCGATATCAACATCACTTATCTCGCTCTGTAAGAAATTTCGTATTATTGAATTGAGTTCAGAAATTTTCGTGATTGTCTTGGTTCGATCGATGAGGTCTGCTTCAAGAGCTACGGCGCTGGCGATAGCGAGCGCTGGGTTGAAGCCACCAGGCACTACGCGGTGGTCAAGATGTGGCATTGGATTGCGCCACGATGCTTGATCATTGACCGCAAAGATCCCGAGACCAGCAGGTCCAGACCAACTTCTAGAATCAAAGAGTGCAGTAGACCAACGCGTAGGTAGTGAGATCATCGGATCGGGTGTTGCATCGACAAATATCGGACCTGCAAAGCTCTCAGGGGAAGGTGATCGCGCTCCGGTCTCACTATTCGCCTTTGGCCAGACAAGTAGATCACCAGGAAGAGCTTGCGGTATCTTCCAACCGCCATCGAGATCAACCTCAAGTGAGAGCGATCTGCGGGTTGATTGAGCCACGGCAATAACCTCTTGGCGCGCAGTCGCTGGGTAGATGAGACGGCCATCACTCATCGGTTGTAGCAGACCATTGATACCGAGAAAGAATCCAAGCGTTGGCTCGCCAACGAAGGTGACCGTCTCCTCTTTCAACCCCAGAATTCTGGCAAAGATCACCTTAGATTCGGTAAGAAGATTAGCCAGCTCTCGCGAGGGCCGATGCAGCTTTGCCGGGTCAGCCCAGCCCTTGTCGATGCCGTCGAGGAGGATCTCGCGGGCAGCAGGATGCAGGCGATTCTCGCTCGTAAATAGCCCTGTGACTGAACCCATACTCAGAACGCTACTCTCACCGAGAGCGGGGCGCGAGTTCCACGGATAAACTTAGGGCATGCGTATTCGACCATCTTTCGCTAAAAAAGTGACCCTCGTAATCATGGGCTCGGTCTCGGCGCTTCTCATAACCGGTTGTCAGTCAAAGAACATTTCCGGCCTAGGTTTCGATAAGGGCGCCTCGACGGTCAATGACACCTCGTTGCCATTATGGCAGGGAGCTTGGATCGCAGCAGGTGTGGTTGGCGTACTGACTGCCCTGGCTCTCTTCTACCCAGTGCTCTTCAATCGCAAGAAGAGTGATGAGCTGCCACGTCAATTTAAACATAACAATTTTGTTGAAATCTCATTAACCGCTATTGCCTTCATCATCGTCTTAGTTCTCTTTGGCTTCACAGCGCGCGATGAAGCGAAGATTACTCGTGTGGATTCGGCAGCTGCTGCACCACACAATATTGAGGTCAAGGGAATTCAATGGTCGTGGCAATTTACTTACAATGACGCCGGTACTGGACCAAACACAGTTGTGACTGGCACTCCAGCACAACCACCAACTCTTGTTCTTCCGTTAGGGGAGAGGGTGCGATTCACACTGACCTCCAATGATGTCGATCATGGTTTCTGGATCCCGGCCTTCATGATTCAGATGCAGACCTTGCCTCATGTTGAAAATCATCTTGAGTTCGCGGCCCAGAAGCTCGGAACATTCCCGGGTCGCTGCAATATCCTCTGTGGACGCAATCACTCTCAAATGCTCTTCAAGGTAAAAGTTGTCACACCAGCGGAGTATCAGGCATATCTCTCAACACTAAAGGCGGCTTAATATGACGACTTATGCAGAACGTACCACGCCTCTTACATCTTCTTATGGAGCACCGGCGAAGGAGAGCAAGGGTCGCCTCTTTGTTAAATGGATTACCTCGACTGACCACAAGACAATCGGCTATCTCTATCTGATCACCTCGTTCACCTGGTTCTTAGTAGCTGGCGTTCTCGCGCTCTTGCTTCGCGCCGAATTAGCTCGACCGGGTATGCAATTTCTCAGCACCGAGCAGTACAACCAGATCTTCACGATGCACGGCACCATTATGTTGTTGATGTTTGCCACGCCATTATTCGTGGGATTTGCAAATGTCATCATGCCACTTCAAATTGGCGCTGCAGATGTTGCCTTCCCTCGCCTCAATATGCTTTCGTATTGGCTCTACCTCTTCGGTGGCTTAATGGCCTTTGGCGGATTCCTATCACCAGGTGGCGCGGCTTCATTTGGTTGGACCGCGTATGCACCGCTCTCTAACTCTCAATACAGCCCTGGCATCGGTGGCGATCTTTGGGTTATCGGTCTAGCAATCGGTGGACTCGGAACAATCCTTGGTGGCGTCAACTTCATCACAACGATCTTTACGATGCGTGCACCTGGTATGACGATGTTTCGCATGTCGATCTTCTCGTGGAACGTTCTCCTTACATCGATCTTGGTATTACTCGCATTCCCACCTCTTGCAGCTGCCTTCTTAGCGCTTGAGGCGGATCGCCTCTTTGGTTCGCATATCTTCGATCCGGCCAACGGCGGCGCCATGCTCTGGCAGCACCTCTTCTGGTTCTTTGGACACCCAGAGGTCTACATCCTCGCGCTTCCATTCTTTGGTATTGCAACTGAGATCCTTCCGGTCTTTAGTCGTAAGCCAATCTTTGGGTATAAAGGTTTAGTTGCGGCGACGATCGGCATCTCTGCGCTCTCTGTATCTGTGTGGGCCCACCATATGTTCGCTAGCGGACAGGTACTCCTTCCATTCTTCTCGTTCATGACCTTCCTCATTGGTGTTCCAACTGGTGTGAAGTTCTTCAACTGGATCGGAACAATGTGGAAGGGTTCGCTCACCTTCGAAACTCCGATGCTCTTCATTATCGGATTCCTCATCACATTCCTCTTCGGCGGCCTTACTGGCATCATTCTCGCTAGCCCGCCATTGGACTTTGCAGTATCAGCCTCATACTTTGTCGTAGCTCACTTCCATTACGTGCTCTTCGGAACCGTTGTCTTCGCCATGTTTGGTGGTTTCTACTTCTGGTGGCCAAAGATGACTGGAAAGATGCTCAATGAGCGTCTTGGCAAGATTCACTTCTGGACGCTCTTCTTCGGCTTCCATTTAACCTTCCTGATTCAGCACTGGCTAGGCATCAAGGGCATGCCTCGTCGCTATGCCGATTACCTCTCGACAGATGGCTTCACCTTCATGAATGAGGTCTCCACCGTAGGATCATTCTTACTTGCAATGTCAATGATTCCGTTCTTCATCAACGTCTGGATCACGCGGAACTCTCCGAAGGTGACAGTGGATGATCCATGGGGGTATGGCGCTTCACTTGAGTGGGCGACATCGTGCCCACCACCGCGTCACAACTTCCTCTCAATTCCTCGCATTCGCTCAGAGCGCCCGGCATTTGATCTTCATCACCCAGAGGTCGCAGAGTTAGAGGGTAATCACTCATGAAAGCTAGTTATCGCCTCTTTATCGGGCTCTCACTCTTCTATGCAGTGATGGCCGTGATTTATTACGCCGTCGGCGGTGAAGCTGTGGGCATCACCTGTATTTCATTGAGTTCAGGTCTGGCTGGAATTGTTGGCTTCTATATCTGGTTCAACAACAAGCGCATGGGAATGCTCCCTCAAGATAGCCAGTCCGCGGAGATCGCTGATGGTGCCGGTGAACTTGGATTCTATTCACCACATTCTTGGTGGCCGCTCCCTGTAGCGCTCTCTGCCTGCGCAGCGGGGCTCGGGCTACTCTTGGGATGGTGGCTAACGCTTATCGCCGTGGGTGCGCTCTTTATTTCGATCTTTGGTTTCGTTCTCGAATACGAGAAGCCTTCAACCTCAGTTCACTAACTTTTTTCCTCGCGCTATGACAAGCTCTTTGCCAGCCGCTCTAATGCTTCACCGCTCACCCTAAAGACAGTCCATTCGTCCATCGCTACAGCCCCAAGGGATGTGTAGAAGGCGATCGCTGGTTCATTCCAATCAAGGACCCACCACTGGAAGCGGCTCCAACCATTTTCTACGCACTTCTTTGCGAGGTGAATAAGGAGCGATTTACCGTAGCCTGCACCACGATGCTCAGGCTTCACAAAGAGATCCTCGAGGTAGATGCCTGGAGTGCCAGTCCAGGTCGAAAAATTCTTAAACCAAAAGGCGAAGCCAGCTATCTCACCGCGATCTAGTTCGATGAGTTCGCAGTAGGCGGTCCGATCTGGACCAAATAGCGCATCATTAATCTGTGAGGGCGTGGCTTTGGCTTGATCTGGTTCGCGCTCATAAATAGCGAGCTCCCGGATCAGATCCAGTATTACCTGGATATCTTCGGGAGCTGCACTGCGAATCGTTGCACCGGTAGTGGTCATGGCGAAAGTCTAGAGGTTAGTGATGACCACTTTCGAGCTCACGCGCTTCTGATTCTGTAGGGCTAGCTACTGATGTTGCATTTGCTTCGCTCATACGTGATCGCAGAACATCCTTTACACGCTTAGGAGAGAGAGCCCAAGCACTTCCCTTTGATGGGAGAGCGATTGGTACAGGTTGCTCATGTTGGGTGAGTGTCCACTTCTTCTCAGGTGTGAGCTCCTCATGGACCTCGAGGAATTCACCGTCTGGAGTCATGACAAGACGGCCGGTTTCACGGCCATGAAGAACGATCTCGCGATCAGCCCGCTGAAGTGAGAGACAGATGCGTTTTGTAATGATGAAGACGATCGGTGGCACTACAAACAAACCAATACGCGTAAACCACATAATTCCATTAATGGTGAGGTGGAAGTGCGTTGCAATGACATCGTTTCCACCGTTAGCGAGTGCAATAATCATAAAGCTCAGTGACATTGCGCCGAGCGCGGTGCGGTTGGGGACGTTACGTGGGCGATCGAGGAGATGATGCTCGCGATTATCTCCGCTAATCCACGCTTCAATAAATGGGTAAGCGGCCATTCCAGCGAAGAGGATGCCAGGAATAATCAATCCTGGAAGCAAGATATTCCATGAGATCGTATGACCGAATGCGTGTGTTTCAAGCGGCGGAGCCATCCGAACCAAGCCATCCATCCAACCCATATACCAATCGGGTTGCGAGCCGGCAGAGATCTGTCCAGGAGTATATGGACCGTAGAGCCAGATCGGATTAATCGATGCAACGGCCCCAAGAAATGCGGTAATACCAAAGACGATGAAGAAGAATCCGCCCGCTTTAGCCATGTAAACCGGCATCAATGGATAACCAACTACGTTTGTCTCTTTGCGACCCGGACCTGGATATTGAGTGTGTTTCTGATACCAGACGAGCATCAAGTGCACGGTAATGAGAGCAAGGAAGATTCCTGGAAGAAGAAGTACGTGGACGATGTAAATACGCGGGATGAAGACGTGGCCCGGGAAGGCGCCGCCGAATGCAAAGTACGAAAGGTACGAACCGACGACCGGGATGGCCTGCATAATCGCTTCGGCGATTCTAACTCCAGTACCTGAGAGGAGATCGTCCGGAAGTGAATAGCCTAAGAAGCCCTCGACGATTCCGAGCGTCAGAAGCCCTATGCCAATCAACCAGTTAGCTTCACGTGGCTTGCGGAATGCACCGGTGAAGAAGACGCGCAATAAGTGAACAACGATTGCCGCCAGGAAGATGAGTGCGGCCCAGTGGTGAATCTGGCGCATCAATAAACCACCACGAACATCAAAGGAGATATGAAGGGTTGAAGCATAAGAAGAGGACATTGCGACATGGGATAGCGGCGAGTACGAGCCGTTGTAAATCACTTCTTGTTGAGATGGATCGAACCAGAAAGTGAGAAAGACACCCGAGAGCAAGAGGATGACGAATGAATAAAGTGCGATTTCACCGAGCATAAAGGACCAGTGATCTGGAAAGACCTTGGTGAGGTTCTTCTTTGCCCAGGCTGCTGCACCTGTGCGGTCGTCGACATAACCTGCGACGCTGCCTGCGACTTTTTCACTCTTCTTCATGCTGAGTTACGCTCCCAAAAACTAGGTCCTACCGGTTCAGTGAAGCCCTGCTTCGCTATGAGGTACCCCTCTGAATCTAGGCTCAATGCTAACTGGGGTAGAGGCCTTGCTGCAGGCCCAAATATGACTTTCGCGGCGCGAGTGACATCGAAGGTGGATTGGTGGCAAGGACAGAGCAGATGCTTGGTGCCTTGCTCGTATAGTGCAACGGCGCAACCCATGTGAGAACAGATCTTTGAGAAGGCAATAATTCCATCATGGGTCCACGAGAGGCGCTGCGCATCTAAGTTGAAATCTTCCGGACGGATACGAATGAGGAGCACGGCATCTTTGCCAACGTTCTCAAGCGTTCGCTCTGTGCCGGCAGGTAGTGCTGGCAAAACTTGGGCGACAGCTCCGACTTCTAGGTCAGATGGCTTAATGGGACGATCGCCGGGATCGGTGACCAGGCGAGTACCAGCCTTCCAGCTCGTTGTTGCGAAATCATTCTTAGGTAGGGGGCCAAGGTCGCGAAGAAGTACGAGCGGTGATAGCCCCACGAGTCCAAGGGCAATACCCATAGAGCGCTTGATGAGTGACCTACGGCCGAGTCCGGCAGCGCCTGCACGTTCTTTCACCGTTGCTACAAAATCAGCGCGATCTTCATCAGAAGATCTGAATTCGTGGCGTTCGGCAATCACTTCTTGATCGGGCATGAGAGTCTTCGCCCAATGTACCGCGGCGATTCCAATGAAGAATAGTGATGCGGCTAAGCCAGTCCCGAGAGCAAGTTGTTGAGCATTTGTATCACCGAGTATCGGCAAGTAGATGAACTTTTTTGAATCAATAAAAATATAGGAAGCGATTGTTCCCACAGTTCCAACAGCAGAGAGCAAAAAGAGGGCGGCTACTTGTCGCTCTGCGCGATTGGCAGCCCGTGCATCTGTATCAGTCTTTCGATGAACATGCGCAGGGAGACCGGGATCCTGGAAACGAGCAATTTCGATCTCGTTATTTTCTTCAGAGTTCATCTCTTATCTCGCCTTCATTGCTAGCCATACCGCCACTGCCACTAATAAACCAAGACCTAAGGTCCATACGAGTAGACCTTCAGTAACGGGACCTACTCGACCGAGGGATGCCCCACCAATTGCTGGCTCTGATTGGGCCGCCTTAATCCATTTAATGATGGAAAGTTTCTCTGCTGGCGTGATCGTCTTATCCGAGAACTTAGGCATTGACTGCGGACCGGTGATCATTGCTTCGTAAATATGCTGTGGTTCAACACCCATCAGCGTCGGGGCATATTTGCCGTTGCTTAGCGCTCCGCCTTGTGCAGCGAAGTTGTGGCACATCGCGCAGTTGGTACGAAACAGTGCGCCTCCTTGTGCAACATTTCCGTCGCGCTCCCACGTCAACGAGGCGGGGTCTACTGCGGCGGGGCCCGGCGCAAGTGATGCAACATATGCAGCTAGCGCTGCAGTCTGAGTGGCGTCATAGATTGGCTTTTTGCGCATTGCTTGTTGGCTCATATCTGCCATCGGCATCCGCCCAGTACCAACTTGAAAGTCGACCGCTGCGGCGCCAACACCAATTAGCGAGGGAGCGATCGCTCCGCCTTCAGCATTGAGACCGTGACACGACGAACATCCACGTAGGAAGATCTGCTTACCTTCGCCAACAAGTGTGCTCTGTGCAGATGCTTCACTCTTTTGAGCGCTCGGGAGTGCAGATGCGATAGAGAATGCAGATCCAATTGTAAGTAGAGCGGCCACTACTAGCACAGGTCCGGCAAATCTTTGACGACGAAACTTAGTGAGGCGCTTACGTGAGGGTTTCATAAGTATCTGCTCTCTACTTAATCAGGTAGATCGCAGAGAAGAGCGCGATCCAAACAATGTCGACGAAGTGCCAGTAATAAGAGACAACGATTGCTGTTGTTGCCTGAGAGTGCCCAAACTTCTGAGCCTTGAAGACGCGAACCATGACAATTAGGAATGCGATCAATCCGCCAGTAACGTGCAATCCGTGGAAGCCAGTGGTCAGATAGAAGACTGATCCGTAGGCGCGGGACGAGAAGGTCAAGCCATCGCGAACCAGGTTTGCATATTCGTAGATCTGACCACCGATAAAGAATGCACCCATCAAAAATGTGAGGGCGAACCATTCACGCATACCCCAGCGAGAGAAGCGCCAGATTGAGTCCGTGCGCCTAGCCTGGAATCGTTCGGCGGCGAAGACTCCAAATTGGCAGGTAACAGATGAGAGGACTAAGACCGTGGTGTTGATCGCGGCAAACTTAACGTTGAGCATTCCAGTTGACTCGAGCCAGATTTTTGGCCCTTGAACGGCACGGGTGGTGAAGTACATCGCGAAGAGTGCGGCGAAGAACATCAACTCACTTGAAAGCCAGACGATGGTTCCGACAGCGACGAGATTTGGCCGGGTTGGCGCCTTCTGGGTTGTTGTGTTCACATCCGTATTATTCCTGATTTACGCGTAAATGCTCGCCATGAAGGGTGCCTAACGAGGGGTTGCGCGGGTGAGTCTGATCACGGAACGCCTTAAGTAGACTTCTGCCATGAGCAGATTCTCGTGGGGTGAACTCAATGCCCAGTTAAGGCTCCATCAGGACCTTTCAGCCGATCAGATGGCTTGGGCGATGAATGAACTCCTCACCGATAAGGCGCCAAAGGATGACCTCAAAGAGTTCCTTCTAGGGATGCACCACAAAGGCGAAGCTGTTATCGAAATTAAATCAGCCATCGCGCAGATGATGAAGTTCTCACTGCCGATCTCAATCCCAGAGCGTGCAGTCGATATCGTCGGCACCGGGGGAGATGGTGCTCATACGATCAACATCTCAACGACCGCTTCGATTATTGCCTCGGCGGCGGGTGCTCGCACTGTCAAGCATGGTTCCCGAGCCGCAACATCAAAATCTGGCGCCGCAGATTGTCTCCAAGCTTTAGGTGTCAATATCGATCTTGATGGCGCGGAGATCGCCCGCACTGTTAAAGAGCTCGGCATTGGTTTTTGTTTCGCTCAAAAATTCCACTCAGCATTGCGCTTTGCAGCTCCGGCTCGCAAGGAGATTTCAGTAGCGACCATCTTTAACGTACTTGGTCCACTTGCAAATCCAGCACAACCTAAGGCGATTGCACTCGGTGTCGCCAATCCCGCAATGATGCCGGTGATGGCGCAGGTCTTACTTGATCGCGGTTGTGAAGGATTTGTATTCCGCGGTGATGATGGCCTCGATGAAATTTCCCTTGAAACGACGACTTCTGTCATCGTGATTCATGATGGGCAGATGAGAGATGAAAAGATCGATCCGCGCGCACTTGGGATCGCACCCTCTCCGATCTCTGCCTTGGTAGGCGGAGAAGCGCAGTACAACGCAGATGTCAGCCGTCGAATTTTCGCTGGTGAAAAGGGCGCCGCTCGTGATGCTGTTGTTCTTAACGCGGCGGCAGGAATCGCGGCCTTTAGGGCTGATTTCAGCAAGAGTATTCAGGAACAAATGAGTGATGGAATTACGGCTGCGATTGAGAGTATTGATTCTGGTAGAGCAGAAGCGCTCTTAGAGAATTGGGCGCAGCTTACTCAAAAGATTGTGGCGGAACGTCAAGCTCTTGCGCAGTAGTTGACCACTCGACGTATTCTTCCTTAATCCGCCAATGAAGTGCATCAGTTCCGCCCTTCTCACGGCTCTGTCGCTTTCTGCTAAGAGTTATGAGTGATTCGAGAGTTGTGACATCTCGAGAGCCCGCTCGCTCAAGTAATCCGTAGAGGACATCGACAGTTGTGTTGGCATCGTCAAGGGCTCGATGTGTCGGCTTCACTTCGGTATCAAAGAAGATCGCCAGTGTCGATAATTTGCAATTAGGAATCTCATCTCGTGCGATCAAAGCCCTTGCCAATCGCACAGTATCAAGGACAAGATAATCTGGCCACGAGATATCACAATCGCTAGCTGCGGCCATGAGGAATCCAAGATCAAATGGTGCGTTGTGTGCTACGAGAACAGTCTCTGCGTGACCGCCGCAGAAATCAAGGAATCCAGGAAGGGCATCATCAATGATGGGGGCGCCAGCGACCATCTGATCTGTGATGCCGGTGAGCTCTGTGATGTATGGGGGAATGTGCGCCAGTGGATTAACAAAGGTTTTATATTCACCAAGTCGTATTCCACCGCGGATCTTTACCGCACCGATTTCGGTGATCGCTGAACCATTTTTGGGGGTGGCACCTGTGGTCTCAAGGTCGAGCACAACAAAGGTGACATTCACTAGCGACATATTTCGTAACGATTCCCTCACTACGGCAAAGTAACGGTTATGGCTGACATACTCACCCAATGCTTGCCGGACTCGCTCTTCTCTCTAGTCTTATGTGGGGTACCGCTGATTTCTTGGGAGGAAAACTCTCGAAGCGATTTGCTCCTATCGCGGTGACTGGCGTATCGCAGATCTTTGGTCTTTTGACTGGGCTGGTCCTGTTGTTAGTGACGAAGGGTTGGTTACATCCAACTCTCTCGTTCAATGGCTACTTCGTGAACGGTGTCATCGCTGGGATAACGGGATTTATTGGAATCGTTAGTTATTACGCAGGGCTTTCGACCGGAAAGATGGGGGTCATAGCGCCGATTACATCGCTCTCCGCAGTGATTCCGTTGATCTACGGCCTGGCCAAGGGTGAAGCTCCATCGACACTTCAATTCGCTGGGATGGTCGTGGCGCTTGCCGGATGTTTTATGGCATCTGGGCCAGAGGCAAAAAATGGAGTAAGCGCTAAACCACTCTTCCTTGGAATTTTAACGGCGGTAATGTTTGGAATCACGATGGTCTTCATGGCAAGGGGTTCTAGAACGGGATCGTTGTTGACGATGACTTCTATGCGCGTGACGACAGTGTTAGTAGTTTTGGTCATTGGAGTCGTAGTCGGAAGTGGTGGGGGATTTGCCCGCTCGGACATACCGATGTTAATTACCATTGGCGCAGCAGATTTCCTTGCAAATGTGACTCTAGGAATCGCCACCACAAAGGGACTGATCTCAGTCGCCTTGGTCCTGGGGTCGCTCTTCCCAGTTGTCACAACAATCTTGGCCTATAAATATTTATGCGAGCGTATGCAAAGGATTCAATATGTTGGGGCGATTCTTGCCGTGGCAGGCGTTGCCCTCATCTCGATCGGGTAATAGATTTCGGATATGGCAACAGATACCGCACCAGCAGGTTGGTTAGAAGATTACGAACATGAGGGTAATTCCAGGAAAGATATTGGAATACTTTTTGTCCATGGCTTCACTGGCTCGCCTGCTTCAATGCGCCCATGGGCGCACTTTCTCCAAGAACATGGATATACCGTGCGAGTTCCGAGGCTCCCTGGGCATGGGAGGAAGTGGGAAGATCTGAATGCGGTGACTTGGGAATCTTGGCCGGCCAAAGTTGAAGATGAACTTGCAGCGCTTCAGGTGGATTGTAAAAAAGTATTCATCTGTGGTCTTTCGATGGGCGGTGCAACCACACTCAATGTTGCAAGCAAGCACCGTGTAGATGGCATCATTCTGGCGAATCCAATGATCCATATTCCGGGGCTTCTCATAAAATTCGCGCCGCTTATTGCCAAAGTCCAGCCAGGACGAGCATCGGTCGGCGATGACATCAAGAAGCCGGGAGTCACTGAATGGGGATATGACGTTCTTCCTACCAAGGGAGTTCTTCAACTCAACAAATTATTGAAGGCTACGAGAGCCGCTCTAAAGAATATCAAGGCACCGTTGCTGCTCTTCCATTCAACCGATGACCACGTTCTTCCTGTTACAAATACCGAGATCATCATGGCCGAAATCGGATCGAGTGAAAAAAGACGAGTAGAACTGAGCAATAGTTATCACGTTTCGCCGTTGGACTACGACGCACCAGAAATTTTCGCGCAATCACTTGCCTTCATCGAATCCCATAGTTAAGTTCTAGAGATGAATACCTCGCACTCGCTCAAGACATTCCTCTGGTTCAACAAAGACCTTGAGGATGCCCTCGATTTCTATAAGGCGACATTCAAGGATGTGGTCGTTCACGAAGAAAATCGAATGGGGGAGGGGGCGCCCTTATTCACGGCAGATTTCACAATCTTCGGCCATGAATTTATTGGGATGTCGATTGAGGGCGGGCCAGCTTTTAATTCCGCAATATCGCTCTCTGTTCAATGCGATGGTCAAGAAGAGACTGATCGTCTATGGGCTGCCATTACGGCAGAGGGTGAAGCCGGCCGCTGCGGTTGGTGCACAGATAAGTGGGGAGTGAGCTGGCAGATAACTCCGATGCAGATGCGTGACTATTTGAGCAACCCAGATCCGGATAAGGCTCAGAAGAACTGGGGAATCCTTCGCAATATGGGGAAGATCCAACTCTCAGATTTCTTAGTGTAAGAATCTCGGAGAAGAGTGGAGCGGTTATTGTGAAAAAAGTTGCGATGGCTTTCGATTTTGCCTTGATCTTGCTCTTTGTGGCGGTCGGACGACACAATCATGAGCATGGCATCACTTTCAAAGGGATTGTTTCAACGCTTTGGCCTTTTGGAGTTGGGTTGATCATCGGGTGGATCTACCTCGGGCTAACTCATCGAAATTTCCTTGCACGTAAAAGTGGTTTCTACCTAGGTCTTCTAGTCGTCACAGTTGGCATGTTTCTCCGTGTGATCTCCGGCCAGGGAATTGCGCTCAGTTTTGTACTCGTAGCTTCACTTCTACTTACACTGCTGCTTGTCGGCTGGCGAATAATCTTCAACCGCATGTCTAATTAACCAGTTCTAATAGTGAGCGATTCTTAGTGAGAGTTTCCTTGATCCTCAATCGGCGTTCCGATAATTGACGTCGGAGCGCTCATCTTCCCGTAGGTCCCAATCACTTTAGTTAGGGGATCTAACCCAACCGGTGAATCGAATGGATTCCCGCGGCCTCGCCGTGCCTCCTCATTCTCGCGCTCAAGTCGTTTCAACTCTTCGGCGCTCACATTGAGGACTGCCCTTTTGCGAAGCGAGAAACGCCATTGACGCTTCATTGATTATTTCGACGCAAATGGGATCGAAAGGAAGGTTATTGGCCGTCCTCCACCACCGCCACCCGGAGGGGCAGGGTCAAAGTTGCCAATGCAACCGACAAATGGGGAGCCAACCGGACATTCAGGATTTGCATGCGCAGATTGGGGAACGGCGAAGATCAATGAAACTGTTGCAACCACCAGCAAGGTTCTTTGGAGCATAGAAGATATTTACACATGCTTTGGTTGCTCGTCAAGGAAGTGGTCAAATAAAGCATCTACCTACGAACTTGTCGGCTAATTATTTACGCCACATCACTTCGTTCTGGTGGACGATTTCCTAACGCCACATCACTTCGTTCTGGTGGACGATACTGGGATCGAACCAGTGACCCCCACAATGTCAATGTGGTGCTCTACCGCTGAGCCAATCGTCCATTTACGGTCTTACTTGTCTGTCTTCTACTTCTCTACCTACTGGCTGCAGGTGGAGGTCGGAACGGGATTTGAACCCGTGTGGCAGGATTTGCAGTCCTGAGCCTCGCCTCTCGGCCATCCGACCATCTGTCCTGCGAGCGGACGACCGGGTTCGAACCGGCGACCTGAACCTTGGCAAGGTTCCGCGCTACCAACTGCGCTACGTCCGCATTCTGAACGCTGGATTTCTCCCGCAGTCAGAGGGTGAAATCTAGCGCACAACCCCCACCCTCCGCCAACCGCTCGGGGTAGCGTTATATCCGTGAGAGCCACTGACGCACGCTTCTGGATGGAAGGTAAATCAGCGACCAATCTTCTCGCGCTCTCTTCCGATCCCGCATCGCTCGGCGACGGTGGATTCTGGGCAGTCTCAGTGAGCTATGAAGGTGAGTGGCACTGCGCGAAATTTGGGGATGTTGCTGACGAACCCTTTAATGCGAACAATTCGTGGCCTGCCTCTGATGATCAATGGGAGAGTACCTTCTCGAAGCAGGGCTACATCGATTATGTAGAACGTATTCGATTGGCAATTGCCGATGGCGATATTTATCAAGCAAATGCCTGTCGAATCTACTCACGGAAAAATCTTGAGAGCCTTGAAGGTCTTTTCGCAAACTTATTAGCGAGTAATCCCGCTCCTTATAGTTCCTACCTTCGGATCCCCGGTGTAGAGATCGCAAGCGCCTCACCGGAGTTATTTTTCGAGATGACTGATGGCGAAGGAAAGCGACGTGTAAAGACATCGCCAGTAAAGGGCACATCAGCGACCGAGAAATTTCCCGAGAAGGATCGCTCCGAGAACATCATGATCGTTGATCTCATGCGCAATGACCTGAGTTCGTTATGTGAAACTGGATCAGTAAGCACACCACGACTTCTTGCAGTTGAACCACATCCCGGACTATTTCATTTGGTCTCTGACGTGGTGGGAGATCTTCGAGCAGATGTGGGCTGGCGTGAGATCGCTGTTCAACTTCTTCCTGCCGGATCAATCTCTGGCGCACCGAAATCTTCCGCGACTTCGTTGATCGCGGCAAATGAATCGAAGCGCGGCCCATATTGCGGCCTGATTGGCTGGGTACATGGCGAGCAAGCGGTTCTCGCGGTTGCGATTCGAACATTTTGGCAAGATGAAGATCGCCTCCACTTTGGAAGTGGTGCAGGAATTACGTGGAGCAGCGATGCAAAGGCAGAATGGGATGAGACTGTCTTGAAAGCATCACGGCTTTTGAAGATAGCCGGCGGTAGGTTTGATCAATGAGCGAATACTGGTCGGCAGGTCCTGGACTACCGGCGCTGGGCCATCCGTGGCTTCGTGGCGATGGCCTCTTTGAAACTCTCAAGACAGTCAAAGGAATTCCGTATTTCTTAGATAGACATCTCGCTCGTTTATCTCGATCTGCAATGGCTTTACTTTTTTCTGTCCCAGATTTAAATCTGATCTCGTCAAAGGTGAGAGAGGTGGCAGGGTCAAGTGGCTGGAATATGGGTCGCTTACGACTTACTTATTTTTCACATGGCGAGTTTCTTATTAGTCATGAAGAACTGGTTATCGATGATGCAAAAGAATTTTCCTTGGGGATCTCTCCGCACCGACGCTACGCATCGGATTTCATCTCTCAGCACAAGACGCTTTCATATACCGTCGCTGCCTTTGGACTCCGAGATGCTGCGCAATCCGGCCATGATGATCTGCTCTATCTCAACGAGACCGGTGAAGTCGTCGAAACCGGCCTGGCAAATATCTTGGTAGAGATCGATGGCAAACTTCTGACCCCTCGGATGGCTTCTGGAATATTGCCAGGCATTGTGCGAGGCATTCTCCTGGAGTGGTTCTCGCAGATCGAGGAAGCGCGGCTCTTGATCGACGATGTGAAATCGGCGAGTGGGCTCTACCTGCTCTCAAGCATTCGGGAGCTCCAGCTGATTAGCACTTTGGATACGGGGGAGGAGCGACTTTCCTATCGCGAATCAGAGGCGGTAAAAACGATGCGTCAGTCGTATCTTGATCGAAGCCAAACGCTCGCTAATTCTTGATAACCTGCGCACATGAGCGCAACCATCAAAGTCACCGTGAATGGTGCTGTTCAAGAGATCTTAGCTGATCAGCGTCCGACCCATCTCTTTGCAGATCAGAGTTCAGTTGTTGTCGCACGGGTCAACGGAACTATTCGCGATCTTTGGACGGAGTTAGCCGAGGGCGACATCGTTGAATCGATCACGATTGAATCTCCGGATGGCCTCGCCGTACTTCGTCACTCAACCGCACACGTTCTAGCCCAAGCGGTTCAAGAAGTCTTCCCAGAGACCAAACTTGGCATTGGGCCTCCGATCACCGATGGCTTCTATTACGACTTTGATCCGCTCAAGCCCTTCACTCCAGATGATCTTGAGAAGCTTGAATCGGCGATGCGTAAGATCGTGAAGGCGGGGCAACGTTTCCGTCGCCGCATCACAACTGAAGCTGAAGCACTGATTGAGCTCAAAGATGAGCCATATAAATGTGAACTCATCGGCTTGAAGTCTGGCCACGATGATGAATCAAGTGTCGAAGTTGGTGGCGCAGAACTTACGATCTACGACAATCTCGGCCGAGATGGCGAACCTGTCTGGTCTGACTTATGTCGTGGCCCGCACCTACCTTCAACAAAACATATTCCTGCATTTAAGTTGATGAGATCAGCGGGTGCCTATTGGCGCGGATCCGAGAAGAATCCTATGCTGCAGCGCATCTACGGCACTGCATGGCCTTCTCAAGAAGCGCTCGATGCCCACCTTCACCTCCTTGCAGAGGCAGAGAAGCGAGATCACCGACGTCTTGGCGCAGAGCTCGATCTCTTTTCATTTCCAGAAGAGATTGGCAGCGGTCTTGCGGTCTTTCATCCCAAGGGCGGAATCATTCGCCGCGCGATGGAAGATTATTCACGCGCACGCCATGAAGAAGAGAATTATCAGATCGTCTATTCACCGCACCTCACAAAAGCGGCGCTCTTCGAGACATCTGGCCACTTGGATTGGTACTCAGAAGGCATGTACCCACCCATGGTCATGGATGAGGAGTACCACGCCGACGGCACAGTAAAGAAGGCCGGCCAGAAGTACTACATGAAGCCGATGAACTGCCCATTCCATAACCTAATCTACAAATCATCAGCACGTTCCTATCGCGAACTTCCACTTCGACTCTTTGAATTCGGAACTGTTTACCGATACGAGAAATCTGGTGTGATTCACGGAATCACTCGCGCTCGTGGCTTCACGCAAGATGATGCGCATATCTACTGCACAAAAGATCAGATGCAAGATGAGCTCGATTCACTTCTCACCTTTGTGCTCAATCTGCTCCGTGATTATGGACTTGAAGATTTCTATCTCGAGCTCTCTACTCGCAATCCGGCAAAGTCGGTTGGCTCTGATGAAGATTGGGAGGCGGCTACAAATGCGCTTCGCGTTGTGGCAGAGAAGCGCAACCTTGTGCTCGTCGATGATCCAGAAGGCGCAGCTTTCTACGGTCCAAAGATTTCGGTACAAGCAAAAGATGCCATTGGTCGGACCTGGCAGATGTCGACGATCCAAGTTGATTTCCAGTTGCCACAACGTTTTGACCTTGAATACCAAGCAAGTGATGGCACTCGTCAACAACCGGTGATGATCCATCGTGCTCTCTTTGGATCCATCGAACGCTTCTTTGGCGTACTGACAGAGCATTACGCCGGCGCATTTCCTCCGTGGCTTGCACCAGTTCAGGTGCGCGCTATTCCAGTCGCTGATGCATTCTTGCCTTATCTACAAGAGGTGAGTGCGAAGATGCGCAAGGCGGGAATTCGTATCGATATTGATACCTCAGATGACCGCATGCAGAAGAAGATCCGCAATGCGCAGATGGAGAAGATTCCATTCATGATGATCGCAGGCGAAGAAGACCAGAGCGCTGGATCAGTCTCCTTCCGATATCGCAACGGTGATCAACGGAACGGGATTCCCATTGATGAAGCGATCGCTGAAATTGTGAAGGTCGTCTCCGAGCGAACCCAGGTTTAAGGTGAGTGAAGGCAGCGCAGGCTCAGTGACTGGTGGTGCCGGTATGCCGGACTCGTGGTCGCGGTTGTGGGCACCTCATCGCATGGATTACCTCTCGGGCGAGAATCGCCCCTTGGCAGATAATGATGTCCCGTGTCCGTTCTGTCGCGTCCCAACCCTGAGTGATGACGAGGGTTTGATCGTCCATCGCGGAGTTCACGCATATGTGGTGATGAATCTCTATCCTTACAACGCAGGTCACCTCCTCATTTGTTCGTATCGGCACGTTCCGGATCTCACTGATCTCACTGAAGAAGAACGAAATGAGATTTTTGCGTTGACTGCACAATCAATGAAGGTGCTCCGAAAAGTTTCAGGGGCAAAGGGATTTAATCTCGGCATGAACCAAGGAGCAGTTGCTGGTGCTGGAGTTGCTGACCATATTCATCAGCATGTCGTTCCACGCTGGGCAGGGGACGCCAACTTCATGCCGATTATTGGTCAGACGAAAGTTCTACCGCGGTTACTGTCGCAGTCGCGTGCTGACCTAGCGCGAGGCTGGAACGAGATTTAAGTAACGAGAAATTTCTGCAACACCAAGCGATTTGCCTTCAAGCCAGGGGATAGCAGGGAAGAGTAATCCATTTTCAAATGCTGCTTCGCCCGCACCTTCTACCTGCTCGAGATACTCATCTCTAAATTCTGAGATCACAGCCTGATGCTCAGGATCACTACCGCGAACCTCGACCACTCCACTGCTGTAATCGTGGATCTCCTGAGTGGCGAGATCAATGAGGGCGACCGGTGAACCATCATCACTATGGAGCACGAGGTACGGTGTAACGACCGGATCAAGAATCTTGCCGGCGATCGCGCTCATGTCTTCAAAGTCGGTCTCATTCTCGGCGGAGAGATCAGTGATGACGACAATCGAGGGGATATACATTTCACGCGCGGTGAGCCATTTGTCGGTGTCGGCGCGGACTATTCCATCCGTGGCGCTCACGAGAAAGATCGCCACATCGGCAGATTCGAGCTCTACGCCTGTTATTCCGAGCGCGATAGCCAGTTCGGTCGCTCCACGGCCAACGAGGTGAATGCGTATGTCGTGTGAGATTAGGTCGCTCATAGTCGTGAACTCTACGATGTGATCAATGCTTCTGAGTTCAATTAAGGCGCCTGTCACCCGCATAATCACGCCACTATGTCGCGGGTTGCTCCGGGCTGGCATCACACCGAACTGGGTAAGTGCAGTGGGCGGAATTGGTTCTAGCCTCTGCGCAGCCCTTTTCTACGGTTCTAGTCACTTCTTCGCTGGGACTCTCGCCGTTACTTTCTTCGTTCTCTTCGATCTCTTTGACGGCGCGATGGCAAGGCTTGCTGGAACATCTTCTCGCTGGGGTGCGGTACTCGATTCAACCCTGGATCGCATCGCAGATGCATCAATCTTTGGCGCCATGGCTTACTGGTTCGCAAAGTCTCATGATCGCAATCTCCCCATCCTGCTTGGAATTCTGCTTTCGAGCTTCATGATTAGTTACATCAAGGCACGTGCCGAAGCTCTCGATATTGAATGCACCGGCGGTGTGGCAGAGCGAAGTGAACGTCTCATTATTATTTTGGTTATTGCAGGACTTCATGGGCTCGGCGTTCCATACATATTCACCGTTGGTATCTGGGCACTACTTGTGCTCTGTCTCATTACTGTGCTGCAGAGATTATTGATCGTTTATAAAGGATCGAAGTGAGCGAACTTCTCGCATATTGGGCCTACGCCAGCGCATGGAAGATCACCAAGTGGCTACCCGCTCGCGTGAGTTACGGAACCTTTGCCTGGATCGCTGATCGCTTGCATAAAAGGAATAGTGGCCCGGTGAAACGGATGCGTTCAAATTTCGCTCGCGTTCGTCCAGAGCTCGACGCAATGGAACTTGAGTCACTTGTTCACCAAGGATTGCGATCGTATCTTCGGTACTGGTGCGACACCTTCAGGCTTCCATCGTGGAGCGCGCAAGAGACGATGAGTAATGTCATCGTAGAAAACGAACATCTCTTACGAGATCCATTGGCTCAAGGCCGCGGCCTAATTGTTGCGCTCCCGCATGCCGGGAACTGGGACCATGCGGGCGCATATTTCTGCGCAAGCGGCGCTCCGCTTGTCACAGTTGCCGAACACCTCAAACCCGAGAAACTCTTCCGTAAATTTTTGGCCTATCGTGAATCGATTGGCATGGAAGTCTTGGATGCGAGCGCCAGGTCCATGGGGATCTTGTCCCAAAGGCTCCGATCCAATCGTCTGATTGCACTTGTCGCCGATCGAGATCTCTCTCGCGGTGGAGTTGAAGTGGAGTTCATGGGCGGCCCATCACGTTTCCCTGCCGGACCTGCGCTGCTCTCGATAAAAACCGGAGCACCACTCATCACAGCCTTTGTGAAATATGAAGAGCGCGGGATTCGAATCATCTTTGAAGAGGAAATTGCCATCCCGACAATCGGAGATCAAAGCGATAAGGTTTCTGCAATGACTCAGATATGCGCCGATAGATTTGGCCGACTGATCACTGCGCACACAGAAGATTGGCATATGTTGCAACGTATTTGGATCGACGGCGATTTCACCGAGCGTGCCTCGTGACTCTTACTCGATCAAATATTGGCATGGTCTGTCCCTACGGTTGGGATACACCGGGTGGGGTACAAATTCATATTAAGGAGCTCGCTGAACACTTCATTTCACGCGGCCATAAAGTTTCAGTAATCGCTCCGGTAAGTGATGAATCTGCAGTACTTGAACCTTACGTAGTCTCTGCTGGTCGCCCGCTTGCGGTGCCATTTAATGGCGCGGTAGCACGTGTTGCCTTCGGACCGGTCGCAACTTCACGAGTACGGCAGTGGATTACGAATAATAATTTCGATTTGCTGCACCTTCATCAACCCGAGGTGCCCTCGCTCTCGTTAATCGCATGTTGGTCGGCACAGGGTCCAATGGTTGCGACCTTCCACACTGCCTCCGAGAAACAACGCTCACTTGTGGCAGTCGGGCCAATCCTTGAACCAATTATTGAGAAACTCACCGCCCGCATCGCGGTCTCTGAAATGGCTAGATCCACACTTCGGGATCATTTCGAAACGGATGCAGTGGTGATTCCTAATGGGGTTGAAACATCTAAATATCGTGATGCAAAGGCTCGACTGGAGTGGGCAGGCGAGTCCTCGATCGGCTTTCTTGGGAGATTTGAGGAGCCACGCAAAGGACTGGAGCAACTCCTTAAGGCTCTTCCCGCGATCCTCGCTAAGTTACCGAGTGCAGAGATATTTGTGGCAGGCCCGGGGGATTCCACCCAGATTATGAAGAATATTCCATCGGCGTTACGCCATCGAGTGAAGTTTTTAGGTCAGCTATCGGAAGAAGATAAGGCTGATTTTCTTCACTCTGTTGCAGCCTATGTCGCCCCAAATACTGGTGGAGAATCCTTCGGAATCATCCTCATCGAAGCGATGGCGGCAGGTGCATCGATTGTTGCGAGTGATATCTCGGCCTTTAAAGAAGTTCTGAAAAATGGTGAGCACGGAAGACTCTTCACGTCAGAAGATCCAGAGTCACTTGCTACCGAAGTGATTGCAGCGATCAAAGAGCGAAAAATATCTTCATCGCAATCTTCAGAGATTCAAGCCGGTGCGATGCGATATGACTGGGCGAATGTAGCATCAGAGATATCGGATGTCTATGAATTAGCTCTTGCTTCTGGCGATGGGGTTACTCTCGCTTCAGAGAATCGACCATGGAAGAGGTTTAGATCGAGTGAGTAAATATCTTATTGTTGTATTGATGATCGTGATCTTTGCGTGGTACCTCTCTTTCTCTGCATCGCGATTAGATCGACTCCATCACCGCGTCGAGACTTCGTGGGAGCATCTCGACGCGCTCTTGCAACGTCGCGCAGCTCTGGCACTAGAGATCGCTCATCAGAGTGATCTTGACCCAGCACTTGATCTCATTTTGACGGGGGCAGCCTATGAGAGTCGAGAGGCACCGATCGGCGATCGAAGTGAGGCGGAATCATTGCTCTCAGAATCTCTCAAAGTATTGCGCGAGGCGGCCGCTTCCGGAGATATAGATATCAAAGTGGCGCTGGTAGATCGTTTAGTGGATATCACCGAGAAGATTCGTTTTGCGATCGCAATTCACCTTGAAGCGGTCTCATCGGTTGCACACGTTCGTTCTAAATTGATCTTTAAAGTATTTCGTTTAGCCGGCCGGGCGAAGTTACCATTTATCTACTCCTTTGAAAGCGATCAACTTTGATGTTTCCTCGTAAAATCCTTCTCATAGCGTCACTCGCCTCTGTGCTCGCTTTGACCGGTTGTGGCTCATCTGAGAAAGCTAAAAGCTCCAAATCAGATGTGTCCGTCGCAAACCTTTATACAAATCTTCCTGGTGGCAACGCATCAATCCTTGCGGTGAAGATTGATGACACACCACCTGCGCATCCTCAGATCAATCTTGATAAAGCAGATGTCGTCTATATCGAGCAAGTCGAAGGTGGGCTGACCCGTCTCGCTGCGATCTTCTCAAACCCAAAGACGCTGCCAGAGATTGTTGGACCGGTTCGATCAGCGCGCATTAGTGATCTCGATATTCTCGCTCAGTATGGTCACGTGGGTTTTGCTTTCAGTGGAGCTCAACGCCTCTTCATTCCAAAGATCGACGCTGCGAATCTTGAAAACCTCAGCGCTGATCACGAACCACCGTCAATCTACTCGCGCGACCTCACTCGTAATGAACCCACGAATATGATTCTTCATCCGAAGCTACTTCTGGAAAAGTCGATTGCAGTGGAGAAACGAACTATCGATCTTCCGAAGAATCCCGGCTGGACGTTTGGTGCTGCGCCGAAGAACGGTTTTCCAGTTACCTCAGTATCGATCAAGTGGCCAGCCTCTCATTACTTTGCCCAGTGGTCGTCTGCTCAGAAGCGTTGGCTCCTGCAATACAACGGTGCGCCAGATCTAGGAGCCGATAGTGTTCAACTTGGCTCTCCAACCCTGATCATTCAAAGGGTCTCCATCACACCTTCGATTTATCACGACAAAGTTGGAGGGGTGACGCCTTTGAGTCAGACCGTTGGTTCAGGCACCGCCTATCTCATGCGCGACGGGCAGGCATTCCCGATCTTTTGGAACCGAGCCAGCGCTGATGCCGCGACCACGTGGACCACCAAAGATGGCACCCCCGCCAACTTCGCAACAGGTCAGATCTGGATTGCCTTGACAGACCAGAGCCCAATCTTCACCTCACCGGCCCCTACTGCATCTTCTTCTCCTACGAAGTAGACTCCGGCTCCTACGAGCACCTCACATTCAGATGCGGAGAAATATATGAGCGATTCACCCGTAAAGGTCACTGGTTCTGGACGCGTTAAGCGTGGAATGGCAGAGATGCTTAAGGGCGGCGTCATCATGGATGTTGTCAATGTTGAGCAGGCGAAGATTGCCGAAGATTCAGGTGCCGTGGCAGTGATGGCGCTTGAGCGCGTTCCTGCAGATATTCGTGCCCAAGGCGGCGTATCGCGCATGTCAGACCCCGACATGATTGCAGCTATTCAGGCGGCTGTTTCTATTCCGGTTATGGCGAAGGTTCGCATCGGCCATTTTGTGGAGGCGCAAGTTCTTGAATCACTCGGTGTCGATTACATCGATGAATCAGAAGTGCTCTCGCCAGCAGATTACGAAAACCATATCGACAAGACAAAGTTCACAATTCCGTTTGTCTGTGGAGCTACTAATTTAGGTGAAGCCCTACGTCGTATTAACGAAGGCGCAGCAATGATTCGCTCAAAGGGCGAAGCGGGTACTGGCGATGTTTCAAACGCCACAACCCACATTCGCACCTTGCTCCGCGAAATTCGTCGACTCTCATCAATGCGCGAAGACGAGATCTACGTCGCGGCGAAAGAGATGTCAGCTCCTTATGAATTAGTGAAGGAAGTCGCCGATACCGGAAAGCTTCCAGTTGTTCTCTTCACCGCCGGTGGCATTGCCACTCCTGCTGACGCCGCGATGATGATGCAGCTTGGTGCCGATGGCGTCTTTGTCGGTTCAGGAATCTTCAAGTCAGGCAACCCAGCACAACGTGCCGCTGCTTGCGTGAAGGCAACTACCTATTACACCGATCCAAAGGTGATCGCAGATGTCTCACGTGGGCTGGGTGAAGCAATGGTGGGTATTAACGTCGCTGATATTCCAGCACCACATCGCCTGGCTGAACGCGGCTGGTAATTGCACCAACTCCGAATTGGCGTTCTCGCTCTACAGGGTGACTTTCGCGAGCATATTCGTAGCGTTGATTTAGCAGGATACGAAGCCTTTGCCCTCAATAGGGCAGCTCAAGTTGATGAGATTGATGCCCTCATTATTCCCGGAGGAGAGTCAACGACGATCGCAAAGCTTGCAAGGAGTTTTGATCTCTTCGCGCCAATAGCATCGGCAATCGAATCGGGACTTCCCGTTTATGGCTCTTGCGCTGGGATGATTATGTTGGCGGGAGAGATCGAAGGCGCAGCATCTGGCCAAGAGAGTTTTGGTGGCATCGATATGAAGGTCCGTCGAAACGCCTTTGGACGACAGGTCGACTCCTTTGAAAGCGACATTCACTTTGTAGGAATTGCGCAACCCGCTATCCATGGAGTCTTTATTCGCGCTCCGTGGGTCGAGAGCGTCGGCGAGAGCGTTGAAGTATTAGCCTCAATCTCGACTGAGTCTGGCGAGCATCCCGTCGCTGTCCGACAAGGAAACCTACTAGCGACCTCATTCCACCCAGAGATAACGGATGATTTTCGAGTACATCGTTACTTTATTGAGGAAATGGTTGCAAAAAGCGGACGGCCTACCCGCTAAACTTCGCTTATTCTAGATCTCAATATTCGCGAAATAAAAGGGCAGGTGTTCCATGTCAGGCCATTCCAAGTGGGCGACAACCAAGCATAAAAAGGCGATCATTGATTCGCGTCGTGCTAAGAATTTTGCAAAACTCATCAAAGGAATTGAAGTTGCGGCCCGTAATGGTGGCGCGGATGTAGTCGGCAACCCGACTCTTTATGACGCAATCACAAAAGCAAAGAAGAGTTCTGTTCCGGCAGATAACATCGAACGAGCGATTAAGCGTGGCGCTGGACTTGAATCCGGTGGCGCCGACTACCAAACAATTATGTATGAAGGTTATGGCCCAGGTGGGGTCGCGCTCATGATCGAATGTCTCTCTGATAACCGCAATCGCGCTGCCTCTGAAGTTCGCGTGGCAGTTACGCGAAACGGTGGAAATATGGCCGACCCTGGCTCTGTTGCATACCTCTTCAACCGTAAAGGCACCGTTCTCCTTTCTAAGGGTGGCGGAAAAATTTCAGAAGATGCCGTCCTCGAAGCAGTTCTTGAACACGGCGTCGAAGAAGTAAATGACTTTGGGGATAACTGGCAGGTGGTCTGTGAAGCGTCAGATCTAGTTGCTGTCCGAACAGCGCTACAAGAGGCTGGCATGGATTATGAATCGGCAGACTCTTCCTTCTTGCCCTCCATGTCGATCTCACTGGATGCGCAAACAGCACAGAAAGTCTTCGACCTGATCGATGCGATCGAAGAGTTAGATGACGTTCAGAATGTCTACGGAAACTTCGATGTTTCCGACGATGTTATGGCGAGCCTCGGGTAAAAGGGGATAGGCCAAGCTTGCTCCTCACTAGGCTAGCAACGTGAAGGTATTAGGTGTGGACCCAGGTCTTACGCGCTGTGGCGTAGGTGTTGTCTTGCGACGCTCCCACCAAGATCTCGAGATGCTGGGTGTTGGGGTTATCCAGACATCCTCCGAGCTAGCTTTGGAGTTGCGACTACTGGAGTTAGAGCGTCAATTGATGTCGTGGATCAATGAACATAATCCAGATGTCATCGCAGTCGAGCGGGTCTTCTCACAACTCAATGTGAAGACTGCAATGGCGACGGCGCAAGCTGCTGGGGTGGCGTTATTGATCGCAGCGAGATCAGGGATTCCCGTCGCAATGCATACCCCGACCGAGGTGAAAGCTGCGGTAACAGGATCAGGTCGCGCGGATAAAAAGCAGGTTGCAACGATGGTTCAAAATATTCTTAAGCTTGAAAGTATTCCAAAGCCGGTAGATAGTACAGATGCTCTCGCTCTTGCAATCTGTCATCTTTGGCGGGGGACTGGGGATGCTCGGCTAACGCAAGCAGTGGAGCGAGAGAAGAAGAGATTGAAGGCGCTAGCCCGATGATCGCGTCGATAAGCGGGTCCGTTAAAGCTGTAACCCCAACAACTGTCGTGATTGATGTGGGAGGGGTAGGAATTCTTCTTCAGGTTTCGCCTCGCCTTTCCGCAACTCTCATGGTTGGCAAGTCCGCTTCGCTTCACACCACGCTCTTAGTTCGTGAGGATGCGTTAACGCTTTACGGCTTCGAAACTATTGAGGATCGCGCAATCTTTGAGCAACTTCAGACCGTGACAGGTATTGGGCCAAAGGTTGCGCAGTCGGCTCTGAACCTCTTTGAAGCAAATGAATTGATGAGTGCAATTGCTACCGGAAACTTATCAGCGTTACAAAAGGTAAGTGGTCTAGGGAAGAAGGGTGCACAACGGGTTGTGTTGGAGCTGAAAGATAAAGT
Organism: uncultured Actinomycetes bacterium; assembly: GCA_903843225.1. Classification (GTDB taxonomy): domain Bacteria; phylum Actinomycetota; class Actinomycetes; order Nanopelagicales; family Nanopelagicaceae; genus PALSA-747. The sequence goes on along the minus strand of CAIMOX010000002.1, from coordinate 79,478 downwards.
GGGCACCACATCCTCGAACGGCAAGGAGATCTCGCGCTCGTGGCGTGATGACCTCACCGAAGCGCTTCTGTCACTTGGTTTCACAAATAAGGATTCTGCGGATGTAGTTGATAGCGTTTCAGAAGAATTCTCCGATGCAGCCGATATGTCATTAGAGGTTTTGCTTAAAAGAGCCTTGCAAATTAGAGGGCGCAGGTAATAGGCCATGGGGATTGCACAATCTGGAGCAGACGATGACGAGCGCGCCCAGGAGTTAGCGTTACGTCCGAGCAACCTCACTGAATTTGTGGGTCAACAACGCGTTGCAAATCAGATCGATCTCTTGCTCAAAGCGGCGAGAGCGCGTGGCGCATCAGCGGACCACGTACTTCTCTCCGGGCCTCCAGGTTTAGGGAAGACGACTCTGGCGATGATCATCGCTACCGAGATGAACGCTCCGATTCGGATTACAAGTGGTCCAACTATTCAACATGCCGGTGATCTTGCCGCGATACTTTCATCCCTCAGTGAAGGTGAGATCCTCTTCCTAGATGAGATTCATCGCATGTCTAGACCCGCTGAAGAGATGCTCTATCTTGCTATGGAAGATTTTCGGGTAGATGTGATTGTTGGAAAGGGGGCAGGTGCGACCGCAATTCCGCTTCAACTTCCACACTTCACTCTTATCGGAGCGACAACTCGTGCCGGGCTTTTACCCAGCCCACTTCGTGATCGCTTCGGTTTTACCGCTCAACTTGATTATTACGAAAGTTCGGAACTTTCAAGGATCGTCGAGAGAAGTGCAGGATTACTCGGGATCGGCATATCTACCGAGGCGGTTGACGAGATTGGATCGAGATCGCGCGGAACACCAAGAATTGCTAATCGATTGCTTCGTCGAGTTCGAGATTATTCAGAGGTTCATGGCACGGGATCGATCACTATTGAGGATGCGCTGGTAGCGCTCACGATGTATGAAGTCGATGCGATCGGTCTCGATCGGCTAGACCGCTCATTCCTAGAGATCCTGGTCAAACGTTTCAATGGCGGTCCGGTCGGTCTGACAACTCTGGCTATGTCGATTGGTGAAGAGGCTGAGACGGTCGAGACGCTCGCTGAGCCATATCTGGTTCGAACTGGCTTGGTCGCAAGGACCCCGAGAGGTCGTATTGCGACTGCAGCGGGGTGGGCACATGTGGGCTTGACGCCCCCCGCCACGCTTGGGAGTGAGAACCCCAATCTTTTCGACACACCCGCCTTTGATGCCTAGACTTCGCTCCTATGTCTGCAAATATATCTAAAGCCACTAAGAAGCCTGCCAAATCAGGGCGTACCCTCGCCTCCCTCTTGGTTGCACTCGTCGCATTTTCGGCGCTTGCAATCTTTCAGGGGGATACGAAGCTCAAGCTAGGGCTGGATCTGCGCGGAGGGACAAGCGTCACACTCGCACCTAAGGTAGCAAGTGGTGGCAAAGTGGATAAGGCAGCGGTTGATCAAGCAGTCGCGATCATTCGTCAGCGCGTCAACTCTCTCGGTGTTGCAGAGAGCGAAGTCTCGTCACAGAGCAATGGAGACATCATCGTTTCCGTACCTGGAAATTCAAGCAGTCGCGTAGTCGATCTTGTTGGAGCTACAGCGCAGCTTCGTTTCCGCCAAGTTCTAGCTGTTGGCTCTGGCAATGCAACCTCTGCAGCAACATCGACCGCCACGACGACGACCACCAAAGCTGGAAAGAAGGTCACCACTCCGTCAGCTCCAACATTCCCAGCGGGAGTGAGCGCTGCACTTGATAGCGCATTTAAGAATTTGAATTGTACGATCCCGGCGAACCGACAAGGTGGCGCGATCGATGATCCGACTCAACCGCTCGTTTCATGTTCTCGTGATGGTGGCGCGAAGTACATTCTCGCTCCAGCAGAGGTAGAAGGAAATCAGGTTTCTAAGGCCAGTGCGGTTTTGGATAATACAAATGGCAATGGCTGGATGGTCCTTTTGAGTTTCAATGGTGCCGGAACCAGTGCCTTTGGAAAGATGACGACTCGTGTGACATCACTTGGTTCACCACAGAACCAGGCGGCAATCGTTCTCGACGGATTGGTTGTGAGCGCTCCGCGAATTAATGAAGCGATTAACTCGGGATCAGCACAGATTTCAGGAAACTTCACTCAGACCGATGCGACCGATCTCGCAAATAAATTGAAATATGGAGCTCTTCCCTTGGCGCTCTCGGTACAAGAGATCAATCAAATCTCACCAACTCTTGGTTCTGATCAACTCCACGCTGGGCTACTCGCAGGCTTGATTGGCTTGATCTTGGTCGTGCTCTATTCGGTTCTTTACTATCGTGGGCTTGGCCTCGTCTCTGTTGGCTCACTTGTGGTTGCCGGTAGCATTACCTACCTCTCATTCCTACTTCTTGGAAAGTGGATCGGCTTCACGCTCACACTCGCAGGTATCGCAGGTGCGATCGTCTCGATTGGTATCACGGCGGATTCATTCATCGTCTACTTCGAACGTCTTCGTGATGAAGTGCGTGAAGGCCGCTCGCTACGTACAGCAGTTGAAACTGGCTGGCAGCGTGCACGACGCACGATCTTAGTCGCAGACTTTGTATCACTCATTGCAGCAGCCCTGCTCTACTTCTTTGCCGTGGGCGGCGTTCGTGGCTTCGCCTTCACTCTCGGCCTGACGACCTTCGTTGATCTCATCGTGGTCTTCTTCTTCACTAAGCCGTTGGTGACAATCTTGTCCCGCGTTGCCTTCTACTCTGCAGGTCGTCCACTCTCTGGATTGTCGGCAAAGAGTTTGGGCGTAGTTACTCACGATGGAAAGGATGCTCTCTAATGGCACGTTCATCTATGGCAGGTATTGGCGGTCGCCTCTATCGAGGCGAAACATCTATCGATTTCATTGGCAAGAAAAAGCGTTGGTATGCCTTTTCGGGTCTCTTGATCATTATCTCTGCGATCGCACTGGGTACGCAAGGTCTCAAGCTAGGTATTGAGTTCAAGGGTGGTTCGGTCTTTACTGTCCAATCTTCATCAGTGACAATTGCCGATGGACAGAGTGCACTCAAGAGCGCTGGCGTGACTACACAATCAATCGTTCAGAAGATCGGCTCCAACAAACTGCGCTTGCAGACCACGGATCTTCCACAGTCAACGATCTCGGCGGCTCGTAATGCGCTCTCTACGACTTTTAAAGTGGATCCAGCAAATATCGATGTACAAACGGTTGGACCATCATGGGGTAAAGAGATCACACATAAGGCGATTTACGGTCTGATCGGCTTTCTTCTCGTAGTGATGCTCTATCTCGCATTAGCGTTCGAGCCAAAGATGGCGATCGCCGCGATTGTTGCGGTTATCCATGACGTATTTATTACCGTCGGCATTTACGCACTCGTTGGTTTCGATGTCACTCCTGCTACGGTGATTGGTTTCCTCACTATCCTCGGGTACTCGCTCTATGACACAGTTGTCGTCTTCGACAAGGTCCGTGAAAACACTAAGGGGATCACCTCGACTGCCAAGATGAGTTACTCCGGAGCGGCAAATCTTGCCGTCAACCAGACCTTAGTCCGCTCCTTCAACACTTCGTTGATTGCACTCTTGCCAGTAGCTTCAATCCTCTTTGTTGGCGCAGGGCTTCTCGGGGCCGGAACCCTTAAGGACCTCTCACTCGCTCTCTTTATTGGTCTGGCAACCGGAACGTATTCATCGATCTTTGTCGCGACTCCGCTGCTCGCCACTCTACGTGAGCGGGAACCGGCCATGAAGGCACTTGCAAAGCGGGTAGCAGCTCGTGGCGGCGTCGTAGAAACTATTGACACGAACACCGCAGGAGTTGTGACCTCAACTCATTCAAAGGATGGCCACGAGCGTGGACCCCGCAATCAACCCAAGCGAAAGCCTCGTCGCCGTTAGTTTTGTGCGAGGTTAATGATGCCTGGCAGTGGGGTAGATATGGAGTCACTTCTGACTCCATTAGAAGCGAGTCTGCTTGAGCATCACCCTGACGCATCAATCGAAAGGCTTAGAGGCGCATATGTAGTCGCCGAGGAACGTCACGCCGGCCAGCTCCGCAAATCAGGTGAGCCGTATATAACCCATCCGGTTGCAGTCGCGGTTATTTTGGCCGACCTGGGCTTAGATGAAGCGACAATTATCGCTGCTCTTCTACATGACACCGTTGAAGATACTGGCTACCCACTCAGTGATTTGAGATCGCGCTTTGGCGATGAAGTTGCAAACCTCGTAGATGGTGTCACGAAGCTCGATAAATTGACGTACGGACCTGATGCAGAGGCACAGACGCTTCGTAAAATGGTGATTGCGATGTCTAAGGACGTCCGCGTACTTGTGATCAAGTTGGCTGATCGATTACACAACGCTCGAACCTGGAAGTTTGTCTCACCAGAGACAGCTGCGCGCAAGGCGCGAGAGACGATCGACATCTATGCACCGTTAGCCCACCGGCTCGGTATGAATGCAGTGAAGTGGGAACTTGAAGATCTCTCTTTTGAAGTCATCGAGCCTAAGAAGTATGAAGAGATTGAACGCCTAGTCGCTGAACGATCGCCGTCTCGTGATGCGCTCACGAGTGAAGTGATTGAGTCACTTCAGGAAGATCTCAAGGCCGAGGGGATTAATGCGAAGGTAACCGGTCGACAAAAGCATTTCTTTAGCGTGTATCAGAAGATGGTCTTACGAGGTCGAGAGTTCAACGAGATCTATGATCTTGTTGGCATTCGAGTGCTCGTGGATGATGTGCGAGATTGTTACGGAGTTCTAGGCGCAATTCATGCGAGGTGGAATCCGATCCCTGGTCGCTTCAAGGATTACATTGCCATGCCGAAATTCAATCTTTATCAATCACTTCACACAACCGTCATTGGGCCGAATGGTAAAGCGGTAGAGATTCAGATTCGAACTTTTGATATGCATTCACGCGCTGAGTTCGGTATTGCTGCGCATTGGAAGTACAAGGCAATCAGCAGCAAGAGTTCTGAAACACCCGAGATGATGTGGCTAAAGCAGTTACATGAGCTCCAGCAGGAGAGCGAGGATGCGGGGGAGTTCCTCGACACACTCCGCTATGACTTACAAAATCTTGAGGTCTTTGTATTCACACCCAAGGGATCTGTCGTCGCCCTTCCGGCTGGATCAACTCCTGTTGACTTTGCCTTCTCTGTACACACTGAGGTCGGCTATCGATGTGTTGGTGCAAAGGTGAATGGAAAACTCGTCCCGTTGGAATCACATCTAGCTAATGGAGATGTAGTCGAGATCGTCACGAATAGGAATCCTCAAGCGGCTCCAAGTCGCGACTGGATTAATTTCGTCCAGTCCTCACGTGCGAGATCAAAGATCAAGGCTTGGTTCTCTAAAGAGCGTCGCGAGGAGGCGGTCGAAGCGGGTCAAGAATCTATAGCTCGCCAGATGCGCAAAGCCGGATTACCACTACAGAAGATCTTTGCAGGTCAGGCCCTGTTGGAATTAGCGCATGATCTCCATTACGCCGATATCGAATCTCTCTATGCCGCCGTTGGCAATGGCCACGTCTCCTCATCTTCGATTATCGATAAGTTGTCAGCTTCAATCTCGGATAACCAGGAGCTTGCGCAGGATCCACTCGATGAACTCTTCATCGCACAAGGAGCGGCAACAAAACGAAATACTTCTGGGGTAGACGTTGCTGGCGTGGGAGATCTCTTGGTGAAATTGGCACGATGTTGCTCACCTGTTCCTGGGGACACCATAAGTGGTTTCGTTACAAAGGGAAGTGGTGTCTCGGTGCATCGCACGGATTGCATCAATATGGCAGATCTGCGCGAGCATCAAGAGGATCGTTTAGTCGAGGTGAAGTGGAACTCTTCGGCCAAGACACTCTTTCTTGTGAATATTCAGGTTGAGGCGCTCGACCGAGCAAGGTTGCTCTCGGATGTTACGCGTACGCTCTCAGATCAACACGTCAATATTCTCAATGCATCAGTAAGTACGAGTAAGAATCGAGTAGCGATCTCACGATTCACCTTTGAGATGGCGGATGCGTCGCATCTGGATTCAGTCCTCAGCTCAGTTCGAGGTATTGAAGGCGTCTATGACGTCTATCGCATCACCAATAATTAGTTCGTCAAAGAAGGAAGGTTAGAAGCAGGAGTTACTTACCGAAGGTAGCAAGACCCTTTTCAGCTTCAGCGAGCCAGATTCGACGAGCGGCGGCTGCTTCACGAGCAAAGGTTGCCTTCTTCGCGTCGCCTGCAGCTTCAGCCTTCGCAGCCTGCTTCTCATAGTTAGCAATCGCTTCCTGAAGACCTGTGACAACGCTATTAGCCTGGGCAATCGCAGTTGGATCGCTACGGCGCTCATGAGCACGCTGCAACTCTTCGATCTCGGCTTCAATCTTTTCGAATCTAGCATCGAGTGCGGCGCGCTTTGAGCGATCGGTCATGCCGATTCTCGACCACTGCTCTGAGAGATCACGGAAACTCTTACGTGCAGCGTTGAGATCTGTGACAGGAGAGAGAGCCTCGATTGCAACGATGAGCTCTTCGCGCTTAGCGAGGTTAGCAATCATCGTTCCCTGACGCTTCTCAAGATCTGCGTTCTTGGCGGCGAAGAATTGATCTTGTGCAGCTTTAAATTGTTCCCACATCTTGGTATCAACGTTGCGCTTGCCCCGGCCTGCGGCCTTCCACTCGGTCATGAGAGCCTTAAAACGATTCGCTGTCGGGAGCCATTCACGCGATGTAGCAAGTTTGGTTGCCTCATCAATGATCGCCTGCTTGCGTGTCACGACGATAGCGGTCTCGGCTTCTAGTGTTGCAAAGTGGGTACGACGTCGCTTATCAAATTTGTTGCGAGAAGATGAGAATCGCTTCCAAAGATCGGTATCGCTCTTCTTGTCTAGGCGGGGTGCAGCCTTCCACTCGTCTAGGAGAACCTTAAGGCGCTCAGATGTTGACTTCCAATTTTCAGAGAGCGCGAGTGATTCGGCTTCGAGAATTATCTTCTCTTTCGCTTCTTTCGCGACTACTCGCTTCGCCTCTTTCTCAGCCTCTGCAGCTGCCTTCTTCGCCTCATACGCAGCCTTATGACCTTCGATGAGATCTGGGATCTGCTCAACAGAGCGAGCTAGAGTATCGAGATCTCCGACTCCGTTGAGAGTTGAAACCTGTTCACGCAATTTCGAGACCGCTGCAAGAGCATCATTTGGAACCATTGCACCGCTCTTGATGCGAGCTGCGAGGAGCGCTGCCTCCGAGGCGACCGCTTCAAATTTACGAACAAAGTAGGCGAGCGCCTCTTCTGCGCTCTTACCTGGATATGAGCCAACTGCCTTTTCGCCATGTGAAGTGCGTACATAGACAGTGCCATCTTCACCGACGCGACCGAATGCGGCTGGATCGCCAATAAGAGCTGATGCTGGTGTTGGGGCAGGTGTTGAAAGGTTTGGCATATCCATGAGCGACTCCTTAAGTCGTGCGCGTAGATCCTTGAGAACTCCTCGAGGACCCTCGTTATGAAAGGGCATATCTCCATCGTTCGTGCGGGGTTAAAGGTACCCTTAAACCTCTACAGGGCGAAAGCGGGCTCATTCACCTGTTATTCGATGAGCGTGAGCTTGCCACCGCTGGTGATGATCGTAAGAGGGAGTTTTCGTGATCGTTGAGGCAGTCGTGGCGGAGGCCTTTGCGACCAATTGCTGGGTTCTCGCCCCTGGTCGTAACTCTGAATGCTTCATCGTCGACCCAGGGATTACGAGGCCTTCAATCGTCTCTGCAGTGGGCGAGACCTTGCGGAAATACAATCTGAAACCGATCGCAACTCTCGTCACCCACGGCCATCTCGACCACACCTTCTCAGTGGTTCCATTCTCGCAAGAATATGGAGTACCTACCTACATTCAAAGCCGCGACCGCAAACTTCTGGCACAGCCCTTCCTCGCACTCGATGCTGGTGGAGCATCTGCGGCGATCATGGCTCAATTCGGAGTGACCACCTTCTCTGAGCCCACCGATGTACGTGAACTAGAAGGCGGAGAAAAGTTTTCACTTGCTGGATTTGATATCGAAGTAATCCATGCTCCTGGGCATACTGCGGGATCCGCAATGTTCACGGTCAACGATGAGTACCTCATCTCCGGAGATGTTCTTTTCCGCGATGGTATTGGACGTACCGATCTGCCGACTGGTTCGTCGTCGACAATGGCGCAGACGCTCCTGCGGCGAGTTTTAACGCTCGATGATGGCCTTAATGTCCTGCCGGGGCATGGCGCAGTTACTACAATTGGGCGAGAACGAAAGCAGAGTCCATATCTGCAATTAGATTATCTAGAAGCAATGAAGCGTGAGAGGCAGGGGAGAGATCGTGGCTAAATTTCAACCGCTGCAAGCACCAAAGGGCGTAAGTGAGTATTACCCAGTCCGTTCTGCCATCTTTGAATTTGTGCGAGAGAGTTTGATCGGTTCTGCGAAATCATCTGGTTATCAATTAATGGAGCTTCCAGTCTTTGAAGATACTGAACTCTTCAAGCGTGGTGTCGGTGAATCCACTGACGTGGTGTCGAAGGAGATGTATACCTTTGAGGATCGTGGCGGTCGATCGATCACACTACGTCCTGAAGGAACTGCGGGTGTGATGCGCTCTGTGATTGAGCACAACCTTGATCGGGGTCAGCTCCCCGTTAAGGTCTGGTACTCCGGTGCCTTCTTCCGCGCAGAACGTCCCCAAGCTGGACGCTATCGCCAGTTCTATCAGGTCGGTATCGAAGCTATCGGAGTAAATGATCCAGAGATTGATGTTGAGGTCATTGCTGTTGCTGCACGCGCATTTGCTGGTCTTGGATTAAAAAACTACACGCTGGAAATTACCTCACTCGGTGATCTCGAGAGTAGAGAGCGCTATACAAAAGAATTACGGACGTTTATTGCAACCCTCAATTTGGATGAAGAGACTGCTCGCCGCGCAGAGATTAATCCACTTCGACTCTTCGACGATAAGCGAGACGAGATTAAGAGCGCGATGGCGAAAGCACCTGTTCTGCTGGAATATCTCAATGAATCAAGTCTCAAGCATTTCGAGCGAGTACAGGAGCTACTAACCGTACTTGCGATTCCATTTACTGTGAATAAGCGGATGGTACGTGGTCTCGATTATTACACCGGCACCGCTTTTGAATTTGTGCATCATGGCCTAGGTGCGCAATCGGGGATTGGCGGAGGGGGTCGCTATGACGGTCTCATGTCTCAATTAGGTGGAGCAGAACTTTCAGGAATTGGCTTCGGTATTGGAGTCGACCGATGTGTCCTCGCCTGCGAGGCGGAGGGAATCGCCTTGCCGAGCTCGTTTGGAATCGATCTTTTCATCGTTCCGATGTCACCAGCGGCGAAGGGTGCCTCACTCGAGCTCGCTGAGCGCTTGCGCTCATTAGGCCTCATTGTTGATATCGCCTATGGAGACCGCTCTCTCAAGGGTGGAATGAAGGCAGCTGATAAGAGCGGCGCGAAATATAGTCTCGTTCTTGGTGATGATGAGTTATCGACCGGAACTGCAGCGCTCAAGAATATGAAAACTGGAGATCAGCTTTCGGTTACGATTGCATCTTTGCACGATGTTGTACGACAGGAGATCACAAATGCTTCGCACTCATGACGCCGGAACCCTTCGCAAAAGCGATATCGGTTCGCAGGTAACCCTCGCAGGATGGGTAGCACGTCGGCGAGATCATGGCGGAGTGGCATTTATTGACCTGCGTGACTCGTCTGGTTCAGTGCAGGTCGTCATTAAGGATGAGATTGCGGGAGCTCTGCGCGCTGAATGGTGCGTACTCATTACCGGTACTGTCTCGCAGCGACCTGATGGAAATGAAAATACCAATCTTCCAACCGGTGAGATCGAGATTGTCTGCCTCAATCTTGAAGTGTTAAGCGAAGCGGCAGCCCTTCCGTTCCCCGTTGATAGCGGTGAGACTGCCAATATCTCAGAAGAGATCCGATTGAAGTATCGCTATCTCGACCTACGTCGTGAAGAACCATCGCGCAACCTTCGGATGCGCTCGAAGGTCACTTCGGCGATCCGAAATGTCATGGATGATCTCGACTTCCTCGAGATCGAAACTCCTTACCTCACTCGCTCAACTCCTGAAGGTGCGCGCGATTTTCTGGTGCCAGTACGTTTACAACCGGGTTCTTGGTATGCCCTTCCACAGTCACCGCAACTCTTTAAGCAACTCCTCATGGTTGCCGGCATGGAGCGTTACTACCAGATCGCTCGCTGCTTTAGAGATGAAGATTTCCGGGCCGATCGCCAGCCGGAGTTCACGCAGCTCGATATCGAGATGTCTTTTGTTGATCAGGAGGATGTTCTGGCGGTTGCAGAGAGTGTGCTCAAGACTGTCTTCAAGAAGGTCGCTGATTACGATATTCCTTTCCCAATTCCGCGTCTTACCTATGCAGAGTGCATGCGTCGCTACGGCTCTGATAAGCCAGACCTTCGTTTTGGTAATGAATTGACCGACCTCACATCATTCTTTAAAGAGACTACCTTTAGAGTCTTCCAAGCCGATTACGTAGGCGCGGTAGTTATGCCGGGCGGTGCGAGCTCTGCCCGTCGCGAGCTTGATGCGTGGCAGGATTGGGCTAAGGCTCGTGGCTCAAAGGGACTCGCGTACATCTTGGTTCAAGAAGATGGCACACTCGCAGGACCGGTAGCAAAGAATCTCAGCGAGAGTGAGAGTGCTGGAATTACTGCAGCTGCTGGAGCAAAGCCCGGGGATGCAATCTTCTTCGCCGCCGGCAATCAGGTCTCATCACAGAATCTTCTTGGCGCAGTCCGCTTAGAGATCGGCGAGCGTTGCGGATTGATTGCAGCAGGTGAGTGGAAGTTCCTATGGGTTGTTGATGCGCCGATGTTTGAACGTAAAGATCCTGAAAATCCTGCGAGCGGTTGGACTGCAGTGCATCATCCATTTACTGGTCCAAAGCCAGAGTTCGAAGCAACTTTTGACACTGATCCCGGCAGCGCTTTGGCATACGCCTACGACATTGTTCTTAACGGAAATGAGATCGGTGGCGGGTCGATTCGTATCCACGATCGAACTGTTCAACAGCGAGTCTTCGAAACGATTGGTCTTTCGCCTGCTGAAGCAGAGAGTAAATTCGGCTTCTTGCTAGAGGCCTTCAACTATGGCCCACCCCCACATGGTGGTATTGCTCTTGGAATGGATCGCCTCTGTGCACTCCTCGCGGGAGCTGCTTCTATCCGTGAAGTGATCGCCTTCCCTAAGACTGCCAGCGGGGGAGATCCTCTTACCGGCGCGCCAACGCCGATTACCGCCCCACAACGCAAAGAGGCTGGTGTTGATTTTGTGCCGGAGAAAGAGAGCGCAAGCTCCTAAAACGGAGAAGTTGCTCACCCCTTTCTAGTAAGATTTTCATATGGGTCCAGGTGGAATCGCAACAATCATTGCCGCAATCTCGCTCTTTGTTATAGCGGCCGCGATCGCCTACGCGGTTATTCGAGTTGGTCGTCTCGTCGATGAGGTTCAAAAGACTGTCCGCAGCGTCAATCGGATCACTACATCTGCTGAGAATGCGACCGAGAAAATCAATCAGGCTATTACCAGCCTTGTTGATAAGAACTCAAATATTCTGAAACTCATCATTGGGGCGGTTACTTCGATGAGTGGACGCAAGCGCTCTTCAAAGGATCACGAATAATCCGTGGACTCCGCAGAAATTAGATCCCGTTGGTTACGCTTCTTTGAATCAGGTAACAGCCTCGGGTTAACTCACACAGTTGTGCCATCGGCCTCATTAGTGGCAGATGACCCAAACCTGCTCTTAGTCAATGCCGGTATGGTTCCCTTCAAACCATTCTTCCTCGGTGAGATCACACCACCGTATGCACGTGCAACATCGGTGCAAAAGTGTGTCCGCACTTTGGATATTGATGAAGTGGGCAAGACGACGAGACATGCATCCTTCTTCCAAATGTGTGGAAACTTCTCCTTTGGTGATTACTTTAAAGAGGGCGCTATCGCGATGGCGTGGGAGCTCTTAACGAAGCCAATCTCTGAAGGTGGTTATGGATTCCCCGAAGAGCGACTATGGGTAACTGTCTATCTTGATGATGATGAAGCTGCAGATATTTGGCATAAGAAGATTGGCGTTCCCCTCGAACGGATTCAACGCCGAGATATGGCAGATAACTTTTGGTCGATGGGTGTTCCTGGACCATGTGGCCCTTGCTCTGAAATATATTATGATCGCGGCCCTGCATACGGCAATGAGGGTGGACCGATCGCTGATGAAAATCGTTACCTTGAAGTCTGGAATCTCGTCTTCATGCAAAATATCCGTGGTGCGGGCGGCGGCAAAGATAGTTACCCAATCTTGGGAGAGTTACCTGCGAAGAATATTGATACTGGTCTTGGGTTAGAGCGCATGGCTGCGCTGCTACAAGGGGTTGAGAATATTTATGAGATTGATACCACGATGCAGATCCTTAACCGCGCATCTGAGATTTCAGGAGCAAAATACGGCAGCGATCAAAAATCAGATGTAGCACTTCGAGTAGTCGCTGACCATGCCCGTACGGCAATGATGTTGATCGGGGATGGGGTCTTGCCTGGCAATGAGGGACGTGGTTATGTCCTGCGCCGCATGATGCGCCGTACCGTCAGAAATATGCGTATCTTGGGCGCACCTGATCACAACCTCGCTGAATTGATTAAGGCATCTATCGGCGCAATGGGGCCTCAGTATCCAGAGCTGATTGAAGTCCAGGATCGAATCATTGCTATCTCACAGGCGGAGGAAGAGTCGTTCCTCTCAACTCTGAAGAGCGGTACAACGATCTTTGATCTTGCAGCAACGCAAGTAAAGAGCGAGCGATCACCAGTGCTCGCCGGTGACACTATCTTTAAGCTTCACGATACTTATGGATTCCCATTTGACCTCACTCTAGAGATGGCGTCAGAACAGGGGCTTGCAATCGATGAGCCTGGGTTCCGACGCTTGATGGAAGAGCAGAAGGATCGCGCGAAAGCAGATGCTCGCGAGAAGAAGTCTGGCCATACCGATCTCAGTGAATATCGAAAGATCATTGATCGAGTCGGACCGACCTCTTTCATTGGATATACCCATCAAAGCTCTGAAAGCTCCGTCGGTGCGATCCTTGTTGATGGCAAAGAGGTCCGAGAAGCCGCTGTTGGTGCCGAGGTTGAAATTGTTTTGGACCGAACTCCGTTCTATTCAGAGGCAGGTGGTCAGCTCTCTGATGGTGGCTTAATCACACTGGCGAATGGCGCAACCATTGAAGTGGATGATGTGCAGAGCCCAGTTCCTGGCCTCTTCATTCACCGTGGACGAATCTCCGAGGGTTCCATCGAAATTGGCAATGATGTCTTCGCCCGTATCGATGGTGAGCGGCGAATGGCGATATCACGTGCTCATACAGCAACACATATGGTCCATAAAGCATTTCGCGAAGCGCTTGGCGAAACTGCCACGCAAGCGGGTTCGGAGAATTCACCAGGACGATTCCGTTTCGATTTCCCATCAACAGGAGCCGTGCCAGTCTCTGTTCTCCATGATGTCGAAGCACGGGTGAACTCACTTCTTCTCGATAATTTATCGGTCACTGCGCAAGAGATGTCACAAGCAGAAGCCAAAGCCATAGGTGCGATGGCCCTCTTTGGTGAGAAATACGGGGATAAGGTACGAGTTGTTTCCGTTGGAGAGTGGGCACGCGAACTTTGTGGTGGTACACACGTCACGAGCTCTGCAGAACTTGGACTTGTAAAACTTCTGAGTGAAACATCGATTGGCGCAGGCGTACGCCGCGTTGAAGCGCTCGTAGGTGCCGATGCCTTTAACTTCCTTGCTCGCGAACATGTACTTCTTAACTCGCTCACCGAACTTATCAAGGGCGCTCGGGTCGAAGAATTGCCTGAACGTATCTCAGGTCTATTGGAGAGAATGCGTGAGATTGAACGCGAATTAGCAACACTCAAATCTGCTCAAGCACTCGCTTCTGCCTCCTTGCTTCTCAGCAAGGTTGAGAAGATTGGTGATTGCAGTGTGATCCTGACACAGGTTGGCGATGGAATCTCGACAGATGACCTACGCACGATGGCGCTTGATCTTCGTAATCGCAACCCTCATTCGGTCGTTGCTCTTACATCCAATGATTCTGGACGACTCACGCTTGTAGTTGCAGTCTCCGACGCAGCCCGCGCGGACGGTGTGAAAGCTGGCGCGTTAGTCAAGATTGGTTCAACGATTCTTGGCGGTGGCGGTGGCGGCAAGGATGACTTCGCTCAAGGTGGTGGAGTTGACCCTTCGCAGCTTGCGAGTGCTATCACTGAAATGAGAACAGCCCTACACGCTACGTTGGTAAAGTAATGCAGCGGGGGCGTCGAATAGCATTTGACTATGGCGATGTTCGGACAGGTATCGCGACCTCTGATGCTGATTCAATCGTTGTCACTCCCTTGCCTGCACTTTCGACCATAAGCCCCACTCTCCTTGATGATATCGCGATGATTTTCGCTGAATATGAGCCAGTAACCATCTTTGTCGGAGAGCCGAGGCATCTCTCAGGCGCAGAGAGCGCGAAGATGCTTTCAGTTGCGACCTTTGTCACTGCGCTTAAAGCGTTGACGCAGGCGCAGATTGTGATGATCGATGAACGACTTTCCACGGTGAGCGCTGCTGCGAAGCTACGAGCCAATGGTAAGGATGCGAAATCAAGCAAATCACTCATTGATTCCGCGGCAGCGGCAGAAATTCTCGAGGCGGGGCTCAATAAACTTCGTTGTGAAATATTATGAAGCGTAGCACCGTCAAATTTGTCTCAATTGGATTGGTCACCTTCTTACTTGCGGGCGCTGCCGCGCTGATCGTTTCGTCTAAACCCACGGACTATGAAGCCGGAACTGCAAGTGCTGAAGTTTTGATTTCGGTGAGCGAGGGGGAGAGTGGTTCAGCGATCGCTCTCGATCTTGCAAAGAAGGGAGTAATTTTGAGTAGCAAAACCTTTACGGATTTAGCCACCTCTGACAGATCCGCACGCGGGATATCCCCAGGTGCTCACCAGATCGAAACTCACATTCCAGTGAAATCTGCGCTCGTACAATTATTGGATCCGACGAGAAACACAGGGCTCGTCAAGGTGATAGAAGGTACGACTCTCTCTGATGTTGTTTCAGTGCTGAATAAATCCATGATCACCGGCCCACTGGGGAGTCAGAAGATTCCACCATTCCTTGGCCACGCACATTCGTTGGAGGGCATTCTCTTCCCAGCAACGTATGCCTTCGCACCTGGCACCTCACGTGAGAGCGCCATCTCAACAATGATTTCACAGTTCGAGAAGGTTGCGGTCTCATCTGGCATGAGCAAGGGGCTTGACTCATATAGCCCTTACGACCTTCTCAAAGTTGCCTCTCTTCTCCAAATCGAAGGAGATCCCTCGGATTACTCGAAGGTTGCTCGAGTCATCTACAACCGCCTAAAAATCGGAATGCCGCTCCAGTTAAATTCAACAGTGCAGTATGCAAACAACACCCGTGGCAAAATCGCACTTTCTCGAAATGCGACGCAGATTGCATCGCCGTATAACACCTATATTCATACTGGGTTACCCCCAACGCCAATCTGTAACCCTGGTTTGGAGGCGATGAGAGCAGCGCAGAATCCAGTTGATGGTGATTGGCTCTACTTCATCACGGTCAAGCCGCATGACACACGCTTCACCAAGAGCTTTACGGAGTTCCAGACTTGGGTAGCGTTGTACAACAAGAATCTCTCGTTAGGGGCCTTTAGATGATGAGAGCAGCGGTCCTCGGATCACCCATCAAACATTCGCTCTCACCGCTCTTGCATGAATCGGCTTACAAAATCCTTGGGGTTGAAGGATCTTATGAAGCGATAGAGATTCACTCATCAACGCTAGATGCTCTCTTGGATCGCGAGTTAGCGACCTCATTCGAGGAAGGTGCTCGCAAAGGGTTTAATCTCACGATGCCGCTGAAAGAGAGTGTCTTCGAATATCGGCGCTGCACATTTGACGCTCTGAGCACTCGAATCCGAAGTGCCAATACTCTGCTGCGCAGTGATAGTGGTTTCACCGCTACATCGACTGATGCGACTGCATTCGGACGACTATTAATGAACCAGAATGTTGAGCGGGTTGTGATCATTGGTGGCGGGGGAACATCGCGTGCAGCCGTTGCAGCGCTTGCGGGTCGTGCTTCACAGATCGATCTACTTCTGCGCACACCGAGTCGCGCTCATGTGATCGAATCCATTGCGCCATTAGCCAGAGTAAATGTCCTTGATATGGATAGCCCACTCCTAGGGTACGACCTGGTTATCAATACAACTCCAATGGGGGCGGCCGATCACCTGAGTACGCGAGATGGTGTCGGAACCGGACTCCTACTCGAATCACTCTACAAGCCCCTCCCAACTGAACTCTCCTTTGCGTGGAAGGAGCTGGGTGGATCAGTGATCGATGGCATCGATCTCCTCGTCGAGCAAGCGCTTGACGCAATCGCCCTTATGACTGAAATCAGTTTTGATTACGGAGAGATGCGCATCGCACTACAAGCGGTAGCTCGTAAGGAGATCGCTCCACAGAAGAGGTAGATATCAACCGCAAAATTGATCTTTCATCTATTTTCCGGAGATGAATCTCAACCGATATCTACTTCTTGTAATTTTTGGCCTACCGATAAGTTTCGTCGATTTTTGGAGTCGTCGCATACCGAATCAACTGGTAGCCCTGTTGGCGATCGGAGGGCTGCTTAGTTACCTCGCCGAGCCATCTGCATTTCTCCCGGCGGTGATCTGTTCAATCCTCTTTGCCGTAATCCTTATTCCGATATCCCTTCTCCGCAGTGGCGGTCTCGGTGCTGGGGATATCAAACTGATAATCGTTCTGGCGCTCATCCTTGGTCGAGGGGCTCATATCCTCACAGCGCTGATGGTGGCATCATTGTTGGGTCTGGTTCATATTGCGGCGGTTGCCATTTTCACGCGCAGAGTGAGTCGTTCAATTGCCTTCGGGCCTTGGTTAATTGTGGGTGCCCTCGCAGCGATTCATTAATAGGTCTCGAAATGAGTTCTAGATCTGCAAGAATAGCGCCCTAGGATCAAACCACGAGAGACAGGTAGTGCGATGTTGCGTTGGCTAACAGCCGGAGAATCTCACGGCCCCGCACTGACTGCAATTCTTGAGGGCTTACCTGCGCAGGTAAGAGTGGATAGTAAAACGATAGATGCAGACCTACGTCGCCGCCGATTGGGATTTGGTCGAGGAGCTCGCCAGAATTTCGAGGCAGATCTTGTAACAATTCTCGGGGGAGTTCGACACGGATTAACTCAAGGTGGCCCCATCGCCCTCACTGTCGGGAACTCTGAATGGCCGAAGTGGGAGAAGGTGATGTCTGCTGATCCCGTTGATGAGAAGGAGTTGTCAGAGCTCGCGCGAAACGCACCGCTCACTCGTCCGCGTCCAGGTCATGCTGACCTTGTCGGAATGCAAAAATATGGCTTTGATGATGCACGACCAATTTTAGAGCGAGCTAGCGCTAGAGAGACGGCTGCCAGAGTGGCACTAGGCGCTATAGCGAGAGCATTTATCGAACAATCAATTGGTGCAACGATTATGTCTCATGTGCTTTCTATCGGAGCGGTTCGCGTTCCCGAGAATTCTCCACTTCCCGAATTCGCAAATCGCAACGAGGTCGACGACGACCCGGTTCGTTGCTTCAACAAAGAGACCAGCGCCTTGATGATTACAGAGATTGAGGATGCTCACTCCGCGGGCGATACGCTCGGTGGTGTGATTGAAGTCTTAGTCTTTGATCTCCCGCCTGGGTTGGGATCGCATACCCATTGGGATCGACGTCTTGATTCCAGGCTCGCTGGCGCGATGATGGGTATCCAGGCCATTAAAGGCGTCGAAATTGGTGATGGATTTACTACGGCAGCCCGTCGTGGATCAGTTGCTCATGATGAGATCGAAAAGAATTCTTCGGGGAAGATAGTTCGCAGAACAGATCGTGCTGGCGGTACCGAAGGCGGCATGTCGAATGGCGAGATTCTGCGTGTACGAGCCGCTATGAAACCCATCTCCACCGTCCCGCGTGCACTAGATACCATTGATACAAAGACTGGTGAGCCAGCGAAGGCAATCAACCAGAGATCAGATGTGTGTGCGGTACCTGCTGCCGGCATTGTCGCGGAGGCTATGGTGGCTCTTGTCATCGCCGATGCAATCATTGAAAAATTTGGCGGAGATAGCGTGGCGGAGACGAGACGTAACTACCTAAGTTACCTCGAGCACTTAGAGATTAAATAATGCCGAAGGTCATCCTGATAGGTCTTCCGGGTGCGGGTAAATCTACGGTCGCACGCGCGCTCTCCAAGATCACAGGACTCACAGTGAGCGATACGGATCAGGCGATTGAGCTACGTGCCGGGAAGAAGATCTCCGAAATCTTTTCGAAGGATGGAGAGAGCGCTTTCCGTTCCCTGGAATCGCAGGTTGTGCAGGAAGAGCTGATCCGGGAGCCAGGAGTACTCGCACTTGGGGGTGGATCAATCCTGGACCCTGCTAATCAAAAGGCAATTTCGCAGTCTGGGGCTGCTGTTGTGTATCTCGAGATAAGTGATTCTCAAGCGAGCGCTCGGGTTGGTAAAAATAGTGATCGCCCACTACTTGTTGGGGATCCACGAGGGAAATTAGCGAACCTATCAAAAGTAAGATCACCCATCTATCAATCCTTAGCATCTATTACTGTTAAGACTGACTCAAAGAAACCATCCGAAGTAGCTCACGAAATAGCGATGCTGATGGGGTTGGAGATTCTCTCGCATGGTTAAAATTCCGGTACGTGCAGAACGAAATTATCAGGTCTCAATCGGAGTCGAGTGGAGATCAGTTATTTCGGATATCTCATCTCGATATACCCAAATTTTGATCATCGCTCCGCAATCAATGAAAGATCTTCTCTCTCTCGATGACGACCGGACTTTTTTTACCGCTGATGGTGAGTCACAGAAAGATATTGCTGAAGTTGTACGTGTCTGGGATCGACTTGGTGAACTCTCCATAGGTCGCAAGGGAGCAATCATCGCTATCGGTGGTGGTGCTACGACTGACCTTGGTGGTTTCGTAGCGTCGACCTGGCTTCGTGGAATTGATTGGTTCGCGATACCCACCACACTTGCCGGCATGGTGGATGCCGCTATTGGCGGGAAAACCGGAATCAACACGTCGGCGGGGAAGAATCTCGTTGGCTCCTTTTATTCACCTCAATCTGTGGATATCGATCTAACCTTCCTCGAGACGCTATCTGATCGAGACTTTGCCGCTGGGCTTGCCGAGGTAGTAAAGACCGGGTTAATCGCGGATACTTCGATTCTTACTCTCATAGAGAACTGCAACTCTCTCAAAGAGATTCGTCAGATTTCTTCAGAATTGATCGCTAAGAGTGTGGCGGTCAAATCGGGTGTTGTGAGTTCTGATTTCCGAGAAGGAAAGGTACGCGAGATACTGAATTTCGGTCATACCTTCGGCCATGCAGTTGAAAAGATGAGTGGGTATACGTTGCGTCATGGCGAGGCGGTATCTATCGGCACCGTTTATGCACTCTACCTCTCTGAAGAGTTGGGCGAGCTTGATCCTGTCGTGACAGAGAGGGCGAGAGGAATTCTCACCAAGATCGGCCTGCCAACCCACTCCAAGGAGTTTGAATGGGATGGGTTACTAGGACTCATGCACGGAGATAAGAAGGCTCATAGTGGCTCACTACGTTTCATCGGTCTTGCGGGGATCGAGAAACCGATCTGGTTAGAGAGCGTGCCAGAAGCGGCTGCAAGGCGAGCCTATGAAAGGATATGCAGATGAAGGTGATGGTCTTAAACGGTCCCAATCTCGGTCGTCTCGACCTTCGTGATTCACAGGTCTACGGCGATATGGATTTCGCAGCACTGCGCACATTCATTACATCGAGTGCGGCAGAACTTGCTCTCGATGTGGATATACGACAATCTGACTCGGAGACAGAGCTCATCTCGTGGCTCCATGAGGCGGCTGATAGTGGGCAACCTGTCATCTTCAATCCGGCGGCTTTCACTCATTATTCGTACGCGATTCGAGACGCGGTAGATATGCTCAAAGCCCCAGTCATTGAGGTGCATTTAAGTAATCCACTCGCTCGTGAAGAGTTCAGACATACCTCGGTCATCTCTGGGGTGGTAAATGGAACTATCGGCGGTTTTGGCCCGGATTCCTATCGTTTAGCGCTGATTGCACTCAAAGCCATCCTTTAACAGGTATCCTTCAATCTTTGGGTGACCCCGATAACGGGTCTAATGATGAATGGGATCTCTGATGGCAACGACAAATGATTTAAAGAATGGCATGACTCTTGATATTGATGGTCAGCTCTGGACGGTAATTGAATTCCAGCACGTAAAGCCAGGTAAGGGTCCAGCATTTGTTCGGACCAAGATGAAGCAAGTACTCACGGGTAAAGTGGTTGAAAAGACTTTCAACGCCGGCATTAAAATCGAAGTCGCCATTCTCGAAAAACGCGATATGCAATACCTATATAAGGATGGCGATGATTTCGTCTTCATGGATTCTAAAAATTATGACCAGATGACAATAGGAGAAGCTGTAGTCGGAGACGCAGTCGATTACATGCTTGAGAATTGCGAAGCCATCGTGGCTGTGCACGAGGGTAATCCTTTGTACGTTGAACTTCCTGCCTCAGTGGAGTTAGTTGTCACTTACACAGAGCCAGGTCTTCAAGGTGATCGTTCTTCTGGCGGCAATAAGCCTGCAACAGTTGAAACTGGCATCACGGTTCAAGTTCCGCTCTTTATTAAACAAGATGAAAAAATCTTGGTAGATACTCGTACCGGGGGATACCTCGGCCGCGCGAATTCGTGAGTGCTCGTCGTAAAGCACGCAAGCGCGCTTTGGATTTTCTTTATGAAGCGGATCTCAGAGGCGCGCAGGCGCTAGAACTTTACTCGTCAAGGCCGTCAGAAGATTTGTCCCAAGAAGCTTATGTGGGAAGACTTCTCACGGGTATTGCCCACTATCAAGTAAAGATTGATGAGCTCATTACCACCTATGCCGAAGGTTGGGATATGGATCGCATGCCGCCGATTGATCGTAATCTCCTACGACTTTCTATGTATGAAATTCTTTGGGAGAGCGAACTAGACGAGAAGATTGCAGTGAATGAGGCGATCGAGATGGCAACTGAACTATCGACAGTCGATTCGGCTTCATATATCAATGGAGTATTGGGACGAATTATCGCATTGAAGAGTTCAATCCTCTCCTAACAATCTTTCTGTCAATGGGAGAGCGATAAATTCGCAGCACGCGCCCAGTTAATGACGTCGGTGCTAGCAATATCAAGGATCACTCCAAGCGCGGTGAGATCGCTGCTTCGAAGTGTAAGTACCTCGCCATTCCAATCAGAACGTAATCGGCAAATCTCATGAAGGTACCGGAGAAAGCCCTCTGGGAGTCCTCGCCCAACTCGCCTTATCTCTGAGAGGTTAAAACTCAGACGCTCTGGACCAGCGAGAACGCTCGCCTGGGTATGGAGCCCGAGAAGCTGATCAAGGGGTACCCCGTAAAAGGAGGCGAGGCGAACAGCTCGCTTTAAGGTGAGTGCTCTATCGCCGCGTTCATAGGACCCAACAACTACCGCCTTCCACTCTCCGCCAGACTCTCGTTCAACTTCTCGCAGTGTGAGGTTTCGTTGACGTCTAATGGATCGCAGGGAAGCTCCGATGGCTGCCAGTTCGCCCGATTCGTCCGATAGCTCTTGGCCAGAGGGGTGGATCTTCATAAAGGCACGATAAAGGAATTCTCGGCCTTTCGCGTTCTGCTATCCACAAGTGATAACCTTCGGGCGTAGTAACCGGAAGGGAAACCTTCAGGCAATCCTTTAACGTATCCGTCCTGTGAGACGGCGAAGGAGTTGGAATGAGCCTCATTCTTGATGGCACGGAGATCTCGCGTGCTTTAAAGCGCATCGCGCATGAAATTGTCGAGCACCATCACGGGTTAAATTCCGTGGTTCTTATGGGAATCCCTACTCGCGGAAAATATTTAGCAGAGCGTCTCGCTGCCATGCTGGCTTCGATCGAAGCTCCAGTTGAACATGGCACATTAGATATCACTATGCATAGAGATGATATCCGTCTACGACCACCTAGAGCTTTGGTTCCAACCCTTCTCCCAGTCGGAGGCATTGAGGGCAAATCGGTCATTCTGGTTGATGACGTTCTCTTCTCGGGCAGGACAATTCGAGCCGCGCTCGATGCGCTAGGGGAGTTGGGGCGGCCGGCATCGGTTCAATTAGCGGTTCTGGTTGATCGAGGTCATCGAGAGCTCCCTATCAGAGCTGATTATGTTGGCAAAAATATACCGACCTCACTCAAGGAGAGCGTAAAAGTTTCGCTCATCGAAATTGATGGAATTGACTCGGTCGAGATCGCTCCGGTCTCGCCATGAAGAATTTACTCTCGATTAATGATCTTAGCCACGACGAGGCCATAAGTATCCTCGATACAGCAGCAGAGCTTCAAAAGCTCACCGCCGGTACCGTCAAGAAACTTCCAACCCTTCGTGGGCGCACTGTTGCGAATCTCTTCTTCGAGGATTCAACTCGTACGCGTTTATCGTTCGAGGCGGCGGCTAAACGGTTATCCGCAGATGTGATTAATTTCAGTGCTAAGGGATCAAGTGTCAGTAAGGGCGAGAGTCTCAAAGATACCGCACAGACCTTGGAAGCAATGGGAGTTGATCTCTTCGTCCTGCGCCACCCGGCTTCTGGAGCTGCCACCAGTCTTGCCGAGAGCGGTTGGGTTCATGCACACATCATTAATGCTGGCGACGGTACCCATGAGCATCCAACTCAAGCCTTACTTGATTCATTCACTATTCGTAAGCACCACGGGATAGGTCGCAATGATTTCAGTGGCGTCAAGGTTGCGATCGTTGGAGATATCGCTCATTCACGGGTTGCCCGGAGTAACGTGCTATTACTAAAAAAACTTGGTGCCGATGTCACGGTTATCGCACCACCAACGTTGATTCCACATGGGATAGAAAGTTGGGGAGTACAGCACTCTTATGACTTTGATGAGGATCTTGCATCCTTTGATGTAGTCATGATGCTTAGAGTTCAATTAGAGCGCATGAATGATGCTTACTTCCCGAACGGTCGAGAATATGCGCGGGGTTATGGACTCGACGAATCCCGGCTTCATCGACTCAAGAAGAGCGCCATTGTGATGCACCCAGGACCGATGAACCGAGGTCTGGAGATTAGTTCGGCGAGCGCGGATTCTGCGCAATCAGTTATTCTCGAGCAAGTTGCGAATGGCGTGATCGTTCGAATGGCAGTTCTGTACCGCTCACTCGGCGGACCCGATATCGCAAGCGCTGGAGGTTTATGATGAACGAGATACTGCTCAAGAACGCGATCGCCCTCGATGGTTCCATCATCGATGTTCTGATTATGGAGAGTTCGGTGGCCCAAGTCGGAGTTGGATTAGAGACGAGTGGCGAGATTATTGATTGTGGAGGGCTACGACTGCTGCCAGGGTTTGTCGATCTCCATACCCATCTTCGCGAACCTGGAAAAGAGAATACTGAGACGGTCTTGAGTGGCTCACAGGCTGCCGCCCGCGGTGGATTTACAGCGGTATCTGCAATGGCGAATACCTACCCTGTAGCGGACTCGGCCGGGGTTGTTGAACAAGTCTGGCGCCTCGGAAAGAGCGCAGGATTATGCGATGTCTACCCAATAGGGGCAGTGAGCGCAGGACTCGAGGGTGAAAAGTTAGCAGAGATCGGTGCGATGGCAGAGAGCGCAGCGAGAGTTCGAGTATTTAGCGATGATGGAAAATGCGTAAGCGACCCACTGTTGATGCGCAGGGCGCTTGAGTATGTGAAAAGTTTCGGTGGGGTAATTGCTCAACATGCACAAGAACCTCGCTTGACGATTGGCGCTCAGATGAACGAGGGAAGCGTCGCATCTGAACTCGGTCTCGCCGGTTGGCCAGCGGTAGCTGAGGAATCGATCGTTGCCCGCGATATCTTGATTGCGAATGCAGTGCAAAGTCGATTGCATATCTGTCATCTTTCAACGCGTGGCTCGGTTGAGATTGTGCGCTGGGCGAAGGCGCAAGGGATGGCGGTCACTGCAGAGGTTACGCCTCACCATCTACTGCTGACCGATGAATCTGCACGCACATATGATCCGATCTACAAGGTGAATCCGCCGTTACGATCTATGGAAGATGTTCTCGCCCTGCGTGCGGCGCTAGCCGACGGAACAATCGATATTGTGGCGACAGATCATGCACCACACTCTGACGAGGATAAAGAGTGCGAATGGGCATCGGCCGCCTTTGGAATGGTTGGCCTAGAGAGCGCACTTGGAATTGTAGTGACAACAATGATCGAAAGTGGATTAATGGATTGGCAGCGATTAGCAGAAGTTATGTCTTACGCGCCAGCAAAAATTGGTGGCTATGAAGGTCAAGGTGAAATGTTAGCTGTCGGTGCGCAGGCTAACTTCGTCTTAGTTGATCCTCAATCGGAGTGGCTGGTTGATCGAGAAGCTCTGCTTTCTCGAAGCCGAAATACACCCTTCCCTGGAATGAAACTCACTGGTGAGGTTATCCATACAATCTATCGCGGCAAAGTAGTACTGCGAAATAGAAAGGTGCTCTCCTATGAGTAAGGCCTATCTCGTATTGGATGATGGAACGATCTTCGTAGGAGAATCGTGGGCCTGCGAAGGCATTACTTATGGAGAGGCTGTCTTCTCAACTGGGATGACTGGATACCAAGAGACTCTCACCGATCCGAGTTATCATCAACAAATCGTCATTACGACCGCTCCCCATATCGGCAACACTGGGATGAATGAAGCGGATATGGAATCCTCGAAGATATGGGTTGCGGGCTTTGTGGTCAGAAATCCATCACCTCGGAGCTCAAATTGGCGCTCAACACGTTCGCTAGAAGACTCACTCATAGATGCTGGCGTCATAGGACTACAGGGTGTTGATACTCGCGCTATCACTCGCCACTTGCGTGACCGCGGATCGATGCGAGTGGGAATCTTCTCCGGTCAGAACCTTTCTCGAGAAGAGATGGTGATTAGAGTTCGTCAGATTCCATCGATGGCGGGAGCGTTCCTTGCTAGCGCCGTCACCACAACTGAGAAATATGTGGTCTCGCCGCCTCCAGGTGTCGAGAAGCGTTTCACAGTGGCGGCGATTGATCTTGGTATTAAATCAGCTACACCTCGAAATATGGCTAATCGTGGGATTGAAGTACATATCTTCCCAATGACGGCGAGTTACGAAGAGATTTCGAGCATTTCGCCGGATGGCATCTTCTTATCGAACGGCCCGGGCGATCCTTCGACGATGGATGAGATGGTTGAGTTGGTGGGTCGTTTTCTCTCCGATTCGACTCCGCTCTTTGGAATATGCTTTGGCCATCAGATTCTTGGACGTGCACTTGGTTTCTCTACTTATAAATTGCCTTTCGGTCATCGAGGAATCAATCAGCCGGTGAAGAATCTACAGAATGGGACGGTAGAGATTACTGCTCATAATCATGGCTTCGCGGTTGATGCACCGCTGGATGCGAACTTCACGACGGTATACGGAGCAGGATTCGTAAGCCATATTTGTCTCAACGATAATGTGGTTGAAGGCCTCGAACTTCTTGAGCGTCCCGCATTTAGCGTTCAATATCATCCAGAGTCGGCGGCTGGACCGCATGATGCTGCTTACCTCTTCGATCACTTTGTTGATCTCTTGAGCAAGAAGAAGGGTTCCGTAGATGCCTAGAGATCACGATATTAAGAGCGTTCTGGTAATTGGTTCTGGCCCAATTGTCATCGGTCAGGCTTGTGAATTTGATTATTCAGGAACCCAAGCCTGCCGAGTACTTCGCGAGGAAGGCATACGAGTTATTCTCATCAACTCGAATCCAGCGACAATCATGACCGACCCAGAGTTTGCGGATGCGACCTACATAGAACCGATTACGGCTGAGATTATCGAGAAAATTTTGGAGAAAGAGCGGCCTGATGCTGTCCTAGCAACCCTTGGTGGGCAGACCGCTCTTAACGCTGCCATGTCACTCTTCGAGCGAGGCTCTTTTGAGAAGTTTGGAACCCGACTTATCGGAGCGAATATCGATGCGATTAAACGCGGTGAAGATAGAGAAACTTTTAAGGGAATTGTTGAGAAGGTTGGGGGAGAGTCCTCTCGCTCCTTTATCTGCCACTCGATGCAAGAGTGTTTAGCCGCCGCAGTTGAGCTTAATTATCCAGTCGTGGTGAGACCTTCATTCACTATGGGTGGGCTTGGATCCGGAATCGCATTCAATCAATCTGAACTCGAACTTATTGCAGGTGCAGGCTTGCGTCATAGCCCGACTACTGAGGTACTCCTTGAAGAGTCAATTATTGGGTGGAAGGAGTACGAACTGGAAGTTATGCGTGACAACAAAGATAACGTTGTGATCGTATGCAGTATCGAAAACCTTGATCCAATGGGTGTGCACACTGGTGACTCAATCACCGTTGCCCCCGCGCTGACGCTGACCGATGTCGAGTTCCAACGACTCCGTGATCTATCTATCGACATCATCCGTGAAGTCGGGGTTGAAACTGGCGGTTGTAATATCCAATTCGCAGTTAATCCGAAAGATGGGCGAATTATTGTTATCGAGATGAATCCTCGAGTCTCTCGATCGTCAGCCCTTGCTTCAAAGGCGACAGGATTCCCTATTGCAAAGATCGCCACAAAACTCGCCATCGGATATACCCTTGATGAAATTCAAAACGATATCACTAAGTCAACTCCAGCCTCGTTCGAACCAACTTTGGACTACATCGTTGTTAAAGTTCCGAGGTTTGCTTTTGAGAAATTCCCGGAAGCGGATGAACGGTTGACTACTACGATGAAGTCTGTCGGTGAGGCAATGGCAATCGGTCGTTCATTCCCGGAAGCCCTTCAGAAGGCGTTGCGATCGGTTGAGAAGCGCGGAATGAGTTTCCGATGGGATCTCGATGGAGTATCGAAGGAGTCACTTTTAGAGAAGATTGCAATACCAACGGAGTATCGCCTTCAACAGGTTCAGGAAGCGATGGCTCTTGGCGCATCGGTCGAGGAGATCTTCGCGCGCACCAAGATTGATCCATGGTTCTTAGATCAGGTCGAATCAATCAACGCGATGGCGCGCGAAGTATCAGAGCAGAGTGACCTTGGTAAAGATCTCTTACGTCAGGCGAAGCGAATGGGATTCTCAGATGAGCAGATAGCGCAGCTCCGCTCTGATAAGCCATCGAATATTCGGGCGTTACGCGAGAGACTTAATATCAGACCGGTTTTCAAAACGGTGGATACGTGTGCAGCAGAGTTTGAAGCTCATACTCCATATCACTATTCCTCGTACGATCTTGAGAGCGAGGTTCGTACCCGCACGAAGCCGGCTGTTTTTATCCTCGGTAGCGGTCCTAATCGAATCGGCCAAGGTGTCGAATTTGATTACTCGTGTGTCCATGCAGCATTTGCGCTTCGCGAGGCAGGCTTTGAGACAATCATGATTAATTGCAACCCTGAGACCGTCTCTACCGATTACGACACTTCTGATCGTCTCTATTTTGAACCATTGACGCTTGAAGATGTTCTTGAGGTGATCCATGCCGAGACTTTGGCAGGGCCTGTAGTGGGCGTGATCGCTCAACTTGGAGGCCAGACGCCTCTTGGGTTGGCGCGTGGATTAAAGGATGCTGGCGTAACTATTCTTGGTACGTCACCAGATTCGATCGACTTAGCTGAAGATCGTGGAGAATTCGGGGAGATCCTCGCCAAGAGCGAGTTACGTGCGCCTGATTTCGGTATGGCTAGATCTTTTGAAGAAGCTAAAGAAGTCGCACACGATATTTCTTACCCAGTCCTTGTCCGCCCATCCTTTGTGCTTGGCGGACGCGGTATGGAGATTGTCTACGATGATGATTCCCTCGAAGAGTTCATCAAAAAGGCTACGGAGATCACCCCAAACCACCCAGTGCTGATTGATAGATTCCTTGACGATGCTATCGAGATCGATGTCGATGCTCTCTTTGATGGCAGTGAACTCTTTCTTGCTGGCGTAATGGAACATATCGAAGAAGCGGGTATTCACTCTGGTGACTCAGCCTGTGTCCTCCCTAGTTTCACCCTGACAGTGGAGAAGATCAAGGAGATTCGCGAAGCGACCCTCAAGATTGCCTCTAATGTTGGAGTGCGTGGCCTAATAAATATCCAATTCGCCATCACCTCTGACGGCTCGCTTTATGTGATTGAAGCGAACCCACGTGCCTCTCGGACAGTTCCATTTGTCAGCAAGGCGACAGGTAATCCGTTGGCAAAATGTGCAGCTCTCATCTCCACTGGTGTTGCTATTTCAGAATTGAGAGTACGGGGATTACTTCCGGTCTCAGGTGATGGAATTGCGAATGGCATATCCGTAAAGGAAGCGGTCTTACCCTGGAATCGCTTCCGCCGAATTGATGGTGCGGGAGTTGACTCAGTTCTTGGACCGGAGATGCGTTCTACCGGTGAAGTGATGGGAATCGCGAAGACCTTTGGGGAGGCCTATGCAAAGAGTCAAGTTGCGGCCTTTGGACCATTACCAATGAGTGGAACTGTTTTTATATCCCTCTCGGATAGAGATAAGGCGGGTTCGCTTGAACCGGCTCGCTCCCTCTCACAGCTCGGATTTTCGATCTACTCAACCGCCGGGACTCACGCATTTCTTCAAGATCATGGCATCTCATCTACGCTCGTAAAGAAGAATTCCGATCTGAATGGTGATGGTTTATCGGCGGTTGATATCATCACTTCCGCAATGGTTGATCTAGTGATCAATACGCCTCTTGGGCGCGGTAGCAGACATGATGGCTGGCTCATTCGTACCGCATCTGTGCAGCGCTCCATCCCGATCATTACAACGATTGCAGGTTTCAAGGCTGCGGTCGAAGGTATTCGCGAGATGCAGAGCCGTTCATTCGATATTGAGTCCCTCCAAGAGTGGCAGAGCGAAGGAGTGCAACGATGAATCCTCGCGCAAAACAGCTCCAAGCAGAAGTGGTGAGTAATAAGAAAGTTGGTTCATACCACCACATGGTCTTCTCTGTTGGCGATCTCGCCCAGGCCGCGTTGCCAGGAAACTTTGTTGCCATTGCCGTTGGTGGACCCGCGTCCTCTATGGTTCTTCGTCGCGCTTTTGCGATCTATCGCTCAAGTGAAAAGGGGATAAACGGGGGATTGATCGAACTTGTTGTAGCTCCACATGGTCAAGGGAGCCGTTGGCTCACATCATTACGTGCGCATGATCATGTCGATATGGTCGCCCCGCTTGGTACCCACTTTGGCATTCCAACGGAGCCAGTGCGAGCACTGCTGGTGGGCGGCGGATACGGAAGCGCACCACTCTTTGGTTTAGCCGAGCTCTTGAAAGCACGAGGTTGCCGCGTGGACATGGTTTTAGGGGCAAGTACAGCTTCCAAGATTTACGCGCCGCTTGAAGGTAAGCGTTCGGTCTCGAGCCTCACGTTGACAACAGATGATGGCAGCACTGGTATTAGTGGAAAAATTACTGATGTCCTTCCAAAAATTATCGAAGAGAACGATATTGAGATCATCTATTCATGTGGTCCAATGGCGATGTTGTCGGCTATCACCCAGATCAGTGATCGATATGAGATTCTCCATCAATGCGCTGTTGAGGAGTCAATGGCCTGCGGGATTGGTGTGTGCATGACCTGTGTTCTTCCAGTCAAGGGCGATGATGATCAGATCCGCATGCTCAGATCGTGTATTGACGGCCCCGTCATGGATGGAAGCCGCGTTATCTGGGATAGCAAGCGTCGCATCCCTGAAGGGACGTGGGGTGCATGAGTTTTTCATTCGCTACAAATCTCGCAGGTTCGCAACTCCCTAATCCCGTTTTGACGGCGAGTGGATGTGCTGGTTCGGGTAAAGAACTCTCACAATTCTTTCCGCTCACCGAGCTTGGAGCGATCGTTACGAAGTCAATCATGATAAAGCCCCGAAGTGGCAGAGCGACTCCTCGTATGGCTGAGACACCGAGTGGAATGCTCAACTCGATTGGCTTGCAGGGGCCAGGAGTTGATCTCTTCTTAGAAAATGATATTCCGTGGCTCGCATCTCAAGGAGCGCGGACAATCGTTAGCATCGCAGGCGAGACCGTTGAAGATTACGCCGTTCTAGCAAGACGAATGCGAAATCTCCCGGGAGTAGTCGGCATCGAAGTGAATATCTCATGTCCGAATGTTGAAAATCGCGGGATGGTCTTTTCGTGTCAGCCAGAGAGCGCGCGCG
Organism: uncultured Actinomycetes bacterium; assembly: GCA_903843225.1. Classification (GTDB taxonomy): domain Bacteria; phylum Actinomycetota; class Actinomycetes; order Nanopelagicales; family Nanopelagicaceae; genus PALSA-747. The sequence goes on along the minus strand of CAIMOX010000002.1, from coordinate 49,027 downwards.
CGGCGGTTGAAGCGGTACGGAGAAATATTGGAGGAGATCTTCCTATCATCGCGAAATTGTCGCCAGATGTGACGGATATCGTCGCAATTGCGCGCGAAGTTTCACATGCAGGCGCCGATGGAGTGGCCTTGATCAATACTCTCCTAGGCATGGTGATCGATACCGATGTGATGCTTCCCAAGTTAGCGCAGAAGACCGGTGGTCTCAGCGGTCCTGCTATAAGACCAGTCGCGATCCGTGCGATATATCAAGTCCACGCCGCGCTACCTCAATTGCCAATTTTAGGAATGGGGGGAATCACACATGGAAGAGATGCCTTTGAATTTATTCTTGCGGGTGCATCTGCGATTTCTGTTGGGACAGCAACATTTGGGAACCCTACTGCGGTGATGAAAGTTAAAGATGAGCTGGAAGAGATTCTGATCCAGAAAGGTTTCACTGGAGTTTCGGAAGCCGTTGGATTTGCCCACAGGGAGATGAAGTAATGAATCCACTTATTCTCGCGCTCGATACCGATGATCTCGATATCGCGTGTTCCTGGATTGAAGCTACAAATGGTTCAATTCGCACCTATAAGGCAGGTCTCGAATTTTTCCTCTCCTTTGGTTCTGAGGGAATCGCCAAGCTTCGCACTGCGGGCGACTTTGATCTCTTTCTCGATCTTAAACTGCATGACATCCCACATACGGTTGCAGGGGCTACGAGCGCTGTTGCTCATATCAATCCAAAATTTCTCACGGTTCATGCCTCAGGAGGAGCTGCAATGATCGCGAGTGCGGTAGCTGCGGCGCCTGCGATTGATATCACTGCTGTAACAATCCTCACCTCCCTTGATGCCCCAGCACTTGAGCAGATTGGTTTTGCATCCTCTCCGATGGAATCGGCAGTCAATCTCGCACAACTGGCTGTGAAGGCTGGAGCGAAAGCGATCGTCTCTTCACCACATGAGGTGAGAGCAATTCGAGAGAATGTAGGTACTCAGGTTGCGATCATCACACCGGGAGTTCGGCCAGCCGGCTCAGCGTTGGGCGATCAAAGCCGAGTGATGACTCCTCGTGATGCGATAGCGGCTGGATCTACCTATCTTGTGATCGGACGACCAATCACCTCACTCCATCATGAGGGTGGCGATGCAATGCGCAATCGTGCGCAGGAGATTCTTGATGAAGCCACTTCCGCCTAAGCTCACCGTAGCCGAGAGGGAGGCAGCGAATGCTGCTGCCTCAGCGGCAAGACGAGCACGTGCTGCGGTGAAAGTTGCGCTTCGGGCATCTGAGACCAGTATCTTCGATGTCATCAACTCCGCTTCGCCCGCGTTACAGCGGATGCGCGTCCGAGAGCTCTTGGAGGCCGTTCCCGGGATCGGTAAACTCCGTGCAGAAGCAATTATGGAGCGAGCCAAAATCTCGCCGACTCGTCGTATTGCAGGCCTTGGCCGCATTCAATTGTCCGCACTAAAGAGAGAGATGGCTATCACTAAGATTGATCCAAAACGCGGACTTCTTATCGTCATGTCAGGACCAGGCGGTGTAGGTAAGAGCACAATCACGAGGGCGCTCAAATCTGACCCTCGTTTCTGGGTTTCCATCTCCGCAACTACTCGCGATCCGCGAGAAGGGGAGAAGGATGGGGTCGACTATTACTTTTATAATGACTCTAAATTCGACCAGATGGTCGCCAGCAACGGTTTTCTTGAGTGGGCAGAATTTGCTGGGTCCAGGTATGGCACGCCGAAGGAGCCCATCGAGCATTGGCTGACTCTAGGGAAGAACGTTGTACTTGAGATTGAGATCGAAGGCGCACGTCAGGTTCGAACAGTCGCGCCAGAAGCCATACTCATCTTTATCGCGCCACCATCATGGGAAGAGTTAAAGTCGCGCTTGCTGGGAAGAGGAACTGATTCGCCTGAGCGTGCCGCGGCGCGATTGGCCTTAGCTGAGGTTGAAATGGCTTCGGCGGGGGAGTTCGATCACACCCTGATAAATCACCAGGTCGAGCAGCTCATTGAAGAACTGGTATCCTTAGCGACTTCGCATCAGGAGGCGGCTCAGCAAGAGTAGCCCTTGATAGCGCTAGTAGGCGCTAGTTAGTAATTAGTTGGAGAAAGAGGTAACGATGAGCTCAACATCAAATATGGATGGAATCACTAATCCACCGATCGACGAACTCCTCGACAAGGCTGGCTCAAAATATAGCCTCGTTCTCTATGCAGCTAAGCGCGCACGTCAGATCAATGCATATTACTCACAACTCGGTGAAGGCCTCCTTGAGTACGTTGGACCTCTTGTTGAGACCTATGTCCATGAGAAACCGCTCTCGATCGCACTCCGTGAGATCAATGAAGGTCTACTCACCATGGAGAACCTTGAGCCAAAGAGTGTAGAAACTCCAGCGGCAACCGCCTAACTATCCTAGATTTCGAATAATGATCTTCCCTCGCGGCCGCGAAATTATTCTCGGTGTCGGCGGGGGAATTTCTGCTTATAAGAGCGCTGATCTGATCAGACGTCTCCAAGAATCAGGTTTCCTCGTCACAGTGATTCCGACCCGATCGAGCGCCAAATTTATTGGTAATGCGACGTGGGAAGCGTTGAGCGGTCGTCCCGTTCATGATGATCTCTGGAGCAATGTCGCGAGCGTTCCACATATCGCACTCGCCAAGAGCGCTGGTGCGATTGTTATTGCTCCGACAACCGCCGACCTATTAGCCAGAATCGCTCAAGGTCGAGCGGATGACCTGCTCACAAATGTAGTACTCGCGTCGACGGCTCCCTTAGTTTTAGTTCCCGCCATGCATCCTGAGATGTGGCTCAATGCCGCGACCCAAGAGAATGTCCGCATCTTGCGCAGTCGAGGCGTCATAGTTGTGGAGCCTGATGAGGGACGAATGACTGGCGAAGATGTTGGTATCGGTCGTTATCCAGAGAGCGTGAAGATCATTTCTGCGATTAACCTAGCGCTGAATCATCGAGCGGATCTGCGTGGTGTAAAAGTTCTCATAACCGCCGGCGGGACACAAGAACCCATTGATCCCGTTCGGTTTATCGGAAATCGATCATCTGGAAAGCAAGGTTATGCAGCGGCCTATGCAGCGGCCACGCGAGGGGCGAAAGTCACGCTGATATCCGCTAATTCATCGCTGCCCGATATTGAAGGTATTGATGTGATTCATGTGCAAACCGCGGCGCAGATGCATCAGCAGGTCATAGCGAATTTCGAGGGCTCTGCGATCGTAATCATGAGTGCAGCGGTTGCGGATGCGACCCCACTCTCATCATCGACCGAGAAGCTTGAGAAAAGTAACTACGCCCAGATCGAGCTCACACCGACTATAGATATTCTTCGTGAGCTTGGATCTGCAAAGGCAGATACATTCCTCATCGGATTTGCAGCACAGACCGGTGGCGATGGTATTTCGAAGGCCATCAAAAAGTACTCTGCAAAGAATGTGGATCTGCTCTATATCAACGATGTTAGCGACGGAGCTATCTTTGGTAAAGATGAGACCTCTGGTGAGATATACGGGATAGGCACGGATGGGGGAGGGCCTTCGATCCTTGAACGGGTGGGCCCCGTCAGCAAGGTGACACTAGCCAATAAACTTCTTGATATAGCGGTGAATAAGTTAGGTTTATCCCATGACTAAGCGCCTCTTTACCTCAGAATCCGTGACCGAAGGTCATCCGGACAAGATGGCGGATCAGATCTCTGATGCGATTCTCGACTCGCTCCTCGGCCAGGATCGCGCTTCGCGCGTGGCAGTTGAAACTCTTATAACCACTGGACAAGTACACGTCGCCGGTGAAGTCACTACAAATGGTTACGCAGATGTGATGAGCATCGTCCGTGATACTGTTCTTGCAATCGGCTATGACTCATCTGATAAAGGTTTTGACGGTAATTCTTGTGGTGTATCTCTTTCGATTGGCCAGCAGTCACAAGATATCGCGCAAGGAGTTGATTCAGCTTTTGAAAAGCGAGTCTCATCATCTGTAGATCCACTCGATCTTCAAGGCGCTGGCGATCAAGGTTTGATGTTTGGTTATGCCTGCGACGATACGCCAGAGCTCATGCCGCTGCCGATCGCGCTAGCGCACAAGCTTTCTATGCAACTCTCAAAGGTGCGCAAGTCAGGGGAGATGAAATATCTACGCCCGGATGGCAAAACACAAGTAACGATCGAATATGACGGGGATCGCGCAGTTGCCCTCAATACTATTGTCGTCAGCTCACAACATGCGGCGGATATCGATCTCGATAAGCAACTAGCTCCAGAAATTTTGAATTATGTCATTAATCCGGTCATCGCTGATCTCGCGATTGATACAACTGGTGTTCGATCACTCATTAACCCAACTGGACGCTTCGTCATCGGTGGTCCCATGGGCGATGCCGGTCTCACCGGTCGTAAAATTATTGTTGATACTTACGGCGGCATGGCTCGCCATGGTGGCGGCGCATTCTCTGGCAAGGATCCTTCGAAGGTAGATCGCTCTGCCGCTTATGCGATGCGCTGGGTTGCAAAAAATGTCGTGGCTTCAGGACTAGCCTCTCGCTGTGAAGTTCAGGTTGCTTACGCGATCGGCAAAGCTCAGCCAGTTGGCCTCTTCGTAGAATGTTTTGGAACCGAGAAGGTTCCTGTTCTCCAGATTGAAAGTGCGATCGAAGCGGTCTTTGATTTACGACCAGCAGCGATCATCAGGGATCTTGATCTCTTACGTCCGATCTACTCGGCCACCAGTTCATACGGTCACTTCGGTCGCGAACTTCCTGATTTTACGTGGGAGCGAACTGATCGAGCCGATCTCCTCAAGAAGGCTGTTAAGGGTTAATCACACGTGGCTGATGCCAGCCCACTCAAACCTGTCAAACCGCTTCGACTCCGTGCAGAGAAGACAACGGTCAAACGTCTATTAATAGCTGACCGTCCTTTCATTGATGTCATTGTGAACGTTCCGTTTCTAGGCGCTCAAGAGATTTACACATATTCACTCACTGATGACGAATCAGATTGCGAAATAGGAGATCTAGTCAGTGTCCCATTCGGAAATCAGCTCGTTGAAGGAGTTGTATTTTCACGCTACGAGCAACTTCAGAATTCAGGGAAGATTAAGCAGATCCATTCGCGGATCTCCCTTGAACCGGTGTTCACCCTCGAACAGATCGTTCTCGCCCAAATCCTCGCCAAACGCTATTCAACAGATACGTGGTCATTCCTCTCATCGACCGCCCCAGAGTATTCAAAAACGGGGGCAGCAGCGGCTAGCCGGGTAGCCCATTCTCTGGATCTCTCGACAGAACCAGAATCTAAATCGGTGATCGCTCTTCCGCAAGCCTTGAAACGACGGCTGGCAAGCGATGCTCGGCTCCGTGATTTGATTGTTCTTCCAAGTCTTCAGGATGGTTATGAGATTATTGTCGAAGTTGCGATTTCGCGTGCAAAGGCCGGAAAGGTTGTTCTGGTTCTCGCTGACACAAAGGATCTCAATCGATGTGCAGAGATCTTAGAGTCTCGGAATTTCGAATTCATTACCATCTCCTCTCTTCAAAGGAAGAGTGAGCGTTTTTGTAACTATACGAAAGCCAACTCTTTGAATCAGGGGATTGTTCTCGCACTTCGAAGCGGTGTCTTTCTTGACCTCAAGAGCAGGGACACTCTCATTATTGTGAATGAGGTGGAGAGCCATCACTACGAGCGTCGTTCACCGACCTGGAATTCGCGAGACATCGCTCTCATGCGAAGTGCCGAACACAGTGTAATTTTCTTGAGCCACTCGCCATCAGTTGAGATCGTGCGTCAAGTTGAGTCGAAATGGATCACGCAGTACATCTACCCTCACGAAAAACTGAAAAGGACAAAGTTCCTCTCCGCATCTGGCGAAGAGCCCTCTCTCTTCCCATTGATTGAACGTGCCTTGCGTGATGGAAATGTCTTGATCTCGGTCGGTAGGGCTGGTTATATCAATTGCTTCTCGTGCAATAAATGTCGAAGTGAGGCGCTCTGTTCCTGCGGAGGAAGGCTCTCTCTGCCAGCAAAGAAGGGATCGGCGCTCTGCAATCTCTGCGGGAGCACACATCTCAATTGGAGATGTGTTCACTGTGACTCACCCGAATTTCGTATTATCGCTCGAGGGGCAGAACGCAGTGCAGCGGAGTTTGGTCGGGCCTTCCCAAAGGTGCAGGTGATCCATTCATCTGGTGCGGATCAAGTCCACCGGTTAACTCAGGATAGAGTCTTGGTTGTGGCCACGCTCGGATCCGAACCGTTAGGGAGATATTCCGCCATCTTGATTCTCGATGCAGAGTCAGCCTATTCACAAGTCTCTCTCCGTTCTCAAGAGGAAGTCAGACTTCAATGGTTCAAACTCTTCTCGCTTCTTGAAAGCGATGGCTATCTCTATCTCGCTCTACGAGGTGAGAGCGCTGTTGGCCAAGGGGTGATTCGTTCGGATCCCTATGATTTGGCTCTACGCGAGATGACAGAACGTTTTGAGGCGAAACTCCCACCTTATTTCCGACTTCTTGTTGTCGAAGGGATTTTCTCAGAATTGGATGCGCTTCGATCACTGCTTGAAGATCGAGGGTTCACCTCCTTTCTCCTTGCACCAAGGGTTGATCAGCATCGAAAAACAGGAGATACAACATCGCGCCTGTTGGTCAAGTTCCCGGTTGATCGCGGTGATGAGTTTGCAGAATTAATAAGCGCGACCCAGCGGATACGTACGACAAGAAAGAAGAGCCCGTTCGCCATTAAATTCGATCCGTATTCGATCGATTAGAGACCTTCGAAAGATTGCTAGACTACGAGGGTGGCTATTCAACCGATCCGACATTTTGGAGATCCGGTTCTCACGACACCGGCGATCGAAGTAGTTGACTTTGATAAAGAGCTCAGGACGCTGGTAGCAGACCTGATAGAGACAATGCACGATGCTCCCGGTGCAGGACTTGCTGCCCCTCAAATTGGTGTCTCGCTTCGCGTCTTTGTCTGGGATGTGGACGATGCTATCGGCCATCTGATTAATCCAACCCTTGACCTCAGTGATGAGATGCAAGAAGGTGAGGAAGGTTGCCTCTCCTTCCCCGGAATTTTCGCCGAGACTCCTAGAGCTTTTAGAGCGGTGGCAAAAGGTTTCACAATGCACGGAGAACCAATCGTCGTCGAAGGAACAGAGTTCTTAGCCCGAGCGCTTCAGCATGAGACCGATCACCTTAATGGAATACTTTTTGTAGACCGCATGGAGAGCGAACTCCGCAAGAATGCGATGAGAGAGATCCGCGAGAGCGAATGGTTTAACACAAGCAACGCCAATCCCATCATTAAGGTTTCTCCTCACTCGACTCGTGGATTAGGACAGTAACTTTTGCAAATATCCGTCGCATCTTCCTCTTTGATCAGTCTCCCTATTATCGAAGCGATTATTGGTTCAGAACACACGCTCGCCTCAGTAATTACCCATCCTGATCGAAAGGTTGGTCGAGGTCAGACCATCGAAGCAAACCCACTCGCCACCTGGGCAAGTGAAAAGGGTCTACTTGTGGCAAAGCCAGCTGATATCTCAGAGATCAATAAGCATCTCCTAGATGTACAACCTCAACTCGTCGTAACAGCCTCATACGGAAAATTGATACCGCCAGAACTTCTGCATGGTCCGCGATTCGGATGGCTCAATCTGCACTTCTCCCTCCTTCCTAAATGGCGCGGCGCCGCACCAGTTCAATGGGCCATTCTCGAAGGTGATGAGGTCACTGGAATCACTGTCTTCAAATTAGATAAGGGCATGGATACCGGTCCTATCTATAGCCAAGAAGAGATCGTCATAGATGATCATGCAACCACTGAGGAGTTACTTGAGCTCATGTCTCGAATGGGTTCTGATCTCGTTCTTGACGCAGTAGGCAAAATCAAGCGTGCCGAGCGCCCAAAGGCTCAAAGCGCGTCAGGAATCACTATGGCCCCGAAAATATCGAAAGAGATGGGTGATCTCGATTGGAGCCAGCCCGCGATCGTGACGATTCGAAAAATTCGAGCACTGTCTGGGCGTCCAGGGACCTTCACCTCTTTCCGCGGCGCTTTGCTACGAATACACAACGCCTCTCTCACCCTGATGCGCAGTGAGGATCGAACACCCGGTGAGGTATGGTCTGAAGGCTCGAGCATCTATGTTCAGTCGATCGATGGGATCATTGAGATCGGTGAGGTAACCCCAGCAGGCAAGAAGCGGATGTCCGCAGTTGATTTCATGCGCGGCGCCAGGCTTGAACCGGGGGAGCGACTCTTGCAACAGGCGAGTGGCGCGAGTGAGTAAACCCGAAGAAAAGCGTACTTTCAAAAAGGCCAAACCAGATCAGAGCCGTTTCGTCGCCTATCAATTAATTTCGCAGGTAAATCGCGAAGGCGCTTACGCAAATATTCGACTTCCTTCCTTGCTCTCAGATTCAACGATGGATGAGCGCGATCGAAGTTTTACTACCGAACTTGCTTACGGCACACTGCGGATGCAGGGTAAACACGATTTCGCGATTCGTTCTAAGATTGATCGACCTTTTGAAACTCTCAATGGGGCAATCGTGGACCTATTGCGCCTTGGTCTCCATCAGATCTATGAGATGCGCGTACCCGATCACGCCGCGGTAGATGCGACGGTAGAGCTCGCACGAGCAGTTGCTGGTGAGGGAAGAGCTTCCTATGTGAATGCAATTCTTCGATCGATACTTCGAGATCCTCCTGATTACACCACCCTCACAGATCTATCGGTGATTCATTCACATCCAGATTGGATAGTGAAGGCTTTGGCCGAGCAAGTCAAGAGCTCTGATCGACTCGAGGCCCTCTTAGTTGCGCACAACACACCCGTAGCCCCGCACTTGGTTGCCTGGCCTGGCAAGTCAACAAGAGATGAACTCCTTGATGAGGGTGGTGAGCTCATGCCCGCTAATGACTTTGCAGTTCGGGCCGGAAAGATGCCAGGTTCATATGCAGCCGTCCATGAGCGGCGAGCTGGCGTTCAAGACCTAGGCTCTCAACTAATAAGCGAAATATTCTTCAATACTCATCAGGATCGTCAGTACCTCAATTGGTTAGATATGTGCGCTGGCCCGGGTGGCAAAGCGGCAATGCTTTACAACCTCTTGCATGAGAATCGTATTAAGGATAATTTCACAGCCAATGAACCGGCTCCACATCGTGCCGAGCTCGTCTCTCATGTAGTGCCTGCCGCAAATGTGATCTCATTTCGTGGTGAGGATTTACCCACACAAGAGATCATGTATGACCGAATCATTATCGATGCACCTTGCAGTGGCTTAGGCGCCTTGCGCCGTAGGCCCGAGGCGCGCTGGCGCAAAGAACCCAGTGATTTAAAAGCACTCGTTTCGATTCAGCGCAATCTCCTCGATGCGGCCGTAAAACTTCTTAGCCCTGATGGCTACATCGCTTTCGTCACTTGTTCCCCTCATCGCAGTGAGACAGGTGCGCAGGTAGCGGATTTCCTCTACCGTCACAGGGATTTCACCCTAAACTCGCTTGCTCCCTTCGTTCCAGATTCCGCCAGGTCGATGAACTTCCTTCAGCCAGATGGGACGATCCAGATGTGGTCTGACCTGCACGGAACTGATTCGATGTTCATGGCGCTCTTTTCACGGGTGACGGCGGTATCCTAATTTGGTGAGCCGACAAATCAGAATGTGTCCCAGCATTCTCAACGCTGATCGAAATAACCTCTTCTCGGAGATAGACCGGGTTGTGAGTTCATCGGATTTACTGCATCTTGATGTAATGGACAATATTTTTGTTCCAAACTTCACATTCTCTTTTGAAGAGTCCGTGGCGATTATTGAAGCGTCAGCGCTAGCGGTCGATGCCCACCTGATGATTATCAATCCAGATGAGAAGGCCGCTGATTATGCTCGGGCTGGCGCATCCAGCGTTACCTTTCATTTCGAAGCAAGTAGCGATCCTCACAAGACGATTGAGAAGATAAGGAGTGCGGGCGCTCGTGCTGCTATCGCGGTGAAGCCTTCGACTCCTTTCTATCTACTACAAGAGCTTCTGCCGGACCTTGATATGGTGCTCATCATGACCGTCGAACCAGGTTTTGGTGGTCAGAGTTTTATGACAGAGATGATACCCAAGGTTGAGAGTGCTCGACTTGCTCTGAAAGAGATTGATCGAGATATTTGGCTCCAAGTAGATGGTGGAATTTCGGTCGAAACCATCGCTACTGCCGCTGCCGCAGGAGCAGACGCCTTCGTTGCTGGGAGTGCTGTCTACAAGGCGCCATCACCAGCCCAGATGCTCGAGACTCTTCGTAAATTGGCAACAGAGAATTCTGCGGTCTAGTAAAATATCTCCATGAAGACCTTTGATCAACTCTTTGATGAGCTCAAGGCCTTATCGCTAGAACGTCCTCAAGGTTCAGGAACAGTTGAAGCCCTTGATGCAGGAGTTCACGCGATGGGCAAGAAGATACTCGAAGAAGCCGGGGAGGTCTGGTTAGCAGCCGAGCATGAGGGTAATGAGAACTTAGCCCTAGAAATATCACAACTCATTTACCGATTACAGGTACTGATGGTCAAAAGGGGTTTGGATCCACAGGATATTTACCGAGTTCTATAACGGACCAAAGAAAGTTCACCGAGAGATTGATGAGATGGAGCACTAATGCTAAAGATTGCCGTCCCTAACAAGGGATCCCTCTCGGAGAGCGCAACAAGCATGCTTCGTGAGGCCGGATACCGTCAACGCTCTGATGCTCGGGATCTCACCTTGATAGATCCTGAAAATGAGATTGAATTCTATTATCTCCGTCCGAGGGATATTGCTATCTATGTTGGATCGGGAGAGCTAGAACTAGGCATAACAGGGCGAGACTTACTCATAGACTCGAATGTCGCTGCTACCGAGATACTTCCGCTCGATTTCGGTCGCTCCACTTTTAGATTCGCCGCTCCATCAACTCAAAGCTTCACGCTTGCAGATATTGCAGGCCAGCGGATCGCCACCGCCTATCCAGTGCTATTACAGAAATATTTGGAAGAGCGTGGGATTTCGGCGACTATCGTCCGCCTCGATGGCGCGGTCGAAAGTTCTATCCGTTTAGGAGTGGCTGACCTCATCGCTGATGTTGTTTCCACCGGCGGAACTCTGCGTCAAGCGGGCCTACAGGTTTTTGGGGATAGCATTCTTGAGAGTGAAGCTATCCTCATCGAAGGATCTGCTACGAAACGAAGCGCTGAAATCGAGACAGTGATCAGACGTCTCAATGGTGTCGTCATTGCCAGGCAATACGTTCTTGTTGACTATGACATTGTCGATACTTCTCTCCAAGCGGCATGTCTTCTCACACCTGGGATTGAATCTCCGACCGTCTCACCTTTGCAAAAGAATGGCTGGAGCGCGGTCCGCGCTATGGTTCGCAAGAAGGATGTCAATAAGGTGATGGATGAGCTGTGGAGTGTTGGCGCGCGCGGAATTATCGTTACCGATATCCACGCTTGCCGGCTCTAAAAGGCGATTAAGGGTAGAACAAGCTTTAAATCCCGTTCTTCAATAATGATATCGGCTGCTTCTCGGAGGATATCTTTTGCGCAGAATGCGATGCCTATATCGGCAGATTTGATCATCGCGAGATCATTAGCGCCATCACCAATGGCCACGGAGAGTTTTGATCCTTGCGCAAATGAAGCCAATGTAGCCGCCTTCGCTTCTCGATCTATAATTGGTCCGCTTAGCTCCCCGGTTAAGAGACCGTCTTTGATCTCAAAGTGATTTGCAACTATCAGGTCGAGATTAAATGGCGCGAGAAGATCATCGATGACATCATGAAAACCGCCTGACACGATCCCAATGCGCCCACCGGCAGCATGGACCGCCTCCACCAGCTCTTTCGCTCCCTCTGTCAGCGTGACCTCTCTGCGAGCCTGCTCGAGTATCGAAATAGATTGACCAGCGAGGAGTCTAACCCGCTCCCTCAATGAATCAGAGAAGTCGAGTTCGCCTTTCATTGCTCTCTCTGTGATTGCGGAGACTTCAGATTCGATTCCGGCGGCCCTGGCGATAAGGTCGATCACCTCCTCATTGATGAAGGTTGAATCCATATCGAGTAAGACTGAGATCCCAGATTTGGTGATCTCGCCAATCGACCGAGTTGAAAATGAGAGGTTTCTGGAATGTAATAAGGCCCGTAGCGAAGCTTCGCGCTTCTCGAAGTTGCCATCTTCATCCCGAAGAAGCCAATGTGAGATGGAGTAGTTAAGTGAGCTCCTTACGTGCATCTCTAGAAGAGGATTTATCGTATCCAATGCAGCATGGACCGCAAAGAGATCCTCCGAGGTGAGATGCTCGGCAGCAATTCGCAACTCTCTGATAGTAGGGGGATTGAGGAGAGATGCAGCAAAATCAAAGGCTTGAAATTCGTAGGCAATATCAATCTCCCCAGCGGCTGTGATCTCATCGAGATCAGCGGCGATTGCCTCTTGATGGTCTGGGCTCAATTCGATGAGCATGGAGAAGACAAATCGATTCCTGACCGTCATTAATTCGCTGGAGAGCACACTGATCGAAAATGGTGAGAGCGTTTCCAAAATGATGGCACTTGGATTGCCATCTTTGATTCCCGAAGCGAGGATTAATCCGGTAAATTTCGTTGCCATAGGGTGAGGTTATCGTCTCGAGCACGAACTAGCGGGTATCTTTACTCCTTGTGAGCCAGGTATTGAATTTCGAAAATGTCACTGTAGTTCGCGGCGAGCGCCGAATCCTTGGTCCAATAAATCTAGAGGTGAGCGAGCGTCAGCGCTGGGTCATCGTGGGACCCAACGGGGCCGGGAAGACCACTCTCTTTCAGCTTGCAGCCACTGCAATCCATCCAACTTCCGGAATCGTCACCATCCTTGCGGAGGTTTTGGGTAGGTGCGATGTCTTTGAGTTGCGTCCTCGGATTGGAATCACCACATCTACTCTCACCGCTCCCATCCCAGATGATGAACGTGTGATCGATCTGGTCATGAGTTCGGCATATGCGATCGTAGGCCGCTGGAACGAGGAGTACGACCTATGGGATGAGTCTCGCGCGCTGAGCCTGCTCACAACCCTTGGTGTGCGTGAGTTCCGTGATCGGAGATTTGGAACCCTAAGTGATGGCGAGAAGAAGCGAGTATTAATTGCAAGGGCTCTCATGCCTAACCCCGAACTTCTTTTGCTTGACGAACCCGCTGCTGGATTGGACTTAGCCGGTCGAGAGGATCTTCTTAAACGCCTAGATCTCCTCGCTCAAGATCCACTCTCACCAGCGACGCTTATCATCACCCATCATCTCGAAGAAGTCCCAAAGGGTTCAACGCATGCCCTACTGCTCAGTCACGGCGAGAGCGTTGCCATGGGTGCAATCGATGAGGTCTTGACGTCAGCTAACTTAAGCAAGGCATATGGAGTTGAAATCTCTGTCCATCACGAAGATGGGCGTTTCTTCGCGCGGGCTCTCTAGTGACAGACTTCGTCCCACTGGATGAACTCTTGCCACAAGCTTGGGGTTCAAGGATGAAAGATGCGAGTGCTCTCCTAAAAGGGATAGATGATCATCTGCTTGATCAGGATATCAATCCATCGCGAGAGTTTGTTTTTAGCGCATTACGATGCAATCCTGAATCGATCAAGGTGATTATCCTTGGCCAAGATCCGTATCCAGATTCGAATCATGCCAACGGTTTAGCCTTCTCCGTACCACCAAAGATTCTCAATCTACCGCCCTCCCTTCGCAATATCTTCAAAGAATATGCCGCAGATTTAACGGCTCCAACACCATCCACCGGTGATCTTTCGCCATGGGCAGATCAAGGCGTCCTCTTGCTTAATAGCGCTCTCACTTGTCGTCCAGGGGAGTCGCTTAGTCACTCCGAAATCGGGTGGCAAAACTTTACGCAGGCTCTGTTAGAAGCTGTGATCACACCAACTACTGTGGGTATTTTGTGGGGACGACATGCTGCGAAATATCGGGGATTATTCTCACCGGATATGCGAATAGAAAGTGCTCACCCAAGTCCTTTAAGTGCGTATCGAGGATTTTTCGGTAGCAGACCATTTACACGTGCGAATGAATTACTTCTCAGCAAAGGGATTACACCTGTTGATTGGACCCTGCAAAGTGCTTAACGACTCCAAGCCAGATTGCAACAGAGTAACCAATAAGTAGCGCGAACATCGCAGTGCCTATACCTAGGCGACCTCCTAGAAGCGCTCCGATAACGAGGGCACAGAGCTCGATACCCAGACGCACGCGCGCTACGCGAACACCAGTGCGTTGATGAATCGCGGTCATCAAACCGTCTCGTGGACCAGGTCCAAGTCCCGTAGTTATGTAGAGCGTGGATCCTGCTCCAACTAATGCGATACCCAGAACGACCATTCCGATCGATAAGGGCCAGTTGTTGTGGGCGAGTGGGAAAATAGTGACAGCGACTTGTATGAATAATGAGATGACAGCGATATTCGCAAGTGTGCCGAACCCAGGTCTTTCACGCAGTGGCCACCATAAGAGCAATACACCTAGACCGATGAGGAAGGTTGATTCACCAATCGAAAATGGTGAATGCTTTGAAACTCCCTGAGCGAGAACTGACCAGGGGGCATTTCCAATATGAGACTGGATGATAAGACCGTCGCCCAAGCCGAAGATAGCTAGCCCAAAAATAAGGATAAGGAGTCGTGGAATCGAGAGATCCCAGCGCGACTTTCCGGTCCACCTCATATGAGGGATCGACCTTTGAGGATAGAGGATCCTCAAAATTGATAACTTCTTAGCATCAATCGGCTGGATCGGTTCAGTTCCCATGAAGGGACTCTACCCACCTGTAGGCTCGTTCCATGTTCCATTTCACTTATCTTCAGGCGATCGTCGTTGGTTTACTCCAGGGTGTTACAGAACTCTTTCCGGTATCGAGTCTCGGTCATGCCGTGTTACTGCCGGCCTGGCTAGGGGGTGGCTGGAAACTTTTCGCCGCCGATCCTCAGTACTTGCTGATCGCAGTAGCTTTTCACTTCGCAAGTGCGATCGCTCTATTTCTTGTCTATGGACGACGTTGGATAACTATCCTCGCTAGCGCATCTCGGGGATTACGTAAATCCGCGGCTGCAGGCTCCGGGTTACCATTGCTTACACGATTAATCGTGGGAACGATCCCAGTTGCCATTATTGGCATCGCTCTTAATAAATTCTTCGAGAAGAACTTTGGCAAACCGTTTCTCGCGGCAATATTCCTCTCAATCAACGGGATTCTTTTACTCTCGGTAGAACGTCTCACTCATCGGCGTCACGCTCACGCTCGGGCGAAGGATGCTGATGCTGCGATCGTCGAACGCGTCTCGGTAGGACAAGCCTTCGTTGTTGGAATGGGGGAGAGCACCGCACTCCTTGCCGGTATCTCTCGTTTTGGAGTTTCAATGAGCTTCGGAATGCTGCGAGGCCTTTCACGTTCTGTCGCGGCTGACTTTGCCTTCTTACTTGCCTTTCCGGCGATCATCGGTGCATCCCTTGTGAAACTTCCCAAACTTCTACATCACGGCGCTATCGCCGCTGGCTCGAGCGGTCCGCTACTTGCGGGAACTATCACCGCATTCATTGCTACCTTCATATCGGTAACCTTCCTCGTAAAATACTTCACAACAAAGACGCTGCGACCATTCGCTATTTACTGTCTCGTTGTTGGCCTTATTTCGATCATCAGATTCGGAATCTTTGGATAAATGTTCAAAGGCTTTGGCACTCTTGTAAATCTCCTTGGTATCGCTGGCGGAAGCGGACTTGGTGTGCTTTTTGGTAACCGAATTCCCGACAAGACAAGATCTCTGATCACGGACTCTCTAGGCTTTGTAACGCTATTGGCGGCCACCGATGCGCTGATGCAACTTTGGAAGCCAGAGTACGTTTCAGCCCTTCCGCGAGGCTGGGCCTTACTCACGGTTTTGGCCGCCTTGCTCATAGGTTCAATCTTGGGGGCTTGGCTGGATATCGAGAGTCGACTTGAGAAATTTGGAAAATTTCTACGGCAACGATTCTCATCTTCCAGCAGCGGGAACTTCCTTGAAGGATTCATGGCAGCCTCATTACTCTTTGCGATTGGACCACTTGCCATTCTGGGATCAATCTCTGATGGAATGGGGACAGGTACCCAACAGCTGATCTTGAAGAGCACTCTCGATGCCATAACCTCCATCGCCTTCGCTGCGACCTTTGGATGGGGCGTGATCGCCTCGGTAATCCCAGTAGGTATCTATCAGGGGCTCTGGACTCTAGCCGGATGGGGTCTTGGGAACGTCATGACGAGTTACCAGGTTGCCGCGATGACATGCGTGGGTGGAGTGCTTTTACTTGGCATCGCGCTACGAATACTTCGAATTAAGGAAGTCGCCGTAGCTAACCTACTTCCAGCAATCTTCATCGCACCGCTTATCGCAAGCGGTGCGCATCACTTTCTCTAACCTCTGAGTGAATGAGGGCAGTAGCTTTAGTACGCACTTGAATCGATAACAAAGCGGTATTTCACATCTGAAGAGACGGTGCGATCATATGCCTCATTGATGTATTGGGGCTTGATCACTTCAACATCGCTCACAATATTGTGCTCGCCGCAGAAGTTGAGCATCTCTTGGAGCTCTGGAATGCCACCGATCATGGATCCAGCTAGTGAACGACGGGACCCGATAAGCGTTCCGACCCCTAGCGAGACCGGGTTGCTCGGCAATCCGATCATCACGAGAGTGCCATCTATCTTCAGAAGATTGAGGTACTTTTCGATCTGGACATCTGCTGAAACTGTGTTGAGGATAAGATCATAGGAGCGCTTGCGTTCTGCAAAAGAGTCATCACTATCTAAGACGAGAAATTCGTGAGCTCCCATAGCAAGGGCATCCTCTCGCTTACTTGGTGAGTGCGATAAGACTGTGACATGGGCACCAAGAGCTACGGCAAACTTCACACCCATGTGCCCCAGGCCGCCGAGACCCATGATGGCCACTCGCTTTCCCGGGCCGGCCTCCCAGTGCTTGAGAGGGGAGTAGAGCGTGATCCCAGCGCACATGAGAGGTGCAACACCTTCAAGTGCGAGATTTTCAGGAACATGCACAGCGTAATCTTGATCAATCACGAATTTATTCGAATATCCACCCATGGCAACAGTTGTCGAATTTCGTTCGTACGTGTTGTAGGTGCCGGTCATGCCACCGAGACAGTACTGCTGCAGGCCGGCGAGGCAATTTTCGCACCTACGGCATGAATCTATGAAGACTCCGATTCCAATCAAGTCGCCGACTTTGAACTTTGTTACCGCCGAGCCAAGTGAGGTAACCCGCCCGACGATCTCGTGGCCTGGAACCATGGGAAAGATTGCTGGACCCCACTCCTCACGGGCCTGATGAATATCGGAGTGGCAGATTCCACCAAAGAGAATATCCAGCCCTACATCACCATCACGAAGTTCTCGACGCGTAAATGTCCATGGCTCAAGCGGTGCGTTTGCCTTCGGTACTGCATATCCCTTTGTCTCCATGATTGTCCTCTATCTCTATATTCATAGGTTATTGCGCGGTAAACGGATTTTCAGTGATGGGTAGAACAACAGACCTTACATACCTTACATGTCTTGCATACCTTGAAAGGGAAGTGGCTCCGGTCTAGCAGCCCCGGCTGATCGACTCGTCACTCGCCGCATGTGATGTCGACGGCAGAGAACTTCATATCCGATTGCCTCCGGATCTTCGGTATCACCAACGACTACCTGCTCTCCTTCAGTAATCATCTCTCCATGGGAGACGCGAGCATTATGTGTGGCGCGTTCACCACACCAGCAGAGAGCCTCGACCTGAAGCGGTAAAACTCGATCTGCCAATTCCACTAACCGAGCTGATCCTGGAAACATCTTGGTTCGAAAATCAGTGAGGATTCCAAAGGCGTAGACATCAATGCCGAGACCGTCAACGATCTTCGCAAGTTGCTCGATTTGTTCAGGGTCAAAAAACTGTGTCTCATCACTGATGACAAATTCAACACGGTCACCACGACTGAGCATTTCTACGACAAATTTATGAAGATCGAGGCCATTACTCACTTCGACCGCTTCACTCTTTAAACCAAGTCGACTCGTAATCATTCCAGGTCCGCCACGATCTTTGTTGGTGAAGATAACCCCAGTGCGGCCCCGACTATGATGATTGTGAGCGGTCTGTAAGGCGAGTGTGGATTTACCGCTATCCATCGTTCCGCAGTAATACGTGAGGTTCGCCATGGGCGCTATCCTGCCATCTCAGCGACTCATTCGTGCCCTTGACCAAAGCTGTGTGTCCGAGAAGGGACTTGAACCCTCAACCCCTTGCGAGGACTAGCACCTCAAGCTAGCGCGTCTGCCAATTCCGCCACCCGGACGGGTGTCTTACATCGTCTAACACTCTGACGACCAGTGGAGAAATATAGCAATCCCTGTGACGTCTGGGAAATGGAGCAATTTTCAGGCAAGATATCGCCATGACATCTACTGGCACACACATTGGTCCGAATCAATACAACCTGACGCCTGATCAGATGACTGAGATGGAGGCAGATGTCGTCACTCTCCTTCAGGAGTTGATTCGTATTCCTAGCGTCAACTATGGAGAAGGGAAAGGCGATGAGAAGGCTGTGGCAGAGTATTGCGCTGCAAAACTTGCTGAGGTCGGTATTGAATCCGAGTTACTTGAAACCGGACCCAATCGAGTCAACGTGATCGCCAAGATTCCAGGAGCAGATCTGAGCCGTCCGGGAATCGTCGTTCACGGTCATCTCGATGTCGTTCCAGCAAATGCTGACGACTGGAGCGTTGATCCTTTTAGCGGACTCCTGAAAGATGGCTATATCTGGGGACGTGGCGCCGTCGATATGAAGGATGGTGACGCCATGTTCCTCGCAGTAGTGCGAGCATGGGCCCGCGCCGGCTTCACACCTCCTCGCAATGTGCTCCTCATCTTCTTCGCTGATGAAGAAGCTGGAAGCACCTATGGATCACGTTGGCTCGTAAAGAATCGCCCTGAACTCTTTGAAGGCTATAGCGAGGCTATCTCTGAAGTTGGAGGCTTTTCGGTCACTATCAACGGTGGACATCGCCTCTACTTCGTAGAGACCGCGGAAAAGGGCATCCAGTGGTTGAAACTTACATCTCATGGAGATGCGGGCCATGGCTCATTCATTAATCCTTCAAATGCATTGACGAAACTCGCTCGCGCCGTTACTCGAATCGGTGAGTATCAATGGCCCTCGCGTGAGACAAAGACCGGATCAAAGTTCTTCTCAAAGATCGCCGAACTTGTTGGTGAAAAGTATGACCCAACAAACCCACGACCACTTCTTAAGCACATTGGCGGCGCCGCTCGCATGATGGGTGCCACAGTTCAGAACACCGCTAACCCAACAATGCTTGAGGCTGGGTATAAAGCAAATGTCATCCCCGGGTCAGCGTCCGCCGTTGTTGATGGTCGTTTCCTTCCAGGATTCGAGCACGAACTTGCGGATACAATCCGTGAGCTTACGGGTAGCGATGCAGAGGTTGAAGTCTTAGTGAGGGACAAGGCGCTAGAAGTTGAGTTCGATGGACCTTTAGTCAAGGCGATGTGTGATGCGATCCTCGCCGAAGATCCTGACGGCGTTCCAGTTCCTTATCTCATGAGTGGCGGAACTGATAATAAAGCCCTCTCAGATCTAGGAATTGTTGGCTACGGATACAGCCCAGTGAAGTTGCCAGAAGAGCTTGATTTCTTTGCGCTCTTCCATGGCGTTGACGAAAGAATTCCAGTTGAGGGATTGGTATTCGGAGTACGCGTTCTTGCTCGTTTTCTTTCCAATTGTTAAAGCAAGGCACTCACTCGTTAATTGATATACGTCGTAGAGATCTCATCTAGCGCTATGCGTACAGGATCAGGCAGCGTAATCTCTTCTGATGTAAGGACGCCCCGCAGCTGAGCTCCAGTACGAGCTCCGACAATAGAACTTGTTACACCGGGAGCATCACGAACCCACGCGAGGGCAACCTCGAGCGGGCTATAACCCAAACCCTCTCCAGCAACGCAGACCGCCTCAACAATCGTTCGGCTACGGGAATCCATATAGGGCGCGATAAATTCTGCAAAATGAGGAGTTGCACCACGTGAATCAGAAGGCATCCCGTTTCGGTATTTGCCGGTGAGAACACCTCGGCCAAGCGGAGACCACGCTAGAACTCCAACAGCTAATTCTTGCGCCGCCGGAAGGAGTTCGTTCTCTACATCACGATTGAGAAGTGAATACTCGCTCTGGATTGATGCGATCGGGCTCTTTCCAAAGATCGGGTTTTGAAGGGTTGCAGCTCTCGCTAATTGCCATCCTCGAAAATTTGAAAGTCCGATGTAGCGGGTACGGCCGGATGAAACAGCAAAATCGAGCGCCGACAACGTCTCCTCTAGTGGGACGTTTTCATCCCATCCGTGCACCTGCCACAAATCAATGTGATCGACACCAAGACGGGCGAGCGAGCGATCTAAATCATCGAGCAGAGTAGAGCGAGAATTATTGATCCTTCGCTCGCCTTCTCGATAGGAGAGACCACCTTTGGTGGCGATTAAGAGGTCAGAGCGATTGATGAGTGTTCCGAGGAAACCGCCGATGACTCGTTCGCTGTCGCCATCGCCGTAGATCGCTGCCGTATCGAGAAAGTTTCCACCCGCTTCAAGATAGGAGCGGAGCTGATCTGCCGCCTCATCTTCATCGGTATCTCGACCCCAGGTCATTGTGCCGAGCGCCAGACGTGAGAGTTCAAGTCCAGTGTTTCCAAGTGCGCGCATCTCCATAGAGGGGAGGCTACCAACGGGACACTCAAAAGATCGGTAGCCTTCAACTATGACGCGCACCTCTCAGATCGTGCTTCTACGCCACGCCCACTCCATTGCAAACGAGAAGGGGGTTCTGGCAGGCCGAGATAATTCAGTGGGACTTTCAGAACGAGGTACGAGGCAAGCCCTTGCTACGGTAGGCGAGTTGGAATCGCTGAAGATCTCTCGAATCGTGGTCAGTCCAATGCTTCGCGCGCGAGCAACAATCGCGCCATTTGTGAAGAAAAATCCTGGTATCGAGTTGATCAAGGATGGTGGGATCAACGAGATGGAGTACGGGGATTGGAGTGGTAAAAAATTATCGACTCTGGCCAAGCGACCACTCTGGGCCTCGATTCAGCAGGCGCCAACATCTGTCACATTCCCTTATGGCGAGAGTTTCTTGGAAATGTTGGCAAGAAGTATCGACTCTGTTCACCGCCTGGCAAAGCCGGGAAAGACAACCCTCTTTGTTTCGCACGGTGATGTGATCAAAGCGATCACATCTCACTTTCTACAGATGCATATGGACAATTTCCAAAGAATTTCAATCGATCCTGCGTCGATAACCCGAATCGCAATTTCATCCGGTGGAGCACAGATACAGCTAATGAATTCCACCGCTCATCTTCATGAGGTCACAGATAATTCTGCACGATCAACTCTTGGGGGAGGAGCAGGCTCAGCTCTAAAAAAATCAACGGGAATACGTCGATGAGTCGAATTACGACTGAACACGATCCAGTAGATCGTTTCACGACGGGAACAGTTGGTGTACCCGGGGAGAGAGCATTCTTCCTGCAGGTTCGTAGTGCGCGCGGTCTCTCTTCAATGCTTCTCGAAAAAACCCAGGTACAAGCCTTGGCCGAGCGGATGAAAATCTTGCTACGTGAACTTCGCACTGGCGGTCTCGCAAGTCTTGATGAGTTAGCACTCGCGCATAATCGAGATTCAGACCCGCTCGATTTTCCAATCGATGAGGATTTTCGTGTTGGGGTCATCGGTATGAGTTGGGATAACGCATCGCAGCGGCTCACCATCGAAATTCAAGCCGATAATTCCCAAGGAGTAGATGATCTCCTCGATGATGACGAGGCCGAATTCTTCGAAGATGCACCAGAGTTGGTTCGGCTCTCACTTCGGATCCATCAGGCTCGCACCTTTATAGAACGCGCGGAGAGCGTAATCGGCGCTGGCAGACAAGTCTGTCCGTTCTGTGGACTTCCGATCAATGTTGATGGTCATCTCTGTCCTAGGGCGAACGGCTACCGGCGCTGATGTCTGACGAACTCACTACGGGGGAGATCTCGGTATTAGGTCGTCTCGTAGATGCTTCCAACGCAACCTTGTTAGGGGAGATAGAAAGTAGCGCAGGCGCCATAAAGGTGATTTACAAGCCGATCGCAGGAGAACGACCACTATGGGATTTTCCTGAAGGTGATCTTGCGCTGCGCGAAGTAGCTGCGTACCTGGTTTCGCAAGCGCTCACATTCGGAATAGTGCCAGAGACGGTGCTGCGTGAGGGTCCATACGGACTTGGGTCAGTCCAGCGCTGGATTGACACTGACCAAGAGATTGATATCGTCTCGATCGCTCAAAGTGGAAATTCTCAAATTCAAAAGATGGCGCTTTTTGATGTGCTGATCAACAACACCGATAGGAAATTTGGGCACATCCTCCCAGTTTCAGAGAATGAGATATACGGATGCGATCATGGTCTTACATTTCACACTGAGGATAAATTGCGAACTGTTTTGTGGCAATTCGCTGGCTCGCCAGTGCCAGATCACTTGCTCGTCAACTTACAGAGATTTAGCTCAAATATTGAGAGTTTCGATCTCAACACCTATCTCTCGGACGAAGATCTCGCCGCGCTTGTAGAGAGAACGAGCAAAATCCTGGAAGATCCTCTCTTCCCATTCCCTTCTGAGGAATGGCCATCTGTCCCTTGGCCACCTTTTTAGAATACGATTGCACTCTATGAATCCCGAGATCGAATGGCCTTCGTGGCCAACTCTGTACACCCCATCACTTAGCTCTACACCGCCACTTCTTACCCTCAATACACAGGCAGGACGCAAGAGCGTTGAACCTGGTACTTCATTCACCATGTACGTGTGTGGAATCACGCCATACGATGCAACGCATCTTGGCCATGCAGCGACCTATCTCACCTTCGATCTGATCAATCGATATCAATGCGCATCGGGATCAAAAGTCTCATTTGTCGAGAACATCACAGATATTGACGAGCCACTTCTAGAACGCGCTGCCCGCGATGATGTTGATTGGCAATCTCTGGCTGCCTCACAAGTCGACTTGTTCCGATCAGATATGACAGCTCTACATATCCTGCCGCCAGCTCACTATGTTCCGGCGACTGGCGTCATGGGGCTCATCGATGATGCGATTACTCAAATGGATAGAAATGGTTTTGTCTATCGCGTAGAGAGTGACCTCTATTTCGATATCGAGAGTTTTATTCCTCAACTTCCGATCTCTCTGGATGATGCACTTTCAATCTTTGCCGAGCGCGGGGGAGATCCTGCGCGCCCGGGAAAACGCCATCCTCTTGATCCCGTTCTATGGTGGGCGAATAAGAATGACGAGCCCGGCTGGGAGAGTTCTCACGGCTACGGGCGTCCAGGTTGGCATATCGAATGTTCTGTCATCGCTCTGCGGTATTTGATCGGTCAGGATTTTCTTACCGGGAACGATCAAGAGTTTTCTATCGATCTCCAAGGCGGGGGATCGGATCTCATATTCCCGCATCACTTCATGAGTGGCGCACAAGCGCAAGCTCTCCTTGGTAGACCCTTCGCGCGCCATTACGTCCATGCCGGGATGGTGGGTCTCGATGGCGAAAAGATGAGTAAGAGCAGGGGGAACCTCGTCTTTGTTTCAAAGATCATTAGCGCAGGGGTTGATCCGATGATCATTCGTTTCGCACTCCTACAAGATCATTATCAAAGTGACCGTATGTGGAGTGATGAGTCATTGCATAAAGCGAGCGAGGCGGTTTCCATCATTCGCTCCGCACTCTCACGAGAATTTGTCTCACCCACTGAAGGCTTGATTAGCGAGATCATCACTTCGCTCTCACAGAATCTTGACACTCCGGCGGCCCTGGCAAAGCTTCGCATATGGGCAGAGCGGGTTGATGATGTGCCTACTCAGCAAGGAGCAGGGGAGTTATCGCGAACCTTAGACGCTCTGTTAGGCCTGGCGCTCTAGCTCAGCTAACTCAGATAGCCTTCTCCTCTCATGAGTAAAGAACCTGGATCACTCCGCCTAGCGCTGGCAGGTCGTACGGTGATCGCCGATGGCGCAATGGGTACGATGCTCCAGGCCCAAGATCCCAGCCTCGATGACTTTCAGGGATTTGAGGGTTGTAATGAAATCCTCAATATTTCACGTCCAGATATTGTTCAGAAGGTGCACGAGGCGTATCTCGACGTCGGTGTCGATGCAATCGAGACAAATACTTTCGGTGCTAACTGGGCGAACCTTGCAGAATATGGAATTGAAGATCGAATCTATGAGCTAGCTCTCGCCGGCGCACAGATTGCGCGCCGAGTAGTAGATAGTTACTCAACCCCCGAAAAGCCACGATGGGTCCTTGGGTCGCTTGGGCCAGGCACAAAACTTCCGACTTTATTGCACACTACATATCAACATCTCAAAGATGCTTACGAGGTTGCGTCACGAGGACTACTTGATGGCGGCTCTGATGCGCTACTCATTGAAACCACGCAGGACCTCCTGCAAGCGAAAGCTGCGATCAATGGCGCACGTGCTGCGATCGATAAAGTAGATCGTGACATCGTGCTCATTGCTCAGGTGACTGTCGAGACGACAGGAACGATGTTGCTCGGTTCTGAAATCGGCGCTGCGCTCAATGCGCTAGAACCACTAGGGATTGATCTCATCGGACTCAATTGTGCAACTGGCCCGGCAGAGATGTCCGAGCATTTACGATCGTTGAGTAGAAACTCTCAGGCGAAGATCTCCGTCATGCCGAATGCTGGCCTACCTATCCTGGGTCCTAAAGGCGCCATATATCCGCTATCACCAGATGAGCTCGCGCAGTACCTCAGTCAATTCGTAGCAGATTATGGAATCTCACTCATCGGTGGATGCTGTGGCACAACTCCAGAACACCTTGGTGCAGTCGTTGATCGCTTGAGCATGTCGCCCACTCCAGCCCGAACCCTCGAACGTGAGAGTGGTGCCTCATCGCTCTATCAATTCGTACCTTTCAAACAGGATAAGACTTACCTAGCGATTGGTGAGCGCACAAACGCTAACGGCTCTCGAGCCTTTAGAGATGCGCTCATCGCGGAAGATTGGCAGAGCTGCATCGAGATTGCACGTGACCAAATCCGAGATGGCGCTCATATGCTCGATCTCTCAGTGGATTATGTTGGTCGCGACGGAGTTGCAGATATGAGAGAACTTGCTTCACGCCTTGCTACTTCTTCGACACTTCCCATCATGCTCGACTCGACCGAGCCAGCTGTTTTGAAGGCCGGCCTCGAACGCCTGGGCGGTAGAAGCATCATCAACTCCGTCAATTACGAAGATGGCGATGGAGCAACGAGCCGATTTGCAAAGATCATGCCCCTTGTTCAAGAACACGGTGCTTCCGTAGTGGCACTCACTATCGATGAAGAGGGCCAAGCCCGTACTAGTGAGTGGAAGATCCGGGTAGCAAAGAGGTTGATTGAAGACCTCACGCAGAACTGGGGGATGTCGGTCGAAGATATCCTTATTGATACTCTCACCTTTCCGATTGCAACCGGCCAGGAGGAGACTCGCAGAGACGGAATTGAAACCCTCTCAGCGATTGCGCAGTTAAAGAAGTTGTACCCGACAGTGCAAACAACTCTGGGTGTTTCAAATGTCTCCTTTGGTCTCAATCCGGCAGCTCGCATCGTTCTCAACTCTGTCTTTCTAGCAGAAGCAGTGAAGGCTGGCCTAGATTCAGCGATCGTTCATCCATCAAAGATCACTCCAATGGCTCGAATCGATGAAGCGGTCAAGGCTGTTGCTTTAGATCTTATTTACGATCGCCGTACCTTTGATGAACAGGGCAACACAACATATGATCCGCTTTCAAAATTCCTGGAACTCTTCGATGGCGTCGAGGTGAAGTCAAACCGTCTCACACGTGCAGCGGAGCTAGCTGCCTTACCTCTCGCCGAACGTCTTGAGCGTCGGATCATCGATGGTGAAAAGGTTGGGCTTGAAGAAGATTTGAACGAAGCGCTCGCCACAGGAATGAAGCCGCTAAGCATTATCAATGAACACCTACTATCTGGTATGAAAATTGTCGGTGAGCTCTTCGGTAAGGGCGAGATGCAGTTGCCCTTCGTATTGCAGAGCGCCGAGGTTATGAAGAGCGCCG
The DNA here is from genome assembly GCA_903843225.1 of uncultured Actinomycetes bacterium. Lineage (GTDB taxonomy): Bacteria > Actinomycetota > Actinomycetes > Nanopelagicales > Nanopelagicaceae > PALSA-747. The sequence continues at coordinate 22,754 of CAIMOX010000002.1, read as the reverse complement.
TAGCGATACTGGAGCCACACATGGAGAAGAGCGATGATGCAGGTCGTGGCTCCATCCTCTTGGCAACAGTCAAAGGCGATGTTCACGATATTGGAAAGAACCTGGTCGACATTATTCTGAGCAATAATGGCTATACCACAGTGAATATCGGTATCAAGCAGACAATCAATCAGATCGTCGATGCCGCAACTGAAAATGATGTTGATGTCATCGGCCTCTCCGGATTGCTCGTTAAATCTACGGTCATTATGAAAGAGAATTTAGAAGAGCTCACAAGCCGAGGTTTGGATCAACGTTGGCCAGTAATTCTTGGGGGAGCTGCTCTTACGCGAAGCTTTGTTGAAGATGATCTCGCCTCTCTCTTCCCAGGTACTGTCCGCTACGCCAAAGATGCTTTCGAAGGACTTCATCTCATGGATGCGATGATTGGAATGAAACGTGGTGAACCCGGTGCAACTCTTCCACCACTGCGCGAACGTAGAACTCCAAATACTCGTCTTAACAAGGTAGCTAATACTGATACGACGAGATCGGATGTATCCCAGACAAATGCGTTACCCAAGCCTCCTTTCCTGGGATCTCGAGTAGTGAAGGGAATCGCTCTCGCCGATTATCTTGGCATGCTTGATGAACGAGCACTCTTTGTGGGCCAGTGGGGGCTCAAAGGGAATCGTGGCGAGTACGAGAAGATGGTCGAAGAAGAAGGCCGTCCAAGACTTCGCTCACTTCTTAATGATGTTGCCAGCAAGGGTTGGCTGAATGCCGCCGTTGTCTATGGATACTTCCCATGCTATTCCGAAGGAAATGATCTCGTGATCTTGCACCATGAAGGTGAGTCCAAGGGTCTTGAGCGGATGCGTTTCACCTTCCCACGACAGAGCCGTGATCGTCGACTCTGCCTCAGCGATTTCTTCCGCAGCAAAGAGAGCGGTGAGATCGATACCGTCGCCTTTACGGTTGTCACAATGGGTCAATCGGTCAGTGATAACATCACGAAACTCTTCGAAGCTAATAACTACCGTGAGTACCTCGAACTTCATGGACTCTCTGTGCAACTTACCGAAGCGCTCGCCGAGCACTGGCACGCTCGTGTGCGGAGTGAGATCGGTTTCTCCGGTGAAGATTCATCAGAGTTAGCGGAGATTTTGGATCAGGGTTATCGAGGATCGCGCTACTCCTTCGGATATCCAGCCTGTCCTGATCTTGAGCAACAACGAGAACTCTGCGAACTCCTCGAACCAGAACGAATCGGAGTGCTTCTCTCCGAAGAGTTCCAGCTCCATCCCGAACAATCCACATCGGCAATCATCGTTCATCACCCCGAAGCCAAATACTTCAACGCAACATGATGGCGAAGACCTTTGAAGCGGTGCTCTTTGATATGGATGGCACCCTTGTTGATACTGAGCCATACTGGTTGGAAGCTGAGACCGCTCTGATGGCTCGCTTTGGCTACACATGGAGTGAAGATGATCAGCGTCACTGCCTAGGAGGTCCACTTCCTCGCGTGGGTGAATACATGCATTCACTCGTTGGCGTCAACGATGGAACGTACTTCATGAATGAACTTATAGCAGGGGTTGAAAAACTCTTTCAACGCGGGATTACCTTCATGCCAGGTGGCAAAGAGCTTCTTACCGAAATTCATAACGCAGGGATACCACTGGCGTTAGTTTCGGCAAGCCCACGCACCTTGGTTAATGCGACCCTCAATTCACTTGCTGCCAACACCTTTGAGGTTTCGGTCTCCTCCAATGATGTTTCAAAGAGCAAGCCAGACCCCGAGCCTTACATCAAAGCTGCCTCGATGCTTGGAGTAAATATTGCCAATTGTTTGGTTCTGGAAGATTCTATTGTCGGCATAACCTCTGCTCAGGCGAGCGGTGCGCTCACCCTTGCCATTCCCCATATCGTTGAAGTAGCCGAACACCCTAGAACCATTGTGATGAAATCACTTCTTAATCTCGATGTAGAAACTCTTCACCACATGTATAAAAACCAGCTTCCAGAACGGATAACTTCATGACCGATATGACCCCAAGCGAGAAAGCACTCTTTCACTACGGTGATCGCGTGCAACTCACTGATGCCAAGGGAAAGCTCCACACAATCACACTCAAAGAGGCAGGGGAATGGCACACGCACAAAGGCTGGCTCATCCATGATCAGATTGTTGGTCTACCTGAAGGTAGCGTCGTTGAAACAACGGCTGGCTTAAAGTTCTTAGCCTTTCGTCCATTGCTTGCCGATTATGTTCTCTCAATGCCACGTGGTGCGACCATTGTGTATCCAAAAGATGCGGCGATGATCGTCGGTCTTGCAGATATTGCACCTGGTTCTCGCGTGCTGGAAGCTGGAGTTGGATCAGGGGCGCTCACCATCTCGCTCTTACGTGCAACTGGTGAGAGTGGCCTCGTTGATTCGTTTGAGCGACGCAACGATTTCGCAGATATCGCCACACGCAATGTCACTGAATATTTCCGAGGTATGCCAGCAAACTGGTCGCTTACTGTCGGATCCCTCCAAGACGAAGTAGATCGCGACAAAAGATACGATCGAATCGTTCTCGATATGTTGGCACCATGGGAGTGCGTGGAAATGGCGATGGATGTGTTGGATCCAGGCGGAGTTCTACTTGCCTATGTCGCGACTACAACTCAGCTCTCTCAAATGGCTGAGACGATTAAGGACTCTGCCGGTTTTACTGAACCTGAAAGTACAGAGACCATTATCCGAGGCTGGCATCACGAAGGGCTAGCGGTAAGACCTCAGCATCGCATGATTGGCCACACCGGCTTTCTCATCATGGCGAGAAGACTGGCGCCGGGAATTACTGCACCACTACGCCGTCGACGCCCATCTAAGGGCGCATACGGACTCCCTGCTGAAGAGGGCTCTACTTCAGAGCAATAAGGTCAACGACGAAGATCAGTGTCTCTTTCGGTCCTACTGGGCCTGATCCCATATCACCGTAACCAAGCGCAGGTGGAATAAGAAGTTCGCGACGTCCACCAATTTTCATCCCCGGCATTCCTTGCTGCCATCCAGGGATAACTTGGTTGAGACCAAACGTTGAGGGGGCACCGCGGCTCCACGACGAATCAATGATTGCCCCGGTCTTCCAGGCCATGAGTAGGTAATGAACGGTGACCGTTGATGTGGGTTGGACAACCGCACCGGTGCCGATAGTCAAATCCTTAATTTCAAGAGTTGATGGGGGAGTGCCTTTCGGCGCAATGATTGTTGGAGCAGATCCAGCTGCACCTTCTACCTTGGGAAATTCAAATGCTGCGGAGCCAGTTGCAGTGCCCGGTGTTGTCATTGATGAGCTCCCCTGGGTGGATGTCGGAGTGGGTGTGGTTGAAGTGGTTTTGTTGCTCGAGCCACAGGACGTTAGCAGGAGTAGTAATGCCAAGGATGCAGCGATCGCTATCGACTTATCTGCACCATATGGATAATTTCCACGCTTTTTCATGTGTCGAGGATATCAAATCTTCCGAGTCCTCTATCTTTGCCATATGAGTTCAACGGGGTCACAGAAGAGTGAGCGACTGATCAACCTCACCATGGCGCTCCTTGCCTCGAGCCGTTTTCTCTCAAAATCTGAGATTTTTGAGATCGTCGCGGGCTACGCGGGAAGTGCTGAGACCAAAGAGCGGATGTTTGAGCGAGATAAGAACGATTTACGCGAGCTCGGTCTTGATATCGAAGTTGGGACTGAAGATCCGCTCTTTGATGATGAAGCGGGTTATCGCATCAAGCCCTCCTCGTATGCCTTTCAGCCTGAAGAGATTGGTGCACTCGACCCACTTGATATCTCACTCCTCTCGCTAGCGGCTGCCCATTGGCAAAATTCGCTCTTCTCTCGTTCTGGCCAGAGTGCCTTACGCAAATTGGAATCTATCTTGCCGCTACTGGAGGGAGAATCACTTTCGCTACCTCTTATGAGCCAAGAAATTCCAGAGTCGCGATTTGAATCTATTTGGTATGCCATTAAAGACGGCAGAGTTCTCTCTTTCACGTATCGGGCCGGCAAAGATTCTCGCCGAAGAGTGGAACCACTACGTATGACTCTAAGCGAGGGATTTTGGTACGTAATAGCCTTTGATCTTGATGTGAAAGAGGTTCGTCGTTTCAAACTGATCCGTATTGGTGACGATCTCAAGGTCGAGGATTCATCCCGGAAGGCACGAGAATTTCATGGCACTGCCACCGGCGCCATCACTGCAGATGTGAATCCAGCAGATGAGATTGATGCGGTAATTCTCCTAAGAGTTGGAAGGGCTCATGAGCTCCGCCACATCTGCAATATCGTAGAGGAAGACAGTGATTGGGACCGAGCAACTGCTCGGTTTGACAGTGAAGAGGATCTCTTTGAAAAACTCGCTGCCGCTGGGAGTTCGGCTCTACTGATATATCCCCAGGAGAGTCGACTGAAGTTTATTGCGTGGATAGGGGAGAAGATCAATGTCTGAGAGCTCATTAGATCGAACCTCGCGGGCCTTGGATCTCATTCCATTTGTTACAAACAATCCCGGCTTCAGTCTTGCCGAACTCGCAGATCGTTTTAATTCCACTCCGACCCAAATATTTAAAGATCTTGAAATGCTTTTCATGTGTGGATTACCCGGCTATTCACATCTTGAACTGATCGACATGGAACTCAGTGAGGATTATGTCGCAATCAATAATCCACAAAATCTAGATCTTCCCCGAAGGTTTTCCTTCCAGGAGATCGCCTCGCTGACACTTGGATTGCAGGCACTCTTGCCACTAACTCGAAACCCAGAACTTGCCGACCGGATCTCCATCCTCATCACCAGACTTGTTGCAATGGTCGCCGAAGGAGAGAGGGCGCAACTCGAACTCTTTTCGGTTCAATCTGAGACGCTCAAGGGAATGTGGGATGAAGTCATTTCGACCGCGGCACTTCGCCAGAGTGCTATCTCGATCGACTACCTCTCTGCCAGGACCGATTCTCTAACTACTAGAACAATATTTCCCGAGTTCACCTACAGTTCACGGGGTTATCTCTACACCAAGGCGCTTTGCACACTCTCTGGGGAGATGCGTCACTTCCGACATGACCGAATCATGAGGGCGCAGGAGTTGCCAGATGCAATTCGGCCAGAAGAGGTCCGAAATTTGAATGAAAAAGCAGTGACGATAAGAGCGATCTTGAGTCGTAGAAATCTCTACTTTGTCGAGGCCCATCCAACAATCGTCGCCTCTTCGACAATCGAAGATGATCAGATCGAGGTCACCTTCGAACTTGGAGATAGTGAATGGCTCCTTCGGGAGCTCTCAACACTCCCTGGGAGGGTCGAAATTCTCCATCCAGCGACCTTCTGGGAGGCTTATCACGCCCGACTGGGTGCGATTCTCTCTCTATACCGCTAATCTTGGCGGTAGCTGCTGGATAGGTGGCTTCAGAATGCAAAGGGGTGTTTCATGTTCGGACTCGAACAGCCAAGTCACTGGCTTCTTATTATTCTCGTTCTCGTTGTCCTCTTTGGCGCTAAGCGTCTTCCTGATTCGGCTAAATCAATCGCCAAGTCGCTCAAGATCTTTAAGAGCGAACTTAAAGATGGCGATGAAAAGAAGCCTGATCCAGATAAGACCGCGTAATTTCACCCATGGTTGCCCAATCGGGCGGCCGGATGCCTATTCTCGAACACTTCAGAGAGTTACGTAAGAGAGTTGTCCGTGCTGCCGCAGCAATTTTAGTTGCATCTGGTATCGGCTGGGCCTTTTATCCTCGTATCGTCAACCTTCTGGCCAAGCCGATCTGCGATCTCCATCGATCACATCTAGCGGGGCTAGGACATTGTGGGGCGCTTTATGTTAATGGTGTACTGGGCCCGCTCAATCTACAAGTAACAGTCTCATTCCTTGTCGGAATCATTATCTCAGCACCATTTTGGCTCTATCAGTTATGGGCCTTCGTTGCACCTGGATTACATCGGCGCGAGAAGCGCTATTCGATTATCTTTTTAGCCTTCGCCACTCCGTTCTTCGCCGGCGGTGCCTACCTTGGGTACCGCGTCCTCCCACTAGCTGTGAAAGCGCTCCTTGGGTTCACTCCTACATCACTCAATAACTTAGTTCGATTTGATGATTACCTTAACTTTGTTCTGCGATTAATCCTTGTCTTTGGTGGTGCCTTCGAATTTCCAGTGCTACTTGTCTCACTCAATCTTGTTGGTGTCTTATCTGGTAAGGCCATATTGAAGCCATGGCGCTTTGCCATATTTGGAATTGCCTTTTTCACCGCAGCGTTTTCTCCGACCGGAGATCCAGTGACCATGTCAATTCTTGCCCTGCCATTAATTGCTCTGTACTTTGCCGCAGGTGGTATCGCGCTTCTCAATGACAGGCGTCGTTCACGCAAAACTGCATCTTCATGATCTCTCACCTGCTTCTCGTAGTAAATCCGCGCTCAGGTAATGGGAGAGCGGTAAAAAGAGCCCGGGCATTTTTAGATCAGTGCACCCGCCGAGGCATAAACGGCACCATCATCGATACCCTCGGTAAAGATGAAATGATTTTTAGAGTATCAGCGGAGCTTCTCTCCCGGGAATACGATGGGATCATTATTGTAGGAGGAGATGGCCTCTTCCACGCATTATTACCATTGCTTCAATCGAAAGCCATCCCCTTCACCGTCATTGCTGCGGGCACTGGAAATGATTTCGCACGCGCTATCGGAACATTTAAATCCACTGATATACAGATCATTGAAAAGATTCAATCACAAGAAGCAACACCAGTCGACTCTATTGTCATCGGGCACCGTGGTAATGAGACGATCGCTGGTCAAGTTGTTAGTCTTGGGTTCGACGCTCTAGTCAATGAACGCGCTAACCAGATAAGTTATCTCGCTGGCAAGATAAAATATGTGATTGCAATGTTGCAAGTGCTCACGACATTCAAACCCATCGAATTTACGATCAACGTAGATGGTAAAGAGTTCACGCGTCGTGCGATGCTTATCGTCATTGCAAACGGTCCAAACTATGGCGGTGGGATGAAAATTTGCCCTCCAGCTAATCATTCCGATGGAGTCCTGGATCTGGTGATTCTCAACGAGGTCCCACTCATAACCTTGATCAGGGTTTTTCCACGCGTTTATACGGGATCGCACACTCGCCATAAAGCAGTCGAGCTTCACCGAGGCCAAAGCATTATGATCAATGCGGACGCCAAAGCATTTGCAGATGGTGAATATATCGATCGCCTACCACTGAAAGCGGCTGTCGCTCCTGGAGCCCTCAAAGTTTGGACGCTATGAACGAGTTAAGCCCCGCCGAGCGCTATGCAGCTGCGAAGAAGCGAACTAAGTATGGAAAAGTTGCGGAGTTCAGCGCAAAATTTCCCTTTCCGCTTGACGATTTTCAGGTTGAAGGATGTAAGGCGCTGGAAGATGGGAAGGGAGTTCTTGTCGCGGCTCCGACTGGTGCGGGTAAGACTATCGTCGGTGAGTTCGCTGCATTTTTAGCGATTGAACAAGGGAAGAAGTGCTTCTACACAGCCCCTATTAAGGCCCTTTCAAATCAGAAGTATCAAGACCTTAAAGAGATGTATGGTGAGAATCGGGTCGGATTACTGACTGGCGATACCTCTATCAACTCCGAGGCGCCACTTGTTGTCATGACGACTGAGGTATTACGAAACATGATTTATTCCAAGTCGCACACCTTGAAAGATCTTGGCTTTGTCGTCATGGATGAAGTTCATTATCTTGCCGATAAATTCAGGGGAGCGGTCTGGGAAGAGATCCTGATTCACCTCCCTGAAACATGTCAGGTTGCATCGCTTTCGGCCACCGTATCTAACGCTGAAGAGTTCGGTGACTGGCTCAATGAGGTCAGAGGTTCCACTGAGGTTATCGTCAGTGAAATTAGACCTGTTCCGTTGTATCAACATGTTCTCTTTGGAAACCAGTTACTCGATCTATTTCTCGCTACCGGGAAGATCAATCCGGAAATCATCCGGCTTGAAAAGGATAGTTACCGTCAGGTGAAGATCAAATATGGCGCTTCCAACAAAACTAACCAACGCAACTGGCGTGAGAACGATAGAGATTCACCCAAGATTCGCCAACTCGATCGAGCCGACGTCATCGAAAAGTTAGCTCGCGAGGGCCTGCTTCCCGCGATTACCTTCATCTTTTCTCGCAATGCCTGTCAGGCGGCCGTGCATCAATGTCTCGCTGCCGGAATTCGACTTACCAATGCAGAAGAGAGATCCCAGATTCGCGAGATTGTCTTCCGCGCAACGAAGAATATTCCGGAAGAAGATCTCATGGTGCTTGGTTTCCATGAGTGGCTCGAAGCGCTTCAGCGAGGTATTGCGGCTCACCATGCTGGTTTGCTGCCATCCTTCAAGGAGACAGTTGAGGAGCTCTTTCAACTTGGCCTTGTGAAGTGTGTCTTTGCAACGGAGACGCTCGCTCTGGGTATCAATATGCCGGCGCGGACCGTAGTGCTGGAGAAATTGAGCAAGTGGAACGGTGAATCCCATGTATCAATCTCACCGGGGGAGTTCACGCAGTTAACAGGACGTGCAGGTCGCCGAGGTATTGATATCGAAGGTAACGCCGTGATTTTGTGGAACAAGGATGTTGATTCTTCATCAGTTGCTGGACTCGCATCAACTCGAACCTATCCGCTTAAGAGCTCTTTTAAACCGACTTATAACATGACGATTAATCTCATCTCGCAATTTGGCGCAGAGCGGGCACGCACAAGCCTGGAATCATCCTTCGCTCAATATCAAGCTGATAAGGCCGTTGTCGGACTGGCGAAACAAATTAAGCGCAATGAGAGCGCCCTCACGGGTCTCCTAGAAGAGATGGAATGCCACCTCGGTGACTTCGAAGAGTATTGGCAGATCAGAGCAGATATGAAAGAGCTCGAGAAGAGCATGAGTAAGCAGAAGAAGTCGAAAGCGCTCTTGTTAGAAGAGGAGATCATTTCTCTGCGCAAATCGCTGCGTTCTCATCCTTCACATGGTTGCGCCGATAGAGAGCTGCACGCTCGGTTTGCCGAACGTGTAGGCCGGTTGCGACGTGAGAGTAAAGGTCTTGCGGACCGAATGAGTAATCGAACCGACGTCATCGCAAAACGTTTTGATCGAGTGCAGATCATGCTTGAGAAATATGGATATCTCGATCAAGGTGTGATTACAAAATGGGGGCTCATCCTGGCAAAGATTTATGGCGAGACCGATCTCTTAATAGCCGAGATGATCCGGTTGGGAGCTTTTGATGAGTTGTCCGCCTCCGAAATCGTCAGCGTGCTTTCGGCTCTCGTCTATGAAGCCCGTCGCGATGAGTCGCCGAAGATTCCACATGGAGCTGTCCAAAACTCGCTCGCTGAACTGATTGCTCGCTGGAAGGTTATTCATGAAGATGAAGAAGATATTGGACTCGAAGCGATGCGAGAACCAGATTTCGGTTTCTGTATGGCTTCCTACCGATGGGCAAGTGGCCACTCGCTTTCAGCAATTCTCAAGGGAACTGAGTTAACAGTGGGAGATTTCGTAAGGTCCATGAAGCAGATTATTGATCTACTCAGGCAGATAGCGAATGCCTCTCCACACCTTGAGACTGTCGCTCGCGATGCTTTGGATCGGGTAGATCGAGGCATTATCAGTTATGCCGGAGCTGTCGCATGAGTCTCTTGCTTATAGATAGCGCATCACTCTGGTATCGGGCCTATTACGGGATGCCGGACACCATGGTTGCACCCGATGGGACACCCGTAAATGCGATCCGCGGTTTTCTTGATATGACTGCACGATTAGTTTCAACGTACAACCCGGATCGAATTGTTGCCTGCCTAGAAGGGGATTGGCGTCCTACGTGGCGCACAGATCTATTTCCAGGATACAAGGCGAACCGCGTTGATGAGAGTGGCGAAGAAGAAGAGCCAGATACCCTCGGACCACAAATCCCCGTGCTCCTAGATCTCCTTGATTTCTTCGGTATCCCGATGGTTGGTGTTGATGACTATGAGGCTGATGATTTAATCGCAACCTTCTCCAAGAATGAGAAAGGTCCGATTCATGTCGTCACAGGGGATAGAGATCTCTTTCAACTTGTTGACGATAAACGTAAGGTTCGAGTCATCTATCTCGCCAAGGGTTTTTCTCAACAAGAGATCGTTGATCTAAAATGGATTGAAAATAAATACGGCATCCCAGGCGAACGTTATGCGCTCTTTGCGATGATTCGCGGTGATGCATCGGATGGGCTGCCTGGTGTTCGTGGAATCGGGGAAAAGGGGGCCGCAGTAATCGCGAACACCTTTACTACGATTGAAGAAGCGCTCTCTGCTGCGAAGGCGGATGATGATCGATTGACACCGTTGTTGCGTAAGCGATTAATCGAGGGGAGTGAGTACATCGCGATCGCTCCGAAGTTGGTCCATTGCGCTTTGGATGTGCCTCTGCCACAGATGGAGATTAAGGTTCCAACGTCGCCCGCTGATCTCAGTGAGATTTACGCAATGAAAGAAGAGTACGGACTTGGCGCTAGCGTCGATCGACTGATCGCTGCTCTCGGCTGGTAACCATTATGTCAACCTATCTACTCTGCATTCCGACCTATAACGAATCGGAGAATATTCTTGACCTTCTGGTTCGATTGGGAGCTCAAGCGATCCCCAATCTATCCATCCTTGTGATTGATGATGGCTCACCTGATGGAACTGCGGATCTAGTTGAAGGACATAGCAATCAAATATCGATTCTTCGCAGGAGCCGCAAAGAGGGTCTAGGACCGGCGTACAAGGCGGGATTTGCTTGGGGGTTGGCCCGTGACTTCGATTTCCTCATCGAAATGGATGCGGATGGTTCCCATCAACCAGAAGAGCTTTCTCGACTTATCCAGGCAGCTCACAGCGCCGATTTGGTCCTAGGCACACGGTGGATGCCTGGCGGAGCGGTAGAGAATTGGCCTGCCTACCGAAAGGCGATCTCAAGGATTGGCACCTGGTATGCAGAATGGGGCCTTAAATTGCCCTACAAAGACCTCACCGGCGGTTTCCGAGTGCTGACCCGAGATCTGCTCCAGAAGATCGATTACGACTCAATTGAATCAATTGGCTATGGATTCCAGATCGAGATCGTAATGAGAGCCCATAATGCTGGCCTACGAATAACCGAAGTTCCGATCACCTTTATTGAGCGAACCAAGGGTCGGTCGAAGATGAGTAAAGCGATCGTCTTTGAAGCGCTCCAGAAGACTACAAGATGGGCTATCTCACGTAGGCTATATCGCCGATAATCTACATTATGTTAACTAAGAAAGAATCTCCAGAAGAGACCCCTCCTAGGCTCAATTGATCGCGAGATCCTCAATCGGTGAACAACTACAGACCAGATTGCGATCACCAAAAACACCATCGATACGACCAACGGTTGGCCAGTACTTACCCTTTGCACCGATTCCATGGGCATTATGGGCTGCGCCTTCTGGGAAGGCTCCACTCTCACGAGGATATTTACGATCCCACTCTGTCGACAAAAGGTCCTTTGCAGTGTGAGGTGCAAAACGCAACGGCGACTCTTCAATCACCAAGGCGCCCTTATCAATCTCGGCAATCTCACGACGAATCGCAATCATCGCATCAATAAAGCGATCAATTTCGCGCAGGTCTTCAGATTCGGTCGGCTCGATCATCATTGTTCCGGCGACCGGGAAGCTGACAGTCGGTGCGTGGAATCCGTGATCCATTAACCGCTTCGCTACATCGTCAACTGTGACGCCGGTGAGCTTTGTGATCTCACGAAGATCAATAATGCACTCATGCGCGATGTAACCATTCTGACCCTTGTACAGGACCGGGAAATGCTCATCGAGTCTCTTTGCAATGTAGTTCGCAGAAAGTATCGCAACCTGAGTTGCGTGAATAAGGCCTTCCCCGCCCATCATACGGATATACATCCACGAGATTGGCAAGATGCTAGCCGAACCAAATGGTGCGCTACTTACTGCACCTGGACCTGTTGCAGGTCCGGCGGTGATATCCATGGAGTGGTTGGGTAGATGAGGAGCTAAGTGAGCTCGCGCAATAACTGGTCCAACGCCTGGTCCCCCGCCACCATGTGGAATACAGAATGTTTTATGGAGATTGAGGTGCGAAACATCTGCTCCGAATTTCCCGGGCTGGGCAGTTCCGACTAGAGCGTTGAGATTTGCCCCGTCGACGTAGACCTGTCCCCCAGCATTATGAATCAATTCGCAGATCTCTGAGATCGCAGATTCAAATACGCCGTGTGTAGATGGGTAGGTCACCATCAAAGCAGCGAGAACATCCTTATATTCAGCAATCTTCGCTCTAATATCATCAACGCTCACATTGCCTTCATCATCACACGCGACCACAACTACTCGCATGCCAGCCATAACGGCGCTTGCCGCATTTGTCCCATGAGCACTCGATGGGATTAAACAAATATCACGATGTGTCTCACCGCGTGCATCGAGATAGCCACGGATCGCTAAGAGCCCAGCGAATTCTCCTTGCGATCCCGCATTTGGCTGCAGTGAAACTGCATCGTAACCAGTGATCTTTACAAGCCAATCCGAGAGCTGAGCAATCATCTCGCGATACCCAGTGCTTTGAGAGGTTGGTGAAAATGGATGGATTGATGAGAACTCAGGCCAAGTTACCGGAATCATCTCGGATGTTGCATTGAGCTTCATGGTGCATGACCCCAATGGAATCATGGTTCGATCAAGAGCTAAATCGCGGTCGGCAAGCGTACGCAGGTAGCGCAGCATCGAAGTTTCAGATCCATATGTCGAGAAGAGCGAATGTTTGAGGAAATCAGTTCTTCTAGCAAAGGCGAGAGCCCCACTCCCCTTCTTTTCAACTGTCGCAGCAAAGATTGATGCAAGAGTATTCAAATCTTGATCGGTAACCGTTTCATCTAATGAAATACCGACGCAATCTTCAGAAATCAAACGGAGGTTTATTCCAGCTTGCGCAGCGCGCGCGAGTACATCTTTTACCTTTGCGCCTGTAACCGTGAACGTATCGAAAACATCGCCAGGTGTGACAACGAAACCCGCCGCTTCAATCGCTGCTCGAAGTACCAGTGTGTAATTACGTACTCTCTCCGCAATTGCCTTCAACCCTGCTGGACCATGCCACATGGCGTAGAAGGCAGAGATGACTGCAAGCAGCACCTGAGCAGTACAAATATTCGAGGTCGCTTTGTCACGACGGATATGTTGCTCGCGCGTCTGCAGAGCTAGGCGAAATGCCGGGTTCTTGTGGCTATCAATACTTTGACCCACTAGGCGCCCTGGAAGTGAGCGCTCTAATCCATCTCTGACTGCCATGAAGCCTGCATGTGGTCCACCAAATCCGACTGGTACACCAAATCGTTGAGCTGAACCAACTGCGACATCCGCGCCCCACTCCCCTGCAGATTTGTACAACGTTGCTGCTAGTAGATCAACATCAATAATCGTGATGGCCTCATGCCTCTTAAGCAGCGAAATGGCTGGAGCGAGATCTTGTGCCTCGCCATACGTTGAAAATTGCGCGATGATTCCGCCGAAGAGCGTTTCATTCACAGCAGCAAGTGTCGAGCTATCGATGGCGCTCTCAACAATCTTTAATTTGAGAGGCTTTGCGCGAGTGTAGATAACGGCCTTCACATGAGGATGAAGATTTGTGTCGACGAAGAACCCTGCAGCGTCATTACCTTTCCATAACCTACGAGCGAGCGTCATTGCCTCGGCCGCAGACGTTGCTTCATCAAGCATGGATGCATTCGAAATGGAGAGTCCCGTGAGATCCGAAACTGCGGTTTGGAAGGCGAAGATCGCCTCGAGTCTTCCCTGGCTAATCTCTGGTTGGTATGGGGTGTATGCAGTGTAGAAAGCGGGATTCTCTAAAACATTTCGCAAAACTACTGGTGGAATAATTGTGCCGTAGTATCCAGTTCCGATAAAACTCTTTGTGATCTCATTCTTCTGAGAGATTGTTCGGAGCTCTCGAATCGCCGCTTCTTCAGAGATCCCAGCAGGAAGAATCTCTGCAAGGAGATTACCCATCGCGATATTCGCTGGGACTACGCGCTTAACGAAATCTTGAAGACTGCTCTCCCCCAAGGAAGCAAGCATTGCAGCTACCTGCTCTTGATCTGGTCCAATATGTCGATCTTCAAACGTTCCCCGAATACCCATTGGGGAAGAGTAAAGGGTTAGGCGCCTTTTCTCTTTCTACGCTCAGATAACTCATCGTGTCCGGAGGTGAGTCCATCATCACTTGCCTCGGCCTGGAGGACGGCTAATGAACCCTCTACCTCTGTCCAGACACGTGAGATTGCAATACCGAAAACACCTTGTCCGCCAGCGAGAAGGTCAACGATCTGATCAGCGCTTTCACACTCATAGATTGAGACGCCATCACTCATGAGTGTCATGCTCTCGAGGTCTGAAACTCCTCGACCTCGTAGGTGCTCAACAGCGGTACGAATATTTTGAAGCGACACGCCAGTATCCAATAAGCGTTTAACGATCTTCAGAACTAAAATATCGCGGAATCCATAGAGTCGTTGTGAACCAGAACCAGTCGCTCCTTTGATACCCGGCTCCACCAGACCAGTGCGTGCCCAATAATCGAGCTGTCGATAGGTGATTCCAGCAGCTACGCATGCGGTAGCACCGCGATAACCAACTTCTGGCGTAGAAACCTCGTGATTCATGAGAGCTCAATTCTATGGGGAATACCTAAAGGATAGGTTGAGGGTTTTGATATTGCAATGACCGACACACCCAGAACTCTCAACGTGGGGTTGAGCCCCAACTAACCCGCAGAACTATCCTAGGAAATCATCAGGATTGATCTGATCGAGAAACTCTCTAAATTTCTCGACCTCATCCTCGGCCGCATCAGGGATCTCAATGCCCACTGACTCGATCAGAGCGCGAGTGGCAAGGATAGGGGAATCGATTCGCATAGCGAGGGCGATCGCATCACTTGGGCGGGCAGATATCGATCTACCCTCTTGGAAGTTGAGGTTGGCGTAGAAGATCCCATCGCGCACTTCTGTGAGATGGACACTGAGGAGGGGCACACCTATCTCTTCAATGAGGGTCTTCATAAGATCATGGGTTAGAGGTCGGGCTGGCAGGACGCCTTGTTGCGCGAAAGCAATAGCGCTCGCTTCAACCGCTCCCACCCAGATTGGTAGGTACCGGATTCCGCCAATCTCTCTCAGTAGCACAATCGGCTGATTGGATGGCATCTCAACGCGAACACCTACGACTTCGACAGGGACTAGATCGTCCATTATGTGTGATCCTTACTTGGATCGATATAGGCCGGCGCGCACCAAAGCGGCATGAAGACGTACTGATATGGAAGCCAATTCCTTCTGTACCTCTTCAGCTCGTGCTTTCGAATCCGAACCTTTTTGTTTGAGCAATGGTGCGGTGATCTGTTCTACTAAACCGACCTCCCGATCTGCGGCACTTTTAAATGCTCGCAGATGGCGGGCTTCAATACCGAAGACAGCAATCTCTGCAACGGCCCTACCGACAGCTAGCGCATCGGCATCGTAGAAGCGGCCCTTGATTTCAATAAGACCATATGACTCAAGCTCAACCAACTGCTCCTCATCGAGGTTGGCACTCTCGAGGAGTTCGCTCCTTGATAATCTCAGTTCGCTCTCTGCCGCGAAATGCTCAGCTGTGAATTCACCATCAACAGTCGCCAATCGAGGTGTCGGAGAGCTTCCTGGTGTTGCTGAAGGTGTAAGTCCGCGATCTAAGGCGTCAAGATTCTCTTTAATCACTCGAAGCGGAAGGTACTGATCGCGCTGTGCAGCGAGAACATAACGAAGCCGATCGAGATCAACGCTTGTAAATTTACGGTATCCAGAAGGTGTTCGCTGCGGGTCAATCAAACCTTCGGCTTCGAGGAAACGAATCTTTGAGATCGTGACGTCAGGGAAATCGCCACGTAATCTTCCGAGAACTTCGCCGATGCTGAGGTAGGCGCGTGCAGGAACGCTCATGAATTACCCTTTCCAGAGAAATACGTTAATCGATACTTACCAATATGGATCTCATCTCCCACTGTCAGCTTCTCATCCGAGATTGCAACAGAATTGAGATAACTTCCATTGAGACTTCCACAATCAACAACTTTGAAACCTTCGGGTATGCGGACGATCTGAGCGTGCTTTCGCGAAACCGTCACATCGTCTAGAAAGATCTCAGAAGAAGGGTCGCGTCCAATCGAGGTGAGATCGCCATTGATAAGGAATCTAGAGCCTTTACTTGCACCCGCTACTACAACCAACATCGCACTATTGCGCGGAAGTTGCGAGAGCACTTCCCGCTCTTGCTGTGAGAGGCTCGCGAAGATCTCTTCGATATTGCGTTGATTACGGACCGATCGCAACGCTGAGAGATGGATCGTTGACGTGAGATCACTCGATGGGAGGCTCTGTCCATTCTTATCAGGGTTTTCGGGTCTATGCGCTGAATTCATGGCCTACTCCCCTCCCCTGCTCGTAACAGAGATCATGTAGCAAACACTTACTCCCGCCGCGCTTTCGCAAGTGAGAAGAACGTTTGAGGTCAACTGGAGGCTGACACTATTCGGGTCGTAAGGTGAGGTCAAGCGGTGAGGGCTTGGTAGCCACTTGCGTCCAGAAGATCGGTTGGAGTAGAGGAGAGTTCGACCTCTGCGATCCAGCCGGCTCCATATGGATCTGAGTTCATGGCTTCTGGTGCACTATCGAGGGTTGAATTGACCGCAACTACCTTGCCTGTGACTGGCGCATAAATCTCGCTCACTGACTTTGTCGATTCAACTTCTCCACAGACTGACCCGGCGGTGAGCTGATCACCGACCTTTGGAAGTTGTACGTAGACAATATCTCCAAGAGCTCCTTGAGCGAAGTCGGTAATACCCATCCGAATATTTCCGGTAGGAAGTTCCTCCACCCACTCATGCTCTTTGGTGTACTTCAGATTCAGAGGAGCGTTCGACATTAGGTGGTTTGTCCTTTCGAGGAGGTGAAAGCGTCTCGGGTGTAATCGATCGCTGTGAAGATGTATAACCCTATCCCCCAGATGGCAAAACTCCATCCAATGTTATGAGCGAATCTGCCCAGGCCGTTCTCTCCCTGCAGAAGGATGAAGGGAAATGCGTAGAGTAAGTTGAAGGTCGCGGCCTTCCCGAGGAAAGTCACCTCAAAGATCTCTCCCGAGCGCTTTCTCTTAACGATCAGCGCAAGGGCCATCCAGATATCTCGAGCCACAAGGAGTAGCACTACCCACCAAGGGATGAAGTCTCGGATTGCCAGTGCGATCACCGTCGCGGCAATATAAGCACGATCGATAGTCGGATCCATCGCAGCGCCAAGAGCTGATTCCTGATGCAAGAGCCGTGCGATCTTTCCATCCAGGTAATCACTTACGGCACCAAGCGCTAACACGATGAAACTCAGTGAAGCGTTGTGGCTATGGAGAAAAATCCAGAGAAAGAGCGGAATTCCGAGGGCTCGAAGAAGGGTAATCCCGTTGGGGATCGTGAGAACTTCTGCGCGCTTACTCATGAGCAACCATCGCGAACTAGTCCTTGTCGCGCTCTTTGATCTTGAGTGCAACTTCAACGGGACTTCCTTCAAAGCCAAACTCTTCACGTAAGCGGCGTTCGATAAATCGACGATAGGAAGCTTCAACCCAATCACTTGCAAAGATCACAAATTTCGGAGGCATAATCGCCGCCTGGGTCGCGAATCGAATCTTTGGCTGTTTGCCGCCGCGGACTGGCGGCGGCGTGGCAGAGATGAGGGCTCCCAAGAAGGCGTTGAGTTTTGATGTCGGAACTCGCTTCTCCCAGCTCGCGATTGATGTCCGTAAGGCTGGCGCTAAGCGATCTCGGTGCCAACCGGTCTTCGCTGAAAGGTTCACCCGTTGCGCCCATGGATAGCGCTCGAGTTGGCGGTCCATCTCCTTCGCCAATTGCTGTTGGCGATCCTCATCGACCATATCCCATTTGTTCATCACAAGAACGAGTGCGCGACCAGCTTCCTCTGCCATTGTCACGATACGAATATCTTGTTCTGTGAGTGGCTCGGATGCATCAAAGACGATCACCGCAACTTCAGCACGGGCAAGTGCCGTCGCGGTACGAAGTGATGCGTAGTAATCCGTTCCTGAATCTTGATGACTTCTCCGTCGAATTCCAGCAGTATCAATGAAGCGCCACGTTGATCCACCGAAATTAATGAGCTCGTCTACTGGATCGCGCGTTGTTCCGGCGACGTCATCAACGAGTACTCGATCCTCGCCCGCAAGTGCATTTAAGAGGCTCGACTTACCAACATTCGGACGTCCTACTAGAGCAATGCGACGGAAACCATCATCCATCGGCTCGCTTCCGACTTCTGGCAGAGTCTTGATCAGCAGATCCATCAGATCGCCAGCGCCACGACCGTGAAGCGCAGACACAAAGTGTGGCTCCCCTAATCCCAGATTCCATAAACCGTGAGCAAGAGTCTCCTCTGCATTTCCATCAACCTTATTCGCAACCAAGATAACGCTCTTTCCAGATCGACGGAGGAGTTGAAGCAGCGCTTCATCTTCATCGAGAGCGCCAACCTGTGCATCGACTACGAAGAGAATGACATCTGATTCAGCGATCGCAATCTCTGAGCCAGCGGTGATCTTTTCAGAGATACCCTCAGGTTTTACTTCCCATCCCCCAGTATCGATAAGAAGAAAACGACGACCATTCCATTCCGCTTCGTACTTCACACGGTCACGAGTAACTCCGGGTGTATCTTCAACAATCGCCTCACGACGACCGATGATGCGATTAACCAGAGTTGATTTTCCAACGTTGGGACGCCCGATAACCGCTACTTTTGGAAGACCTAGAAGGTTTCGCTCCTTCAACCAACTCCAGACCACATCAACGACCTCATCAAGATCAAGGTTTGTTGAGTCGATCTCTAGCGCATCTTCAGCCATACGCAATGGCGAGAGCTTGCGTTTGGTATCCATCTCATCGCGGCTTGTGAGGGAATCTTCAATAACTTGAGAATCTGCAACAGATTCGAGTTCGGCGATCTCGCGTTCACGGCGCTGAGTCCGCTGATCAAGATCTGCATAGAGGAATACTTTAAGGTGAGCCTCGGGAGCTACAACTGTTCCGATATCGCGACCTTCAACAACAATCCCGTGTGGAGCTAAATGGATCATCTCCCGCTGCATGTGAAGCAAGTACTCGCGGACTTCACTCATCTGCGCATAAATACTTACCTGATCAGTGATGCGTAGTGATCTAATCACTTCCGAAATATCGCTCTCACCCGCGAAGATGCGAGGATTTTCGGGATCACCAACGAAGGTAATTCCGATCTCCTCGCACGCTCGAACTAACTCGCGTGGGTTATCAATATTCTGGTTGAGGGCGATCCAGGTAACTGCTCGATAGAGCGCCCCGGTATCTAAATAGTCCCAATTTGCACGAAGAGCGATGGCCTTTGCTGTAGATGATTTTCCGGAACCACTCGGACCATCTATTGCGATCACGGTAGTCGACATAGGAGAACCTTACTGTTAATAAAAACTACACGGATCGCGGCGAGTGAGCCAACCATCCTTGGGCATTGAGATGTTCGTGAAGCTTGACGGCGTCGCTCTGTGAGAGTGCTAGCGTCACTAGACCTGTCTCTTGACCAGGACTATGTTCGATTGTGAGGTCTTCGACATTCACATCTATTGCTTCGCACTCTCGGAAAATTTTCGCCAGCTGTCCTGGCTTATCCTCAATGACGATCGGTAAGAGATGGTATTCCCGGACCCTCCCACCATGCTTTCCTGGAATCTTCGCGCGGCCAAGGTTGCCAAGGGCCATGATCTCTCTGACACCCTCTCGATCGCCGGCCTCCAATCGATCTACCAATTTATCGACAGATCGTTTTAAAGATTCGAGGAGTGGTAAGAGCTCACGTGAGTTCATGGTTAAAAGAGTCGCCCAAAGATCTGGGTCACTCGCCGCAAGACGCGAGATATCGCGGAGCCCACCACCCGCGAGGGTCAACTCCTCAGGTTCCACGTGAGATAGCTCTACCCCCAAAAGCGTAGAGATCACTTGTGGCAGATGAGAGACGAGTGCAATCTGCTCATCATGTAGCCCAGGATCCAGTTCGAAGATAGAAGCTCCAGTACCTTCCAAAAGAGCATGGACAAACTGGAGGAATTCAGGCGAAGTTTGCAAGCTGGGCGTGATAATCCACGCTCTGCCCTCAAAGAGATCTGCTCGTGCCGACTCTGGCCCAGAAAGCTCTCGGCCAGCCATCGGATGAGTTCCCAGAAATCGAGCATTAAGGCCAGGAATTCTCGCTACCTCTAGTAAAAGGTTGGACTTTAAACCAGAAATATCTATAAACCTAGCTTCAGGGTACTGGGCATATTGCTCACGAAGGAGTTCCAGAACGCTCTCGACAGGGGTTGCGATGATGATCAGATCAGGCTGACCGCTCTCCCCTTCCCCTGAGCGTGAGCCGAGAAGGTCGTTCGCCATTTTTTCGCGGCTCGGATTTGTATCCTGGACTGAGATTCGGTGACCCTTCTCTGCGAGCGCTAGAGCCAGTGAGGTCCCAATAAGTCCAGAACCAACAATCTTGATCTCCATCATTGTGCTAAGTCGCGCCGTAAACTTTGGGCGCCCCTGAGGTAGATATGGCTTACCGCCTCTAACGAGAGATCTGAATGCGCATGCACCATCACGCGAATCACTCGGGAAAGTGCACCGTGGACATCGATTTCGACAGCGCACATCAACGGAACCGCTCCTAAATCAAGGGCTCTGGCGGTCTTGGCAGGGAATTCGCAGGTGAGGTCAGGGGTCGCGGTAAAGAGGATTGAGATCAGATCCGCACGCTCGATGCTATTTGCCCTAAAGATTTCAAGGAGGAGTTCGCAGACAGCGCTCTCCATCTCCTGCGCTGTATCAGCGGCAAGTTGGGTCGCCCCTCGAAATGCTCGTACCTTCATCTACCTATTCTACCCTTTCGGACAATGAGTGATCATCTTTCAATCGATAATGCTTTTTATTTATTTATCTATTTTTATGTTGTGCCGAATATCGACATTCATAGATCCCAAAATATCAACTACCATAATGTCGATAAAGAGTTTTCTCGATGCATTTTTATTCACGTTATTATCGATAAATAGCCTAAATATGCCAAGCTAATATATTTTTATAGATATATAGTTATTACTGCTTTCGATTTATCGCTTTAACTTGAGATCGCTAAAGAGTTTTGTAAGTTCTCCCTCATTGAGATTTCGCCAACGCCCCTCTTTCAGCTCCCCGATTGAGATCGGGCCGAAGTCGGTACGGATCAGACGAATAACCGGGAGATCTAGGGCCATGAACATTCGACGGACAATATGGTAGCGACCCTCATGGATCGAGATCTCCGCCCACGAATGTTTCTGGGTAATTTGACGGACTGTCTTCACATCAAGCGCTCTAGCCAGGCCATCCTCTAATTCGACACCTTTCATCAATTGATCGATATCACCCTTAGCGAGCACACCCTCAATCTCTACCAAATATCGCTTAACTAACCCATAAGAAGGGTGCGTGGCGCGATGCGTCACATCGCCATCGTTGGTGAGCAAGATGAGACCTTCAGACTCCTTATCGAGTCGACCCACGTGAAAGAGGCGATCATTTCTGCCGGTAAAGAAATCGCCCAAGTTTGGACGTCCTTCAGGGTCTGACATCGTTGACAAAATTCCCGCCGGCTTATAAAAAGCCAAATAAGATTTAGACTTACTAATAGTTATTGCTTCACCATCAACCTCAACTTGAGATATTTCCGGGTCAATCTTGTGGCCAAGCTCGAGGATTTGTATGCCATCGACGCTTATACGTCCATCGAGGATCATCTCTTCAGAAGCTCTACGGCTCGCTACGCCTGCATCGGCGAGGACTTTATGTAAACGAATGAGTGGCATCGTGGTTGGCTCCGGAATCTCTACGATTCATGGGTATGGCTCGGCGCTTTGCTGCGCTCAAGCATCTGGGGCTTATCCTACCTCCCCCAGAGAGTCTCGACTAATCAGTGAGAGTTGCGAGGACCTCATCGAGCGCATCAATATCAGGCAAGAACGGTGCTAGCTCTGGGAGGTCGGCTGGTGAGTTGAGCCCTAACTTTTCGAGGAAATACGAGGTTGTTCGATAGAGGGTTGCGCCCGTCTCATGCTCGGTTCCGGACTCCTCTACCAAGCCGCGTGTGACCAGGGTCTTCATGACCGCCTCAACATTTACGCCTCGGATAGCTGAAACTCGTGCGCGCGAGATGGGCTGACGGTAGGCAATGACGGCAAGGGTCTCAAGGGCCGCTTGAGTGAGCCGGCTCTGCTGCCCATCTAGGACGAACTTCTCGACCAATGGAGCAAGATCTGGGTGACTGTAGAAGCGCCATCCCCCAGCGACAGCTCGAAGCTGGAAGCCACGGGATTCACTCTCGTAGGCCTGAGCGAGTTCCACGAGGTGGCTCGAGATCTCCTCGGTCGGAACCTCAATGATCTGGGCAAGGACAAGTTCTGAGAGGGGTTCATCAACGACCATGAGGATTGCTTCGATCGCTCTCTTAACTTCTTCTTTAGACATTTATGCCTCTTCTGTCTCGGAGTCAGGACTACTTGGTGGGAGATCAAACTCATCGCTGACCTGTACATCGCCGGTTGC
>CAIMOX010000001.1 GCA_903843225.1 uncultured Actinomycetes bacterium | reverse complement strand
CATACCTCGGTTAACAGCTTCCTCATCACTGGGGTAGTCATGACCCTTGGGTCAATTCTTTTAGGTCGCTATTTCGAGAAGCGCAAGGGATAATTGGCCTGTGCCAAAGATTCAAGCCCCGACTCTGATTGCCCACCGCGAACTTCGCCGTCAGCAACTCATGAGCGCTGCGATCGAATTGGCTCTCCATGAAGGACCCTCGGCGATTACGGTTGCTGCCGTAGCTGCCAAGGCAGGGCTCGCTCGCTCATCAGTCTATGAATACTTTGAAAGTTCAGCTGATCTCGTCGCTGACCTAGTTATCGAAGAGCTGGACTACTACACCACACGTTTGGCGGTTGCTATCAAAGATATTACTGATCCCTTTGAGCAGATCGCAGAGTGGATCGCTGAAGGTCTGCGTTATGTCGCAGATGGTCGCCATATGCTCGTGAAATCGCTCAACACCATTTCTACTCCTGAATATCGCAAGGAAGAGATCTCAGTCGGTCACCGTAAATTGTTGGCACCACTTCGTAAAGCTCTTGCTGAAAGTGGAATTAAAGATCAGCAATCTGGTGCTGCATTCTTGCAAGGCGTAACCGATGCGGCATCTGTTCGTATCGATGCCGGAAACGACGCAGAGCTCGAAATCCAGAACGCAACGACATTTGCGCTGGCTGGACTCCGAGCCCTAGTTTAACTTTTACTGCTCGTTACTTCCTACTTAGTAATAGTTACAACAACCTTTTGATTAAGCGCCGTGTAATCTCCGTTGGCTCCCATTGCTGTTGCAATGAGGTTACAAGATCCAACTTTTAGACCTTTGACGGTCGCTCCTTTGACTGAACAGATCTTTGGTGTTGAGCTCTTGTAGCTCACTGCCTCACCAAAGTTTGTTGCTTGGGCCATATTCATCGGGAATTTGAGGCTGATCTTTGTAACTCGCTCTGTAACGTTCTGTGCTCCAAGACCAACGATAAATGGGAAGTGTGAAGTCTGTGCAGCATGCATTGCATCGCCCAGGGCTATCACTGCAATATCGCACTGACCGCTGCCTTTGAGCGCATCTACTGTGAAGCCAGTTACCGGACAGAGATCTGGGGTATATGACTTTAGTGTTGCCGCTACGCCTGAGCCGGTAGTCACTGCAAAGGTCACAGGTGTTCGGTACTGGATCGCGCCAGGTACATTCGCTACTGCAGCGACACCATTGATCGTTACCGCCAAGGTATCTGCAGGTAAAGCGGCCGTTGTTGGAGTAGCACTCGGTGCTGCACCTGTTGCCGCGGCTGTCGATGCCGCAAAAGTAAGCGGGATGAACTGATCTTCCGAGGTATCCATCGTTGCGGTGTGGTCAAGACGAATAAAGATTCCGCACTCTTGGTGAGCACAATCTGCACCCCATGAGTGACCGTTATCAACTGTAAGGACAACATCGCCCTTGATTGATGTCGCTCCACCTGATGTATCAGCAGATAACCAGAGTTGAGTCGCAGCGTTCGTCATCGTTGGACGAGCACCAGTGGCTGGCTTAACTGCTTCTAGGACGTATAGTCCATGAGCCATTGGATAGTTTGCAAAGGCAAGATGAATCTTTGTCGGTGCATCAAAAGGGAGACCGGTAAGGGGACCGCCCTGGACTGATGTTGTTGCGAGTGCTTGTGGTGCAAGCACAACACCGAGTGCTACTGCTACAGCTGCTGAGATAAGACGCTTCACTGATCCTGCTTTCTGGAGTTAGTTTATTTTTTAAAGATAAGTGGTACTGCTAAATCGTATGAGCGATCATCACCACGTGTGTGATCGGCTCGGGTATAGATGGCACACGCCGTCTTGCGGCAATCAATCGCCTTACCATTCGGTACTGCAATGATCGGTGAAACTTTGAGCTTTACGGTAAATCGACCACCGGGTAGATAAGGCTTTGCTAACCCGACCCCATAGCTTGGTGGGTTCGAGCTAATCCACTCAGATGCACCAGTAATACCTGACTTATCAGCGCCACCACCGCAAGGGGTTGGCAGTTTCCCATTCGGAACTACCTTGCAGAAAGCAACGTAGATACCGATTGTTTCGTCGTAGTGCTGTCCAGAGATCACAAGTAGATCACCGTTTTTAACGCTAGTTGTCTTTGAAACCTTAAGGCTCTCACCATGTGCGCCTAAAACTGCAAGAGAGGGAGTGACCTGCAGTGCTGTGGCAATCGCTATGAGAGCGAGACCAGAGAGTACTTTCGTGCGCATGGCCATAATGTAGAACCATCGCGGCGCTGGTGGACCGACACTTTTCGCGCCCTCGTCGGGATAACCTCTGAGAGAATCACGCCATGAAAAAGTTGAGTGCGCTTTTAGTGTGTAGCGCCCTCCTTTTAACTGGTTGTGCGACACCAGCTCCAGTGGTGTCTGATATATCTGCCGCCGATATCACACTGCCGATTGTTCATTCAGGTGAAATTTCATCGGTAAAGCGAGTCGTAGCACTCGCAAATGGCTCTGCTGAGATCGTCGCATCCCTTGGTTACACATCAATTCTGGTTGGTCGAGATGTCGCATCCACTATGCCAGCACTCGCATCTATTCCGATTGATAACCCCGGCCATAACGTCTCGACCGAAACTGTGCTCGCTCAGAAGCCAGATCTGATTTTGATCGATGCAAATACTTCACCCACATCATCACTTGATCTCTTGAAGAGATCGGGCATCAAGATCGTCACGATTCCTTCTACCTTCTCGCTCAAGACGATCGGCCAAAAGGAATTGGCGATCGCTAATGCGATCGGTGCACCGCATGCTGGGGGTTTATTGGTGCAGCAGATCGCAAGCATTAACAATCCAGTGAAGCCAATTAAAGTTATATTCTTATATCTCCGTGGTACTTCTAGTATCTATCTCATCGGCGGCAAAGGCAGCGGCGCTGATTCGTTGATTCAAGCAATGGGCTTCACTGATGTTGGTGCTGCAAACCTTGCTCAACCATTTAGCTCGATGAGCGCCGAAGAACTCATCAAACTTAATCCAGATGTTCTCTTGTTGATGACAAAGGGGCTCACATCTGTCGGAGGGCTCTCTGGACTCACGCAACTGCCTGGTATCGGACAAACGACGGCAGGGATGCGAAAGCGCGTCGTAACTGTCGATGATTCACTCTTACTCTCCTTTGGGCCACGCACGATTCCACTGATTCCCAAGCTTCGGGCCGATATTCTGAGAGCATCTACCCTGTGAAGAAGATCGCGCTCTATATCTTTGTGAGCACCCTCGCCTTGGTTATATTCGCGCTCTCACTTCGTACTGGCATTGTCCAGATCCACACATCACTATGGCATCTGCTCTTCCATCACAATGGCGTCGATGGCACCACTGTCTGGCAGATTAGATTCCCTCGCGCGATGGGCGCACTCATCATTGGCGCTGGACTAGGCGTCGCAGGTGTTATTGCACAAGGAATCTTCCGTAATCCCCTCGCTGAGCCAACTCTTATCGGTCTATCCAGTGGTGCAACCCTTGGCACGATCGCCGTCATTGCATCGGGTGCTGCCGCATACGGATCTCGTCTCAACGCAGAATCAGCCGTCCTATTCGCACTTATTGCAGCGCTACTGGTCCAGCTCCTTGCACCGCATAAAGGATATGGCTTTCTCCTCACCGGTATCGCGATATCTGCAATCTTGACTGCGATGGCTGGCTTATTAATTTCAATCTCACCCAAGCCTGGAATCCAAAGCCTCTCATTCTGGAACTTCGGCTCACTGGCTCTTCTCAATAATCAAACTCTCCAGATTATTGCTCCTTTTATCGAAGTCGGAATCATTCTCGCCTTCTTCATATCGCGACGCCTTGATGCCTACACATTAGGTGAGAGCAGCAGCCACTACATTGGTATCAGTCCCAAGCGACTCCGACTGCTTGCGATCACCTCTATGGCATTCCTCATCGGCGCATCAGTAAGCGCTGTCGGATCAATCGCCTTCTTGGGGCTACTAGTTCCACACATTGTCCGTCTATTAATCGGACCAGCACATCGCAAAATGTTAAGTTTCTCAGCACTCATTGGTGCCACTCTTCTCTTGTTGGCAGACTTTTTAGCCCGGACCCTCTTTGCACCGCATGAGATTCCACTTGGTCTCATCACAAGTTTGATCGGTGCGCCAGCACTCATTATTTTGCTCCGTGCAAAGAAGAGTCAGTGGGTCGCACATGATTGAGATCAAGAACCTATCTTTCTCCCACGGCAAGAACCAGATCTTTAATGACTTCTCTGCGGTGATAGGTAGTAATTGTGCGACGCTCTTGGGTGGTCCCAATGGCTCAGGCAAGACAACCCTGCTGCAGCTAATCGGTGGGGTTCATAAGCCAGATTCTGGTTCGATCGTGATCAATGGTCACGATATTGCATCGCTTAAGAGCAAAGAGCAGGCTCAGCTTCGCTCAATCGCACCACAACGACGTATCTTTGAGCTCGCATTTACAGTCGAAGAGATCTTTGCGATTATCCGTCCAAAGCAGCGGACCGCACGTGCCGGAGATATCTTCGAGGCGCTCGACTTATACGATCTCTTCTCATCAAAAATTACTGAGTTATCTCTCGGTCAGCAACAGCGAGTAAGTGTTGGTCTCGCATTGATTCAAAGCGCTGATTACTACTTATTTGATGAACCATTTAGCGCGCAAGATAGCGTCTATACCCAGAAGCTCTTGGATCTCATTACCTCAGTAAGCAAAGAGACCGGCATCATGGTTATTAGCCATAACACCGGTCACATTGCACAATACTTCGACGAAAATATCTATCTTTCGTAGTCGAGAATTACTTAGTTCTAGGCTTCTTCTTTGGAGCTGCCTTCTTACCCGCTGTCTTCTTTACTGCAGGCTTACCTGGGCGACCAGGCTTTGATGTCTTCGGCGCAGCCTTCTTGCCACTCTTCTTAGCAGCTGACTTTGCGCGGAATCCATCAGTTGGCTTCTCTGCCATTGGATCAAACTTATTTGATCGGAATGGTTTCGCTGCAGCGGATTTCTTCGCAGGACGCTCGGAACGATCATCGCGCGATGGGCGCTCTGAGTTACGAACTTCTTGCGGAGTCCACTTCTTCTTTGGTGCGCGATCACGCGGATCAAAGTCAGGACGTTCGGCACGAGCCGGACGAGATGCACGATCATCACGCGTATTGCGTGCTTCAGATCGTGAAGTTGGACGAGTGGATGGACGCGACGTTGGACGATCATTGCGATCAT